>JAZJXP010000104.1:0-7891 GCA_040390835.1 Pseudomonadota bacterium
GGATGATGCCCGGTGGCCCGAACAGGGAGAAGCGTTTCATCAAGGCTTTTTGCATATCACTGTTGGCGGTCACATCAACTTGCAGCAAATGCAGTTGCTTGAGTTGTGCGCTGACCTTGGGTTCAGAGAAAGTAAACCTCTCCATCTCCTTGCAGGATACGCACCAGTCTGCATAAAAATCAAGCAACACTGGAGCATCTGCCTTGGCCAGAGTGGCCTCAAGTTCGGCCACGCTTTGTATGCGTGTGAATTTATTCTCTGCATGTTTTTCTGTATCGCTGCTACCCGCAAGCTGGACTGCATTTTCTGTCGCACGCAGATGCGCCAAAGGTTGCAAGGCGTCTTTACCATTACTGGCTGCACCTATCAACTCGAACATACCCACCAGCAGGAAGGTAATGCCCAAGGCCCTGGCAAAGTAAAGGCGCAATTTGGCACCTGTCGGGATCTGATCAAACACATGCAAAAACACAGCACACAGTATGGCAAACGCACCCCAGACAGCCATCATGACCTTGACCGGAAACACGGGCGATACCATCCAGATGGCAACAGCAATCAGCAACAGGCCAAACAATTTCTTGACATGATTCATCCAGGCCCCGGCACGCGGCAACAGGCTACCTGCAGAAATGCCAGTCAACAGCAAAGGTACACTCATGCCTACCGCCATGGAGAACAAGGCCCAGGCACCTGTCATCACATTACGGGTCTGGCTGATGTAGAGCAAGGCGCCCGCCAGTGGCCCCGCCACACAAGGGCCAACGATCAAGGCAGACAAAGCCCCCATGACAAACACGCCAAGGAATTTGCCCCCACTGAAACTGCCGCTGGTCTGACTCAGGCGGCTTTGCAAACCACCAGGTAATTGCAATTGATAGACATCAAACATGGACAATGCCAGGCCAACCAGCAAAGCACCAAAAGTCAGTAATACCCAGGGCTTTTGCAAGGCCCCGGCCAAGCCTTCACCAGCCAGGCCTGCGGCGACACCCAGCAGGGTGTAAACCGTGGCCATGCCCAGGCAGTAAGACAGCGCCAGCATGAAACCACGGCCACGCGATACATTGCCCTCACCCACGATGATGGATGACAGGATAGGTACCATAGGCAGTACGCAAGGAGTAAAAGACAGCAGCAAACCAAATACCAGGAAGGCCAAACCTATGCGCCACAAACTGCCGCTTTGCAAGGTGCGCTGTGCAAGAGAACTGTCATCTTCGGTATGCACGGCATCCTTGGTAGCGACAGGCGCAGCGGCAGTAGTTGTGGTGGTGGCTACGACTTGCGAGACCTGATCTGCGGACGCAACACTCAACTTGCCGGATACAGAAGTATCAACCTTGTAGTGCTGTTCTGCGGGTGGATAACATAGCCCTGCATCAGCACAGCCCTGATAACCGACCTTCAAAGTGAAAACCTTGTCTGCTTTAGTGACTGGCAACTCCACCACCAGTTTATCCTGATAGGTTTCAACTTCTTTATTGAAGGTGGTATCAAATTTGCGTACGCCGTCCGGCAGTCGAGGTTCTGCAAGAGCGATGCCCTGCTCTACCGCATTAAAACTCAGACGCTCTTTGTAGAGATGATAATCCTTTGCGATGGTCCATGAGAGCATCAGAGTTTTCGCTCCACTGACATCACGCAACTCTGCCTGCAACTGGAATGCGCGTTCTGGCTCCAGAAAATCATCAGCATATGCAAGCGGATGCAATAAGCTCGCTATCAACAATATCGGCAATAACGACAACAGCCGCAATGCAGAGAACCACTTATAAAAAATATGATGCTTCATTTGAACTCCCGAATTTTTGAGCAACAAACCAATATTGCTACCACTGCTTGCTGATACCCAGCTGTATGCTCTGCGCCTTCAGTGCTGCCAGACCAGGGCTACCCTTGTGGAATAGTCGCCAGCTACCGCGTTGCTCATAGTTTTCCAGCTTGATGTCTACTGTCCAGTCACGCGTCAATTGCTTGCTCACTTTAAAACCAAAAGTAAGCGCACCAAAACCTGACAGGCGCTGGTCAGCAGATGTGGGCTGGTTGGACGTAAACTGATAGCCTGGCGGAAACGGTGCACCGAGTTGCGCATCATAGACAGGGTCAAAATAGAAACTGGCTGCACTTTGGGTATACACACGCAACGATGGTGTGACTGTCCAGCCTTGTGAAAATGGCTGTACATATTCTGCCGTCACGGTATGTGCCTTGACATCATAAGTGTCGCTGTAATAGCGATAGCTGAAGCGGCCTGTCCCCCCCGTGCCCAGGAAGTGATGGTTCCAGCGTGCTAACAGGGTAGTCTGGTTGCGTTCCCTTGGTCTGCGGTCAAGCGCCTTGTAGGGATCAGAAAAATATCCTTCTCCCCTGCTATGACTGAGCGTCAATTGAACGATGTCTTCTGCAGTTAGTATCTGCGTGACACCTGCCATGATGCTCGTGGTTTTCTTGGTCTCGTTTTTGACGATCAGGTTGGTAGGATTGATGCGGTCATGACTGCCCCCCAGACCGACAGTCCAGGTAGTATTTTTATCTTCCGAGAAAAAATTCCCGGTTGCTGACAAGGCGCGTGACTCGTAGTCATGTTCAGTTGAATATGCCGTGCCCACAGTCAGGCTGGCACGGGGGAAGTAGCGGGTAAACGCCACGTCACCGGCAGTACGCTGGTCATTCATGCGCGATGCGCCGGACACAGCGGTGTGGTAACGCGGTGAAGCACCGGATACATCATCCGAAGTCAGGCTGGCATCCAGCGACCAGTCTGCACCCAGGGGTGTAATCAGCGAAAGCGAAGGTGAGTTTGCAGTAATGCGTTTCAGGCCAGCCTGTTTTTCTTCATAGTTCAGATACTTGAGGCTGAGGCTGGCATGTTCAGGCGGTGTTTCGGCCTTGACCACGCCGGGCAATAGCAAAGCGGCAGTCAGCAATGCTGCGCCTATGGTTTGCATGTCAGATGAAGCGGGCAAGGTTTCAGATGCGGTCGGGGCAATAAGGGGAACCGAATTTTTTTCAATAATTTTAGTCATGTCGAAATTCTCTGATTAATTGCAACCACAACCGCCACCACCCACGCCGGCACCACCAGAAGCTGATTCGCGGCTGGTGTAGATGTGTTCGCCGTAACGGGATTCGAGCCTGTCGTTTTCAAAGGTCATGGCTGTTTTCGCCAGATTGCCTTTTTCCCAGGGCTGCACGGATTTGATCGTGCTGCAGCCAGATAACGCAAATGCAGCACTGGCTATCAATAGCAGGGACGTGGCTTTCTTTACTATGATCTTCATTTGATTGCTCCCAATGAAGATTTTATTTTTTCTTCCAGCGCAGCCCTGTCCGCCTCCTTGAAGCCTGCGTGTTCAAAGATGATTTTTCCATCTGGACCTATCAGCACGCTACTGGGCATGCCTTTCACTCCATAGCTGCGGGGAGTCGCGCCAGCAGGGTCAAAAGCCACGACAAAGCGGGCTGGTGTGGTAGTCAAAAATTGACGGGCATCTTCATTTTTTTGATCCAGGTTGACGCCTATGATTTGCAAACCCTGGGCACCGTATTTGGATTGCAGCTCATTCATCCAGGGAAAAGACTGACGGCAAGGGCCGCACCATGAAGCCCAAAAATCCAGGTATACCAACTTACCCTGATATTTCGCCAGATTGATATTGCCTTCCACACCCTTGAGATCAAATGCCGGGGCATTACTACCTTTATCCAGCGCCATTGTTGAGGTTGCCATGACTAGTGCAGCAATGCCAAATGCAATGCGTCTTTTGTATATATTCATAGAGAATTTCATATTTTTTACCCTATAGTTTTCATATCCTGAAACCTGAAAGCCGGACCGCAGTCCGGCTTTATCGATCAATTTTTTACGCTAGCCTGACGCGCTTGCTTCCTGCGCCAGATGATGACTGCAGCAGCCAATATCACGAGAACAGGCAACATAGGATCATTGCCATCGCGGGCAACTGAACAACCACCGCCGCCTTCATTTCTTGGCGCATTGGCTGTCACCGTTGGAGTGACGGCATTCACTGCAGTACCTGAGAAGGCTATGCTCCAGGTCGTGCTGGTATCAGAAGAACTGATGACGACGCTGCCATTATTGGTACCTGCATTTGATGGCGCATAACTACCCACCAGTTCGCAAGAGGTATTTGCCTGCAGGCTGAATGGGAAACGTGGGCAGGATGAGCTATCAACTACCGCTGCATATGCACCGCTGAAGGCCGCATTTGTCAGCGCTATGGCGCTGGTACCAGGATTGGTCAGCGTGAAGCGTTTCACCAGGTTCGCATTACCTATCGTGGTCGAGCCAAAATCAAAGGATTGTGGATTGATATTCAGCGTAACAGTCTTGACAGGGATGGCAATGCCAGTACCCGCCAGACCCAGACTGAGTTGCGCACCACCATCGGTCACCAGCAAGACATTTGCTGCCTTGCTGCCTGCGCTGCCAGGCTTGAAGCTGGTATCTATAGTGCAGCTCGCTGCCGGGCTCAAGCTGCCATTCACGGCGCATGTACCAGCCAATATAAAGTCATTGAGCTGGCTGCCATTCAAGACCAGGCTGGTGATTTTCAGTGCTGCAGTACCGGTATTGCTCAGCGTGGTAGTATGCTTGGCAGAAGTGGTGCCAACCTGGGTGTCGCTGAACTGTACTGTGCTGGTATCTGACAAGACTGGTTTGGCAACCGCCTGTTTGGTCGCAGTGCCAGTAATCGCCACTTGCAATGGTGCGGCATTTGATGTCACAGCCAGGCTGGCACTGACATCACCCTCGACCGCTGGCGTGAATACCACAGGCACATTGCAGCTCGCGCCAACTGCGAGACTACTGCCACAAGTACTACCTGCACCCAGAGTAATTGCCGATGCTCCGCTGATTTTGATAGCTGTGAATGTCAGTGCAACATTGCCGGTATTGGACAAACTGATCTGTTGTGTCAATGGTGCCGCAGCTACCGTCTGTGCGCCAAAAGCAAGCACGCTGGGTGTTGCGGTAATGGCTGGCGTGGCTGCTGCTGCACTGCCTGTCAGGCTGATGACGGCATTGCCGTTCGAGGCATTGCTGGCAATATTCAATGCTGCCGCAAAAGCACCTGCAGAAGCCGGTGTTGCCTGCAAAGTGACGGTGCACTGGCCGCCTGCTGCAACCGCAGTCTGTGTACTGCAGGTGCCACCCACAACAAAGATAGCTGCATTTGCACCACTCAAAGCAATCGAACTGAAATTCAATGCTGCCTGACCGCTATTGCTGATGGTAATGGTCTGCGCAGTTGAAGCAGCATTCACCAGCAGCGTTCCAAAGTTCAGGCTGCTGGCTGACACTGTCAGGCCAGCCTGGGCAGCGGCATTACCAGTGCCGCTCAACGTAACCAGGCTGACACCACCCGTTGCATTGTGGTTGATACTGATGCTACTGGTACGGTTACCCTGCGCTGTCGGTTTGAAAGTGGATAGCACAGTACAACTGGCACTTGGTGCCAGTGAACTGCCACCCGCACAGCTACCGCCAGCAAGATTAAAGTCCGTAGCTGATCCACCTGTCAACGCAATCGAAGTGATATTCAAAGCAGCAGATCCAGTATTGCTGAGCGTGGTGCTCAATGCGGTGCTGGTCTGGCCTACGGTGGTTCCGGTAAACACCAGACTGGCGGGCGACACTGTGGCGATAGGCCCGGCTACTACAGCAGGGTTACCGATAAATGCAGCGAGGTCAGCAATTTCAGCCTGGCTGAATTTATTGTTATATAAACTGCCCATCCCACCTTTGTTCTGTGCAAAAGCATTGCTGATTTCCGTGGGATTATTCGCTCCGCGCAAAATACCGTTGACGTTATTGGCCGGGCTGGCACCATGGCAGGCAGTACAACTGGTGCCGCCAGCAGTCGGGCCATTCAGGTACAGGCTTTTGCCATTCAGGGCGTCGGCAGCATGTGCTGCTGATATGCTCGCAGCCAAAGCAGCCCCCAGCACACCAGCCTGCCGCAGCAGGCGCGTAAAACGAAAATGCAAGTTCATCATAGTTTCCCTTTAATGATTAAAATTTTTTACTGCATGCAAACACCAAGAGCCATTCCATTGAATGCGGCATGGGTCAAAGCACACAAGCGCCAGTCACGCGTAGCCTGGTACATCATCGCCAGCAGCAAGCCCGGTAAAAAAACTGCAGACACTACTGCCCAGCCTGATGCCGCATGCAAAACGCTGAACGCCGTTGCAGATAGCAACACCGGCATTAACTTTGCATAGCTACCCGACTGATAAAACCGTCCTGTCAGGTATTGCTGCAAACCGGCACGCACGACCAACTCTTCAAGAACCGGAGCCAGCAACAAGAGCCGCAACAGAGTTGTCACATCCGCTGTCCACAACTGATTTCCACACATCGCTTGCTGAACAAAAAGAGGAGAGATGAGGTTCATCGATAAGCAAAGCAGGTGGATAGAAAGAGGCTTTCTTTTTTTTGTACATGAAAAAAATAGACCTCTCCGTTTGTTTCAAGCGGTTAATGCGCCAATAATTGAAATTGGTTCAAAGAAAAATTAAATATTTTTTTGACGCGAGAAAAACATCAGCAGTTTGTGAACTTGCAGGGGGCTTTTTTACGACGGAAATTTGAAAGGAAATGTGGCAGAAGAAGATAAAAAATAGCATCATGGTGATGCGTTACAATCAGTTGCTCAGTTGGGACGCTTGCACCTTGACAGGATCCGGCAGGCAGTCGAACAATACTGAACACTGTCATTTATGCAACAAGTCCTCATCAACCTGGTTTCAACTAATTTTAAGCTGCAATGAACCTTTTCTACCTGAGCAGGTATTAACAGCTAATCGAGGAGAGTGCAGGCATGTTTGAGAATTGGGGATGGCGAGGTAAAACAGACAAGAAACGTCCAAATACCCCGGAAGCGCAGGAAGTTGAATTGATCACTTTGATTGCAAACGCCGATCGCCAGGCGTTTGAGGTCTTGTATCGCCTGTACTTTGGCAGACTTGCCAGATTTCTGGACAAGATGACACGTGATACGCATTTGATAGAAGAGATAGTCAACGATACGATGTTGGTAGTCTGGCAAAAAGCACCCAGCTTTAACCATACTTCCCGCGTATCCACCTGGATATTTGCGATAGCCTATCGCCAGGCTTTGAAGGCCATACATAGTTTTGACGAAGCAGTCGAATCCAATTTTGAGCATCATGCTGCAGAAACCAGGTATGAACCAGAGCAGCAGATGTCAGCCCAGCAGCTTGATGCTGACCTGAACCGGGCACTGCGTGCCCTGCCCATGGAACAACGCGTTGTCGTCAGCCTGACTTATTATCATGAGATGGGATACAAGGAAATTGCTGAAACCATGGAATGCCCGGTCAATACCGTCAAAACCCGGATGTTCCACGCCAGACAGCGTTTGAGATTCATGCTTTCCGACAGCATGGAGGAAATATTATGAACACGAAAACAAACCAGGTTCACCAGTATGATGAACCTACCCATAACCAGGTGCAGGACTTGCTGCCCTGGTATGTCGCCAATACTCTGCAGCCTGATGAAAAGCAATTGGTGCGAGCGCATTTGCAAACCTGCGCTGCATGTCAGGATGATCTGCAATGGCAACTGAAGCTGAAGACCTGTGAACCGGCGACAAGCACAGCTCCAGATGTGGAGCGTGCCCTCGCCCGTCTGTTGCCCAGGCTTGATGCGCAAGTGCCAGCGATCAAGACCAAAGATAATAATTTGCTGACACGCATGCTTGCTATGTTCAAGACGGATGGCAAAAATTCCATGCGCTGGGGAACGGCAGTAATGGCGGCACAAACCGCCGTCATTGTCGGACTGGTCGCGCTTATGGCACTGCCCAAACAGGACGACAGCAATTATCGCGTACTC
>JAZJXP010000105.1:0-45036 GCA_040390835.1 Pseudomonadota bacterium
TTGGTAATCTGTGGGTCTTGCTGGCTAACTCCAGCGTCAAGAGCGAAGCAGTGACTGCACAAATCAAGACGACTGGGATGAGCGTCACCGCTTTCCAGATGTTCTTCTTTGCCGGTTTTGCCTTGCTGGCGGCTTTCTTGTTTTCTTTGTACGCCAGAAGTTATCCTATGTTGAATAACTATCGTCAGGCCAAGTAAAGCAATGACGCATAAAAAAACCGCATGATTTTATTCATGCGGTTTTTTTTCGCCATGACGACTTGATTAGCGCAGTATCTCTGTCAGCACCCGCCCTTCAGAGCCTGAAGGTGGACGCACTCTTAACAGGTGCGCCAGCGTAGGTGCAATATCCATGACTTCAGCATACTGTCCATAGGAACCTGCCTTGAAGGGCTTGCCCATTAATATCAACGGCACATTGGTGTCGTAGATATAAGGCGAACCATGCGATGTACCGTGCGCTTCGCTGCCAAAATACCAGTAAGGCTTTACTATTACCATGACATCGCCTGAGCGTTGTTTATGCCATGCACGTTGTACCAGTGTGCCCATGCGTGTACGCGGCAGGTTGCCGTTTTCAAACTGGGTACGGGTAAAACTGTCGGCCACACCTGGCAAGCCCAGCAAAAATCTCGCCGCTGCATTTTCCACATCTTCGCGTTTCAGGTTTTTTTGCTCTATCAGTTTATAGTCGAGCAAGAAGTTGGGCGCTGACCATTTGCGGACCAGATCCTTTTGTCCAAACTTTTCCGACAGATGCTGGTTCAGGTCTGCTGTCATTTTTTTGCTATCCAGACGTTGCGCATCACGTTTGATCGATTGCGCAAATTCTGGCACATTCGGGAAGCCGTGATCGGCGGTCAGCACCACCATGGTATTTTCCAAGCCCACGCGCTTGTCCAAATAAGTGAAGAAGTTCGCCAGCATCCTGTCCAGTCTTTGCAGATGGTCATGCGACATGCGGCTCTCAGGGCCAAAGCTGTGATTGACATAATCATGGCTGGACAGACTGACACCCAGTACATCCGGCACGCCTGTAGGGTTTTGCCCCAGTTTTTCACCCTCGATGGCAGCACGGGCAAAGTCCAGTGTCATTTCATCGACATAAGGGCCAGTGTATAAGTCTTTATAGTAGTCAGCATCAGGCTTGCCCGACTTGCTGGTATAGACAAACGGGAAACGCTTGTCTTTTTCTTTTTGATTGATGACCAGTTCATCATTGGCATCATTCACATAAGCTGCATCCGGCAGCAATGGACGCCATTCCTTGCCATAGAAGCGGTCTTGCGGTTTTGCTGCCTGGTATTGCTGTACCCATTGTGGATAGGCTTTCATGTAATACGTGGAGCTGGCGAAATTACCGGTCTTGCTCATATACATATAGGCCGTGCCGGTCTTGCCTGCCAACAGGATCGCACCCCTGTCCTTGCCGGATACGGTAATCACCTTGCTGTGTTCGCCATTTGAATAGCGCAATTCATCGCCCAGCGTGCTGACGCGCAGGTTGGCAGGAGAGGTGCCATCACTGGCCTTGGTTTCTTCGCCTATATAAGTGTATTGCTTGTCTTCTGTGCAATAGACGGATTCCAGTGTGACCGGATCTATCCAGTTATTGCCTATGATGCCATGTTGATAAGGATAGGCGCCGGTGAGCACAGCAGAGTGACCCACTGCTGTCACGGTAATACCATGTGCCTGGTGTGCATCCGAGAACCAGGCACCCTGGTCCAGCAAACGGCGGAAACCGCCCTGGCCAAACTGATCACGATAGCGTACGACTTGCTCCTGTGGCAGACCATCGACGACCAGAACCACCACCAGCTTGGCCTGGACCGGTTTTTCAACTGCAAAAACTGGTAGAGCAGGCAGGCTGGCAGAGGTAGCCAGGCAAGTCATTAAAAACAGCCGGCGCATGGGACTGGATATGTTTGGCAAGGGATTCTTCATGGTGTATTGTCGAATGGTCAATGGTGAACAATGATGGTCAATGTTGGCCAATGCAAGAGGCTATACAGACTCTGATCGGCGCTAAAGCTAGCATACACTAAGTGATACATCTGACAGGCGCATGACAGTGTAAATCTTTAGCAAAATACATAAGATTTAAGATATGTATTTTTATATATTAAATTTCACTTCTGCCCTCATGATTGTTGCACCTCAAAAACAATCTGTCTGATCTTGCATTTTCTTACTATGCTCACCATTGCCCGGCAGTAAAATGAAGTGGTGCATCCCAACATACATATGGGCGTGGGGCCGGGCTCTGATAGGATCAGTCTTGAACAAAGATAATTATTTTGCTTACCTGTTTGACATCTTGCCGGTCGCTGTAGCGATTGTTGTGGATGGCAAATTGGTAAAACTCAATCCCGCTGCGGTTCAGTTGCTTGAAGTCAGCGATGAACAACTATTGCTAGGTAAGTCTGTTGATGAATTTGTTCATCCTATTGATCAACCGAGGTCACAAGGACGATTAAAAAAACAGGGCAACAATTGGGCGAATGCGAATAGCAAGTTTCGCATACGTACCAGCAAGGGCAATTTCCGGATGTTGCTGGTGATCAGTAATGCCATCGTATTTGAGGGCAAAGATGCCGTCATGATCAGCGGTATGGACATGACTGAGCATAATGAGATGGAAGAGCAATTACGCCTCAGTGAATTCAATTTCAGGCGATTGTTTGAGAACATGCAGGACGTGTATTACCGCACGGATGTTGACGGCATAGTACAAAAAGTCAGCCCGGCAGTATCTAAAATATTGGGATACACCCCTGAAGAAATTGAGGGAAAACCTGCCGCTGCGCTTTATCCGCAGATGGCTGACAGAGAGGCTTTCAGAAAGGAAATCATGCTCCATGGCATGGTCAGCGATTTCCCCGGACAAATGGTCACCAAAGATGGACGCACCATTGATATTTCAGTCAATAGCCAAGCCTTATTTGACGATGAGGGTAATTATGCGGGAGCAGAAGGAATCTGCAGGGATGTCACCCAACGCAAAATGCTGGAAAGAGAATTGCAAAGACTGGCCACCACAGATTCCTTGACTGGCATAGCCAACCGCCGTGCCTTTTTGGAACATGCTGAACACATATTCAAAAGTTGTCAGCGCTATCAAACCCAGATGACCTTGCTGATGCTGGATCTGGATTTCTTCAAAAGCATCAACGATAAATATGGTCATCAGTCTGGCGACCACGCGCTGATTCGTTTTGCTGAAGCCGTCAAACTGGAGTTGCGTGAATCAGATTTGTTTGGCCGCCTGGGAGGAGAAGAATTTTGTGTGCTCTTGCAACAGGCCAGTCAGCCAGAGTCCATGCTGGTGGCTGAGCGCATACGCGCTCACATACAGTCCCTGGCCCTGGATACTGCTACTGGCGATGTCTTTGCCCTGACCGTAAGTATAGGCATAGCGACATACAGGTCAGAAGACGATCGCCTTGGCCGCTTGCTGGAACGTGCAGACAAGGCCTTGTACCAGGCCAAAAGCCAAGGCCGCAACCGGGTTACCTGGGAGGCCTAGAGTTCAGGCTTTTCCCGGTTACACACTGTTCAGGCGCTCAAGCTTAAAATCAGTAGCAGATAAATGAGCAAAGAACATCCTGCCACGAACAGCAAGGCTATTGTGCGCCACAGGCTGGCAGCTATTCCCAATTGATAAGCCTGACGTAATTGCCTGAACATATGCAGAGGCGGCACAAAAACAAATAACAGCACTGCCGTGGTACTAAAACTCATGGCATTCAGTATGGCAGTCGTCATCAGAAGCAAGGCCATGAAGGACAGGGAATACAGCGAAAATACGGCATGATCAAACATGCCATATCTGCGTTTAAAGAGGAAGAGCAGCCATAAAAACGGCAAGGAGATAGGCATGAGCATGAAGGCAAGCTTCGATGCATTGCTCTTCATTTTGTATAAGGTCAATTCAGGCGTATTGACCGCATGCTTGATTTTTTCCTGTATGGATGGGAGAGAAGAGGTAACCGTTATTTTTTGTTTTTTCTCCGCTTGCTTTGCCTGCTTCTCTTCTATTTTTTTATACAGTTTTTCATCCAGCTTTTGCGCCAGTTTTCCGACGCCTCTATCCTTGTCATCGGCCTTTATCTGGTTGGTCCCATCATTTTTTATGCCAAGAAAACTCAGTGAATTTTCCAGTGCAGTGATCTCTGATTTAAGATCGGCGATGTTTTCATCCAGTTCTTCCAGTTTTGAATCACCTGCTGGCAGTTGGCCGCGCTCACTTTCCAGGGATGTCAGCTTCGCCTGATGCTCTTGTAAAACCTTGCTGATACCCTCTCTGGTATGCGGCTTGTCAGAAATGCCCTCGAGCGGATTACTGGTCGTGAAAGAAAACACAAAGAACATCACGAAGATCAAAAACAAAAACAGGGCCAAAGGCGACACATAGCGCGTGCGCTGACCTTCTATATAGTCGCGCGTCAGTTTGCCAGGCGACCAGATCAGTTTTGGAATAGTCCGCCATGCCTTGGTCTCAAAGTGAAACAGGCCATGCAAAAGCTCTTCTACCAAATGCAGCAGGGAGCGATGAATATGCGCAGCTTGTCCGCAAGCATGGCAATACGCACCCTGCAGACTGGCATTGCAGTTGGCGCAGGCATGCTGATGTTCATCAGCGCTGGCTGCATGAGCGCCACTTTTTTGTACCTCATTGACCAGCACGGCTGCTGTCGCCACATCCGTCGCAATTTCCACATCTACGTTCATACATTTGCTCTCTGTTTTTTTGATTGTGCACGATGTTGAGCTTCCCTCAGTCCGGCAAGATAGCACAAATCAGGTGGGGATTTGATAGTATGTAGAGAATTTTCCGTGGGCTATCAGAGCCCTCATTTGAAATACTCCAAGGATGATGATCTGTATGCCTCTGCATCAATTACTGTTACTTTTGCCTTTGTTTGTTTTTAGCTCAGGTGCCTTGGCACAACGTGCCATTTCTGGTGAAGACTGTTTTTCACTTGGAGGTCAGGCTGATGCCCGTACATGCCTGGAAAAACGTGTCCTTGACAGTGATGTGGCACTCAAGAATACAGAAGAAGATGTCCTTGGCCATGTACATCGCTGGGACGATACGCCAGCAAACCGCAGGCGGGTACATGTTTATGTATTATCTTCAGGCAAACAATATTTGCGCTATCGCAAAGAGCAATGTGAATTACAGGCCGCACTCGCTGCTGGAGGTACCGGTGGCTCACACCGGCGTTTCTTGTGCATACTGGAATTAAATGAGCAGCGCATGGCTCATCTGCAAAGCGTGAAAGAAGTGACGAAGCGCTAAAAAATAAAGCTTGATTTGGAAGCGCCGGGGTCAGGTCAGTTTGTTATTGGCGTGACGCCTGAATTGCAAGGGATCTGTCTATGACCATGAACTTGATTTCCCCCATATTTACTTATGCTACCCCGTAGTTGGTGTTATCCTAGAAACCATTCCTCCTCATGCTTATGTAAAAAAGTTCCAAGCTGGTCAGTCAGTGCAAGACAGACCTTCATCATTGCCATGCTTTATCTGTTGCAAATTGAAATCGTTTAATTCTTGATTACAAAGGTGCAAATAATGAAAAGTACTCGTCTGTTTCTCATAAAAATTGCTGGCTTCATGATGTTGCTCTCTGCTGCAATGACAGCCAGCAGTGCCGAAACTTATAAGCTGGGCGTCAATGCCCCTCGCTCCACGCAAGAGACCCAAAACCAATGGCAAGACCTGGGCAAGTATCTGAGCAAGACAACAGGCAAGCAAGTAGAAATCGTCCCCATGGAAGTGTCCAAGGTGTTCGGTGATGCCAGTGCCAAGAAAGTCGATTTCATACTCGCCAATCCCAACCAGACCTTGATGCTGAAGGTGAAGCTGGGGGCAACACTGCTGGCTTCCCTGAATGGCAAGCAGGGTTCCGTATTTGGCGGTGTCGTCGTGGTCAAGAAGGGCGGCAGCATCAGCAAGATAGAAGACCTGAAAGGCAAACCTGTCAGTGCCCTGGGCATACAGTCAGCGGGTGGATACTTATTCCAGGTCTATCATTTATCCCAGAAGGGCATGCAACCCAGACGTGATTACGGTCTGTTCACCACCACCAGCCAGGATGATTCTGTACTGGCCGTACAATCCGGCAAATCCAGCGCAGCCTTTGTGCGCACTGGCATACTGGAAAACATGGCCAAGGAAGGCAAAATCAAGCTGGACGATTTCACTATACTGGATGAACGCAAGGATGCTAAATTCCCGTTTTTGCTGACGACGGAACTGTATCCTGAATATTTCGTGGTCGCCTTGCCACATGCGAATAAAGATGTGGCAGCCGAAATCAAGACGGCATTACTCAAAATGCCTGCAACCGAGCCAGCAGCGCAAACGGCAGGTATCAAAGGATTTATCGAACCGCTCAGCACATCTACGCTGGAAAGCGCCATGCGTGCTGTCAAAGCACCGCCATTTGAATAGCAATGTGCGCTAAACAAAAACGCATCGCCACATTATTGTGGTGATGCGTTTTAAATTGATGAGGGCCAGTAAGTTACCATTGGCAGAAAAAGCAATGGCTTGTGCTTTCTGCCTTGTTACAACCAGCCAGATTTCTTGAAGCGGTAATATAAATAAGCACAAGCAGTAATCATGATACCTACCGCCATGGGGTAGCCATAATGCCACTCCAGTTCTGGCATGGCCTTGAAGTTCATGCCCCAGATGCCGGCAAAAGCGGTAGGTACTGCAAAAATCGCAGCACCTGCGGCCAGACGCTTGTTGACTTCACTCTCGTCTATGGCGACCATGGACAAGTTAACCTGTATCGCTGTACTGATGGTGTCGCGTATGGTTTCGATCGAGGTGTTGATACGGTACAGGTGATCATATACATCACGGAAATATTCCTGGGTATTCACGCACAGGGCGGGCACGCGGCCACCAAACAGTTTGCCGCAGGCTTCCATCAACGGTGTGACTGCATGTTTGACCACCATGATCTTGCGCTTGAGTTGGTACAGACGCTGGATATTCGCACGTTCACTGCCCTTGGTGAAAATCTGTTCTTCGATAAGTTCCAGCTCTTCTTCCAGGGCCTCTACGACTGGGAAGTAACGGTCAACGACGGCATCAATAAGGGCATAAAACACAAATGAAGAACCATGCTTGAGCAAGTGCGGTTCCCGCTCACAGCGCTGGCGCACGCCGAGGAAATTTTGCTGGCAACGGTTACGCACCGACAATACGTAATTCTCGCCGACGAAGAGATTTAGCTCACCGGTATGCAGCTCACCTTCCAGCATTTCCACAGTGTGGATGACGGCAAAGAGAGAGTCGCCATATTCTTCTATCTTGGGTCTTTGATAACCATGGCGCGCATCCTCGACCGCCAGCTCATGCAATTCAAATTCGACCTGCATTTCCTGTAATTCTTCATCCGAGGCATCGCGCAAGGCTACCCAGACAAACTGGTCTTTATGTTGTACATAGTCGCTGATGGCTGCCACCGATATGTCGGAAAGTTTGCGGCCTTCCTGATACGTAACACAATTGATTAACATGTTTCAGTTTTCCATCTTTTTGTTAGGAGAAAATATCCGCTTTTGCCGGACTTAAGTCTGATCCAATATGAAGGCTATGTAAACTCGGGTTTTGCATGATTCAGCTTGGGTCGTAAGAGGTTGTGTCGCTGGCACGCCACCAGCGTTTGTCTACCCGGAAATTGAAGCGGCGCCGGAATTGCAAAGGGCTTATCTTGGTTTCTCTTTTGAACAAACGACAAAATGAGCTGTTGTCGCGATACCCGCATTGCTCCACGATGGTGCTGATATCAAGCATACTGATTTCCAGTAAATGCTTGGCTCTTTGTATCCGCAATTTTTGCAGATACGATAAGGGAGACATGCCCAGCACTTCGTTGAAGTAACGATTGATCGTACGTGGGCTGACAGCAGCCGCATGCGCAACTTCCTGCAAATTATAGGCACGGCTGAGATCAGCTTCCAGCCATGCACGGGCTTTGAAGACGATGCCATCGCGCGCCTTGGCTGACAGCACAGGATTCATATCTGCACTGATCTTGTAGCGCTGTTCCTGATAGTAGGTAGCATCTATCGCACTATTGGCCAAGGCATCGCCAGAATGCAGGCGCATGACTTCGTAAATCAAACGGTAATTACTGGCTGGTGCACCGGTAGTGAAAATGTTGCTATCGACTACCACTTCATGACGCAGATTCAGCAAGACATTTGGGTAATTATCGGCCAGCCAGCCACTCATCATCCAGCTCATGGCAGCTTGTTTGTGCTCAAGCAGACCTGCTTCTGCCAGAAACCCTGTTGCGTTATAACTGGCTGCGATGATGGCTCCTGATTGATGGCGAGACTGCAGCAAGGCCTTTTCTGCGGCCCCGGTTTTAACGCGTCTGTCCAGATCATAAATAGTAGTTATTTGCAGGCCAGGCACGACCAGCACGGTTTGCCTGGCGGGCAGATATTCGTCTGTGTCATCAAAACCTGGTGCCATCAAATTTTCCAGCCATGGTAAGGACAGGGTCTTTCCATATACGTCAATGATTCGCCAACGAAATGGCAGGGCGCGTCTCCCCACGCCGCTTAGTTTTTCAGGATTTCGCAAACTCCAGAAAGTATTGCCTGCAGTAATGGCATCAATGCTGGTCAGCATGGTGCCGGGCAAACAGCCCTCCAGGTATAAGAGGTCAAAACGAATTGGTAACATTTGATTACATAGATTTGCTTACAAGTTATGGCTGGATCAGCACATTGCTTGTCTATTTTAGCTCATAAATTTTATCAGAGCATGAATATACTTACTGCACAGAAACGATATTTCTGTTTCCAGAAAGTGGGTGCACACGCCACAGGAAAGGTCTTTTAGCCTCTAAAACTGCTTATACTTTGGATAAGATCATGCACACACTTGCTCAGACGAATACCATCATCGGTATGCCTTTGGACGCTCCACGCAAAATTAATGGGGATGCGCTTAAGCGACAAACGCCGGTATACCCATGGCCGGATAAACAAAATTCTGGCTTCAAGGTCAAGCTGGTCAATTCCAGAAATGATCGTGAATCTATCAACATGCTAGTGAATCAACGTTTTTCTTCCCGTGGTTATGCCAATCCTGAATTGAGCAAGGCCATGAATGTCTTGAGTCTGCAAGCCACAATAGATAATCGGGCTGTTGGCACACTGAGTGTGCAATTCGATTCTGGGGATGGTTTGCCGCTCGATAAGCTGTATCAGTTTGAACTTGATAGCTTGCGTCGCAGAGGAGCAAAGCTATGCCAGTTCACCAAACTGGCCGTCGAGAAAGAGGTCAAATCCAGGAGTGTGCTGGCATCTTTGTTTCATATTGCCGAAATTTGGGCTTTCCGGGTGCGTCACTATAACTATATCTGCATAGAGGTGAATCCCCGGCATGTGGCGTTTTACCAGCGCATGCTGAAGTTCACGGTCTTGAGTGATGTCCGTGATAATCAACAAGTTCAGGCGCCTTCAGTCTTGCTGGGTATAGACTTGCATTATGTGGCCAGGCTGGTGGAGATTTTCGGGGGCAAGCCAGAACTGGCAGACACTGAGCGGTCTTTCTACCCTTATTTGTTTTCCCCTGAAGAAGAAACCAGCCTGGCTGCCCGTCTGCAGGGCATGAGCGAGTATCACGCATGAAACCATTGCCGCAACATCAAAGCCAGCCAGAATCCGCATTTGATTATGACCTGGCTTTTTCCCGTAATCTTGGCTGGTTCACCGAGACAGAACAGACGCAGCTACGCGGCAAGAAGGTCGCCATTGCAGGGATGGGCGGCGTCGGTGGCGCGCATTTGCTGACACTGGCCAGATTGGGGATAGGTGCTTTTCATATTGCTGACTTTGATCAGTTTGATCTGCCAAATATGAATCGCCAGGCCGGAGCCATGCAATCTACGCTGGGGCTGGATAAGGCTCAAGTCATGCAGGCCATGGCTAAAGATATCAATCCTGGCTTGCAGATAGAAGTATTTCCGCAAGGTGTGAATGCCGGCAACATGGATGCCTTTTTGGATGGTGTCGATATCTATGTCGACAGTCTGGATTTTTTTGCCTTTGACACCCGCCGTGCAGTCTTCGCAGCCTGTTATCGCAAGGGCATACCGGCAGTCACTGCAGCACCTCTGGGCATGGGCACTGCCGTGCTGGCTTTCATGCCAGGCAAGATGAGTTTTGATGCATATTTCCAGATGCAGGGACAGTCAGAATTCGAGCAAGGCATACGCTTTTTGCTTGGGCTGGCACCGGCCCGCCTGCATGGGTCTTATCTGGTTGACCCAAGTCGGGTCAGACTGGATTTAAAGAAAGGGCCATCAACCGTCATGGCTTGCCAACTGTGTGCGGGTGTTGCAGCAACTGAAGCCGCAAAAATTTTGTTGGGACGCGGCAAGGTAATATGCGCGCCGCATGGCATGCATTACGACGCCTATCGGCAAGTGCTGAAGAAGACCTGGCTGCCTGGTGGTAACCGTAATCCTCTGCAAAAAATCAAACTGGCCATCGCCAGACGCATGCTGGGTAAGAAACTGGCAACTGCAGGAAAACAATATGAGCCCGCTTGAATTTATACTGGATAAAGCACGCTGGGCACCAAGCGGTGACAATGTGCAAAACTGGCGTTTTGAAATATTTTCAGAAGATGCGTTTATCATCCGGGCCTTCGATACCCGCGACACGGTCGTCTATGATTTTGATGGCCGTCCGAGCCAGATCGCCCTGGGTGCGCTACTGGAAAACATCAGCCTGGCGGCCAGTCACCAGCAACGGCATGCAGATTTTTTGCGTATAGACAGCCAGGAAAATCCGGACAATGGCAACGCGCTTGCTTATCAGGTCAGGCTCTTGCCTGTTGATAATTGTGTTCCACACCCTTTGGTGGACATGATAGAAAAAAGAAGCGTGCAAAGACGGGCACTATCTACGCTGCCTTTGCGTGCAGAGCATCAATTGCTGCTGGAGCAGGCTGTGGGTGACAATTTCAGCATATGCTGGTTTGGTGGCTGGCAGCAGCGCTGGACGATGGCGAAATTATTATGGCAAAATGCAAAAATACGCCTGACCATGCCTGAAGCGTTTCCCACTCATAAAAAAGTCATAGACTGGGGCAAGCAATTCAGTACTGACCGCATACCCGATCAAGCAATAGGCATGGATAAGCTGGGCTTGCTGATGATGCGCTGGGCCATGCATAGCTGGCAGCGGGTCAACTGGATGAATCGCTACATGGCAGGCACCTGGCTGCCACGACTGCAACTCGATCTGGTTCCGGCACTGTTTTGCGCTACGCATTTCATGATCGTGGCAAGGAAAGAGCCGCAAACTGTCGAAGACTTTGTTACCGCTGGCCGTAGCCTGCAACGCTTCTGGCTGACCGCCACAAAACTGGGCATACAATTGCAGCCAGAGATGACGCCACTGATTTTCAACTGGTATGTCAAAGCCGGACGCCCTTGCAGTGATACTGCTGGCATACAGGAGCAGATGCTGGAATTGCAGCAAAACCTGACGGCGTTGTGTCATCCTGCTGTTTTGAAAAATACCAGTTTTATGGGTAGATTAGGATATGGTAAAGCAGCGCAATCACGCTCATTAAGATTGAAGTTGCAGGATTTATGTCTTCAGTCCAGTAATGGCTTTAAAAATGATCCTCGCGGCTAGCTGGCAGTCTGTAAGCTTCCTGCCAAGGGCCACAGCTGATTAACATAATTGTGTAGCCGGGACAATTGTTACTGTCACGCTGCAGGGTCAGCATCGGGAACGGGCGGGAGCAGGCGCAGGTATTCTTTGCGTACGACTTCATAGCACTCGCAGACGCGCGCTTCCATGGCAGGTCTGTCCACCACCGTGATATGACCACGTCTGCTGGTAATCAATCCATCTTTTTGTAATTGGCCTATGACCTGGGTGACGCTTTCGCGGCGTACTCCCAATAAATTGGAAATCATTTCCTGGGTGATCACGATATCATTTGAATGCAACCTGTCCATGCTCATCAGTAACCAGCGACATAATTGCTGATCCAGTAAATGGTGCTGGTTGCAAACGGCGGTTTGTGAAGTCTGGCAAATCAGCGCCTGGGTATACAGCAAAGCGTATTGCTGCAACTTGCCACCCAGGGAAAACTCCTTTTTCATGACTTTTCTGCTGAGTTTGTATGCCTTGCCTGTACTTTGGACTTCTGTGCTGGATGGCATGCTATCGCCACCCATGAAAATGGAAATACCCACCATACCCTCATTGCCGACCAGTGCCACTTCACTCGATGAGCCATCTTCCAAAGCGTAGATCAGTGAGACGATGCCAGAGATAGGGAAATACAGGAAACGTACATGGTCGCCAGATTCCAGCATGGTCCACTTCAAAGGAAGAGGAACCAGTTCCAGGTCGGGCAAAATGCGCTCGAAATCTGCCTTGGGTAGCGCAGCTAATATGCCGTTCTGTTTTGGATTTTCAGACCATGCAGCTTTGCTTGTTTTTTTCATATGTGCTTTGAGGTCGTTTGCTTGTTCTGTCGCAGGCTTGGGCTGGCAGTAACGTCAAGGCAGTTTACATGGTTTTGCACACAGTCCAATGATCATTTAGCTTGAGCAGGAGAAACAACAACATTTGCTGGCGGTCATCCTGATTACGCCGCTAATGGCTTCCTCGAGCGTTAGCGGTGTGTACATGGAAAAAGTGGTTGCCAGAATGAGCTATCCCCTGATGTCAAGCGATATCAGGGGATATTCATCATGCCTTGGCAGTCTTGTTTTTCTCAGTCTTTCTCTGCAAGACAAAAATAGGTTGCGCCCATTCAGTATCTTTTTTCTTCTTGCTGGTGATCAGTGTCAGTTCTGATGGGTCATACACATCAGTGTTGTGCGTCAGTGGCGTCGTCATCAAATACTGGGCATCCGTGTTCTTGAGGAACTCACCGACCAGCTGGATATTGCGTATGTCCAGATGGGCGAAGGGTTCATCGATGAAGACAAAGCCACCGGAACCATCGTCAGATTTCAGCAAGCCTATCAGCAGTATCAGTGACTTCATGACTTGCTGGCCACCTGATGCTTCACCATCGTTCATGCCTATCGGACCTTTGCCGTCAAACTTGAAGCGTACATGCAAGCCAGCCTGGGCCAGTTGTATGTCATCATTTTCCAGCTTGACTGGATCGGTATGCACTTCTATGCCTGCCAGCTCGCCGAGTTGCTTGATGTTCTTGCTGTAGGATTTGATGGTGAAGCGCAGCCTGTCCATATAGGCGGCACGGGCATTCACAGTGGCTTCGATCGCACGGTTATTCTGGTAGCGGCGTTCATCGGTTTCTGCCTGGCGGCCTTGCAGCAGGGCATTCAAACGGGTGTACTGATCAACTACGGTGGAATCAGTTTCCCAGTCCTCACGCGCCAGGTTATTCGTCAGGCTGCGTATGCGCAATTCGATCTGGTGGACGTTTTCATGTTCGGCGACCAGTTCCTTGCGATGTGAAGCGCGCTTCCAGTTGTGTGGCAGTGTATGCCAGGTGTCACGCATGGCGCGCAGGGTTTCAAATTGTTCCTTGCGTTCATCGGCATGGCGTTTTTCTGATGTGCGCAATTGTGCTTCGGCATCGGCGATTGCAGCCTTGGCCTGTTCCCATTTTAAGTGAGCGACCGAGCGTTGTTCAGTAGCGGCTTTCAGCAAAGGCGCGATTTCACCGAGACGGCCACCGACTTCCATGCGCTGTTGTTTCAGCGGCTGGGTATTGCGACTGGCTTCTTCAAATTCTGCATGACGGGCACTCAGTTCTTTTGCTGCATCGACACCAGCCAGGCGCGCTTTGTAGGCGCTGATTTCACCTGCCAGTTTGCTGATCTGCATGGTCAGCACATCTTCTTGCGACTGCAGGCGTGGCAAAGACTTCAGCAAGGCTTCCAGGCGCTGGGTACGGCCAGCATTGCCAAAGCGATAGCGCGATACTTCCACGAACAGGGAGCGGCCACCACGACGCTCAAAATGATAGGCGTCAGGCGTAATCCATTCCTGGTTCTTGGGCAGTTTCATGCCCAACTCAATTGAACCTACGGTATCAATGCGTTGTAGCTGCTCTATCAGCCAGGCTGGTGCCTGGCCAGTGAAGTTGACGACAGACAGCAGGCTTTGGTCCTTGACCACAGGTGCGCTGATACGGTCCGGCACGATGAAGTGGCTGTAGCGCTGTTTTTCACCGATGCGGTAAGCGGCGGAGGCGTCAGTTGCCTTATCCAGCAAGATGACTGAGGTATAACCGCGCAATACACCTTCCACAGCTGCCTGCCATTTTGGATCAGTAACTTCTACGATCTCTGGCAACATGCAATGCGGGATGTTCGCGTCTGTCAGCGCGCGGCGCATCTGGCGCACATTCTCTGGGTCAGGTAGGGCAGACTTGCCCTGCAGGGCGGCGATGGTTTCCATCTCGCCAGCGATACGCTGGGTCAGGGCATCGCGTTCCAGTTTCTGGCGTGACAGCTCGGCTTCTTTTTTCTCCAGATCGTCCGCTATATTGGCGACATCGGCGTCTGCTTCAGCGGCCAGTTTTTGCAGACGGGTTTTTTGTTCCAGCAGGCTTTCTTGCGGCTTGAGTTTGCTGTTGATCTGCCCGAGTTTTTCGCGCAGGGATGATTCTTCTGCTTCCAGTGCTGCTTCTGCCTGCTTGGCGTCGGACACTTGCTGCGCCTGCTGCGCCAGATGCTGGCGGCGGTCAGACAGGGCATGGTCTTGCGTTTTTAAAAAACGCTTGCTGGCACGCAGGGCCTGGCTGGTAGTGCCCGCTTTTTCCAATGCTTCATGATATTGCAGGGTGGGCAGTATCTCTTCTTGCAGATCGCGCTTTTCCTTGTTCAGGCCTTCATACTGGTGGTAATTGGCAACGCGCAGGCGCAAACCTTCGAGATTGGTTTTCGCACCTTCAAGCTCAGTTTCAAAACGTTGCAATTCAGTTTCTGTATCACGCTGATGGCGCTTCGCATCATCATAGGCATCTAGTACTTCCTTGTCGCCAAACACCTGGAACACCAGGTCCAGCAACTGGCGTGGAGCGTATTCACACAGCTTGTCAGTTTCACCCTGTTCCAGCGCCAGGACCTTGCCCATGGCATTCGACAAACCGGCATGTGACAGGCGCTTGCGATAGCTTTCCACACCCAGCCAGTCATTGGCTTCCTGCACTTCTTCTATCTCGGTTTTGCCGCTGCGCATGAGGTATTGACGCTTCCAGTCGCCGCCATTTTTTTCTATCTTGCAAAATAGCGTGACTTCATCTTCATACAAGCCCGACATGCGAAAAGGACGATTGGAAATCTGCGGCCCCACGGCGCTGTTATCCACCACTGCACGTATCCATGCGGTTTGCTGGCCTGAGTGGCGGGCATAATGCTTGTATGAACGTCCCATCGAACATTCCAAACCAAACAGGGTACGCAAGGCATCCAGCAGCGTGGTTTTTCCTGAGCCATTTTGTCCGGCGATGGTAATGATCTTGGCATCCAGAGGGATGTTCTTGATGCGTTGCCAATAATCCCAATGGACAAGTTCCAGCGATTTGATATGAAACATGGTGCTTATTCTTTTTCGGTATTGGTGTTGATGTCTGTGCCAGTGTTTGCACTTGCATCGGTGTCGGCAACGTGAGCTTCCACGCTCACTTCATTTGCGTCAGCGGTAGTTTCAGCCTCAGCTGCAGCCTGGGTTTCAACTACAGGCGCGATAATGGCCGGAGTACGTGGAGCAGGGATCTGGAAAATATCTGACAGCGCGCCATTGATGATGCGGTCTTTCAGGGTATCGGTATCCATCAGCAAATCCAGCAACGGGCCTTCCAAAATAAGGTCGGCCTTGCGTTCGATAAAACCTACGCGTGCCAACTGGCCCAGGTTCATGTCCATGCGGGTTTTCTTGCCCAGCTTTTCACCAAAGTCGGCCAGCAGGGCGCGGTAAGAAATACCTATCGAAGTGTCTTCTGCACGCGGCATGGGCTTGTCTTTACCGAACATGTCGTTCTGGTTTTCTTCTGCCAGTTGGTGGGCTTCCTGGCGCTCACGTTTGGGTAAAATAATCAAAGACCACAAGACCACCAGCAAGGCCACGCCATCGCGTGCCAGACCAAAATTATTGTTTTGCCAGGTCTCTTTGGTACCAAATACTTTGGATTCGCTGTCGCGTGTGAGTGCCAGGGTCACATAGTCGGCATACACATTATCGATAAATTTCATGCCACAGGCTTTCAGGCGAGTGTCGATTTCGGTACGGAACAATTCATCAGACAAGGCGCGTTTAACCAGCTTGTCTTCACGGCGCAGGGTCTGGTGCGCCAGCAAGCGGGCGATCAGGATTTGTGCATCTTCGGTCATGGTGTTTCTCTTGTCTGTACAGGTGGTGCAGATTGTTCAGCGGGTGCAGATGGCTTCACTTTGCGGGTTGTCTGGGCAGCAGGGGCCGTAGGTGCGGAAGGTACAGCGTCGGGCGCACTCAGGCTGGCAATCGACATTGCCGCAACATGTTCATCATGCACCTTGTGCATTTTGTCTTTGGAATTGAAGACCAGCGGCAGGCGTGCCAGTATCCCGGTTGCACCCTGCAAGGCCGATTCATTGGGGTCCCCCAACAAAGGCAACATGGAGGCGCGGTAAGAAGCAATCGAAAAATTCGACGGCAATAAAATATCTTGCAGCGAGATGGGTTTGTTTGATGCATCGGCCTCTGTCAGCAAGGCCAGCCAGTGATCAAGCTCATGCAGGGCGTCGCTATCATCATTGGCAATCGATGGTGCATTTTCACCGGCAGGCAAGGCACCGGCAAGCGCAGATACACGGTGGCTCAGCAATTCACTCTCGGCCACGTCTATCATTTCTGAAGGCGTGATAAACATAGGCGTCACCGGTTTTGCCAGGGCATCGTCGGCCAATGCTGCCAGGTCATCTTTTTGCAGCAGCCAGGTTTTGATATCGGTGGTCGACAAGCCAGACTGACCCAGATGCACACGCTGACGTTCAATCTGGTTCAGCGCCCGCGAGAACATGCCCTGCATATTCAGCAAGGCACTCTGGGCACGGCCTATGGCCTGCGCTGCCCTGTGGGTGGCTGCATCGGCACGGCTATCATTGGTGATGGCGTGAATGATCTCTGAGCCTTTTTCCACCCAGTCGCAGGCGGTATGCCATTTTTGCTGGGCAGTGCGCAACTGGAATTCTGAACCTGAGGCAATCGCATCCGAGAATTCTTCCGTCAGTTCTATCAGGCGGCCCAGCAAATGATGCAATTGTTCTACCGAGACCCCACCCACTGCCTGGGCACCGGCGACCTGAGTGAGCATATAGCTCATCTCAGCCTGGTCATTGTTTTCTTCCACTTGCAGCAAGGACTCTATCGCTGCCAGCACATTGCGTGCCGTTGGCGCAATGCGGTAGACCGACTGACTGGCATCCCAGATCAACAGGCCAGTGGAGCGCAGGCGTGATAATACCGTCTCCAAAGCATCTGCTTCGAGATAACCCAGCTTGGCATTGATATCCGCCCGGCTCAGCGACGGCGTTTCCACGTCGGCTGTCAATTCCCGCAAAACCAGCAGGCGCAACAATACGCCGTTGAAACCACCATGGAACAAAGCCGTAAAAGCCTGCAATACAGGCTGGCCACGCTTCAGGGGGAATACAGCGGAAACGTCTTCGGGAGTAATACCAGGCTTGAAATAGGTCTGCAGAGCGAGATCGTCTTCGTTCTGAACCTCAGCGTCGTTACTTATATTTTGCATGCTTCGTTTGTTGAATACTGGTTCCCTACAAGAAACATTGCGTACCAGATAAAGTTAATCTTTCAAAGGCAAGATTATAAGCCACTGAACAAGCGTTTTCTTCTTTGCGCGCTAAAGGTATATGGACACGTGCATGGAAAATGCTGAAGAAGTTAAAAATGCAGCATTAAATGCAAAATTTCATTAGTTTTTCCAAATACGCCCACCAATTTGAAATTGAATTGATAATATGTAAAAAATTATCTAATTTGCAAAAAAAACTATGACTACTGAACAATTAAAAACATCAGAACCAGAAGATTTTTGGATCGGAGATATCCTTAAGAGAAAAGAAGCCGCTCAATATCTTGAGAAATACCTGACTACGAGATACTCACTGAAAAAAGATGAAGAAGGTTTTGTACTTGCTGTTAATGCTGAATGGGGATATGGCAAGACATTCATGCTGGAGAGGTGGAAAAAAGAGCTTTCATTTAAAAGATACCCCGTAGTCTATTTCGATGCATGGAAAAATGATTTTACAACCGACCCGCTCATTGCATTTATTGCAGAGTTGGACTCAGGGCTTGCTGAATCCTTTGCACACGTACCCATTGGTAAGAAACTGTACGCAACCGCATTTGGAAAGCTGAAAAAGATCATTAAGCCCGCAACTCAAGTATTAATATCTGCAGGAGCTAAACACCTTGCTGGAATGAGCGTAGAAAAAGCCACTCAAATATTTATCGACAACGATGACGCTGAAACTAGTGTAGGTGCCGATAAGAAAGAAAGTAAAGGACAGTCATTTGAGAATACAAAAAAATCCCTTGAACAAGCAGTCAATAATGCATTGAAGGAGCATAAGAATACAAAAACTGCTATCAAGGAATTTAAGGAAAAATTGACGTTGCTTATCGAAGCTTTAAACGAGAACGCATTGGTGCAACTTCCGGTTTTCATATTTGTTGATGAACTTGATAGATGTAGGCCAGACTATGCGATAGAACTTTTAGAGGGTATTAAACACTTGTTTGGTGTGAAAGGAATTTATTTTGTAGTTGCTACTAATATTGCGCAGTTGTCCGAGTCTGTAAAAGCTGTATATGGCGCTGGCTTTGACGGGGAGAGATATTTAAAACGTTTTTTTGATTTGGAATACATACTACCTGAACCTAGCAATTTTACTTACGCGAAATATCTGCTATCAAAAGCAATAACTCCCAAACATTTTATGCTTAATCTCGGATATACAGAATTAGATGAGCACGTTGAACCTGATGACTGTCTTGCATATATTTTTTCAAAGTACGCTTCTTATTTTAAGCTTGGTCTGCGAGATCAATTACAGTCAATTAAAATCCTTGAGGCAGCATTTGTTCATTTAAATCCACAAAAAATACAAATACATTTATTACTTTTTTTTGCTCTGCTCTATCAAAAATCGTCAAGAGCATTCGAAAGTGTGGTTCATACCAATAGCCTTAGTGTGCCCGAATATACTGAATTTAAGTTTAGTCAAAATTCCTGCACATTTGACCACTCTTTTTATAATGATAGTGGTCAGAGAGAAAATAGAAAAACTTCGATAAATGAAATAGGAAATATTTACTTGAATTTGCGCATGACGCATGACGCAACTAGTTTTAATATCCAAGCTAAACAAGGATTTCCTCATAATCAGGGGCTGAAACTTATGTCAATGCAAACCCCTCAAGAACGTCCTTGGGAATACAATATAAATCTTTATATTGACATAGTTAAGCATGCTGGCGGATTCATTGAAAAGAATTGAACTTAAAATACTATTTTTACTCTTCTTTATGAATTTTGTTTCGCGTGCGGATTTGTGTTTGATCTATTGATCTGAATCTCTATGTTTTGGATCGCCAGTTTTGTTGCCGCAATTTTTTTATCTTCTTCATTTTTCCGAAGTTTTGCATCTAGTATTATTTCGATACCATGCTTTAGAACAGGAAAGTACTTTAGGCATTCATCTTCTGTAAGTTCATGTATGCCTTTGCTCAAAATTGAATAGACTTGCTTATTTGCAACAAGAAAATTAGGAAGCTGCGTTTTTAACAAATCAATTTTTTCGCCCATTCTAGAGCGATTGTAGATAGCTTCATCCCAACTATGTTCAATCGCAGCAATTTTATGAGTCTCCTCTATTAAGAATTCAAAAATCCTTCTGAGATAAACGAATGAGCCGACACCAACGCCGTGTGCGGCCAGTCCTATAGCTTTCGTGAATTCTTTGTAGTAGCTCTTGTCGAGAGTCTGGGAGTATTTCTTAACATCATATAGATTTAGTTCGGCTAACGATGGATGTTGTCCAATCTTTTGAATAGAAATGCAATTGTCCGGCGTTCTTATAGCTAAAGTGGCAAATCTAATCCTGTGCGAATTAGTTCTTGAGCAACGAAAGATCGTCCAGTTAGCGCCATTAGTTATTTGTTGAGATGTAACCATATCGCTGGAACGTTTAAAGATGCTGTGCGTGCCACATTCCATGCAGTAGGCATCAACCGTATTGTCAAAATTTACAATTTCAAAAGCCAAATCCACTGAGCCGCCAGGAAGTACAACAGGCTCGTATAACGAATGTGTAAATAAAAACTCTTCCGCAGTCGGCAATTTCTTCTCGTTTTCGGACATTAAATTTCCTTGCAAGAATATTTAAAAGAGACACCCGACATAGGTGACAAAAGAGCTTCTATTTTTGTTATCTCATAGACAATCGAATTGTAGCCCAAATGGAATTAAGATGGCGAAAGAATCAAGGCGTAGCTACTCAGTTTTGGATGCGGAACGCCGTAAAGTAAAATAGGGGCTGGTATGCAATTTAGAAAAAGCAAGGACTCAACAAATAAAGCATGCGGGCATTTTAACCGCTTGTAGCCTGCTTGAGTATTGTCAGGATTTTAATTTTTGACAGTGCGCATCAAGAAAATGGTATTGAACACATGGACAAAAATCCATTTTCTTAATGCTAGTGCA
Organism: Pseudomonadota bacterium; assembly: GCA_040390835.1. GTDB lineage: Bacteria > Pseudomonadota > Gammaproteobacteria > Burkholderiales > Burkholderiaceae_D > Undibacterium. The sequence continues at coordinate 20,767 of JAZJXP010000105.1, forward strand.
AGTTTTGTATGGTGAGTTTATAAAATATAGACAATTTAAAATTGTATTGCTTTAAAACTAATTAATGCAGGCGCGATCTGTCATAGCGATGTTCTATGATTTGCAGAAGCAGCACTTCACGCTCTGTTTCATTGGCATGTAACAGGCGAGTCACCGCTTTGCGCGGCACCTTGAAATAGCGGCGGCGGTTTGAGCGCATGTCCAGCGTGCGCCAGCCTTTTTCGGTCAGCCATTCCCATTGTTCATAGTCGATAGGCACAATCAATTGCATCTTCAGGCGTTTATAGACGACAGTGCTGCCAAATGCCGGTTTGGGACCAGCTGGTGGCAGTTCGCGGTCATGGCGCACTCTGAAGATAGTCCTGAAACCGTTTTTGATAACGTCAATTAACATGATGTACTTATTGAAATAGCAAAGAGAAAATATGCGCCAGACCTGGTCTGGCAATTAAATTCTGGTATCCGCCATCTCTACAGGATGTGAGCAGATTTTGACTGGTTTGGCTGTGTCCCGTACTGCTATTCACCAGTGCCAAAATTGAGGAAATATTTTAGTCGTATACCAAGTATTTCCTTTCATATTCTCGTGTAAGTTTTTGTAATCTTTGGGTTGCCTGGTTACATTAATTCACATTTGGCGAAATTTCGACTAAGGTGTTGCTGATCCTCATTCTGGTGTAGTGCATATTGGGTGCCTTTAGCCAGAGACAAAAATCGGCTAAATTGGTCGCCCCTGGAATTGCTACACTTGCATCTGGCTTCAGCTCGTGAGCAAATAATTCTTAAATGTAAGAAAATGGCTAGTAAGCAGACTAAGGATATTAAGCTGCTATATAAACTAGGAGAAAGTCATGACCACGACATCAACTGAATTTGCCACTCTGGGGGGCGGTTGCTTTTGGTGTACCGAAGCGGTGTTCCAGCAAATTCGCGGGGTATTGAAAGTAGAGTCCGGCTATTCTGGCGGGGCGGTGCATCAACCCACTTATGAACAAATTTGTACCGGCAAAACCGGACATGCAGAAGTGGTACGCCTGAGCTTTGACCCGACTATCGTCAACTACAGGGATTTACTGGAAATTTTCTTTACCATCCATGACCCGACTACACTGAACCGTCAAGGCAATGATAGCGGCACACAATATCGCTCCGTGATTTTCTTCCATGATGCGCAACAGCAGGCAATTGCTGAACAAGTAGTCAAGGAAATGGCGATGGTTTGGGATGACGCCATCGTGACCGAGGTCAGCCAGGCACCGATGTTTTATATTGCGGAAGACTATCACCAGAATTATTTTCGCCAGCATCCAGAGCAAGGCTATTGCTCATTTGTTGTAGCACCCAAGGTAGCTAAGGCCAGGAAGATGTTTGCCAGCAAATTGATAGACTAGCCTGCGTTGCAGATTCAGGCCGTTCGCGCCATGAAAAAAGGAGAGTCGCCGGCTCTCCTTTTTTACGCAGACGAATTTACGTAGATCAACGCAGGCTGACAAGGATCAACGCAATTTATTCCTGAGTGCATCCATCATTTTCGGTATGCTGTCCTTACTCATGCTATCAACTATCCAGCCCAGACCCATGGGCACTGGCCCCGGATCGGTAAACACCTGGTATTTGACGACAGTCTTGGCGGGATTATCTGCCAAGGCAGTCAGTTCCCAATATCCTGAAGTATCAGCGATGGTTTCTTCCTGTTTCAAACCTTCCCATGGCTGCAATTTCCAGCTCAGGTTACATGTAGCTGGGCTGACTTTGGGTGTCATTTTCAGACGGTATTTTTTGACTTTTCCCAGTGGCAGATTAAGGGTGAAATCCACCAATGCGGATTGATCTGGCTGACGTGTGACATTTGCCTTGGTCGTATTGGGCATGAAGCTGGGGTAATCTTCATAAGCCTGTATGGTGGCGCAAACTTTGGCTACGGGCGCGTTCAGGATCGTACCTGCAGCAAAGGTCTTGCCATTGCTGTCTGCCTTGCTTTGATCTATCAACTGCACTTGCGTTTCAGTGAACTTGCTCGCATCCAGTTGTGCTGCTTGCGTCGCTAATGCCAATAGCAGGGAACTGATGCCTATCAAAACAGGTAGGTACTTCATGGTTTATTCACACCTTCGCGTATTTTTTCTATATTCACGTTTTTCAGATATTCAGGGATGTTTTTCCACATGCTGTGGTAACCATAGCCACCCTTCATTAACTCTTCCAATGCCTTCTCTTTTGTCCAGGCTTGGTACAGGATGCGGTACATGGCCGTTACCAGACCAGTACGGTCAGCGCCATGCATGCAATGCAAAAGCACCGGGCCATCCTTTTCTGCTGCCTTGATGGCACGCAGGGCAGAGATGACATTGGTATCATTGATACTCCAGGTATTGATGCCTATGCGTTGCAACTTGATGCTGGAATCTTTGAATATGCTGGTGTCAGAATGAAAAGAGCGCAGGCTGACCACAGTCTTGATGCCTAGTGACTGCAATAGCGCCACATCTTTGCTGCCGAGCTGGGCGCTGCGGTAAAAGTCCTGGTTCACACGATACAGATTTTGAGTCTCGGCAACCGGAGTGGCCCAGTCTTCATGTCGCGCCGTTTGTGCGCTGGCCGTATTGGACATCAATAGCAGACTAGAACAGGACAGGGCTGCCAGCCTTGCCAATGCAGACCAGGTTTTCAGACTGGCTCTGAGTCGTTTATTGCGCATCTTGTTTCGCGTCTTGTTGAGCATGTTTTTTGTACGAATAAATATAGAGAAAAGTGGCACCGATGAATCCTACCCAATAATCAGTAGGCACACCCAGTAGCCAATGGATATGCCATGGCACATCATGGGCATTGAAACGTGAGATGCCGTAAGCCGGATTGATGACAAACCATAAAAAATCCTCGACCACCCAGAAGGTCATGATGCTGGCGATAGCACGGCATTCGAGCTTTACTGACCATTGCTGCATTATGGCAAAGGGGAAATGAAAAAACAGGGTAATGAAGGGAAAAACCCAGGCATGATAACCCGTCATCGCCCGGCCACCCCAGAAGATATCCAGCAGCCAGTGTTTTTCTATGCGCCAGGTAGGCAGATTGGCAGCCCAGCCGCCACTGCCTTCGATCTGGATTTCAACTTGCGCAAAGAACAGCGCAAGTACACACACAAAGGCAAAGCAGGTCAGGAAGGGCACGAATGTGTTTTTAGCTGAATTATTAGCTGAGTTGTTCGCAGATTTCATATTCAAACCAAATCTCAAACCGGTGTAGCCAATATGGTTTGCAAGACCTGTGTTGCTGCCTGCGGCCTACCCAAAGCCTGCGCCTTGTCATGCATGTCGCGCAATTTATCAGGATGCTGCAACAGGTAGTTCAGGCGATAAGCCAGGCTGACGTCATCATAGGCTTTTAGCGCAACGCCTTGTTCCAGCAAAAAGTCGGCATTGCGTTCTTCTTGTCCCGGAATAGGTGAGTTAACGATCATGGGCAGGCCCATGGCCAGGCACTCAGATGTCGTCAAGCCACCGGGCTTGGTAATCACCAGATCGGCGCAAGCCATCAGGCGTTCTACTTTATCGGTAAAGCCTTGGGGTAATAAGCGGCCAGGGTAGCGCAAAGCCAGTTTTTGCAAGGCCTGCAGAGCAGGGGCATTCTTACCTGCCAGCACGATGAGCTGGAAATTGCCAGGCAGGGACAACAGCCGTTCTGCGACTTCATCCAACCCACCCAGTCCAGCTCCACCGCCCATGAGCATGAAGGTTTGCAGTGCAGGGTCAAGGCCGAATTCTGCTGCGCAGGTTTTCCTGTCCAGATGCTGCGTAAAGGCCGGCATGATAGGGATGCCAGTAACATGAATGCGCTCAGCCGGTATGCCGTTGATGCGCATACGGTCGGCCACTTCTTCGCTGGCAGCGAAATAGCCTGCCATATGTTCATGCACCCACATCCTGTGCAAATCAAAGTCAGTGACTTGTACCCAGACCGGGCAATGCAGCCTTTCCTTGCGTAACAGACGTGACAACATTTCTGCTGGCAAGAAATGGGTGCAGACGATGACATCTGGCGCAAAGTCGGCAATGGCTTGCAACAAGGGGCGGGCATTCAGGCGCTCTATGCCACGCCTGAGTTTTTCCATGGTGCTGTCAGACTGCGCTTCATTGGAGGCGTGATAAAGATAACCCCACAGCGTTGGCGCTTTATTGACCAGCTTGATGTAGAAATCAGTGTAAATCTTGCGAAACCCGGCGGTGACAAAATCCATCACATCCAGATGCAAGACTTCAGTATCGGCAGGATATGTCAGCGCCGTTGCCTTTATGGCTTCGGCGGCACGCTTGTGACCAGCGCCAGCGGAAACGCTTAATAACAAGATCTTTTTCTTAGGCATGAGCTTGGGTGTAGGTAAAAAAACACCGAGAATACCACGGTCTATCTGGCCTCATGCCAATTCGGACTCCTGACTATCTCGTCACGGACGCTAGTCAGGGCTGCAGAATAGTTTCAAGGTTGCAAACGGGAAATTTTCCATGCGCCATTTTCATCGAGAGTATAGATGATGCGGTCATGCAGGCGCGAGCTGCGGCCTTGCCAGAATTCTACGCGCTCCGGCAGCAGCCGGTAACCACCCCAGTGGGCAGGGCGTGGAGGGTGATCGCCAAATTCTGCCACTACGGCAGCCAGTCTTTGTTCCAGTGCTTCGCGGTCAGCGATGGGCTGGCTTTGTTGCGACGCCAGCGCACTTTGACGGCTGCCCAGCGGGCGGCTATTGAAGTAGGCATCATTTTCAGCATCGCTGAGCTTTTCTATGCGGCCTTCTATGCGCACCTGCCTTTCCAGTGCAATCCAGAAAAACAGCAGGGCAGCATGAGGATTGCTTTCCAGATCCTGACCTTTTGCGCTATCGTAATTGGTGAACCAGGAAAAACCACGCGCATCAAATTCCTTGATGAGAACAATGCGTGAGCTGGGCCTGCCTTCTGTATTTACTGTGGACAAGGTCATGGCATTTGGCTCTGCCACATCAGCTTTCAAAGCCTGATCAAACCAGTTGGCAAACTGGCTGAACGGATCGGTAGTTACATCAGATTCAGCCAGGCTGGCTTTTTTATAGTCGGTACGGATATCAGCTACGGACATGATTTTCCTTGATAAAGTATTCACAAGCTTGCTATGTTTTTTATGCGGCGATGCCACGTCTCGCCTGCATGGCTGCGCCTAGTGCTGCCATCTGTGCATCAGAAAACAAGCGCTTTGCCATGGGGGCGATCTGGGTTTCTTCTGTTTGCATGTGTTCGGTATACAAATCATTGAAAGCTTGCACAGACGCTGCCGACAAAGTGGCAGGTGCGCCATCGTCTGTGCTGACGATGGCGCTTAGTTGCGTTTCCAATTGCAGCCATTGCGCAGCCATGTCTTCATGCTGGCTAAGGATTTTTGGTAACAGGCTGGCTAGCAGGGCTGCATCTTCATCCCTGGCAGTCACTTGTAGCTCCGGCAATAAATTGATTTCCTCATCCTCATGGTGCAAGGGCGCTGCCTTGATGAAATAATTCAAAACAGACTGCGCAGCCTGTTGGGCATCCTTGTCAGCCCCGTGCGCAGGCAAATGCTCCAGCAGCTTGGCCATAGTCGCCAGTTGCTTGCGTATGCGATCATGGCAATGCTTGAGTACTGCCAGGGGCTGATCAAAGCCTGGGGCACTGTCGAATAAAGTATTCATGTTCACTTTGCATATATTGGGTATGCCCATTATGCAATAGACAGGCTAGCCATGCTTGCGTCATATCAAATTCAGGCGTACTGGCTCAGGCGTGCTGATTCTCTGCCAGACAAATATACTCCCCGGCAATAGGCTTGCTGCGGCTTGCCTGCTGGGCTGCAGCAGTGCTTTCTTTCAAGTCTTCCAGATTAAAACCATGTTGCTGCAAAAATATGGCAACCTGGTCTTGCGCCATGCCGGACAAAAACGGTTCGGCTTTTTTCTTCAGGAAAAAATCGATGATCTTGCTGGCCGGACGGAAGTTGGGCTGGCCATCTGCCTGGATTTCCATCCATGTAAAAATCAATGAGGCATCATGAGCAGCCATTTTCATTTGCTGCAACAGCCGGGCAATATCACTAGTCGTCAAATACATGAGCAAGCCTTCTGCGATAAAAAGGGTCTTCAGGTTTGCATCAAAGTTTTTGCAGTTGCCTAATACCTCTGCCAGGCTTTGCCTGCCCAGTTCAGCAGTGATGTAGTGAATGCGATCTGCGTGTGATGTTCCTACTGCAGCTCGCTTCACAGCCTGCGTCGCCGGATGATCGATTTCTATCAATTTCAGCCCTGCATGCTGCTCGGCCAATTCCATACACAGGGTATCGTAGCCAGCACCTATCAAGACGATCTGACGTGTGCCAGCAGCGATCGATAAGCTGACAAATTCCCTGATCACCTTTTTGCGCAAGACATAGTGCAGCAAGATGCCGGGCAGGGTAATTTTTTCGGCAGCATATGCCAGCGTGCGAAACCAGTGGCGTGTAACGAGGCTGGACAGACGCGGGTGGCTGGCCCGCAATAAGCGCTGGCCATGCGCGGCCATGCTGTCTGGCACCATGGCGCGATAGTCCGGATCACGAGCCAGCATTTGCACTCCCGCTGCAACGATCAGTGCAGTGTTGCTGGCTTGATCTGCCTTCATGCTGCCTGCTCCTGGTGTGCAGAAAACATGGCTGCATGATGCTGGAACCAGGTACTCTGGAATAACAGTTCAGGGTCAAAGCGGTGTTTGTAAGCCAGGAAGTTTTCAAAGTTGGGATAGCAGTGGCGTATTTGTTCCATCGTCGCAAAGCGTCCATAAGTCAGGTAAAAACTGCCATCACGTTTGATCGCAAGATCGATCAAGCGCCGGAACGCCGTAGCAGTCGCGGCGATGCCACTTTCTGTATGTTCTGTGTGCAGATTGAAAATCACGCAGGCATAGTCTTGCCTGGCCCAGGGTAAAAAACTTTCCGTATCTGCTTCTATCAAACGTACAGTGCCGTAGATGAGATCGACACCGTACTGGCGAAAATCCAGCGCCGCATCGCGCATGAAGGCTGGCAGTTCGGCTTTGGGTACGTACAACTCACCTATCATCTCAGAACCATGGTGTCCAAGCAGGCCATCTATCTGTTTGTGATAGCCATCCAGATAAGTGGTTTGTTGCAGACGGTCGCTCCAGTAAATCTGACCTGAGCTGGTCATATAGTGCTGGGCATAACAATCAAAGGCACGGCTCTTGTCGACATGAGCCAATACCAGTAATTGCTGCCATTGCTCATCACTGAGCGCATGTTCTTCTTTAATAGTGCTGGAGTCTGATACCGGGCAATAACAGGAAAAGACGCCGCGCTGCAAAAAGTCCGGGCTGGCAGGGTCGATGGCGAACTGGAAGTCGCCATAAGCGTAGCCAGAGTCTATGCGTTGCTGGAATGCAGGCATCAACTCATTCAGCGAAATAACGCTGACATCACGTCGCATTTTTTGTCTTTTGGTCAGACGCAGGCTGACTTTGGTAATGACGCCAAACATGCCATAGCCACCTATGACCAGCCTGAACAGATGACGATTGCTTTCGCGGCTGCAGTGCTGCAAGTTTCCCTGCGCATCAAGCAGGCTGAAGCTTTCTACGTCGGCAATGAAGGGGCGCATTTGCAAGCCACGTCCATGCACATTCGCAGACAGGCAACCACCTATACTCAGGTCATCGGCCCCGGTTTGTTTTTGTCGTATGCCCCATTGATGCAGGCTGTCTTTTTGTGCTGCCTCCAGGTAGTCAATCAGCGCAGGCCACTGTATGCCAGCCTCGACCGTGACGATGCCCAGTTCGCGATCGAAATCCAGCACCTTGTCCATGCCGCGCATGTCCAGCAAGACCACATCTTCAGCAAATTGCTGCCCGCCCATGGCATGGCGGCCAGCGCTGATGGCGATCTTTTTGTTATTGTTTTTTGCCACTGCAAATGCGCTGGCAAGCTGAGTGAGACTGCCTACTTCAACAATGCTGCTGACTCTGGTCAGGTTGAGTGCAGAATGGATATCGTTGACATTATGTGATGGACTGTTGCTAGGCATGTTGTTTTCTCCCGATTTGAAGATTGCATTTTGCAATTTAAGGTATTGATATACAATCTAATTAAAATTAGTATTGAATATCAATACTTGACGTCATCTTTCATAGCGAAAACGGATCCACCATGAACCTGACCCAACAAATCACGATTGCCTTGAAAAAATATCTGAAGCAAAAAGGCTTGACCTATGCGCAGTTGGCAGCCCATTTGCAAATCAGCGAAGCCAGCGTCAAACGTTTGTTTTCTGAATCGACGTTCACAGTGCGCAGGCTGGAATCCATTTGCCAACTGCTGGAACTCGATTTCCTGGAGCTGGCCAGGCTGGCGCGGGGACAGCAAGAGTTGAAGGGAGAATTAAGCGAGTCGCAGGAACAAACCCTGGCAGAGCAACCCAGGTTGCTGGGTGTGTTTTACCTCTTGCTGAATCAATGGCAAGTCAAGGAAATTGCCAGGCAATTTGAGATCGCAGAAACTGAGTTATTACAGTTGTTGATGAAGCTTGAGCGTCTCGGCTTGATCGAACTGCATCCAAATAACCGCATCAAATTACTAACCCATACCACTCTGCAATGGCGCGATGGCGGGCCTATCCGCAACAAATACCAGTCGCAAGTCATGGAGGAGTTTCTGCAGAATGATTTTCACGAAGAGCAGGCGATTTTACGCTTTGAAACCCGCGAACTCAGTGCGGCATCTATTGCCGTTTTGCAAAGGAAAATGACGCGCCTGCTGACTGAGTTTAATGAGTTGGCAGATATTGATGCCAGCTTGTCATCAGAGCAAAGGCAGGGCATGGCGCTGCTGATGGCGACCCGGCCATGGGTATTTTCCTTATTCTCTGACTTGAAGCGCAAAGCTGGCAGCTAAAGTCACGGTTTGAGCCGCATCAAGTAAAATAGCGCCTGCTTACAATGTCCAGCCTGCGGGCGCAATTTTCTTATGCAAGATGTAATAGATATCGATTTTGAACGCCGCTTTGGTGGTATCGCCCGTTTATATGGGGCGGCAGGTCTTGAGCGTTTCAAGCAGGCGCATGTCTGCGTCATAGGTGTGGGCGGTGTTGGTTCCTGGGTGGTGGAGGCGCTGGCGCGCAGTGCCATAGGCCGCATCACCATGATAGACCTCGATAATGTGGCTGAATCGAATATCAACCGTCAGATACAGGCTAATACTGATACGGTCGGCAAGGCCAAGGTCACTGCACTGGCAGAGCGCATCGCTCTGATCAACCCTTATTGCAAGGTGAATGAGGTCGAAGACTTTGTCACACCAGACAATCTGGATGCCATGCTGGGCCAGCCCGGTTTTGATTATGTGATCGATGCCATAGACAATGTCAAAGCCAAGACCGCCTTGATAGCTTATTGCCGCCAGCATGCGATACCGCTGATCACCATAGGTGCAGCAGGCGGGCAGACTGATCCGGGTAAGATAGAAATTCGTGATCTCTCACGCACCGAGCAAGAGCCTTTGCTGGCACTGGTGCGCAAACGCCTGCGTCAAAACCATGGTTTCCCGCGCGGTGCAAAAAGCAAATTCGGTATTGACGCCGTGTTTTCCATGGAAGCCTTGAGCGTGCCAGAGACGGCCGAAGTTTGTGAGGTCGATGTCGATGCCAATACCAGCACAGGTGTCACTGGTTTGAATTGTGCTGGTTTTGGTTCATCCATCGTCGTGACAGCGTCTTTCGGTCTGATGGCTGCTGCCCAGGTCTTGCGCAAGCTGGCTGCGCCCAGTGCAGACAATCAAGCAGAATAATTTGCGAATTTTTCACATCCCATACTAGTGCGTTTTATACAAATAAAAGCCAGTCTGACTTTATATCAGACTGGCTTTTATATTATAAATTCTGAATTTTGACTCTTTAATTATCGAGCTTGAAATTGAATTCCAACAGAGTAGTCAAGGGTTTGGAGATAGGCGCATATTTCCATTGAGATGCTGCGGCAATCACTTCCTTGTCAAAATGCTTGGGTGGATTGGCTTTTACAATTTCTACCTGCGAGACTTTGCCATCAGTGTCAACATGTACGCGAGCGCTGACAACGCCTGAAGTAATACCGGCACGTACTGCAGTGCTGGGGTATTTTGGTTGCACACTGGAGATAACTTTCAAGGTCAGGTTTTCTACCGGTGCCGCAACTGGTGCTGGTTTGGGTGCCGCAGCGACCACAGGTGGTGGTGTTTCTACAGGTTTAGGTACCGGGGCTGGAGCAGTTGCCGTGGCAGAAGCGACCTTAGGCACTTCTTTGACCTTGGCTGCCAGGGCTTTCGCCTCAGCTGCCAATTTTGCCTCTTTGGCGTCTTTAGCCTCTTTCGCTTCCTTGGCTTCTTTTGCTTCTTTCGCCAGTTTTTCTTCTTTGGCAATTTGCGCAGCAGACTTGTTGGATGCCATATCCATCCACTTGGTTACGTCGGCAGTATCGGCATGTTTGACAGGATTTTTCACCAGACCAGTAGGCATGGCGGTAGATGAAGGCGCATCAGGTACGCTGGCAACAGGAGCTGGCTCAGGGGTCTTTTGACAAGCGCTAATGAGCAGCGCGCTGGATGCAAGGCTGAAAGTAAGAAATGACAACTTCCCTGTTTTTTTAATGACTACCGTTTTCATATTACTCCAGACAAAAGACCGTTTTTAAAGCTAAAGTTAAATCAAGCAAGCGACTGTTTCACAGCGAAAAGGATAGTTGCATAAAATTGGTGCAGTTAAAAATAAATGCAATAATTTGGTGCAAAATCGATTTGTTGGCTGCTAAGTAAATTTTCACAAATCCGAACGGCTATCCTGCCATGGATATAGTCACTTAGCAATATTCAAATCACAGAAGTGATTGAAATCATGAAAATACCTAGATCAAAATTGCTTTACTTGCGCGTAACTATGCAGGATTTGTGCCAAATGCTGGCTAAATCATTTAAATGATACGAATTGTGAAAAAAAAGCCAACTTCTTTCGAAGCTGGCTTGTAGTATTGTTACTAATTTATCGTCAACGTGTTTAGCGATAAACAGCGTTCATTTGATTTAAGATTTTCCGAACACTTCATTTAATTGTTGTGTCACCCGGATAAAAGTTGTGCGCTTGGTCAATTCCTTCAGTTTGTGTGCGCCCACGTAAGTGCATGCTGAACGTACCCCACCCAAAATATCCTGCAAAGTTGCTTCCACGGGGCCGCGGTAAGGTATCAGTACTTCCTTGCCTTCAGATGCACGGTATTTGGCGACACCACCGGCATACTTGTCCATCGCAGCGCGGCTGCTCATGCCGTAAAAGCGCTTGAATTGCTGGCCATCCCGCTCTATCAGATCACCGGCACATTCATCATGGCCAGCCAGCATGCCGCCCAGCATGATGAAGTCGGCACCAGCACCAAAGGCCTTGGCCAGGTCACCCGGCACGACGCAGCCACCATCGGCACAGATTTGCCCGCCCAGACCATGTGCTGCATCGGCACACTCAATCACCGCTGATAATTGCGGATAACCCACGCCCGTCATCTTGCGCGTTGTACAGACTGAGCCCGGGCCAATGCCTACCTTGACGATATCGGCACCTGCCAGTATCAGTTCTTCGGTAATATCACCAGTCACCACATTGCCTGCCATGATGGTCAGGTGCGGGTAAGTGGTGCGCACTTTTTTGACGAAATTGATAAAGCCTTCTGTATACCCATTCGCCACGTCTATGCAGACATACTCTATGGCGTTCTGTGCGCGTGCCATGACAGCCGAAAATTTTTCGAAATCGGACTGGGTGATACCCATGGAATAAAAGGCCGTCGCTTTTCTTTGCAAAGCAGAGAAATATGCAACGAGGGCATCTTCATCATAATGCTTGTGCAAGGCCACCGATAATTGATGCGGGTCCAGCGCGGTTGCCATTTCCATGGTGCCGGTAGAATCCATATTCGCAGCAATGATGGGGATGCCGTGATAAGTCTTGCGGGAATGATGGAAAACGAATTCACGTTCCAGATTGACCTGCGAACGGGAGGTAAGGGTGGACCGCTTTGGACGTATCAAAACATCCTTGAAATCCAGCCTGAGGGTTTCTTCTATATGCATAACGACTCCATGATGCGTCTGGCGGACGCGGGAAGTGACAACCCAGGCAGCAAAGCTGACTAAGTTGTTGAGCCGTACTTGAGTATAGTGCAAAAAAATCCGGAATCGTCATCTGAATTTGATATGAGCCTTATCATCCATTTCATATTCTGGAAATTTTCAATATTGTCAAAACGATATGTTTAGCCTGGCTTATGCCAAGCTACCTGCTTTAAGTAAATCAGGATTTACGCAAAATTGTCCAGCAAGGCTGCCGCTTTAGGAAACAACCCTTGCAAGGGTGGTTTGTTGCGTCGGCGGACAACATGTTGTCTGAAACCCCGACTACACCGTAGCGACGAAGACAGTACTTTAGTGCCGAACTTGCAAACTACGGGAGCTGCAACGCAGTTGGGGCGGTTTTGCGTAAGTCCTATAAATGAGATAGTCAAAGCGCCCACGGAGGTATGAAGGTTTTGCCATCTTCCAGCATTGCCTCAGCACCCACTGGCAATATCGCTACAGCCCGGAAGTTCTCGTCGCTGGTCTTGCTGATTGAAAACCGGGTGTGGGCCGGCACAATCAGGCATGAATCTGCGCTTAAAGTGTGATGCTCTTCACCCATGCTGACCTTTGCAGTTCCTGAAAGGCAGATAAATATCTCTTCCCGCGTTAGCTGATGGGCGACACCGGGTTTGTTGGCGGTCAACTCAACGATCCACGCTGAATTTTCTGTTGAGCCTCGGCTGGGTGATGCAAGGCCAGTGAAGATGGCGTCATGCATGGCAAACACTTTGGCGGATGATGCTTCGATCAGATTCATAATTTCCTCATGTGATATAATTCACCAAAGATTATAAGCTAAGGTGAATTAAATTGTTATGAAAAAAAATATTGATCTGGGCGTATTGCTGAATCTGGCTTTTGGCAGCTTTAAAGAACAATTGCATCAGCATCTGGCCAAACAAGGCTATGCAGATGTCGGCAGTTCTTTCGGCTATGTTTTTCGTTTGTTGGAAAACAATCCGCAAAACCTCAAGCAGCTTGCAGACAGCCTGTGCATGACGCCGCAAGGTGCGCTAAAGATCATTAACGATATGGTGTTGAAAGCCTATGTACAGCGCGTGGACGATGACAGCGATGCGCGGGTGCGACTATTGCACCTGACGCCACGTGCACTGGCCTTGATGAAGGTGGCTCGGGCATTCCATCAAGAGTTTGAAGATAGATTAAGTGAGCGTATAGGCGCAAGTAAAGTGAAGGCCATGCGCGCCGTGCTTGAGCAGATTACAGCAGATGCAGAGTATGGTTCGCCCAAGCTGCGCCCGCTGTAAGCAAGATCTGAGGCCTGGCGTTCAGTGGCAAACTCCCTTGCCTTTATCGGTAAAACTCTGGCCTAGAACTGGCAGGAATTCCCATTCGTAAGACTTGTCATGCAAAATCAATTTCAATGCGCCATGGGTAGAGTTATCGCGGATTTCTGTTGCACTTTTGGGAAAGAACATAGGCGTCAACCTGGCACCACCTGTGCCAACGACAAAACTGCGCATGCCATTCTTGTCATCCCGGTCGCCATTCGCATCAAGTGGGGCGAAGCGTTCGTAATCATGATCGTGCGAAGTCAGCACAATATCTGCTTTCGCAGCAGCCAGCATAGTCCAGGCTACTTGCATGTTTTTATTATTGCCGTGACCGCCAGAGCTATACACAGGATGATGCCAGAAGGCCAGGGTGCAGCCTTGCTTGTTGCTGGTCAGTTCTTCTTTCAACCATTTCAATTGCACTTGCATTTGTGCAGGGGCGAGATTGCTGTTGAGTGAAAGGATAAGCCACTTACCCAAAGAGGTTGCATAATAGCCGCGCCTGTCTGGCCCGGCCAGTTCACCAAAGTAATTGTAATAAGCTGAAGCCTTGGGCGTGCCGTAATCATGGTTGCCGGGCGAGGGCAGGGTTTTATCCTTGAAGCGCCCCCAGGTAGGCTCATAACATTTGCTGAATTCTTTGGGCTTGCCGACAGGATAAGTGTTGTCTCCCAAGGTAATTGCTCTTGCCATGCTGTCCTTTGCCAGGCCGGCAGCAATCAGTTCTGCAGTTCTGGCCGCCATGTTTGCCAGAGGTGGAACTTTTCTACAGTCGGCGATATCACCGGCAACATAGACGGTCGGGCTGATGGGTTTTTCGGCAGCGTGTACAAGCGGGATAAACAGGGCAGATATAACAATGACCAGGACGGAAAGACGCATGAATTTTTCTATTTACGAAGGCAATGCCAGGAGGTGGCAGGAACAGGCGCGTATTTTACCTGTTCCTCGCGCCCCAATTCTATAGTTTGGCATGCCGCAAACGCAGCGCATTGCTGATCACCGATACTGAACTCAGGCTCATCGCTGCACTGGCTATCATGGGGCTAAGCAAAATCCCGAACCACGGATACAAAAGCCCGGCAGCCACAGGCACTCCCACAAAATTATAGGCAAAGGCAAAGAACAGGTTTTGCCTGATGTTTTTCATCGCCTGTTGACTCAAGGCGCGGGCTTTGACGATGCCGCGCAAATCACCTTTCACCAGTACTACATGGGCGCTATGCATGGCAACATCAGTGCCGCTGCCCATGGCAATGCCCACATCTGCCTGCGCCAGTGCTGGTGCGTCATTGATGCCATCGCCTGCCATGGCCACCACGCGGCCCTGTGCCTGCAATTCCTGCACGATGCGGAATTTGTCTGCTGGCAGCAAGTCGGCGCGCACGTCATCCAGCCCCAGTTGTTTTGCCACTGCCTTGGCGGTGATGGCATTGTCACCAGTCAGCACGATGATATGCATACCCTGTTGCTGCAACTGGCTGATCGCTTCCTTGCTATTGCTCTTGATCTTGTCTGCCACACTCAACAAGGCTACGGCTTTTTGATTGATTGCCATCAGCATGACGGTGTGCCCAAGCATCTGCAAATTGGTGACTTGCTGTTCAAAACCAGACATGCTGATCGCAAGCTCTTTCAGAAGCGCAGGATTGCCGAGCAAGACTGCCTTATCTTCAAATTTGGCACTGACACCCTTGCCTGTGATGGACGTAAAATTTTTGATGGCAACAGGCTTGGCACCGCGAGTTTCTGCATAGCTCACGATTGCATGGGCGACAGGGTGCTCACTGCGCTGCTCCAGTGCCATTGCCAGCGCCAGCAAATCGGCTTCTGATTCGCCACTGGCGACGTTGAAGTTTTGCAGTGTTGGTTTGCCCTCGGTCAGCGTGCCAGTTTTGTCTATCAGCAGGGTATCGATTTTCTCCAGTCTTTCCAGTGCCTCGGCATCCTTGATCAAGACGCCATCATGGGCACCACGGCCTATGCCAACGGTGACTGATATCGGTGTCGCCAGGCCAAGCGCACAAGGGCAGGCGATGATCAATACTGATACTGCAGCCATCAAACCATTAGCGAGCGCCGGAGCCGGTCCCCAGATTGCCCAGCCTATAAAGGCCAGCACGGCGGCGGCAATCACACCCGGCACAAACCAGCCGGATACCTGATCGGCCAGCTTCTGTATCGGTGCGCGAGAACGTCCGGCCTGATTCACCAGGGCGATAATGCTGGCCAGCAAAGTATCCTTGCCTATGCGCTGTGCCTGCATGCTAAAGCTGCCTTGCTGGTTGATCGTTCCAGCGCTGACCTTGTCACCGACCTGTTTGCTGACTGGTAGTGGTTCACCTGTTAGCATGGCTTCATCCACATTACTATAACCATCTAGCAATACGCCATCGACAGGAATATGCGCGCCCGGTTTGACACGCAAGCTATCATTAAGCTGCACTTCGTCCAGTGCAATTTCAGTCTCGCTGCCATCGGCAGCAATGCGTATCGCAGTCGCTGGTGTCAAGCCAAGCAGTGCCTTGATTGCTGCATTGGTTTGCGAACGTGCGCGTAATTCCAGTACCTGTCCAAGCAAGACTAAAGTAATGATGACGGCCGCAGCTTCAAAATATAGCGGCGCCATGCCATCCATCTTGAAGGCTGCGGGCAAGATACCTGGTAGTAACAGTGCGACTAAACTGAACAGATAAGCTGCTGCTGTGCCCACACCTATCAAACTGAACATGTTCAAGTGCATGGTCTTGAAGGATGCCAGCGCACGTTCAAAAAATGGCAAGCCAGCCCATAGCACTACGGGCGTCGCCAGGATGAATTGCAGCCAGTTGAACACTGTCATACCCAGCAGGCTGTGAAAAGACACGCCAGGCAACATGTCACCCATGGTCATGATCAGCAACGGCAAACTCAACACCAGGCTGAACTTGAAGCGGCGCGTCATATCGTCCAGTTCACTGGTATCTTCTTCTGCCGAGGCTTCCTTGGGTTCCAGTGCCATGCCGCAAAGCGGGCAAGTGCCGGGGCCGACTTGTTCTATCTCCAGATGCATGGGGCAAGTAAATATCGCATCCTTGGCTACAGGCTTGGCGACGGGCTTAGATACGGGTCGCTTGGCCGGGTCCAGCCAGCTAGCAGGATCTTTGCGGAATTTTTCCAGGCAAGAGTTGCAGCAAAAATAATAGCTTTGTCCTGCATGTACAAACTGATGCTGGCTTTGCGCATTGACACGCATGCCGCAAACGGGGTCCTTGTGCTCACCCTGTGCATCGCTTTGCATGGCGTCGCCACTGACATTGGCAACGCTGCCTAGCCCGATGATCTTCTTGGCTTTGACATAATTTTCTGGCGCAGCATTGAATTTGCTGACACAGGAAGTGCTGCAAAAATAATAGGCTATACCTTGAAAACGGGCCATTTTCTCCGGGTTCTTGCTGACTTGCATGCCGCATACCGGATCTGTAAATTTCTTGTCCTGTGTTTTTTCTTGCTCAGTGACTGGTTGCGCCTCATGTTTGTGCCCACAGCAACTGCCATTATGCTGGCGATTGGTTTGGTCTTGAGTCATCGTTTTTCCTTCCAATACAAAATTAGCTTGATTGGCTTATCATAGACTCCGTACCCAAGAACAGAGTCAAGGACTTTTTAGCTATGCTTGATGCAGATCAATATACGATAGGGCAATTGGCCAAGGCCGCGGGCGTGGGCGTAGAAACCATACGTTACTATCAGCGTCGTGATTTGCTGCCTGTTCCCGAAGTTGTCACTGGTTTTCGAACTTATCCGGCAAATCTGGCAGAGCGCATACGATTTATCAAAAGGGCGCAGGAACTGGGTTTTAGCCTCGATGAAATCGCCAATTTGCTGATGCTGGAAGATGGTAACGACAGACAAGCCATACGCGATGTCGCACATGAGCGTTTGCTGCAAGTACAGGCCAAACTGGCTGACTTGCACAGAATGGAAGATATGCTGACGCAGTTGATACACCAGTGTGCATCATCAACGCAGCAAGTGCAGTGCCCGATTATTCAGGCGCTGGCGAGTAGCAGTCCCGATGAAGTAAAAGCTTGTCAACACTGAGAAAAGTTCTGCCTCAGTGCTCGCCGTTGGCGACCCAGTCCGGTTTCTCGGTTTGTATGTAGTGGATCAAGGCTTCCACCACCAGTGGATCAAATTGTGTGCCGCTCCTGGTTTTGATATAGGCAATGGTATCTTCCAGTGACCAGGGTTCTTTGTAGGGGCGGCGATGCAATAAGGCATCAAACACATCCACCACGGCAACGATGCGCGCTGACAAGGGGATATCTTCCCCTTTCAATTTGCGTGGATAACCATGGCCATCAAAATGCTCATGATGACTGCCTGCAATTTGTGAACCATAAGTCAGGTAGCTGACCCCGTCTACCATGGTGGCTGCGCGTGCCAGGACGGTTTCGCCCGCCAGCGCATGGTATTCCATGATGATGCGTTCATCCTTGTCATGGCCGCCAGCTTTTAGCAAGACTGCGTCCGGTGTCGCCACCTTGCCCACATCATGCAGGATGCTGGCGATGCCCACCATTTCCATGAATTGCGGTGTCAGGTCAGTGGCAAAATTATTGCGCCGCTTGAGTTCATTGGCAATGGCATTGGTCAGTTTGCAGACACGCTGTACATGGCCGCCGGTATCGGTATCCCGTGATTCTGCCAGGTCAGTCAGGGCGACCACTGAGGCTTCCTGCGCCCTTTGCAATTGCTCGTTCAGATAGCGATTATCAAACGCGGCAGCAATACGGTCGCAGAATAATTCCAGCAAGTCGCGCTGCATTTGCCCCAGTGGCCAGGGTGGCGTCACCAGGATGGCAAATTCATGGCCTTGCCGGGTGTGGATGAACAAGACATCAGCAGGATGCTGGAACTGGCTTTTCTTTTCGTTGAAGGCTTTTTCGACGATGGCCGTCCATTCACAATCTTGCGGCAATTTATCCAGTCCAGAAAAATTGCTGTAAGTACCGGTCGCCGCAATAACGCTGGCTTGCAGATTGCCATCTGGTGTGCCAAGCGGATTACGTGACAGGCATAAGACGCCATCAGCACCGACATCGAGGATGGCGCCGATCTGGTTCAGCACGCCACAGGCAAATTCCTTCAATGACTTTAACTCATACAAATTGGCAGATGCCTGCAGTATGCGTGTCAAACCTATGCGGCTGCGTTCTATCGATAGCAAACCTTCATACGCGCGCAATGATGCTATTACCGTGGTAAACAGGCGCTGGGTCGTGAGTTCTGTCTTGGTTTTATAGTCATTGATGTCGTAATCGACAATGACACTTTTTTCAGGTGCCTGGCCGGGCTGGCCAGTGCGCAGTACGATGCGTACCAATTGATTCTTGAGTTCTTCGCGTATGCGTTTTACCAGGCGCAAACCGGCGTCGTCGGTTTCCATGACGACATCGAGCAAGATCAGGTTGATGTCGTTTTCCCTGCTTAAGATATCAAAGGCTTCAGATGCACTGTGGGCCGACAATATATCCAGCGGGCGTCCCTTGAAAACGATATTGTTCAGGGCCAGGCGGGTTACGGCGTGTATGTCTTCTTCATCGTCAACGATGAGTAGCCGCCAGGGGTGTGATTCAAAAGATGTGTCCAGCTGTTCCTGCGACTTGTCATTACTTTCATCTTCAATGATCCAGTCTTCTTCTGATCCCTGTTCGTGATTCATGCACTCCCCCGATCATTTGCACTGCAACATCGTTTGTGGTCAGATAATCAATCGACACGGCTAGTATCCTGAGAATTTATTATGCCAGCAATTCTTTGAAAATGCCTTCCGGCATCATTTTATTATGTGGTATTTGACAGACATTCACATTGCTGCCGAATTGATGACGGTTTCGCTGGACGCAACGACATTCAGGCGCAGGCGATGCAATACCATATCAACAATTAATGTCTCGGCCTCCTCAAAATCATTTTCATTCAGAGGGCTGTGCCCCAGTACCAGACTCATCTGGGCAGCAAAATCGGCATAGGACTGCGTCATCGCCCAGATGGAAAATAACAAGTGCGTCGTATTCACAGCGGCGATTTTGCCAGCCGCCATCCAGGCTTCAAATACCGCTATATCTTTTTGCAGCAACGGCAGGATCTTATTGCGCATGGTTTCTGCATACACAGGCGCACCACTGATGACTTCCATCGCATACACACGTGAGGCTTGCGGTTGCTCGCGTGAAAAACGCAGCTTGGCGCGTATGTAATTCCCTAGCAGCGTCGCCGGGTCATGGTCGGGGTCTGCCAGTATGTTCATGCGGTCCAGCCACTGATCCAGTACCTGGTCCAGCACCTTTTCATAGAGGATTTGTTTGGTCGGAAAGTAGTACAGCAAATTCTGTTTTGAAAGACCAGCCCGCTCGGCTATCGATGCCAGCGCCGTGCCTGCATAACCGGCTTCGGCAAACACTTCGACTGCTGCCTGCATGATGCGGGCTTCCAGTGCATCGCGTGAGCGTGTGAGTTTATCCGGCGCTCTATCCATGACGCTGCTTCATCAAAAAGGCTTTCAATACATCTGAGTCGCTATAAGCGATATTGAAACGGAACCAGGGGTGGTCGCTGGCGCGCAGGCTAAAGAATTCGTCCGGTGCCAGCAAAATGCCTTCTTGCAAAGCCTGGCGTGAAATCTCGCTGGCGCTAGCCTTGCTGCCTTTCCAACCAGCGCTGATGAACATGCCGCCACGGGGTTCTGCCAAGGGTGTGAGACCAGCGGCCAATAGCATGTCCATGCTGGCATTGCGCGAGGTTTCCAACTGACGTTTGAGTTTTTCCAGCATGCGCCGGTACAGGCGCGAGCTGATCGCGTGCAGCACCGCACGTTCATTGATTTCAGATGTCGTCAAACCAGCCAGCATCTTCACCCTGAGCAGTTCACCTATCAATGAATGCGATGCGCAGACTGAGCCTACGCGCAGGGTAGGGGACAAAGTCTTGGAAAAACTGCCCACCCGTATCACCCGGCGCAAACCATCCATCGCTGCCAGCGAGGGTTCAGGCCGTGGGCATAGCTCGCGGTAGATGTCATCTTCGACCAGCCAGAAGTCAAACTGTTCTGCCAGGGCCAACAGGCGGTGCGCCTGTGCCTGGCTCAGGCTAGTGCCCAGCGGGTTTTGCAAGACAGTATTCACAAACATCAGCTTGGGCTGGTGCAGCAGGGCCTTTTCCATTAGGCTGTCCAGGTTCAAGCCTTTTTCATCGCGTGCTATGCCTATCGGTATGCAACCGTGATGCCGTATCAGTGACAACAGATTGCTATAACCGGGGTCTTCGACCAGTACAGTGTCACCAGGCTTGCACAGCGTCCGTAAGATGAGGTCAAAACCATGGGTAGCGCCATGGGTCAGCAATATCTGTTCAGAATCAACGCTGAACAATTCCTGCGATAGGCTGCTGGCCAGGTGCTGGCGCAGGCTGGGGAAACCCAAAGGGTTGCCGTAGCCACGCAGGCGCTGGGTAGGGATACGCATCGATTGCTTCAAGGCATCCAGCAAAATATCATCGCCATACCATTCAGGAGGCAACCAGCCAGAACCCACCGGCAGGGCGCTCGACACACCAGAATACAAATCCGGGCTCAAGGCATCCAGCGCGCTGGGTATAACGGCTTGCGCCATGGGCTGCGGCGTACAGGCTGGTTTGGTGACAAAATAACCAGAACCACGGCGTGAGCTCAGCAAGCCCAGCGTAATCAGGCGCTCGTAAGACTCCACAACTGTAAAGGTGCTGACCGCATTGCATTTGGCAAACTGTCGCACTGAGGGCATCTTGCTACCCTGCGCCAGGTCATTCTGGCGCACCAGCCTTGTTACCTCCTGCACAATTTGGTCCACCAGGCTGGCCTGGCGACTACGCTCCAGCGCCAGTTGCGGCCAGACCGGGCTTTGCTCTACTGCCTGCACTTCTTTTACGGCGTCCATGCTTGCTCCTCGCTGAACATAAATTGTGCAAACGCACATAACTGTTATGTTGTAGCTACCAATACGGTTGGATGAAATTAAACTGGCTGTATATGTCATTACTGCATATGCTTATTTAGCATTTCAGCATATTTTTACCACTTGGTAAATTGTTTTCAGGAGAAGCCCATGCTCAGCAAACAACAACTCAATTCCTACTGGATGCCTTTCACGGCCAACCGTGACTATAAAGAAGCGCCGCGCCTGGTGGCTTCTGCCTCTGGAATGTACTACCGCGACCAGAATGGCCGCGAGATACTCGATGGCACGGCAGGTCTGTGGTGCGTGCCGCTGGGACATTCCCACCCAACTGTGGTGAAAGCGGTACAAGATGCCGTGGCGACACTGGATTACGCACCCGCCTTCCAGATCGGCCACCCGCAAGCATTTGAGCTGGCAGAGCAGTTGATAGACTATAGCGGCAACAAGTTTGGCCAGGTGTTTTATACCAATTCCGGCTCAGAAGCCGTCGATACTGCCATGAAAATGGTGCTGGCCTACCACCGCAGCCGTGGCGAAGCCCAGCGCACCCGCTTCATCAGCCGCGAACGTGCATATCACGGTGTTGGCTTCGGCGGCATGTCACTCGGCGGCTTGCCAGCCAACCGCAAACAGTTTGGCACCTTGCTGGCCGGTGTTGATTACCTGCCGCATACGCACAACCTGGAAAAGAATGCCTTCACCCGTGGCTTGCCAGAATATGGCACTCATCTCGCAGATGAACTTGAGCGCCTGATCGCCCTGCATGACATTTCCACTATCGCAGCTGTCATCGTTGAACCACTGGCTGGTTCCGCTGGTGTCATCCTGCCATCAAAGGGCTATCTGAAACGCCTGCGTGAGCTTTGTGATAAACACGGCATCCTGCTGATATTTGATGAAGTCATCACCGGCTTTGGCCGCATGGGCACACCGTTTGCGTCTGACTTCTTTGGTGTCACGCCTGATTTCATGACGACTGCCAAGGGCCTGACCAATGGTGTCGTACCTATGGGCGCGGTATTCAGCCATCAAAAAATCTACGACGCCTTGATGGAAGGCCCGGCAGGCATAGAACTGTTCCACGGCTACACCTATTCCGGTCACCCACTGGCAGTTGCTGCCAGCTTGGCTTCACTCAAAGTATTCAAGGAAGAAAAAGTGCTGGAACATGCACAAAGCATGACTGCATATTGGGAAGACGGCTTGCATTCATTGAAAGGCTTGCCGCACGTCATAGACTTGCGCAATGTCGGCCTGATCGGGGCGATAGAGCTGGAATCCATGCCAGGCAAAGTCGGCGCACGCGCCATGGCAGCCTACAAGAAAGCCTTTGCCGAAGGTGTACTGGTGCGCACCACCGGCGACATCATCGCAATGTCACCTCCATTGATACTGGAGAAAAAACACGTAGACCAGTTGTTCGGCAAACTGACTGACATTTTGAAACACCTCGATTAATCCGGCGAATATCATGACCACATATCAAGTCAATCATTACATCAACGGCGAACTGCACCAGAGCGTGCAGCCTCGCTTTGCTGATATCTATAATCCTGCGCTCGGTTCAGTCCAGGGCCAGGTAGCCCTCGGCAGCGAGCAGGATGTCAACCTGGCAGTTGCCGCAGCGGTCAAGGCTTTTCCTGCATGGTCCAACACGCCAGCCCTGTCACGCGCCCGCGTGCTTATGGCTTATCTGAACCTGCTGCAACAGCATACTGATGAATTTGCAAATCTGTTGACCAAGGAACATGGCAAGACCCTGGCCGATGCCAAGGGTGAAGTCGCGCGCGGCATAGAAGTGGTGGAGTTTGCTATTGGCATACCGCAATTGTTGAAGGGTGAATATTCCGAGCAGATCGCTCGCGGCATCGACGCCTGCAGCATGCGTCAGCCTTTGGGTGTGGTGGCAGGCATCACGCCATTCAACTTCCCCGTCATGGTGCCGATGTGGATGTTCCCTATCGCTATCGCCTGCGGCAATACCTTTATTTTGAAGCCGTCTGAGCGTGACCCATCCGCATCCTTGCTGCATGCAAAACTGCTCAAGCAGGCCGGTTTGCCTGATGGTGTTTTCAACGTCGTGCAAGGTGACAAGACTGTCGTCGATGCGCTGCTTGACCATCCTGATATTCAAGCCATCAGCTTCGTCGGTTCTACGCCAATTGCACAGGCAATTTATGCGCGTGGCTGTGCCAATGGCAAGCGTGTGCAGGCACTGGGTGGCGCAAAAAATCACATGGTTGTCATGCCCGATGCTGACCTGGAAATGGCTGTCGATGCACTCATGGGCGCAGCCTATGGTTCTGCCGGTGAGCGCTGCATGGCCATCTCGGTTGCTGTTGCCGTTGGTTCTGCTGCCGATGCTTTGGTTGATGCCATGGCAGCACGTGTCAAATCTCTCAAAGTCAATAACGGTCTGATCCCTGATGCAGAAATGGGCCCGGTCATTACCCATGCTGCCAAAGAGCGCATAGAAAGCCTGATCGGTGATGGCGTGGCAGAAGGTGCAAAACTCGTCGTCGATGGCCGCAACTTTAAAGTGCCCGGACATGAGCAAGGCTTCTTCTGCGGTGGCAGCCTGTTTGATCATGTGACGCCAGAAATGACGGTCTACAAGCAAGAGATTTTTGGCCCGGTATTGTGCGTAGTACGCGTGCCAGACATGGAGGCTGCAGCAGACCTCATCAACAACACTACGCACCACCAGATTGTACCAAAGGGTGTAACAGATACGTTGCACGCGGCGGCGGGTGAGGGTGCAATTCATGACACCGCTCACAACTTCGGCTATGGTGCAGAAACTCTAATGGAGT
>JAZJXP010000106.1:0-1361 GCA_040390835.1 Pseudomonadota bacterium
TTTTGCATAGAACCACAGCATTTTCCAGATTCACCGAATCAGCCGGATTTTCCTTCAACGATATTGCGACCCGGCGAAGAATATCGCTCAAGCTCAATATATCGCTTCTCTGTTCAGACTTGATGGAGTTGAATAGTGAGAGAGAGGAATTGCTATTGCAAACGATCATATACGTGATTTTTTTTGTTACGCCATGACGTCACCTCTTTGCTTTAAGTAAAAAATAATTGAAAAAATCAGCTGTATAAGGTACTGAACCCGGGCTAAAACCCGGGTTTTTTATTTGGAGAGATCAATTCGTTTTATGCGATATCAATTGCAGTATCAATTGCGAATAAAAAGTCATTGGAAAGACATCGTTGGAGTCTTTAGTATCTCTATATCAAGTGCAGGTCCACGCGTCAATCGCGACCTCGCGCCATAAAAACAAGGAGATACTGCATGTCTGAAACAAAGAAAAAAGTGGCATTACGCTCGGCGCAATGGTTTGGTACGCAAGATAAAAACGGCTTCATGTATCGCAGCTGGATGAAGAATCAGGGTATTCCTGATCACGAATTCGAAGGTAAGCCTATTATTGGTATCTGTAATACCTGGTCAGAACTGACACCATGCAATGCCCACTTCCGCAAGCTGGCGGAACATGTCAAACGCGGCATTTTGGAGGCTGGCGGTTTCCCGGTTGAGTTTCCGGTGTTTTCAAATGGTGAGTCCAATTTGCGTCCAACAGCGATGTTGACGCGTAACCTGGCCAGTATGGATGTGGAAGAATCCATACGCGGAAATCCCATGGACGGCGTGGTATTGCTGGTTGGTTGTGACAAGACCACACCTGCCTTACTGATGGGAGCAGCAAGCTGCGATATCCCGACTATCGTCGTCAGCGGCGGTCCTATGCTGAACGGCAAACTGGACGGCAAGGACATAGGTTCTGGTACCGCTGTGTGGCAATTGCATGAAGCTGTCAAGGCAGGTTCCATCACCATGCACCAGTTCATGGCGGCAGAATCCGGCATGTCACGCTCAGCCGGTACCTGCAATACCATGGGTACCGCATCTACCATGGCTTGCATGGCCGAGGCCTTGGGCACATCGCTGCCGCATAATGCAGCAATTCCCGCAGTTGATTCCCGCCGTTATGTGCTGGCACATATGTCAGGCATACGCATAGTTGAAATGGTGCGTGAAGATTTGCGTTTGTCCAAGATATTGACCCGCGAAGCATTTGAAAATGCCATACGCGTGAATGCAGCAATTGGTGGCTCCACCAATGCGGTCATCCATTTAAAAGCAATCGCTGGCCGTATTGGTGTGCCGCTGGAACTGGACGTGATTGTAATCACACTTCCGCTCGTGCCGCG
>JAZJXP010000106.1:1371-31534 GCA_040390835.1 Pseudomonadota bacterium
TGTCCCTGTGCCGCACGGTCAGCGTGATGTCCGCATCCCGCTGGAGCTGGAAGACTGGACCAATATCGGTCGCGGTACACCTACCATCGTTGACCTGATGCCATCTGGCCGTTTTTTGATGGAAGAATTTTATTATGCTGGCGGTTTGCCTGGCGTCGTACGCCGTCTGGGTGAGGGTGATTTGTTGCCACATAAAGACGCATTGACGGTGAATGGCAAAAGCTTTTGGGAAAACTGCCAGGAAGCGCCCGTCTATAACGATGAAGTGATACGTACGCTGGATAATCCCTTGCTGGCCGACGGTGGAATTTGTATCTTGCGCGGCAATCTGGCACCACGTGGTGCGGTACTCAAACCTTCTGCCGCCACACCCGCATTGATGCAGCATAGAGGTAAGGCCGTCGTGTTTGAAGATTTTGAGCATTACAAACAGCGCATACTTGATCCTGACCTTGATGTGGATGCAAATTCAATACTGCTCATGAAAAATTGTGGTCCGAAAGGTTATCCTGGCATGGCCGAAGTCGGCAATATGGGATTGCCGCCGAAATTGCTGGCGCAGGGTGTCAGGGACATGGTCAGGATTTCAGACGCCCGCATGAGTGGCACCGCTTATGGCACCGTGGTCTTGCATGTGGCGCCGGAGGCCATGGCAGGCGGCCCCCTTGGCATAGTGCAGGATGGCGACTGGATCACGCTGGACTGCCGCAATGGCAGGCTAGACTTGGATGTTACTGATGAAGAAATTCAACAGCGACTGGAAAGTCGTGCAGAAAAGTTGCAGCCATCCACCAAGACTGGTTATCAACAGTTATATATCGATCATGTATTGCAGGCTGATCAGGGATGTGATTTTGATTTCCTGTTGGGTAGCCGTGGTTCAGCTGTACCCAAGCACTCTCATTAATTCAGTGATCAGCAACATTAGGCGGCTTCAGGAGAAAATATGCTACTCATACAATTTACCAGTCCATCCGGCACACGTCTTTTAGGCGCGCTGGAACAAGATCAGATTCGTGTCATCGATGCGTATTCCAGCAGCTATGCACTGGCGCAGGCTGCAATCAAGTCGGGCACCGGCATAGAAAAGCTGGCCACTGCAGCATTGGGAAATACGCTCTACAACTATGCGGACGTAGCCAAAAAAGGGCGCTTGTTGCCGCCACTGGACCATCAGGATGATGCACACTGCTATGTCACCGGCACCGGCCTGACACACCTGGGTAGTGCTGATGCGCGCGATGCCATGCACAAGAAAATCGGCGGTGACGTTGAAAACCTGAGTGACAGCATGAAGATGTTCCGTATGGGTGTTGAGGGCGGGAAGCCAGTTGCAGGTGCAACTGGTGTGCAGCCAGAATGGTTTTACAAGGGTGACGGTTCGGTTGTCCGGGCCAGTGGACAGAGCCTGGACATGCCAGACTTTGCACTGGACGGCGGTGAGGAACCAGAGATTGCCGGCCTGTATGTCATCGGTGACGATGGCGCGCCGTATCGCGTTGGCTACTCGATTGGCAATGAATTCTCAGATCATGTGACGGAGCGCCAGAACTATCTGTACCTCGCTCATTCCAAGCTGCGTGTCTGTGGTCTGGGACCCGCTTTGCTGATTGGTGAGTTACCTCAGCATGTCGCCGGTACTTCCCGCATATATGACATTGAAGGTAAGCCGAGATGGGAAAAAAGTTTCGTCAGCGGTGAGCAGAACATGTCGCATGCCATTGCCAATCTTGAATATCATCACTTCAAATATCCTTTGTTCAATCGCCCCGGTGATGTACACATCCATTTCTTTGGTACGGCGACATTGAGCTTTGCTGACGGTGTTAGCGTCAAGGCTGGTGAAACCTTTGAAATAGAGTCTCCAACATTTGGGCCAGCATTGCGTAATCGCCTGACTATCAAAAACAGTGAGTTTGCCAAGGTCAAAGCCCTATGAATATCACTGGCGAAGCCCTGATAGGTGGTATTGCTGAAAAGGGGAGCGGTAATTCTTTCCTGGCATTTGATCCCGCCAAAATGGTCAGCATGGCTCCGGCTTTTTATACGGTGGACAAGCAGCAGGTTGATACCGCCTGCAGTCTGGCACAGGCTGCATTTGACCTGTTTCGCGCCTGCACTGGCGAACAAAGAGCAGTTTTTCTTGAGACCATAGGTCAGCAGATCATGGCCTTGGGAGATCGCCTGATCGAGCGTGCGATGGCCGAAACCGGCTTGTTGCGCGGACGACTGGAAAGCGAACGCGCTCGTACCATCAACCAGTTGCAATTGTTTGCCGATCTCTTGCGCGAAGGCTCATGGCCGGACATCCGTATCGACAGTGCCTTGCCTGACCGCCAGCCACCACGCCCGGATTTGCGTATGCAATTGATAGGCCTGGGGCCTGTTGCCGTATTTGCAGCCAGCAATTTTCCTTTGGCATTTTCCGTGGCCGGTGGTGATACGGCGGCGGCTTTTGCGGCAGGCTGCCCTGTGGTATTGAAAGTGCATCCTGCCCACCCTGGTACGTCCGAGCTGGTTGGTCGCGCCATCGTCAAGGCTGTGCAATTGTGCGATTTTCCTGCTGGCGTATTTTCCTTACTGACAGGTACCGGCAATGAAATCGGCCAGGAATTGGTGCGTCATCCTGCAATACAGGCCGTGGGTTTTACCGGATCACGTTTTGGTGGATTGGCCTTGATGGCTGTGGCTGCAGCACGCCCGCAACCTATACCCGTGTATGCGGAAATGAGTAGTATCAACCCACTCTTTTTATTTCCGCAAGCATTGGCACAAAGCGCAGAAGAGATTGCCAAAGATTTTGTTATCTCACTGACTCTGGGTGCCGGTCAATTCTGCACCAACCCCGGCCTGGTGCTGGCAGTGGATGGGCCAGACCTGGACAGGTTTGTCAAATCGGCGACCAAGATCATATCCGGTGTATCACCCGCCCCCATGCTGACGCCAGGTATCGCAGCCAATTATCAGCGCGGAGTAGAAGCCTTGACTGAAGCAGAAGAAGTCAGCACCCTGATCAAGGTCGATGCCAAAGAAGGCAAGGCAAATCCGGCCATGTTTGTAACCAGTGCAGATGCTTTCCTGAACCAGCATGCATTACAGAACGAAGTATTCGGCCCGACCTCATTACTGGTCGTTTGTCGCGATGTAGACCAGATGCGCGCCGTGACTGAAGGATTGGAAGGGCAACTGACTGCTACGATACAGATAGAAGAAGCTGATTTTGAACAGGCCAGCGTATTATTGCCGGTGCTGGAACGCAAGGTCGGACGGATATTGGCCAATGGCTTTCCCACTGGTGTGGAAGTTGCCACCGCCATGGTGCATGGTGGTCCTTATCCAGCTACTTCAGATGGCCGCAGCACCTCAGTGGGGACGGCAGCCATACATCGCTTCTTGCGCCCGGTTTGTTATCAAAATTTGCCACAGGCTTTATTGCCTGAGAGTCTACGTGATGAAAATGCAGGGAATATCTGGCGTCGTCATGATGGCGTGTTAGGAAAAAAATAGTTTGTAATGGAATAGATGCAGTAAATCGGCATAGCCGACATAAAATAGCTACATCATAAAACCCCAAGCAGGAGACAACATGAATCAATTGGCACACTACGCCAGCCTCAAAGGGCGGACAGTATTTATTACTGGTGGCGGCACCGGCATAGGCGAAGAACTGGTCAGTGCTTTTGCCCGCCAGGGTGCAAAGGTAGCATTCGTTGATATCGCCAAGGATGCCAGCGAGGCACTTTGCAACAAACTGACTGCTGCTGGCTTGCCTGCACCTTTATTCCGTTATTGCGATATCACTGATATCCCGGCTCTGCAAAAAACCATGGCTGAACTAGCGGCAGAGATTGGTGACTTTGATGTGCTGGTCAACAATGCAGCCAATGATCAGCGCCATCAGACTGAAGAAGTCAGTGTCGATTATTGGAACGAACGCATCGCCATTAACCAGCGCCCCATGTTTTTTACCTGCCAGTCTGTTTTGCCGGGCATGAAGAAAAAAGGTGGTGGCTCCATCATCAATGTCAGCTCGATTTCCTGGCATATCAAGGGTGCTGGTTACCCCGTTTACGCCACTGCCAAGGCGGCAGTCGTCGGCCTGACCCGTGGCCTGGCACGTGAATTTGGCGCGCATGGCATACGGGTGAATACTGTATCACCTGGATGGGTGATGACACAGCGTCAGATTGATTTATGGGTGGATGAAGCGGGCGAGCAGGAAATCAAACGTAATCAATGCCTGCCCAGCAAACTGATGCCTGCCCATATTGCCTCCATGGTGCTGTTCCTGGCGGCGGATGATGGTGTCATGTGTACCGCGCAGGAATTTATTGTTGATGGCGGCTGGGTTTGATCCCTTGAATTTGATCTCGTGAATTTGATCTTGGCTGCTGTCAGGCCATATAGCGTATAGCAATACTTGTTACCCCTGATGCATTGTGACTCGCCTGTGGAAAAACAGGCGGCAGGGTGAGCTCATGCCTTTTCTTCAGATGGGAATGAATATGATATTCAGAT
This sequence comes from Pseudomonadota bacterium, assembly GCA_040390835.1. GTDB lineage: Bacteria > Pseudomonadota > Gammaproteobacteria > Burkholderiales > Burkholderiaceae_D > Undibacterium. The sequence continues at coordinate 5,890 of JAZJXP010000106.1, forward strand.
GTAGCCTCGCTGTGCTATTGAGCACATTGCTCAGTCTGGTGACAGACGATTGCCTGGCAGCGACGACCTTGTCCAGTCCGGATCAGCACTTGCAATTGAGAGTGGAATTGTCTACGCAACAGCAAATCGTCTATAGCCTCACGCGCGATAATCAGCTTGTAATTCTGCCATCTGCCCTGGGCTTGCAACTGGATGTTGCCGATTTTACCCAACAGTTGCGCATAATGAAGGTCTCACCAAAGAAACTGGTGAAAGACAGCTATGAAATGCAGGTGGGTAAACGTCGCTTCAATCACTATTCCGCACAGGAGCAGATACTGACGCTTGAAAATACCAGCCATCAAAAAATGGATGTGGTGTTCCGGGTGTCGAATGATGGTGTGGCTTTTCGTTATGTAGTCAGTGATCCTGCCATCAAATTCAAGAAATTTATCAAGGAGACGACTTCATTTTCATTTGATGGCAAAACCAGGGCATGGCTGCAGCCTGTCGCGGTGGCGCAGACAGGCTGGGCCAATACCAATCCATCTTATGAAGAACACAATCTGATGAATATTCCGGTGGGCACTGCCTCACCATCCAAGGCGGGCTGGGTGTTCCCAGCCTTGTTCAATAGCGGGGATAACTGGGTAGTACTGACCGAAGCGGATATGGATGGTAGCTGGCATGCCTCGCGTTTGCAGGCGACATCGGCAGGCGGTGTTTATCAGCTAGGTATACCTATGGCAGCGGAGGTTTTTACCGACGGTAAGTCTACTGGTGCATTGCTGGCAGAAAGCAATGCTAGCTTGCGTTCACCCTGGCGCATTATAGGTATAGGTAGTTTGCCAGTCATCATGAATTCAAATCTTGGTTCAGATCTTGCGGCGCCAGCTATCAAGATGGATAAGAGCGTGGTTAAACCTGGTCATGCATCCTGGAGTTGGGCATTACTCAAAGATGATTCTACAACTTTCGAAGTACAGAAAAAATTCATTGATTATGCCGCCGACATGCATTGGGAATATACCCTCATCGATGCAGACTGGGATCAAAAGATAGGCTATGAAAAACTGCAGAAATTGGTCGAATATGGTGCAAGGATGAATGTCGGCGTGCTGGTCTGGTACAACTCTTCTGGCGCCTGGAATACGACCAAATACAGTCCCAAGGGCCAGTTGCTGACAGCCGCACAGCGCAAACAGGAATTCAGTCGCTTGCGCCAGCTCGGTATCAAAGGGATCAAGGTCGATTTCTTTGCTGGCGATGGTCAGTCCATGATTGCCTACTATATTGCCATCCTGAAGGATGCGGCAGATGCCGGTCTGCTGGTGAACTTTCATGGAGCTACTCTGCCGCGCGGCTGGGCACGTACTTATCCTAATTTGATGAGCATGGAAGCTGTCAAGGGCCTCGAATTTACGACCTTCGGCCAAGCAGATCAGGATGCCGTTGCCAGCCATGCTGCCATGTTGCCGTTTGCACGCAATTTGTTTGATCCCATGGATTTCACGCCCATGGTATTTGGCGATATCCCCAAGATTGAACGCAAGACACGCAATGGCTTTGAGTTAGCGGAGTCTGTACTGTTTTTGTCTGGCATACAGCATTTCGCCGAGATACCCGAAGGCATGGCTACCGTGCCAGCTTATGTTAAAAGTTTTTTACAGACTTTGCCAGTGTCATGGGATGACAGCCATTTTGTCGATGGTTACCCTGGTCAATATGTCGTGATCGCCAGACGTGCTGGCAATTCCTGGTATGTGGCAGGCATCAATGCTACTGACAGCGATAAACAATTGAATATGGACCTGTCATTTATCGACGGCAAGAAAGCGCAAATGATGACCGATGGTGATAGCAGCAGGGCGTTTGTGCAACAGGCTGTGCAGGCAAGTAAAGAAACCAGAATCACGATCAAACCACGTGGTGGCTTTGTCGCGGTTTTTGAATAAATTAGTAACGATAATATCTTAAAAAATCAGGAGACAAAAATGAAAACATTAAAAGCCAGTTTTAAAGCAGGCGTATTGTCTGCAGTAGTTTTTGCTTTCACGGCGATTGCCATTCCAGCCTCTGCCGCTAATCAAGTCAGCATCAGCATTGATACGAAAAAACCAGGACCGGTTATCAACAAGAATATTTATGGCCAATTTGCTGAGCATCTGGGCACAGGCGTTTATGAAGGCATGTGGGTAGGGCCAGATTCACCTATTCCAAATACCAAGGGTTGGCGTAACGACGTCATCGGGGCTTTGAAAAAAATGCATGTGCCACTGGTACGCTGGCCTGGTGGCTGCTTTGCTGATGAATATCACTGGCGCGACGGCATAGGTGCGCGTGAGAGCCGTCCTGTCAAGATGAATACCAACTGGGGTAATGTGGAAGAACGCAATGCCGTTGGTACCCACGAATTTTTTGATCTGGTTGACCTGTTGGGGGCAGATGCCTATGTGAATGGCAATCTGGGTTCCGGTACGCCACAGGAAATGGCAGAGTGGCTGGAGTATATGACGGGTGATGGTAAGTCCACGCTGGCAGAGTTACGCCGCAAAAATGGTCGTGACAAGCCATTTAATGTTGCATTCTTCGGTGTCGGCAATGAAGCCTGGGGCTGCGGCGGCAATATGAAGGTTGAACACTACACCAGCCTGTTCAATCAATATGCCAGTTTCTTGAAAGCCCCCAAGGCATACATGCCGAAAATCATCGCCAGTGGCGGTCATGATGATGACACTACCTGGACAGATTATTTGACGAAGAACATCCATGAGCAATGGAATATGCGCTTTGATGGTGTCAGCTTCCATTATTACACGCTGCCTACGGGCGTATGGGAAAAGAAAGGCATGGCGCTTGGTTTTGGGGAGGATCAATGGATCTCCACGCTAAAAAATACGTTGCGCATGGACAGTCTGATCAAGAACAATGTCGTCAAGATGGAAGTCAATGATCCGAAAAACAAAATTTCTTTCAATGTCGATGAATGGGGTACCTGGTATGACGTCGAGGCGGGTACCAATCCTGGATTCTTATATCAGCAAAACAGTCTGCGTGATGCCCTGGTTGCGGCATTGAATTTCAATATCTTCCATGCCCATGCGGCACGTGTGCGCATGACCAATATTGCCCAGATGGTCAATGTCTTGCAAGCCATGATACTGACTGATAAAGACAAAATGCTGTTGACGCCAACTTATCATGCATTTGAAATGTATGTGCCATTCCAGAATGCGACTGCCTTGCCTTTGACGATAGCCAACAATCCTGAATACAGTTTTGCTAAAACCAGTATCCCTGAAGTGAGTGCTTCTGCTGCCCGTGCCCTGGATGGGAAATTGTATTTGTCGCTGGTGAACACCAATCCCAACAAGAGCGTTGATATAGACATTGATGTGGCTGGAGAAAAGCTAAAAACCGCTAAAGGCAGGGTGCTGACCGCCAAAGCCATGGATGCGCACAATACCTTTGCCCAACCGCAATCAGTGCAGCCGGGTAGTTTTAATGCCAGTGCTAAAGCGGGCAAGTTGACACTGAGTATCCCGGCCAAGGCAGTAGTCGTGGTTGCGCTTGAATAATTGCTACACGTCGTTGTGCAATTATTCAAAATCATGCGGGAGTAAAAATGGTTTCATCAACATTTACGCAGGCGATGGCATTGGCAGGTTTGCTAATGCTGACCGCCTGCGGTGGAAGTAGTGCAGGTAGTGGTGAAGTTGCCGTGGTCAGCACAACTGCTACTACAACAGGCGCTGCCAATACAGGTACGACTAATGACGGTAATGTGACACAGACCGCCTTGAGTTTTAATAATGTATCTGTGCATGACCCGTCGATATTGAAGACTGGAGGCACTTACTATATTTTTGGTTCACATCTGGCAGCAGCAAAATCTACTGATTTGATGAACTGGATCAAAGTAGCTGACAGTGTCAATGCGGGCAATCCTTTATTTGCTGATGTGACCAGGGTTTTATCTGATTTGTTTTCCTGGTCACAGGTAGTAGATCTGTGGGCACCTGATGTGGTCCAGCTTGATGACGGCAAATTTTATTTTTACTATAACTCCTGCAAAGGGGATTCTCCCCGTTCGGCCCTGGGTGTAGCGGTTGCGGACAAGATAGAGGGGCCATATGTCAATAAGCAGATTTTCCTGAGATCCGGGATGTGGGGGCAACTAAGCGAAGATGGCAAGACCATCTATGACGCGCTGGCGCATCCTAACGCAGTTGATCCCAATGTGTTTCGCGATAAGGATGGCAATCTGTGGATGATCTATGGTTCTTATTCTGGCGGGATTTTTATCCTTGCCATGGATAAAGCCACTGGCTTGCCCAAAGCGAATCAGGGTTACGGTAAACACCTGATGGGTGGTAATCATAGCCGCATAGAAGGCGCTTACGTTATGTATAGCCCGCAATCGAAGTATTACTATATGTTCACTTCCTTTGGCGGGCTGGATGCGAATGGGGCCTACAATTTACGCGTAGCCCGTTCGCTGGCACCCGATGGCCCTTATCTGGATGCCAGAGGAAATGATATGGATAAGGTTAAATCCAATCCTGCATTGCCTTTGTTTGATGACGCCAGCATTGCAGCATATGGACAAAAGCTGATGGGTAACCACCAGTTTGCACTGGCTGCGGGTGAGACTGGTACACCTCTGGGATATGTTTCACCTGGCCATAATTCAGCTTATTATGAAGTCTCAACTAATCAATATTTCTTGATTTTTCATACCCGTTTCCCAAACACTGGCGAACTGCATGAGGTGCGTGTGCATGAAATGTTCATCAATGAAGATGGCTGGCCGGTAGTGGCTCCTTTCCGTTATGCGCCTTTAAGCAAAAGCTTGCCAGTGCAGGCAGCAGAAGTCAGTAGCAAGGATGCTGAAGGCAGTTACAAGATAATTAATCATGGCAAGGATATTTCCACCAACTTGAAACTGTCGCAAAATATCAAGCTCAATAGCGACGGCAGTATATCCGGTGCGGTTGGCGGCAGTTGGAAACATCGTGGCAATAACAATATTCAGATTACTCTGGATGGTGGCGGCATATTCAGTGGTGTCCTTTCACGTCAATGGAATACCAATGCCTCAGCCTTTGTCGTCAGTTTTACTGCACAATCGTCAGATGGGGTATCAATCTGGGGTGCACACATAGGTAGCCCAGGTAGCACGGGTAGTTAGAATAGTTTAAGGATGAATAGTATGAAATCTCTCTGCTTGTGGTTCATTGCAAGTGCTTTTAGTTTGTTGATGCAGTCAAAAATCATGGCTGCAGAAGTCAGTGTGCATGACCCGGCAATGGCGAAAGAAGGTAATACGTATTATTTGTTCAGCACTGGGCCTGGTATTACTTTCTATAGCTCTGCCAATATGAAAGACTGGCATCTTGAAGGCAGAGTGTTCACTGGCGAACCGGCATGGGCACGTAAAGCTGCCCCCAGCTTCAATGATCATATCTGGGCACCGGACATACAGTTCCATAACGGAAAATACTATTTATATTATTCGGTATCGGGATTTGGCAAACTGACCTCAGGTATAGGTGTCACGGTTAACAAGACACTCAATCCACGTTCGCCAGATTATCGCTGGGAAGACCAGGGCATGATATTACAATCCGTCCCCGGACGCGATTTGTGGAATGCCATTGATCCGAATATTATTACTGACGACAAAGGGCAAGCCTGGATGTCCTTTGGTTCATTCTGGTCTGGCATCAAACTGGTGAAATTGAACGAAGCATGGACAGGCCTGGCTGAACCACAGGAGTGGCATGCGATTGCACAACGCGCCCGCCCGGCCTTTACCCCGGATGAATCAGGTGGACCAGCAGAAATTGAAGCACCCTATATTTTCAAAAGAGGTGATTATTACTATCTGTTCGTCTCATGGGGACTGTGCTGTCAAAAAGAGAAAAGCACTTATCATCTGGTTGTCGGGCGTTCAAAAAATGTGACAGGGCCATATCTGGACAAAAATGGCAAAGACATGGTGAAGGGTGGCGGCTCCCTGTTCTTGACTGGTAACCAGGACTGGAAAGCACTAGGGCACAATAGCACCTATCATTTCGATGGCAAGGATTACCTGGTATTACATGCCTATGAGACAGCCGATAACTACCTGCAAAAGCTGAAAATCCTCGATCTGCAATGGGATGCAGAACTATGGCCGGTGGTTGATGCCGCACAACTCAACACTTACCGCAGCGTGCAGTTACCTGCCAAATAGCATGAATAATCTGGAATCGCTTAGCGTGTCCATGCGGGTAAAAATTATCCTCGCGATAGCACTTGTATTTGGTAGTACATCAGCAACAGCCGTGCAATTGTTTCTTTTGGCTGATGTGCGGCTGACAGCCAGCCCTTTTTTAAAGGCGCAAACTACCAATCTGCAGTATCTGATGGCACTCGACCCGGACAAGCTGCTTGCTCCTTTCCGGCGCGAAGCTGGTTTGCCAGTGCCGGTTGCCAGCTATGGCAATTGGGAATCCAGCGGGCTGGATGGGCACATGGGTGGGCACTATCTGTCAGCCCTGGCATTGATGTATGCCTCCACTGGTGATGTACAGGTATTGGCAAGGCTGAATTATTTTGTCGCAGATCTAAAAAAATGCCAACAGGCACACCACACCGGTTATCTGGGGGGCATTCCAGAAGGTGCAGGCGCATGGAAGGATATTGCCAATGGCAAACTCAAGGTAGATAATTTTTCTGTCAATGGCAAATGGGTTCCCTGGTATAACCTGCACAAAATTTATGCGGGGCTGCGAGACGCTTATCACTATGGTGGCAATCAGGACGCACGCGGGATGCTGATAGAGCTGGCAGACTGGGCTGCCCAACTTGCCGCGCATATAGATCAGGACCAAATGCAAACCATGTTGCGCAGTGAGCATGGTGGCATGAATGAAGTATTCGCCGACGTGGCTGAAATGACAGGCGACAAGAAATACCTGGACTTGGCTATGCGTTTTTCACATCAGGCGATTTTGCAGCCGCTATTGCACAAACAAGACAAACTCAATGGCCTGCATGCAAATACCCAAATCCCTAAAGTCATAGGCTTCAAGCGCATAGGTGACCTCAGTGGGCAGCAAGACTGGCAGCAGGCGGCGGCATTTTTCTGGCAAGTGGTGCATGACCATCGCACCGTGGCCATAGGTGGCAACAGCGTCAAGGAGCATTTTCATGACGATAAAAATTTCTCGCCCATGATCAATGAGGTGGAAGGGCCGGAAACCTGTAATACCTATAATATGCTGAAGTTGACTGAGTTATTGTTTTTGAGCGACCCCAAAGCTGCTTACAGCGACTATTTCGAACGTGCGCTGTATAACCATATTTTGTCATCGCAGCATCCTGATACTGGTGGCCTGGTGTATTTCACGCCCATGCGGCCTAATCATTACCGCGTATATTCACAGGTGGACCAGGCGATGTGGTGTTGCGTGGGATCAGGCATAGAAAGTCATGCCAAGTACGGTGAATTCATTTATGCCCATGATGCTGACAGTCTGTACGTCAATCTGTTTATTCCTTCAACCCTGAACTGGCGTGAAAAGAAGGTGGAATTGACGCAAAGCACGGACTTCCCTGATCAAGGGCGCACCCGCATCCTTATCCAGTCAGGCCAGGAATTCACGATGAAAATTCGTTATCCTGCCTGGGCTGCCGCTGGCAAGCTGGAGTTACGTGTCAACCATCAGGTAGTCAAAGTCAAGGCCGCACCAGGCAGCTATATCGACATCAAGCGGAAATGGAAAAGAGGCGATCAGGTCGAGATTGACCTGCCTATGCGAACGACACTGGAACGGATGCCAGACGCGAGCAACTATTATGCAGTTTTGCATGGCCCGATCGTGCTGGCTGCGCAAACCAGTTTGTTTGCCAATGAAAAGCTGAATTTTTTTGCCGATGACTCGCGCATGGGACATATTGCCAAAGGCCCGGTATGCCCACTGGAGTCAGCACCTGTCATGGTGGATGATGCTGACAACTTTCTGCGCAAGGTCAAACCTGTGAAAGGAAAAACCTTACAATTCTCGGCACCCATCGCGATGGATGGGCAAAACCTGCAGGATGTTACGCTGATTCCTTTTTTTCGCTTACATGAAGCACGATATACAATTTATTTCCCGCATGCGATGGCAAAAAATCTGGCAAATCGCAAGTCAGATGCTGCAGCTGCCGAGGCCGCCCGCCTGGCGCTGGACACACTGACTATCGATCAGCTCGCACCGGGCGAACAACAGCCTGAATCCGATCATTTTTTTAAAGGGGAGGGTGCTGATGCTGGTATCCATCTGGGGCGACACTGGCGTCATGCCATCGATTGGTTCAGTTACGAACTAAACGACAAAGATGGCAAGGCAGGCAGCTTGCGCCTCAGTTTCGCGAGAACCGATGCGGGTCGCAAATTTGATATCTATGTCAACGACCATCTGCTCAAGACATTAGTATTAACTGCCGACCATGACGAAGATATCTATGATCTGGACATACTGCTTCCAGTCGAGGTAGTGACAAAGGCCGCAGGTAAACTGACAGTGCGTTTTGTCGCAAAGCCTGGGTCGATTGCAGGTGGCTTATATGGCTTGCGCTTATTGCGTAAATAAGATTTTTATCTTGCATGAAAATCCCGGCATAAAAATTTTTCGGCTACTCCCAAGATCAATCCAATAAATGCAAAGTGATCTTATATGAAATGCTTATCTGCAATTTTGCGGTAACCATGTTCAATGCAGATCAGTTATTTATCCGAAAACCAGGCTTGGCGCACTAAACCAGCATGGTTTTACGTATTTCAAAATAAGTATCTAAATTGCCAGTATTTTGAAGGTTTGACGCTACTATTGATGCGACGTGATCCACGCAAAATCCCCTAAGTGATTGTGATCGCTTGCTATATAATTATCCGGCTTATGTTGACTGTTTTATCCCGAAATATAGGCATATTCATATTGCTGTCAAAATCGGCATTGCAAGGAAGATAGAGAAATGCCTAAGGAAAATATATTGACTTCGCCCTCGCTTCGACGTCGGCAGCTACTCGGTGCCAGCCTGGCTTCTGTCTTGCCTTTGGCTGCACCACATGCCTCTGCTGCCAATAAATCCATCGTAGTGGGCGGCTTGCCAGTCACCTGCAACCTGACTTTGCCGATTGCCTGCGTTGCTAACGCGACCAATAACAGTAATAGCGCCAAAGCGGGTACTCCTTTGTTTGAGTTCGAATACAGCAAATATAGTGGCTGGCCAGAAATTAAAGAATCTCTGATGACAGGGCGTATACAGGCAGCGTATATGCTGGCACCGCTGGTGATGGATCTGGTCGATAAAAAAATACCGCTGAAGATTGTCTCGCTGGGTCATCGCTCCGGTGCCGTGATCATGGTGCGTACCGATTCTGCACATAAACGTTTTTCTGATCTTAAAGGCAAACGTATTGCCATTCCAAGCCGCTTCGCGGTCGATTTTTTATTTCTGCGCAAGATGCTGGCGCGTGATGGCATGACGGCCAAAGACATAGAGATTGTAGAAATGGCCCCGCCCGATATGCCAGCTGCCTTGTATGCCAAAGCGGTAGATGCTTATTGTACCGGCGAGCCTTTCGGTGCTGCCGCACAAAGGGCAGGTTACGCCCGGCCACTGGCGATGACGCGTGACGAATGGCGTAACTATATTTGTTGTGTGTTGACAGTACGTGAAGAGTTGATTAAAGAGAACCGTCCGCTGGTGCAAGAGCTAGTGAATTATGTACAGGCCGCTGGTACCTGGCTAGATACCGGACCAGTCAGCCGCAACAAGGCGGTGGCGATTGCCGCCGGGCGCAAATTTTTCAATCAAGATCCGAACATCATCCGTTTTGTGATGGAAAACCCGGCTGACCGCGTGACATATGGCGACCTGCGCATGATCAAGACAGAGTTCGACGATCTGATGAAACTCTCACTTGAAGCCAGTACCATCAAGCGACCGATTGCTTACGAATCTTATGTCGATGAAAGTTTTGTCAAGAACATCAAGCCTGTCGTTATTACGCTTTAAGTATGTGCGGGTTCAAAGCTTGATCAAGGCTCGATCAGGCTCTGTCATCTCACGCTTTGCATCATTAAGGATGATCAATTGAAAGCAGCATTTTTCACCCTCTTTTTTCTTCTGTTTTCCAGCTGCATTGATACGGTGAATGCCGCAGAAGATACCACTCTGAAAGGTGGGGCATTTGATCCGCCGCGTGTCGCTCCTGATTTCTCTTTACGCGGATCAGATGGCACGGAACTTAAGCTGAGCCGCTATCGCGGCAAGCTGGTCGTGCTTGAATTTGGCTATACCTCGTGTTTTGACGTTTGTCCCACCTCATTGGCAATGCTGGCGCAGGTGCGCAAAAAACTTGGCGCGCTGGCAGCAGATGTGCAGATTGTGTATGTGACGGTGGATCCTGAACGCGATACTGTCGCGACCCTGAAACCTTACCTGGCCGCATTTGACCCTAGCTTTGTTGGCGCTACCGGTAGCCCCGGGCAGTTGGCACAGGTACGTAAGGATTATGGCATCAGCGCCAGCAAAAACATGATAACGGGCAGTAAGTCAGGCAGTAAAGCTGCCTACACCATGTCGCACTCATCCTACTTATATCTGATAGACAGACAGGGTAGTCTGCGTAGCATGATGCCATTTGGCAGTAGTGTCGATGACGTCACGCACGATGTGCGTATTTTGTTGAACACGCAAAATAAATAGCCCGGTGCCGACGATAAGAGTATTCCACCGGCGGCGCTTCTGGCTCGCGCTACTTTTTCTCATGATATTTTTGGGTGTCATGGGCTGGGGCGCATTTGCAACTATTCAATCAGCCACGCGTGATGAACTCTTCGCGATACCCAAGGGAACCTGGGCGCGCCGTATGGCAGGCGACAAGGTAGAAATATTACCTGCCAAAGTGCATCTGACCTTAGGTGTGAATGATGTCCTTTTGCTGAAAAACCTGGATGATGTGCCGCAAATTTTCGGTCCTGTGCTGATCATGCCGGGGCAAAGTTTTCGCCTGCCGTTTGCGCTGGCGTCGGATTACCAGTTTGAATGCTCGGCGCACGCCAGTGGGCAAATGAGCGTTATCGTTGCAGCGATGCCAGAGCAGGGTTGGGCGCGCCTGCAATGGCGCATGCAATGGTATTGGAATAAGCTCAGCACCATCTTCCAATCAAGAAGTCTGTCATAGAAAATTATCGTAGAACTGAAAAACCTATATGGAAAAACTCAAGAAAATATTGGCACCACTAGCCCTGATCGCGAGTCTTATCGCGCTCTGGTGGGTGGTGGTCGTACAGACTGAAAGCGTGATCTTCCCTACACCTTTGCAGGTAGTCACTGGCACCTTGGAACTGGCGGCAGACGGCACGTTGTGGGAGCACATTGTCGCTTCCCTGTTGCGGGTGGGCGCTGGGTTTTTACTGGCGATCCTGGTCGCCTTGCCTTTGGGCTTGTGGATGGGGCGCGTGGAAGGCGCTTATCGCACCCTCAACCCCTTGTTTCAGATAATGCGTCCAATCTCGCCGATTGCCTGGATACCACTGGCGATACTCTGGTTTGGTGTGGGTAATGTGTCACCGATTTTCCTGATCTTTCTTGCTTCGGTATTTCCCATGATAGTGCAGACCGCTTCAGGCGTGCACACCATAGAAAAGCGCTATCTGCGCGCCGCTGAAAATTTTGGCGTATCGCGGTCTACACTATTCCGTCAAGTCATCATCCCTGCCGTGTTGCCAGAAATTATTGTTGGTATGCGCATTGGTCTGGGCGTTGCCTGGCTGGTGGTGGTGGCGGCAGAAATGATTGCCTTGCGCTCGGGTCTTGGCTACTTGATTATGGATTCGCGCAATGCAGGCAATCGCTACGATCTGGTGATCGCGGGCATGTTGATTATTGGTGTTATCGGCCTGGTGCTGGATGGCTTGATGCGCTTTCTGGAAAGTCTTAAATCAGTCAGGTGGCGTTATGGACGGTAAGATCGTCGTCAAGGATGTCAGGAAAAGTTTCACATCGGGCAGACTCAATTTGCCTGTGGTGGGTGGTGTCAGCCTGAACGTCGCTGATGGTGAATTTGTCGCCATCGTCGGGCCGTCTGGTTGCGGCAAATCGACGCTGATGAAAATCATTTCAGGTTTCGAAAAACCTGATTCTGGCAGCGTCAGTATAGATGGCGCAGTACGCCACAGCCCAAGCGCAAAAGGTATTGTTATTTCGCAGCATGGCTCGGTGTTCCCATGGATGACGGTGCAACAAAATCTGATGTTTGGCCTAAACGGAAATGACTTTGGTGATAAGGCAGCATTGGCCGATCACTATACCGCGATGGTTGGCTTGAAAGGTTTTGAAAAGAGTTATCCGCACGAACTTTCTGGTGGCATGCTCAAGCGCGTAGAGTTGGCGCGTGCTTTGGTGGTCAAACCAGAAATTCTGTACATGGATGAACCATTTTCAGCGCTCGATGCTCTGATGAATTTGCGCATGCGTACTGAGTTATTACGTATCCTGACTGAAGAGCGCCATACGGTGCTACTGATCACGCATGATGTGGAAGAAGCCCTGTTCATGGCCGACAGGGTACTGGTGCTGTCTCCACGCCCGACCCTGATACAAGCGAGTTTCGACGTACCATTCCCGCATCCTCGCAAGCTTTCGAATCCTGTCTTGCAGGAATTAAAAGAGAAAATTCTGAGTGAGTTGGGCGTGCTCTAAGGGTGGATGTTGAATAGAACAGTCAATACACCTGTATTTAATTTTAATACGCCGTGTACGATAGGCTCATGTCATTTTTGAAATGCCTTGAGTCATATATTTTATTGTTGAGATATCAAAAACGGTATCGCAAGCTGAAAATAAGTCATTGGATGGCTATGCCTGTTTCTTTTACACTGTGTTAATAAAATAGGCCTGCTGAATGTGTTGTTTTGCATTCAGGAACAGGGCAAATAGCAGGGTACAACAAATACTCAGGAGACCAGCATGACATTCAGCCGTAGATCGTTCTTGGGCAATGCAATCCAGCTTGCCATTATCACCATAGCCGGATTAGGTAGCACATCTGTCCTGGCAGCCAAACCTGTCGTCATGGGTTTTTCGCAAGTGGGGGCCGAGAGCGAATGGCGTACCGCCAATACCCTGTCCATCAAGGATGCCGCCAAGAAAGACGGCGTTACCCTGAAATTTGCTGATGCTCAGCAAAAACAAGAAAACCAGGTCAAGGCAATCCGTTCCTTCATCGCCCAAAAAGTAGATGTAATCGCGTTTTCACCAGTAGTAGAAACTGGCTGGGACACTGTCTTGCGTGAAGCCAAAGCTGCAAAAATACCGGTTATTTTGACTGACAGGGCTGTCAATGTTGCTGACACTTCCCTGTATATCACCTTTATTGGCTCTGATTTTGTTGAAGAGGGGCGTCGCGCCGGGCGCTGGCTGGTTGAGCGTGCCAAGAAAACGCCTGATCGCACATTGAACATCGTTGAACTTCAGGGCACAGTAGGTTCGGCACCGGCAATCGACCGTAAGAATGGCTTTGAACAAGTCATTGCAGGCAATCCCAAACTAAAAGTTATTCGCTCGCAGACTGGTGACTTTACCCGCGCCAAGGGTAAGGAAGTCATGGAAGCCTTTCTCAAGGCGCAAGGTAAAAACATCAATGTTGTGTATGCGCACAATGATGATATGGCGATCGGTGCCATACAGGCGATAGAAGAAGCTGGTCTTAAGCCGGGTACCGACATAATCATCATTTCGATTGATGGTGTGAAAGGTGCTTTCGAGGCCATGATCGCTGGTAAGCTCAATGTCACGGTGGAATGTAGCCCTTTGCTGGGTCCGCAACTGATGCAGGTGGCGCGTGATGTTCTTGCTGGCAAGCCTGTTCCCAAGCGGATTACGACAGAAGAGGGTGTGTTCCCGGCTGAAGTTGCGGCTAAAGAATTCCCTAATCGCAAATACTGAAATCTGCTGGCAGGATAAATTTATCCATCTTCCAGCGTCGCCTGCCAGCGGAATACCTTTGCCGCAAATTCAATCAAATAATGATTATGAGCGTATCCGATAACGGAGTATCTGCCACGCCTGTGCTGGAACTGCGTGGCATAGACAAGAGTTTCCCCGGTGTGAAAGCGCTGAGCCAGGCGGGCTTGCGCCTGTTCGCTGGTGAAGTGCATACCCTGATGGGGCAGAACGGTGCCGGAAAATCCAGCCTTATCAAAGTGCTGACTGGTGTATACGCCCCTGATGGCGGCAGCATTTTACTGGATGGCATGGCGGTACAGCCGCAATCCACCTCAGACGCGCAAGACCTGGGTATCAGTACCGTCTATCAGGAAGTGAATTTGTGCACCAATCTGTCGGTCGCTGAAAATATTTTCATCGGTCGCTACCCAAAGCGTTTTGGTTGCATAGACTGGCGCAGCATGCGCCAGCAGGCAGCAGCGATACTGGCGCAATTGCACATCGATATCGATGTGACGGTGCCGCTGGCGTATTATTCCCTGGCGATACAGCAAATGGTGGCGATATCGCGGGCTATCAGTGTGTCAGCCAGGGTATTGATACTGGATGAACCGACTTCCAGCCTGGATGAGGCCGAAGTACAGTTGCTGTTCAGTGTGTTGAAACGCTTACGTGAACAGGGGATGGCCATCCTGTTCGTTACCCACTTTTTAGAGCAAACCTATGCGATTTCTGATCGCATTACCGTACTGCGCAATGGCATGCTGGAAGGTGAATACCTGTGTCAGGATCTGTCGCGGCTGGCGCTGGTAAATAAAATGATAGGTGCACCGGACGAGGCCGAACAAGTGCAATCCAGCCTGGATGAAGCAAGTGCAACTGCATCCACAGACAATGAAGTCACCATTTTTTTGGAAGCGCATGGCTTGGGGCGCAAAGGTGCCATCATGCCTATGGACTTGAAAATCAATGCGGGTCAGATACTGGGTTTTTGTGGATTATTGGGTGCCGGTCGTACCGAAGCGGCGCGCCTGTTGTTTGGTGCCGACAAGGCTGATACTGGTCATATTCGTATAGGCGGCAGAGACCGGCATTTTTCATCTCCCAGGGATGCCATTGCTGCCGGTATAGCTTTCTGCTCTGAAGATCGCAAAAATGAAGGCGCGATATTGTCTTTGTCCGTGCGTGAAAACATGATGCTGGCCTTGCAGGCCAGGATTGGCATCTTGCATGCCATGCCCATGAAAGAACAACAGGTGCTTGCGCTGGAATATGTACAAAGCTTGGGCATTAAAACCGCAGATATAGATACCCCCATAGGCTCGCTGTCTGGCGGTAACCAGCAAAAAGTCTTGCTGGCGCGCTGGCTGTTGACATCACCAGGTTTACTTATACTTGATGAACCTACCCGTGGCATTGATGTGAAAGCCAAGCAAGAAATTATGGATTTCGTATCCACACTATGCCGCAAGGGTCTGGCAGTCTTGTTCATCTCATCCGAGTTGCCAGAGGTCTTGCGTTGTAGCGACCGCATGCTGGTTCTGCGTGACCGCAAGGTTTGCGGCGAATATTCAAAAGACGAACTGGATGAAACATCCGTTCTGGAAGTCATAGCAGGGGGCACGTGATGACTATGTCAGCAAAAGCCGATACATCATCTGCGCCTGCATCAACACCAGCGCCACCCAGTCCTGTACAGACCTTGTCCATGAAAAACAGAATATTCATCTTGCTGCAGCATCCCTTGTCCCGGCCCATACTGGCATTGCTGGTGCTGTGCGTTATTGATTTGCTGTTGATTCCAGGTTTCTTTCATTTGCGATTGCAGGATGGCCATCTGTATGGCAGCGTAATTGATATCCTGAACCGCGCCGCACCACTGATGTTGGCCGCGGTGGGCATGACGTTGGTGATTGCCACCCGTGGCATTGATATTTCTGTGGGGGCAGTTGTCGCATTGTCTGGCACGGTTGCTGCCATGTTGATAGGTGGTACGCTGAGCATGAAAAACGGTGCGCCCGAATATGTCAGCAACACTCCCATGGTATGGGCATTGTGTGTAGCCCTGGGCGCTGCGGTGCTGTGCGGGGTCTGGAATGGCGCACTGGTGGCCTTGCTGGGCCTGCAACCTATCGTGGCGACGCTGATACTGATGGTGGCGGGGCGTGGGTTGGCGCAACTGCTGACGGATGGGCAAATCGTCACCGTGTATTACCAGCCGTATTTTTTCATCGGTAGCGGTTATTTGTTTGGCTTGCCGTTTTCATTGACGATAGTTGCTGTGGTGTTTTTGCTGACCGCGCTGATCATGCGCAAAACGGCACTGGGTCTGTTTATACAGGCTATTGGCATCAACCCTGTGGCAGCCAGACTGGCAGGCATCAGGACCGCGGCCCTGATTTTTTTTGTTTATGTGTTTTGCAGCCTGTGTGCTGGTGTTGCTGGCTTGATGATCAGTGCCAATATTAAAAGCGCCGATGCAAATAATGCCGGGCTCTTGCTGGAACTGGATGCCATCCTGGCAGTGACCCTGGGTGGTACATCGCTGAATGGCGGCAAGTTCAGCCTTATAGGCAGCGTGATCGGTGCACTCATCATACAGACGCTGACGTATACGATTTATGCCATGGGTGTGCCGCCAGAAGTGAATATGGTGGTTAAATCCATCGTCGTATTCATGGTGTGTCTGTCGCAATCCGCCGAATTCAAAGTTATCTGGCAGCGTGCTGTGGCACGCTCCAAACACCCTTCCAGGCACAATACGACTTCCTCGACATGACTTCTTTTTTTCATACTTTGCGTAAGCTTATGCATGGCGCGTATTTTATCTCGCTGGTGACAGTGGGCTTGTTGTTGCTGATGCTGGTGCTGGGGGGCGTGGCTTATCCAGGTTTCTTGTCCTTGCAGGTGATCTGCAACCTGCTCATTGATAATGCTTTCTTGCTGGTGATTGCCACAGGCATGAGTTTTGTCATTTTGTCGGGTGGTATCGATCTGTCGGTCGGGTCGGTATTGGCCCTGAGCACCATGATCACCGCCTGGATGCTGCAGATGTGGCACTGGCCACCCATCGTTGTGGTGCCGCTTGTATTGGTGCTGGGCAGTCTGTTTGGTGCTGCAATGGGAGCCATGATTCATTTCTTTAAATTGCAGGCATTTATTGTTACCCTGGCTGGCATGTTCCTGGCGCGTGGCCTGTGCTATCTGATCAGTATCAATTCCATCACCATTGATGATCCGTGGTTTGTAAGCATGTCGCAAAACCAGTTGGCGTTTCTCGATGTATTTGTTTCACCGGGCGTGGTGATTGCCTTGCTGATGCTGGGTCTGGCCATTTACCTGGCGCACTATAGTGAATTTGGGCGCGCGGTATATGCCATAGGCGGGAATGAGCAAAGCGCCTTGATGATGGGCTTGCCCGTCGCCAGGACCAAGATCATGATTTATGCATTCAGTGGCTTTTGTGCGGCGCTGGCTGGTTTATTGTTTTCGTTTTACATGTTGTCTGGCTATGGACTGCACGCACAAGGCACAGAGCTGGACGCTATTGCCGCTGTGGTAATCGGTGGCACCCTGCTGACCGGCGGCGTCGGTTATGTGGCTGGTGCGCTGACTGGCGTGCTGGTATTGGGCACCATACAAACCCTGATTGCTTTTGATGGCACGCTAAGTTCGTGGTGGACCAAGATCGTTATCGGTGGTTTGCTATTTGTCTTTTGCCTGGTGCAAAGAATCATGGCAATCAGTGTTGCCAGAAGACCATCGAGTGTTGTCGCTAAATCTTGAGCAGAACTCTACACCTGTCGCATACAAACGTGACAAGTCGAAACAACGGCATACGATCCTGTGAAATGTCGATAAAATCGATTAAAAGAATTTAATATGGATTACGACCCTGCTCATTATGGATACACCCAATCCCAACTGGTTTTTACGTGCACGTCTGAAAACCAGGCAACTCTTGCTTTTGATCGCCCTCGACGAACATCGTAATATCCATCGTGCGTCCGAAGCTTTGCACATGACGCAACCAGCAGCTTCCAAACAATTGAAAGATCTGGAAGAAATGCTGGACGTGCAATTGTTTGATCGCCAGCCCCGCGGAATGGAGCCCACCATCTTTGGTGAGACAATGATACGTCATGCGCGTATGGCCTTGACCAGCCTGGCGCTGGCTCATGATGATATTGTGGCTCTGCGCTCTGGTCTGGTGGGTCAGGTAGAAGTTGGCGTCATCATGACACCAGGTATGGCTTTGCTTCCCAAAGCGATTGCGCGCGTAAAGCAGCAGGCACCTTTATTGCGCATAGGTGTGCATATGGAGCAAAGCAATATTTTGCTGGAACAGCTACAGCGCGGAACCCTGGATTTCATGATAGGCCGCATTCTGGACAAGGAAAACAGTTCCAGCCTCAGCTATGAAGAGTTGACTGAAGAACCTGCTTGTGCCGTGGCACGCATAGGCCATCCTTTGCTGGAACACAGGAATCTGCAATTACAGGACATCAATACCTGTCCTTGGATATTGCCCCAGCGCGGCAGTGTATTACGCCACAGGTTTGACATGATGTTCAGGCGGGCAGGGCTGGAGCCACCTGTGAATGTAGTGGACACTACAGCATTGCTCTTGATAACTGCATTATTGCAAGAGACAGATTCGCTGCATGTTATGCCACAGGATGTGGCGCGCTACTATGCATCATTGAATGTGTTAAGCATTTTGCCAATAGAATTACCTTGCAAAATGGATGCTTTTGGCATTATTCGCCAGAGCGAACATTTGTTGTCTCCAGGCGCCGATCTGTTATTGCGCACGGTACGCGATATGGCGAAAGAGCTGTATAAGTGAAGTTGTAAAAAAGCTGTTTTTTTACAAAAATACCTTATTCCTGTAGTAATTATTTAAAATAAAGTCTATCTTTAATTGCATATGTATTGCGCAATTCAATGGATAGAGGCCTGGCCTCTGCAACCTCGCATTGTCAGAGGCTTAAATGAAATTATCCTGTTTATTCCGCAAGCGGCGAATAGATTCCCTGATCAGCTTTAAGATCTCAAGTCTGCTGTTTGCCATGACTATGGTAACACCATGCTATGCGGCCTTGGCTGCATCAGATAATTTTCTCGATCTTTCCTTCGATGAGCTGGCTAACATACGCATCACTTCGGTTTCCAAAAAAATCGAAAATGTTGCCAAAGCTCCTGCGTCGATCTTTGTCATTACGAATGAAGAAATCCGGCGTTCAGGAGTGGCCAGCCTGCCGGAAGCATTACGCCTTGCACCAAACCTGCAAATGGCGCGGGTAGATGCCAGGAATTACGCGGTGACGGCAAGGGGATTCAATAGTCCCTTTGAAAACAAGTTACTTGTCCTGATTGATGGGCGCACTGTTTATTCGCCCTTGTTTTCAGGGGTATTCTGGGATGCACAGGATGTGGTACTTGAAGACATTGAGCGCATAGAAGTGATCAGCGGTGCAGGCGCTACTCTGTGGGGGGCAAATGCCGTCAATGGGGTGATCAATATCATCACCCGCTCTGCCAAAGATACTACGGGCAGCCTGGTTAGTGCGGGTATCAGCCCACACGAGCGCAATATGGCAGTGCGATATGGTAGCAGTTTTGACAATGGTGCAAACTACCGGGTATATGCCAAGCACGCCGACAATGATGACAGCCGTAACTTGAGCGGCAACCGATTATTGGAAGGCTGGCGTCGTGATCAATTTGGGTTCCGTTCTGATTGGGAGCAAGCGGAGCGTACGCAGGCTTTTATTGGCAATACTTATCACGCCAGCTTGCACCAGGCTGGCACCGCTGATATTGAGCTTGCTGGCATTAATTTGCTTAGCCGCACAGGTTGGAAGGCTGCCGACAATACCGATAGCAGTCTGCAATTGTATTGGGATCATACTGAGCGCAACCAACCAAACGCTTATAACGAACATCTTGATACGCTGGATCTGGAGTTTCAGCAATCTCAGACCATCGGCAGTTTGCACAATCTGGTATGGGGAGCGGGCTACCGTTATGCAATAGACAGAGTACAGAACGGCAACGGCTTTGGATTTTTGCCAGGTGATTTGAACATGCATTGGGCGAATATCTTTATTCAGGATGAAATTCGTTTCAGAGAAAATTTGCGGCTGACCCTGGGCTTGAAATTTGAAAAAAACAGTTATACCGGCCTGGAAAATTTGCCTAATCTACGTCTGGCTTGGGAACCCACGGACAAGCACTTGTTATGGGCATCACTGTCACGTTCAGTGCGGACACCCTCACGTATCGATCGTGATTTATTTGCGCCAACCAAACCCATACTGCTAGGCGGGAAGCTCAGGTATATTTATGCTGGCGGCCCAGACTTTGAGTCCGAGATCGCCAAAACCACAGAACTGGGATATCGCGGCCAGTTAAATAAAAACATTACGTATTCTGCGACCATTTTCTATACTGAATATGACAAAATGCGAACCTTGGAGCCAGGTGCCGCTGGTCTGGATGCGGTTTTTCGCAATCTGGCTGAGGGCAGGACCAAGGGTATTGAAATGTGGACAACCTGGCAAGCCAGTCCTGCGTGGCGCCTGACTGCTGGCGGGGTCTGGCAAAATATCAACACTCAATTGAAGGCAGGCAGCAAGGACATTTCAAGTGGAAACGGCTTAACCATAGTCAATGATGCCGATAGCTACTGGATGGTACGCAGCAGTTTCGATCTGACGAAAGATAAGGAGTTAGACATCCATCTGCGCCATGTGGGGAGCCTGCCAAAACCTGTAGTGCCAGCTTATACTTCATTAAATATGCGTTTAGGTTGGAAAATCAGACCTGGTATTGAGCTTTCATTGATAGGACAAAATCTGCTGCAAAAATCTCATACCGAATTTGGAGCCAGTCCGAACAGGGCTGAATTCGAACGCAGTCTGATGGTCAGGGTGATATGGAAGCTTTAAAGTCCGGAAAATTATGGTCTGTCCCAAAACCGGAGGGAAAACTATTTCCTGGCTTTTTGCTTTCATTGTTGTTGCTCTTACTTAGTGTCTCGCATGCACAAGCGAATGACTTGAATGACAATCTTGAACAGCGTGTCAAGGCCGCATATCTGTTTAAATTTTGCAGTTATGTTGAATGGCCGGAAAAATCATTTTCTGCAGCAGACAGCGCATTGCATATTGCGGTTCTTGGCTCCGATGGTGTGGCGAATGAATTGATACAGATGGCCTTGGGGCGCAACATCAATGGCCGTGCTTTTCTGGTGAAAAAACTAAAGGGCGATGAGGGGGCGAATGGTCTGAATGGTGTCCATGTACTTTTTGTCGCACGTTCCAACAATAAAATAGCGGATGTTTTGGCGACAGCCAAAGGACGCGCTATTCTGACAGTGACAGAAACAGAAGGAGCCCTGGCTACAGGCAGTATGATCAATTTTGTTGTTGTTGATGGTAAAGTCAGATTTGAAGTTGCCCCGAAAACAGCAACCCAGGATTTAGTCGCCATCAGTTCACGCCTGATCTCCGTCGCATATAAGGTCGCCAGCGGGCAGTAAGGCTGTTTCTTCGTTTGGCTTTTACTCACCTATCGATGGTCGATAACGCCTGAATGCTTCGCTGATATTTTGTCTGAGCAGTTCATCATCCCAAGGTTTGGTCAGGAAACGGTAAATTTCCCCCCGGTTAATGACATCAAGGACTGACTGCAATTCCGTGTAACCACTGAGTACAATCCGCATGGTGTCTGGATACAGTTTGGCTGCTATCGTCAGAAAATCCGAGCCCGTCATTTTAGACAGGCGTTGTTCACATAAGATGACTTGCACCGGGTTGACTGCCAATAGTTCCAGGGCTTTCTGGCTGTCAGGTGCAGTGAGTATGCGGTATCCCTGGCCGCGCAAGGACCGTTTTAAGGCTGCCAGTATGGCTTCTTCACTATCGACAAGCAACAAGGTCTGCTGTTCACTGTCAGCTTCTGGTGCTAGTTGTTTGTCGTTCAGCAGCATCATGGCAAAATCTTTTGCTGGCACCGGGGGGCTGAAGAAGTAGCCCTGTATCTGATCGCAATTGCGGGTACGCAGAAATTTTAATTGTGCTTCAGTCTCAACTCCTTCGGCAATGACATTCATATGCAAACTGTGCGCCATACCTATGATGGCAGTAGCGATTGCTGCATCCTCGGGATTTTGTGTAATGTCGGTGATAAAAGCCTTGTCAATTTTCACGGTATTAAATGGAAAACGCTTCAGGTAAGCCAGGGAAGAGTAGCCAGTACCGAAATCATCGAGCGACAGACATAGACCGTGTTCGCGGAACGCATGCATGATGACTTCAGCATCTTCAGGTTTGTGCATGATTGTAGATTCTGTCAATTCCAATTCTATGGATTCTGATCCAAGCTTGTTTTTTGAAAGGGCTTCACGCACGATTTCCAATACGTTGCCTTCCTTGAATTGCAGAGCAGAAAGATTGACGGCAACTGGCACGATATGCAGTGCATCATGCAACCATGCAGCCTGCTGTGCGCAAACAGCATTGATGACCCAGGTGCCGATAGGGACGATGAGCCCGGTTTCTTCCGCCAACTCAATGAACGCTGCAGGCGGCAATAATCCCCGTTGAGGATGTTGCCAGCGTATGAGTGCCTCGCTGCCTATGATCTGGCCGGTTCTCAGGTCTATCTTGGGTTGGAAATACAAGACAAACTGGTTCTGGTCCAGGGCTGTTTTCAACATGTTTTCCATTTCTATCATGTCAGAAATCCTGGCGTTGATTTCCCAGGAATAGAATTGAAAACGTTTCTTTTGCAACTTGCATTGTTTTAATGCTGCCTCTGCATTTTTGAATAAAGATTCAGCGTTAATGGCATCTGTGGGATAAATGGCAACCCCCAGTCTGGCTAATACTTGCGTGCGGCAATCGTCAATCAGCATGGGTTCTTGTAATAAGCTGATGATCTGTTCGCAAGTGGCACTGACGTCTGCATTGCTCGCCAGTTCACCCAGTATCGCGAAATTATCTGCACCTATGCGTGCCACACTGTAATGGCCCGGTAGAGTATCGATAAGACGTTTGGCAACCAGCTTCAAGATGTGGTCACCTATGTGCCTCCCCAAGGTATCGTTCAAGTGCTTGAAACGATCCAGATTGATTGCCATGACAAATACACCGTAATTTTCTCTGTGGGCCGACTGTATAAGTTGATCTACACGGTCAAGAAAAAGGCTGGTATTGGGAAGGGCGGTGAGAGGATCAAAATAGGATAGAAAATTTGCCCGCTTCTCATTATTGATCGCCAACAATGCAAACGACATGTCACCTGCCAGTTCACTGAGCAGTTTCATTTCTTCGTCATCAAAATAATGACTTTCTCTGGCGTACAAGACCATGACGCCAACCACCTTGTCATTTACCATCAAAGGCAGACCAACAATGGACAGGTAACCACGTTCAAGGGCATCACGGCAACTACGATCTGAATCTGCCATGGTTCGTACATCATTGCAGTAGGCTGCCTGGCCAGTTTTAAGTATCTGTTCAGGTATCCCTGGCTCTGCTGAGATGCTGTCCGTTTCTGACAGCAAGGACGCATTCATTTGTTCAAGTTCGACCCCCTGGCTTGCTGCCAATTTGAAAGAACTGTCGTGGTCGTTAAAAATAGCTATCCAGGCAATGCCAAAGCTACCTTGTTCGACGGCGATATGGCAAGCTTCTTCCAGTAGTGCTTGCGGCTCCCTGATGCGGACAATGGCAGAATTGGTACCACTTAACACGGCATGTATGCGGCTCAGGCGGGCAGTTTTTGCTTGTTCGATTTCAAGCTGACTAACGTAGCGTTCAAGTATGGTGGTGCGCACCAGTGATAAATGAGTGCGCACGCGTGCACGTACCAGGGCAGACGACACTGGTTTGATAATATAGTCAACACCGCCACAATCGAAACCCGCAGTCTCATCCCCGACTTCACCCAAGGAAGAAACAAAGATGATGGGTATGCTTTCAGTTTCTGTGTCAGCTTTGAGCATTTTGCAAACGGTATAGCCGTCCATGTCAGGCATCTGTATATCAAGCAGTATCAAGGCAGGTTTATGTTTTTTCGCAGCATTCAGGCACTCTTGACCACTACGTGCAAATGCCAGCAGGTAATCAGTCCCCAAAATCTGTTTTAGAGTGGCTAGATTGCCAGGTTCGTCGTCAACGATGAGAATCGGGGCGGTGGGCATGGATTATTCCTTCAGTGCGATTTCGAAATCTTTAGCCAAGTGCCAGGTCAGTGCCTCTGCGCCCCGAAAATCAAAATCATCAACACATGAGCGTAACGCAGCAAGTTTGTCACCCGGCAGTAAAGGCTTGAGTGCTTCAAATAACTGGTTGGCGCGATCAGGATGATCTGTATCTAGTGCCTGCAAAAGCTCAAGCAGCAAGGGGCCAACTTTTCTTTTGTCAATATTGTCAGGCTCTCTCAGCGACTGTTCTGAGTCTTTTTCTTCGGTACACAGGAGTGCGATGGACGCAAAGGTTTTATCCATCGCCACTTGCAGTTTATCCAGGGCAAATTGGCTCTCTTCTGATGTTCCGATAGTTTCGATTTCTGTCGCAGCGTGCGCAATATCAAAAAGCCCTAAATTCCCTGCACACCCTTTCAACTTATGTGCCAAAGTTTTAATTGCATCAAAATCATTTGCCGCGTAGCAAGCGGAAAAGTGACTGACACTATCAATATAGTCAATCTTGAATTTCAGCAAAAACTTGCGATATACCGCGAAATCATTCCATACCGACATTGCCTCTTTTACGGCAATGCCTGGAAGTTTTTCAATCTGTTGTGCTGCCGCGATGCTTAGAGCTTGAGTCTGATCGTCATCTTCAGACATTTGTGAATGGCAATGAGTCAACTGCTGTATGGCAGTCATCAACTCTTCCACATTGAAAGGCTTGGCAACAAAAGCATTCATGCCAGCCTCGTGTGCAGCTTCCTGTTGCATCTTGAATGCGCCGGCAGTGAGTGCGATGACAGGTAGTTGACCTGCATCCGGCAAGACACGTAATTGTCTTGTTGCTTCGTAGCCGTCCATCAATGGCATCTGTACATCCATCAAGACAATATCCACTACTTTTGGATGCTTGCGTAACCAGTCCACCGCTGCTTGTCCATCGTTTGCCAAATAGACCGTAGCGCCATCCGCAGCGAGGATTCTTTGTGCGACTTCGCGATTGACTTCGCTATCATCAACGACCAGCACATTCACCCCGGGGATGCGTTTTTCTTTTAATATCCTGGTCTGACGTTTCCTTTGCAGACGGCCGTTACCCCGACGACCTAGTACTTCGGCGACGCAGTTATACAGGGTTGAACAGGTCACTGGCTTACTGAGCACACCATCGATCAGGCCGATATCTGCATGCTTCAACAATTCATCCCGCGAAAAAGCTGTGACCATCACAACAATAGGTGATGCATCGTCTTTCAATACATTACGAATCAGGCTGGCAGTTTGCAAACCATCT
The DNA here is from genome assembly GCA_040390835.1 of Pseudomonadota bacterium. Classification (GTDB taxonomy): domain Bacteria; phylum Pseudomonadota; class Gammaproteobacteria; order Burkholderiales; family Burkholderiaceae_D; genus Undibacterium. Next base: position 31,356 of record JAZJXP010000106.1, read on the forward strand.
ATCCCCGGCATTTTCCAGTCAAACAGCAACACGTCATATTTAGTATTACTCTCATGTCTGGCTTGAACTTTTTGAATGGCGGCTTCGCCGGAATCCACCTTGGTCGGATTCCAACCGACCGATCGCGCGGTGAGTGCCATGTTTTCACGGGCGTTCTCACTGTCATCGGCTATCTGTTC
>JAZJXP010000107.1:0-5827 GCA_040390835.1 Pseudomonadota bacterium
CAAAAACTGCTGGAAAAATATGTGGGTCGTAATGTCAGCATCATCCGCACCAACCCGGCGACTGGCGCAGAGACGACAGAGTCTGCACAAGTGTTGTCTGCTAACAATGGCGTAGTGTTGAAGATAGGTGACCGCATAGAAACCGGCCTGCCAGGCCGCATCATTTATCCGGATGTGCCTGCAAACTTGCGTGACCGTCCTACCCTGGTCATGGCACTCGATAACAACGGTGCACAACAGCAGGATGTAGAACTCAGTTATCTGACCGGCGGTTTGTCCTGGAAGGCAGACTATGTTGTCGAACTGAATGCCGCCGATGACAAGCTAGACATTTCAGGCTGGGTCACGCTGGGTAATACAAGTGGCACGACTTATCGCAATGCCAAACTGCAGCTGGTGGCGGGTGATGTTCATCAGGTGCTGCAAAGAGTAGAGATTACGGGCAGTGCAGTAAAAAGGCTTGATGCTCCGCAAGCCATGATGGCCAAAAAAGCGATGGCGGAAGAATCTCTGTTTGAGTATCACCTCTATACGCTGGACAGGCCAACCACCATTGCAGAAAACCAGACCAAGCAAGTGGCTTTGCTGAGTGCTTCTGGCGTGCCGGCGCGCAAGGAATTGTTATTGCCCGGCAGTGACTATTATTACCAAAGCAGTTACGGTGATCTTGGCCAAAAAATGAAGATAGGTGTCTTCGTTGAATTTGATAATAAAGAAGCCTCTCAATTGGGCATGCCTTTACCCAAAGGTATCGTGTCTACAAAAAAGACGGCGCAGGCAATGCCCAGTTCATTGGTGAAGATAGCGTAGACCACACACCAAAGAATGAAAAAGTACGCCTGAAACTGGGCGAAGCCTTTGATGTGACAGCAGACAAAAAACAAACAGACTTTAAAAAACTCGCAGCGAGCGGCAAGTACAATTACGTATTTGAAAGCGCTTACGAGCTGGTATTGAAAAATGCCAAAAAAGAAACCGTCATCGTTACCGTGCAAGAACCTATGCCCGGTGACTGGCAAGTCTTGAGCAGCAGTCATCCTTATACCAAGAGCACCAGCAATACCGCAGTATGGAAAATCAGTGTTCCTGCCGAAGGTAATACCAAGCTGGTTTATCGTAGTCTCGTGAAGTATTGATGTAGAATTGTTGATGTAAAAACGGCATTTTTCCTTGTCTTAAAATAGGGGAAATGCCCATCCCTTGATACAATAGTCGATTAGCTTAGTTCACTGCAATTAAAATCATGATAGATATTCAACTTTTGCGCAAAGATATTGCCAGTGCGGCAGCGCGCCTGGCTACCCGTAAGTTCCAGCTGGATGTGGAAACCTTCAATGCACTCGAAGCCGAACGCAAGCAAATCCAGTCCCGTACTGAAGAGCTGCAAGGCAAGCGCAATACCTTGTCCAAACAGATCGGCAATCTGAAAAGCAAGGGTGAAGATGCATCCGCTTTGATGGCAGAAGTTGCCAGTATTCCAGAAGAATTGAAAGCATCCGAAACGCATTTGAGTGATGTGCAAATTCGCATGGGTGCTTTCCTGCAAACCATTCCGAACCTGCCGCATGAATCCGTTGCTGTTGGTGAGGATGAAACTGGTAATGTGGAAGTGCGCAAGGTCGGTACGCCACGTGCTTTCGACTTTGAAGTCAAAGACCATGTAGACATCGGTTCAGCCCTGGGTCTGGATTTTGAAACTGCAGTCAAACTCACAGGTTCCCGTTTCTCTGTCATGAAGGGTGGCATGGCGCGCCTGCATCGTGCGCTCGCTCAGTTCATGCTCGACATGCAAACGCTGGAACATGGCTATACCGAAATGTATACACCCTACATGGTGAATGCTGATTCCATGCGCGGTACAGGCCAATTGCCCAAATTTGAAGAAGACTTGTTCGCAGTGAAAAAAGGCGGACAAGAAGGTACAGGCGAGACGTTTTACCTGATCCCTACCTCAGAGGTCACACTGACCAACACAGTGCGCGACGATGCATTGCCTATCAAAATGACCGCACACACTCCATGCTTCCGTTCAGAAGCGGGCAGTGCAGGCCGTGATACTCGCGGCATGATACGTCAGCATCAATTCGACAAAGTCGAAATGGTACAAATCGTGCATCCAGAAAAGTCCATGGAAGCTTTGGACGAAATGGTAGGCCATGCTGAAGCAGTTCTGACCAAGCTGGAATTGCCTTACCGCGTCATGAGCCTGTGTACGGGTGATATGGGCTTTGGTGCCAGCAAGACTTTCGATCTGGAAGTATGGCTGCCGGCGCAAAATACTTATCGTGAGATTTCTTCTATCTCAAATATGTTCGACTTCCAGGCGCGCCGCATGCAAGCCCGCTTCCGCAATGCCCAGGGTAAGCCAGAACTGGTGCATACCCTGAACGGCTCTGCACTGGCAGTTGGTCGTACCTTGGTGGCAGTGCTGGAAAATTATCAGCAAGCAGATGGCTCTGTCGTCATCCCTACAGCTTTGCGCCCTTACATGGGTGGCTTGGAAAAACTGGCACCTGCAGCTTAATTAGTCCTGGCTTCAAGCAAAACGCGCTTCACTAAATAAAGTGAAGCGCGTTTTTGTTTACAGATTCCGTTTATCCTACCAGCAAATCCATTTCAGAGCGGCGATCTACAAACAGGCTATTCCCGTGAATTTTCTTGGCCTGCTTCTTGGCATCTGATGCAGCGATAGAAATCTGGTGATGTGAGTAATAGCGGTTCGCTCTTGACTTTACCACACCCAGGGAGAGGCTGACCAGCGGGTAAAAGACTTTCTTGCCCTGCCTGTCTTCACTGAGATAGCCACCTTTTTCCCGGTCTTCAATGCTGTAAAAATCATCAATGGCAGTAGAAAAACTCGCCAGTATGTCCTGGCAGCGTACTTCCCAGTCCTTGCTGCGGAACAGGATAATGAAATCATCGCCACCGATGTGGCCGATAAAATCCAGTTGCGGATCGCAGTGCTGCTTTAGTACATCACTGGTCATTTGTATGATGTCGTCACCACGGCGATAACCATAGACATCATTAAAGGGTTTGAAATGATCAAGGTCGCAATAGCAGGCACAAAAAGACTGCTCTTTCTGCAGCAATACATCGATATGTTCATTGATGGGGACATTGCCCGGCAATTGCGTCAGTGGATTGGCATAACGCGCCGCAGTGATTTGCATTTGCGTGATCTCGCGCATCAAATCCGGCCCACTACCCAGACCTATATAGCGCCCCTGATCCGTAATGATAATGCCATTAATTAATTGTTCTGAATTAGCTTCGACAATGATATGGCTGACATCCTGCATGCTGGTGTTCTTATCGACAATAACAGGATGCGCTTCCATGAATACTGCACAAGGTTTCTTGCCGTATAGTTCTCTCTGATAGGGGCGGGCAAAGCGATCAATCATGTGATAACGGTTGATCAGGCCAACAGGAATGCCATCATCGACTACTGGGATGATTTGCAATTTCGGATTCTGTAAAAAAATATCATCGACCTGATTGTTTAACATACGGGAAGAAATGGTCGGTGGCGTCTTCAGAATTTTTTCTACTGTAGCCGCCTGCTCAAAACTGCCAGAGGTACGGCGCGCTGCCTGATACTGATTTGGTGTTAAAATCCGCGCCACTTCAGCTGACACTGCGCGCGCAGGGGTAGGGTGGGGGCGGGCAATATGGTAGCCCTGGCCGCAGGCCACACCCAGATCACGCACAGCCAATAACTCAGCCTGGGTTTCTATACCTTCAGCGACGACCCGTGTGCCTGACTTTTCAGCAATGCTTTGTATCGAACGTACAAACTGCGCCTTGACCGGATCATGATCTATGCCCTGAATGAAATGCATGTCGATCTTGACATAGTCAGGCTTTAATTCTGACCACAGGCGCAAGCTGGAAAAACCTTCGCCCAGATCATCAATCGCGATCTCAAAGCCCATCTCGCGATAGTGGATCACAGCCTCACACAGCAAGGCATAGTCATGGGTGGGCTGGTATTCAGTCAGTTCTATGATGACGCGCTCTGGGTTGATGCCAAGCTCATGGATATAATCCAGCGTTTCACCATAACGCACATCTCTTTGCAGCAGACATTCAGGGCTGACATTCAAGAACAATTTGCCAGGCAATTTCTGTGCAGCGAATTGTTCCAGTACGATACGGCGGCACAGGTGTTCTACCGTCACCGTCAGATTATTGTCCCATGCCGCTTTAAACAAATTGACAGGGGAATGCAGCGGGCTATCCGATGGGCCGCGTATCAAGCCCTCATAGCCAAGGATGTCGCCATTCTGCATCTGCACGATGGGCTGGAAGCGTGCGGTAAGGAGGCGTTGCTCAATGATGCGCTGCAAATGCGCCAGCATCAGCGCAGCAGACTGCGCGCCGAATTGACTGATGTCTTGCTCAGATACCAGGTTTTGCTGAGACAGATAATCCACAGTATCTCCCGCTATACAACTTTCCATTGAAGCTAATCCCAATATTGAAATGCTAAATGCAGTCACAGTAACAAGCGACAGCTTGCCGCATTGCACCAGAATATAATCTTGCTTTATGACATCTTCATGTCGCGGTACGTAGTCAGGTTTTTAACTTGCAGGGCGATGTCGCATCGCTAATTTTGATTTGAGCAAGTTCTTTGCTATAATCACAGGCTTCGTTTATGACGAACAACCTAAGCCGGAGAAGTGGCAGAGTGGTTGAATGTACCTGACTCGAAATCAGGCGTAGTAGCAATACTATCGGGGGTTCGAATCCCTCCTTCTCCGCCAGAACATGAAAAGCCCTTGATGGATAATCAAGGGCTTTTTTTCATCTCATTGGCATTTCTTATGCTGCCCTGTTCAGTGTTCAGTTAAACTAAATTCCTCAGCCAGATCAGCAATTTTTGCAAAAACTGGCAAAGATTTTGGTTCAGTTGACACTGAACTGATCATTTTTTAATCAGGCGAGTAAAAAAATATTGTCCGCCTGATTAAAATACAGGCAAATTATTTGCTGGAGACGAGCACCACCTTGAACATTTAAAAATGTTCAAGATCGACAGCTATTTTGTTTTATTGGAATGTCGCTAATGCTGCAAATAGTAGCCAGTCAGCAGACCATTCCAGGCCATAACATACTGAATAGATTTTGATGCTGACGCGTAGGGATTTACACCAGTCCACACCTCAACAGGCATATATGTGCCCTTGGATAGATGACTCTGTCACAGGTGAGTTCATTGAATTTCCATTTATAGGATGTTCGATTGGCGGCACTTTGTCTGGGAGATCCCCTGAAAATATGTGCGCTGGCGAAACATTTTCTGTTACTGATGAAAATGATGTTATACAAAGTCTTGAAAATATCCTCAAATTTGTTGACGAGAATGCAACCCCCTAGTTTAACAAGATAGTCTCATTAGAGGCTTATCAATTTTATCTTGAGAAAAGTGCTTATCAGCCTGATTCAAAAGAAAGATCGAAAATTAAGAAGGGCGTAGTTATCGGGCTTGAACGGGAACCATTTTAATGATGAGTTCTGCTTGCTGTAATTTTAGTCCGCAGATTATTTTCGCTAAATACTTTGCTTTACCAAGGTTTTCTGCAGAATTCTTATGAGACAAATTGTTTAGGTTTTGAAGCGCAGTTATAGCTGTGACTACGGAATAGGTGGAATTGGTAAATGCTGGAATTGCGAAAAGTTTCCAGCAAGTGAAATTCCTTTGAATTTTTAATGAGGTCAATATTATGTCTGTAGATATTAACGTTATTCTTAAAAAAGAAAACATGAGCTTCCCCCGAAGAATAGTCTGCCATAGGTAACGTAAAATAAACGTAACTAT
>JAZJXP010000108.1:0-2703 GCA_040390835.1 Pseudomonadota bacterium
TTGTATTATGAAGGCGCAGGGATGCTGGTTGCCAATGGCAAGGTCAAATCATTTACCCTGCGGGCCGAGGGTGTGGGCCTGGTAGAAACCAAGGACTTGATTGCCGAGCAAGTGGATGTACGCATAGAAGGCATAGGCTCGGTATCGGTCAATGCGCGCGACAGCCTGAACGCATCGGTACAAGGCATAGGCAGCTTGACTTATTATGGCCGCCCGCGCAATGTCAGCAAATCCGTGGATGGCATAGGCTCGGTGCGTGCCGGAGATTAAACGCCTCTCGGTAATAGACTCAGAGACTAAGCGTTTGCCGCTGCCTGCAGGGCACGCAGTTCATCCTCATCAAATCCTGCTGCTCTTCTGCCTTCCAGGTTAAAAGGTCCCCGCACTGGCGGGGCCTTGTATTTGCGGGTCATCTCGGCATACGTCGAAATAATATCCAGCCCCTGCTCTGCACAAAGCTTCTTGTACCAAAAATTGCCGATGGCAACATGACCAATTTCATCGTGCAAGATGATCGCCAGAATATCGGTAGCAGCCTGGTCACCTGCCTGCGCCAGCTTGGCCATAACGGCTGGCGTGGCATCCAGGCCGCGTGCTTCCAGCGTGCGCGGCACCAGGGCAAGACGAGCCAATAGATCACTCTTGGTTTTCTCTGCCATTTCCCACATGCTGTTATGCGCGGGAAAGTCACCATAAGCAAAACCCTGGGTATGTAAATGCCCGATCAGTAATTGGAAGTGATATGCCTCTTCCTTGACGACTTTTAGCCAGTCCAGATAAAACTGCGCAGGCATGCCAGCAAAGCGCCAGATGATATCTGCTGCCAGATTGACTGCATTCAATTCTATGTGCGCCAGTGCATGAATGAGCACCGCCCTGCCTTCTACCGTATTCATGGCACGACGGCCGACTTTACCCGGTGGCACCAGCTCAGGCTTATTTAAGCGCCCAGGGATACCTGCAGGTTCCGTAAAAACTACAGCGACGTCCAGCAAGGACTCCTTGAGAATTGCATGGATAGCCTCACATTTACGTTGAGGATCTGGTTCCAGTACCGCAGCCAATGCGCATGCTCTTAACTCATTAATAACTTTATCTCTCATATACATGTGAAGCCAGGCAAGCAAGCCCGCTGGGGTTTACAATACTGCTTTAGACAAAAAGTGTCATTTTACGGAACAACCATGCCCATTTACCAATTCGGTGACCTAGCCCCTGAAATTGATGCATCAGCCTATATTGCCGACAGCGCCAACATCATAGGCAAAGTCAAGATAGAAGCCAATGCCAGCATTTGGTTTGATGTCACCATACGCGGCGACAATGAATTGATTACTATCAGCGAAAACAGCAATGTACAGGAAGGCAGCATTTTACATACTGATCCCGGCTATCCCATGGTGATAGGAAAAAATGTGACTGTCGGCCATCAGGCCATGCTGCATGGTTGCACTGTAGGTGATGGTTCATTGATAGGTATACAGGCTGTAGTGCTGAACGGTGCAAAGATAGGCAAAAACTGCCTGGTAGGCGCTGGCGCACTGGTTACGGAAGGCAAAGAATTCCCGGACAACTCCCTCATCATAGGCTCACCCGCCAAAGTGGTCAGAACACTGGGTGAAGCAGACATTGCCGGTCTGCAACGTAATGCCGACACTTATGTGAAACGCGGGCAAGCCTTTAAAACTCAACTGAAACGCATAGACTGATTTAGCGATAACAATGACTGATACTCTACAAAAATTCATGTTCGAACATGCCGGTGTACGCGGTGAAATGGTCGAACTGACCCACACCTGGCAACAAACGCTGGCACGCAAGACTTATCCTGCTGCAGTACAAACCATACTGGGCGAGTTGATGGCCGCATCTGCCCTGCTGTCAGCCAACTTGAAGTTTGACGGCACCATGATCATGCAAATCCATGGCGATGGTCCGGTCAAGCTGCTGGTGGTTGAATGTGATGCTGAGTTGAAAATGCGTGCCACTGCAAAACTCAGTGAGCATGCCGATATTGCGCAAAATGCCAGTCTGACTGACCTGATTCATTCACATGGTAAAGGTCGTTTTGTGATTACGCTCGACCCGAATAATAAATTGCCGGGCCAGCAGGCTTACCAGGGCATAGTGCCACTGGATGGCGACAGCATCGCGACTGTCATAGAAAATTATATGCAGCGTTCAGAGCAACTCGACACCAAGCTATGGCTGGCAGCAGACGACCAGGTGGCACGTGGCATGCTGTTGCAAAAGCTGCCAAAAACCGGTGGTGCTGAGGCCCAGGTAGAAGATGAAACCGAAGCCTGGAACCATGCCGTCATGCTCGGCGATACTCTGAAGCGGCCTGAATTGCTGAGCACAGGCATAGACATACTCATGCACCGTTTATTCTGGGAAGAAACCATACGTGTATTCGACCCTTTGCATCCGCAATTCCAGTGCAATTGCACGCGTGAAAAAGTCGGTGACATGCTCAAAATGCTGGGTGAAGAAGAAATAGAGTCAGCCATCGCTGACCTGGGCACACTGGATATCAATTGTGATTTCTGTGGCAAGCACTATGGTTTCGACAAGGTGGATTGCGCGCAGTTATTCGTTGCCAGCACACTGACCGAAGGCACGCTGAAAGCACCAGAAATCAAGCATTGATTTCTACCGGTCTGGCGACCACCCATCAGCTATACGCGGCCACCGACGGCAGGC
>JAZJXP010000109.1:0-10040 GCA_040390835.1 Pseudomonadota bacterium
ACCTGCCTTGGCCAGCAATTCTTTGGCCTGGGCGACATCGTAAGGATATTCCTTGATCTTGTCGTTATACGACCACATGGTTGGCGGGATGACATTCTTGGCGATTTGCCCGGTACCTGCGTAGACAGATTTCAGTATCGATGCGCGGTCAACAGCAAGATTCAAAGCCTGACGCACCAGCTTATTATCAAAAGGTTTTTTCTCTACATTGAAGCCAACATAACCAATATTCAAACCTTGTTGTGACAGCAGTTTGATATTCGGATCACTCTTCATCAACTCTACATCTGCTGGTTTTGGCAAAGCCATCACATGGCATTCACCCGCCTTGAGCTTGGCATAGCGTACCGATGCATCCGGGGTGATTGCATATACCAGGTTATCGATTTTCGGGCGACCATCCCAATAGCCATCATGTGCCTTGTACCGGATGATGGCATCTTTTTGGTAAGAGACAAACTGGAAGGCACCTGTGCCTATGATTTCTTTATCGATCAGCTCTGGTGTTCCTGCCGCTTTCATTTTCTGCGCATATTCAGCAGAGTGAACTGACATGAAATCCATCGTCAGCGTGGCGAGGAAAGGCGCTTCCTGACGTTTCAGTTTAAAGCGTACGGTCAAGTCATCAACTTTTTCCAGCTTGTCGACTATCTTGGATATGCCCAGATCCTGGAAGTAGGCATAGGTTTGTCCGGGTGTATTTTTATGGAAGGGGTGATTTTCATCTGCCATGCGGTAAAAGCTGAAAAGTATATCGTCAGCATTCAAGTCGCGGCTGGGTTTGAACTTGGCATTAGTATGAAACTTGACGCCCTTGCGCAGCTTGAAGGTGTACGTCAGGCCATCGGCAGAAATATCCCAGGATTCTGCTAAGGCAGGGGTGATATTGGTGGTGCCGGTTTCCATTTCCACCAGCCGGTTATACATGGGCACAGAGCCTGCATCTGCCGTAGTGCCTGTAGTAAAGAATTGCGGATTAAAACCTTCTGGACTACCTTCAGAGCAAAATACCAAAGTCTTTGCTGCCATCGCTGCGCCAGCATGCAAACCTGCAAATGCGCCAATTAAAGCCAAAGCGCCAGTCTTCAACAGCCAATTACCTTTTTTCATCCAGACTCTCCACAGTGAATAAGTACCAGTAAAAACGACAAAACGATTGTGCCATAGCCGACCGCACAGATTTTTGTATTGTGCAGCAATTCGATAAGATTTGTATTATTTTGTTACAAGGCCGAAGAAAATTTTGAAAATAAAACGACCAAACCTGAATGAAGCTATTGTGTTGATTCACTTGCAAAGAAGATTTGCCGGATGTTGCAAATATGATGCACTGCGGTGAGGGGTTTTTATCTTGGTCTCCACCGAACCAAAAAATATATTCGGGCATCGAAGTTTTATATAAGCTCAGCGTATAAGCAAAAACAAAAAATCAATCAAATTTAAAAATTCATGCATTCCACTGAAAAAATCATCAAACCTGACGACAAAATAGTAGAAGTACTTGCAGAATTCCCTGCTGGAGCCGGGCCATTCCCGGCATTGATATGGGCACCAGGTTTGCGCTATGACATGCACAGGCCAGTCATTGCGCAAATCGCCAGCCATTTATTGTCGCAAGGCTTTGCTGTATTCCGGTTTAACTGGGCTTTTTATACCGCGGATTCTGCCGGTGGCCAACCAGAGGATGATCTGGCTGCGGAACTGCAAGACTTGCTCTTGGTATTGAAGCTGGCAAGAAATGATGACCGCGTACAGCAAGAGCAAATATCTGTTGCTGGCAAATCTTTTGGCTCCATCGTTGCCTGGCGTGTTTTTAAGGAAGAGATTGGATTAAAAAGCTGTGTCTTGCTGACGCCACTATGTATGGCAGACAAGTCAGGAGAGGATGAGCTAAACCTCGTCAGGGGAAATTACCCAGATGCTGGACATGAGAGCCGGCCCGTCCTTATGCTTGCCGGAAACACCGATCCTCATTGTGAGCTGGAAACTCTGCACCGATATGTAGCAAGTGCATCGGTTGCAAACACATCCGCCAAGTTCAATATCAATGTACTGGACGGTAACCACAGCCTGGAAATACCTGATACAGATGCGTTAATGGCAGCCAGCAAATTTGATCGTAATCTGCAATTGCTGGCCAGCCATGTTGAGCGATTTTTACTTGGGTAAAAGAGTGTCACAAGGGTGTCACGTCAGGCAGCGCTAGTCTATATGCTCAACCATTAACTGTACTCGGGTGACGCCATTGTATTCATTGGCATCCAGCCTGAAGGCCACATGGACGTTTTCCGGCAGAGTGTCGGTATGGCCAAACCAGATGGCATCATATCTGAGCTTGTTTTTTTCCAACACCAGCTTCAGATGGCGCTCTTTTAATATTCTTTGCGAAATCAGTTTAAAGTCATCGCAAAATATGGGAGGCGGGAAGCCTTGCCCCCATACCTGTGTATCCAGCAGGCGGATAAAGTCTGTCGTGTAATAGGCATCTTCCAATGGGCCATCTGTCTCTACGACACGCTCAAGCTGGTGAGCCTGCAACCAGCTTTTACCTACGGATTCAAAAGCTTGCTGGAATGCAGGGAAGTCTTCAGCGCGTAAAGTCAGGCCCGCTGCCATCGCATGACCACCAAATTTTTGTATCAGGCTGGGTGCGCGCTTGGACACCAGATCAAGTGCGTCGCGCAAATGAAAGCCAGGTATCGAGCGACCCGAGCCCTTGATTAATCCTTCACCACCAGGTGCAAAGGTAATGGTCGGACGGTAAAACTTGTCTTTCAGACGTGATGCGACTATGCCGATAACACCCTGATGCCAGCTTTCATCAAACACCGTAATGGTATTGCTGTCTTGTGGCTGAAAATCATCCAGATGCAGCAGGGCCACATCCTGCATCTCGCGTTCTATGTCTTTGCGGTCAGCATTAATGCTATTTAACTCCTGAGCGATTTGCCAGGCACGGCCCTCATCATCGGTTGTAAGGCATTCTATACCCAGCGCCATATCGGCCAGGCGGCCAGCGGCGTTCAGTCTGGGGCCAAGAGCGAAACCAAGGTCAAAAGGGCTGGCGTTGCGTGGTTCACGGCCAGCTACGCGGAACAAGGCCGCTATACCTGCACACATGCGGCCAGCGCGCATGCGCTTCAAGCCTTGGGCTACCAGAATACGGTTGTTGGCGTCCAGTTTTACTACGTCGGCAACTGTGCCTAGTGCAACCAAATCCAGCAAAGTATCCAGCTTGGGTTGATTTTGTTGGTCGAATATGGCGCGTTGACGCAATTCTGCCCGCAAAGCCAGCAATACATAGAACATGACACCAACCCCGGCCAGGTTCTTGCTGGGGAAGCCGCATTCAGGCTGATTGGGGTTGACGATGACAGCTGCATCCGGCAAATGGTCGCCCGGCAAGTGGTGATCAGTCACAACGACGGCAATCCCTTGGGCGTTGGCTGCTGCCACGCCGTCCACACTGGCAATACCATTGTCGACCGTGACGATGACATCTGGCGACTTTTCTTTTTGCGTCAATGCGACGATTTCTGGCGTCAGGCCATAGCCATATTCAAAGCGATTCGGCACGATGTAATCGACATTGGCACCCAACATGCGCAAGCCGCGCAAACCGACTGCACAGGCAGTGGCACCATCGCAGTCATAATCTGCCACGATGACCAGTTTTTTATTTTGCGCGATGGCATCTGCCAAAAACTTTGCAGCCTGGTCTATATGCAAGAGCCCGGCTGGCGGCAGCATGGCATTCAATTCGGTGCTGAGTTCTTTCTCTCCTGTTGCACCGCGCGAGGCATACAGGCGTGCAAGCACAGGGTGCAGGCCACTTTGACGCAGCATTTCAGATTCACGGAAAGGGCAGGGGCGTACTGTAATGCGTGTCATGAAATCGAAAATAAGTGATGTAATGAGGGTTTGACCCAGAATTTGCGCAAGGACCAGGGTGTCAGATCAAAGCTGGCTATTCTGTGGGCATCGCTGAAGTTCAGTTTCAAGCTGGTGATTTGTTTATCCTGCAGACCTGCCAGCAAAGGAGAAAACCAGTTTTTTTCCAGTTCTTGCATATTGTCCAGCCATAACGCCCAGTCGTTATTGATGGCAGCTTCGCATAGATCGCCGAGCAAAGCTGGTGCTTGCTGATTCACGGTTAGCGGCTTGGACAGGTATTGCGTGTAGTCAGTTGCCATACTAACTTGCCTCAGGTCCGGATTCAGACTCTGTGCTCCACCTGATATCCAGACGGAATTAATGACTTTGGCACCGCGCATTTCACGCTGTGTATTGATGTCATGGGTGAACCACTGCATTTGTATTTCATTTTGCAGCTTGCGCCATGGACGTTCAAACTCGCCTTTTGGCATCCAGATGTCAATATTATGGCCGCAAGCGGCATCTACCGTGGCTGTTTGCAGATCTACCCAGTCGTCTGCGCGCAAGAACCAGGTTTGCGAGTCGCCAAACAAGAGTTGCAAGCCCATTTCTTCACAGCTTGCCTTGGCTTGTTCAAACAAAGGGCGGGATTCAGCATCGCCAATATTCAGGCGTCGCTGATCTGTCAGCACCAGATGATCACGAGCAATATGTATGTGCACGGGCTGCAAAATGAACCAATGACCTGCTTCAGGTGTCAGATCGTAGGCCGTCATTCTGTTCCATGCAATGGCCGGACTATTTGCTTTTTCCTTTGGAAGGAACTGGTCAGCAAGCCAGTATTCATAACTAAGCGCGCGTGAAAAATCGTCTATCGTCTGTGTCTGGGCGCTGCCTGCGCAAGCGATTAGCCTGGCTAAACCAGGGGTACGCATTTCTTTTAACAGGTCTTTGGCAAGGCTTGCTGGCGGGATCCCGAATGGGATTATCAATTCTAAATGGCTCATAGTGCTGTATTGTAGGGCAAACGTATGGCAAACTGCTGGCTGCCTTCACAACAAGTGTAAATGCAGTGAAAAATCTATCTTTTGAATGGCTGGTCGGCTTGCGTTATACGCGTGCCGGGCGGCGTAGTGGTCGTAATGGTTTTATTTCTTTTATCTCGCTGATCTCGATGGCGGGCATAGGGCTGGGTGTGGCAGCCATGATTGTTGTTATTTCAGTCATGAATGGTTTCCAGAAAGAAGTACGGGACCGTATGTTGTCCGTGCTGGCCCACGTTGAAGTATTTGATGCCAGCGGTGCCTTGCCTGACTGGCGCTCGACTGCGCTGGAAGTGCAAAAAAATCCTGCAGTCACGGGTACTGCCCCCTATGTTGATGGCCAGGCCATGATCATCCGGGAAGATGTCATGCGCGGCGTCATCTTGCGTGGCATCCTGCCGGAAGAAGAACCCAAGGTCTCTGATGTCGCCAGCAAGATCAAGTATGGCAAATGGGCTGATCTCAAGCCAGGTGAATTCAATATCGTGCTGGGTTCTGCGCTGGCAAGCAGCTTGCGGGTGCGCATAGGTGAAAAAATTACCCTGGCCGCACCAGAAGGGCAAATGACGCCAGCAGGTGTCGTACCACGCCTGAAAGCCTTTAATGTGGTCGGTATATTTGAAGCTGGTCACTATGAATATGACTCTGGCATGGCATTCATGCATATAGAAGATGCGCAAAAATTCTTCCGTTTGAATTCTCCGTCTGGTCTGCGTTTGCGTATCAAGGAAATGCTCAAGGCCCCGCAAGTTGCCCTTGAGCTGTCGCGTACCTTGTCTGGTGATTTGCTGATACGTGACTGGTCACAACAGAACAAAGTGTATTTTGCTGCGGTAAAAGCGGAAAAAACCATGATGTTTATCATCTTGACCCTGATTATTGCGGTGGCTGCCTTTAATCTGGTTTCTACCCTGGTCATGACAGTGACGGACAAGCAGGCTGATATTGCCATCTTGCGCACCCTGGGTGCGGCACCCTCATCCATCATGAAAATATTCGTGATACAGGGAACGATCGTTGGCTGTCTTGGCACGTTATCGGGCGTGGGCATGGGTTTATTAATTTCCCTGAATATTGATGTCATCGTGCCTTTCATAGAACGCTTGCTAGGCATACAGTTACTGTCCAAAGAAGTATATGTGATCAGCAAGTTGCCATCGGACGTGCAATTATTCGATGTAATGACTATTGGCGGGGTCGCTTTAGTTCTGGCCATGCTGGCCACCATTTATCCTAGTTGGCGTGCTTCACGCGTGAAACCTGCGGAGGCATTGCGTTATGAGTGATCAAGTATTGAACAAACAAGACAGTAAGCAAGAAGCTGTTTTATCTTGCAGTGATCTGGGTAAGACATTTTCGCAAGGGCTAGAATCTGTCAATGTCCTGAAAGAAATCAACCTCAGTATCTTCCGGGGTGAGCGGGTTGCCATCATAGGTGCTTCTGGTTGTGGCAAGTCCACGTTGCTGCATTTGTTGGGTGGTCTGGATACACCCAGCAAAGGCACTGTGACCCTGCAAGGCAAGGATTTTGCCAGTTTGAGTGAAACAGCACGTGGTACTTTGCGTAATCATGCCCTTGGTTTTGTGTACCAGTTCCATCATTTGCTGCCTGAGTTTTCAGCATTGGATAATGTCGCCATGCCACTGATCATTCGTCGTATGGCACGGACTGAGGCGCAAAAAATAGCACAAACCATTTTGGAAAAAGTCGGACTTGGGCATAGACTCAAGCATGTACCTGGTGAGTTATCTGGTGGTGAGCGCCAGCGCGTAGCATTGGCACGTGCGCTGGTCACCCAGCCGGCATGCGTACTGGCAGATGAGCCTACCGGTAATCTGGATGGCAGTACGGCACAACAGGTATTTGCTTTGATGCTGGAATTGTCGCGTACTCTGGGTACCGCCTTTGTTATCGTTACCCATGATGCAGAATTGGCCGGGCGCTGTGACCGTGTTTTTCGTTTAACTGATAGTGGCCTGCAATTACAATAGAAATGGCATGCAAAAAACCAGCAAAATGAATTTCAGGAAACGTCATCGTGCATTTTCCACAACTCATTTTTCTACCAGACCAGGTGGCTGGCTGGTGTTTGGCTTGTTATTCGCATTGACTCCATCTGTATATGCTGCAGATACTGTGGAGTTGGTATTGCAACTGGAAACTTCGCTGACCAGCGACAGTAATCCCTTTCGTTTTTACGAACAGACAGCCAAACCTGGTCAGCCTGATCTAGTCGATCAACCTGATAAACCTGTCCTTGCACCCAATAAGCAGTTTCGCGACCGTGACAGCATTACTGGTACTGATATACGGGCAGGCGCCATTATTCCCATTTTATCTGACCGCACCCGTCTGATTTTGACAGGTTCACTTGGTAAGCGGCACTATAAAAATTATAAGGACCTTGACCACAATTTGAAGGCTGCTGATGCCACCCTTCAATGGGCAGTCGGAAAAATTATCAATGGTCAAATCACTGCCGGTAAAGAAGACAGATTATTCCAATACATTAACGGCAGCCTGACAGATAAAGATATCTCGCACCAAAAACGTGCCGCTGCCAACGTCAACTTTAAACTGACTGATGAATGGTCTTTGAATGTCAGCCTGGACAGGGCTGGGCTGAATTACGATTTGCCTCTGAATCAGTTATATAACTTTGATGAACGTGGCAGGCAATTCAGTGGACGTTATTATTCACCGACTGGCTCCAGTGTTGAAATCGGCACTCGTTTGTCGGAAACCAGTTTTCCGGACAGGAATGAGCAGGATATTGCTGACCTCGATAAAGCATATAAAGAGTCTGAAGTATTTCTCGATGCTGAATGGCGCTATAGTAGCAAGTCTGTCACCAGTGCGCACCTTGGCGTCATTAAACGTCAGTATGATGTACTGACAGAACGGAACACCAATTTGTCAAATATTCTGCTGCGCGGCACCTACCATTATTCGCCTAAAGTGCGCCTCGATTTGCAGCTATGGGACCGGCCTTTTACGATTGTTGACCGCACTGTCGTCTATGTGTTGAGTAAGGCATTGCGCTTCGATGCACAGTGGAAGTATTCAGACAAATCACAAATGAATTTCTCCACGCTTTTTCAAAATAGCGATAATGTATTGGTACCGCGCCTGGCGACACTGGCTGATGGCACCTCGCGCAAAGAAAAATTGATACGCGTCGGTTTGGGCGGTGCATATGAGTTTGAGCGGGGTTTTCGCCTGGTGCTTGATAGTTTTTATGAAAAAGTCCAGCGTGAATCTGATGGCGTGAATTTGAAGCAAGCCGTGATTAAACTGGGACTCGAATATACCTACGAAAATTTACCGAGGAGTAATTCGCGCATGGGTTTGAAACGCTACCAACATTCCTTGAGTGCTTCGGATAGTTTGCGCTGATCATGAGGCTGACACAAAAATTAAGCCGCTTCGCGGCACGCCATACAGCAAATCGCTGGTTGCAACTCAATAAGGGCAGGGGAGTAGTCAGTTTCAGTTTTGATGATGTGCCAGCCAGTGCCTGCCATCAAGGTGCCATGCTGCTGGAGTTGTATCAGGCACGTGGCACTTTCTATATATGTGGCAGCCTGACTGATGGTGTCGAGCAAAATCAGCCGTGTCATAGCGTAGAGGATTTGCAGCGCTTGCTACAAAACGAGCATGAAATTGGTTGCCACACCTATTCGCATATCAACTGCGCCAATGCTACTTCCGATTTTTTAGTAGCGGACTGGGAGCGCAATCAGGTTTTTTTCAAACAGCACAATATCGCTAATCACGGCTTTGCTTTTCCTTTTGGTGCTTATGACCTGGGTAGCAAGCTGGCAGCAGCCAAACGCTTCTCATATAACCGCATTACGGGTGGAGGTACCCAGACGGGACGTGCCGACCTGTCCGCATTGCGTGCGCAAGCCCTGTACTCGGCCAACAATAATGTCGATGAAATTGCTGCCTTGATCAAGCACACTGCCTCGGAAGGTGGCTGGTTGATTTTATATAGTCATGAAGTCAGTGAAACGCCTGGCCCATGGGGGACAAGCCCCGCTTTGTTGGAAAGTGTCTTGCAGACGGCGACACAAGAAAGTTGCCAGATATTGCCAGTGCACAAAGCAATTGATTTTTTTCTTTCCTGACGATGTACATGGTTTTTACTCAATTCAGACTTGGGTAAGTTACAATTCTTGCGGTTTTAATCTTAATTTCTAGGTAGCAGACAATATCCATGAGCCAACATAGCCAGTTTACCCTGCTGTCACAGCGCCGTTTTGCCCCTTTTTTCTGGACGCAATTTCTCGGCGCATTCAATGACAATGTGTTCAAGACAGCCTTGCTGACCATACTGACGTATGACGCATTGTCCTGGACGGATATGAAAGTTGGACTGCTCAATAATTTGATTCCCGGCTTATTCATTTTGCCCTTCGTGCTGTTTTCAGCAACCTCAGGCCAATTGGCTGACAAGTTTGAAAAAGGTCGCATGGCCCGCAATGTCAAACTGCTCGAAATTGGTATTATGCTGGTGGCTGCAGTTGGCTGGCAAACGCATAATCTGTGGCTCTTGATTGCTGCGGTTTGTGGCATGGGTATACATTCCACTTTGTTTGGCCCGGTCAAATATGCCTACTTGCCTCAACATCTGAAGACCGATGAACTGGTCGGTGGCAATGGCCTGATAGAAATGGGTACCTTTGTCGGTATCTTGCTCGGTGAAATACTCGGCGCCATGCTGGTCGTGCACAAACCATGGGGCACTGAACTGGTGGCAGGTGGTGCGATAGTCGTTGCCATCATGGGCTATCTGACGGCATTGCGTATTCCAGATTCGCCAGCTCCCGCGCCGGAATTGAAAATTAACTGGAACCCGGCAACTGAAACCATCAGGAATATCAGCTTCAGCAAACAAAACCGCCCGGTATTTTTGTCTTTATTGGGTAACTCGTGGTTCTGGTTTTATGGTGCTATTGTCCTTGCACAATTTCCTCAGTACGCCAAGGATTATCTGCATGGCGATCACAGTGTCTTCGTACTCTTGTTGACGATTTTCTCTTTTGGTATCGGTGCAGGCTCCTTGTTGTGTGAAAAACTCTCTGGTCATAAAGTGGAGATTGGTCTGGTGCCATTTG
>JAZJXP010000110.1:0-48289 GCA_040390835.1 Pseudomonadota bacterium
TACGTTATTTAAACGCAGAGTGTTGGGCTGATGAAGCGTAGCCCAACCTACAACGCGTAGCCAAGCGAGGCCCGGCCCAACCTACGAAATTTCTCTCATCCAGCTTCATCAATATGGCACAGTGCGTTTTGAATTTTCCAAATTCAAGACTATATTGTTTATTGGACTCGCGCTAACTTGTACGGGCAGATATCCAAAATGCAAGTTGCAATACAGTTGGTACAATCCAAGCATGGCCATATTGAGGAAGCAACATGAAAACCGCCCTGATCATCCACCATGTAGCTTTTGAAGATGCAGGCAGTTTTCTTGCCCTGCTGAAAGAGCAGGATTTTGCTATTCAGGAAGTCAACGCCTGCACCCAGGGTTGGGCGGCGCTAGACCCACTGGCGGCCGATGTTTGCATCGTGCTGGGTGGCCCCATCGGCGCTTATGAAGATGATAAATATCCTTTCCTGCGGCAAGAGGTTCACTTCCTGCAGCAACGCCTGCATGCCGACTTGCCCACGCTGGGCATTTGCCTGGGCGCGCAAGTGATGGCGCGGGCGCTGGGGGCCAGTGTCTATCCGGCAGCCGCAAAAGAGATAGGCTGGTTTCCGCTCAAGATGACGAATGAAGGCAAGGACACGCCAGTGCGACATTTTGATGCGCGGCATTGCAATATGTTTCACTGGCATGGAGATACTTTTGATTTGCCGCAGGGCGCGCAATTGCTGGCATCGAGCGAGGCTTGCCAGAACCAGGCATATAGCTGGGGCAAGCACGGGCTGGCATTTCAATGTCACCCTGAAGTCACGGCATCAGGGCTGGAAGCCTGGTATGTTGGCCATGCCTATGAAATGGCACATGAGAAATTATCGGTAACACAGATGCGCCAGCAGGCGGCTACCCATGCGTTGGACCTGTCGCATCAGGCGCGTTTGTTCTTTACCGAGTGGCTGAGAGTGTGCGGGGTGTGATGCTGATTCAAAAAGCGGTTTAGCATAAGTCTTCGTTGGGCATTCAGTCACCACGGTTGTTGCGCAAATTCCTCCACCAAAAAATCCAGCAATGCACGCACCTCAGGTGACAAGTGGCGGCGTGAAGGGAAGAGCGCGTAGATAGTCATGGGCGGTGCCGTCCATTCCGGCAAGATGATTTGCAAATCACCTTTGTCCAGGTGGTCGGCCATCAGATAAGTCGGCAGCAGGGTGATGCCTGAACCGGCCAACACCGCCTGCAATAACACGGTTGCATCGTTAGCACTGAAGTGGCTGGCGATATCGATTTGCACGGCCTCATCCCTACGTTCATCCCCATGTACAAAGCGCCAGGTATTGCGGCCATAATTGGCATGGCTTAAACAGCGGTGAGTGGGCAAGTCTTGTGGATGCGCAGGCAAACCCGCTTGCCGCACATAGGCAGGCGCAGCCACCAGCACAGAATCACAGATCGCCAGTGGCCGCGCTATCAAGAGCGGGTCAGGTTCGCTGCTGATACGTATCGCCAGGTCTATGCGCGCTTCCACCAGGTTGACGGTGCCGTCACCCACATGTAGATCTATTTTCAACAGAGGGTGCAGCGTCAAGAACTTGCTGATGACACGCGCCAGATGGCCAAAGGCAAATGAAGTGCTGCAAGTCAGGCGCAATTGCCCGCGCAATTCTGCATCATCGCTGCGGGTTTCTTCTTCTATGTTGTCCATCAGCGCCAGCATTTGCTGGCTGCGGCGCAGGCATTGTTCGCCTGCATCGGTCAGCGTCACGCTGCGTGTGGTTCTTTGCAGCAGGCGGGCATTGAGCCAGCTTTCCAGTTCACTCACATAGCGCGTCACCATGGCGCGCGACATGTCGAGCTTGTCTGCCGTGGCACTAAAGCTGCCACTGGTCGCCACCTCGCAAAACACCCGCATTGCCGTCAGTCTATCCATGATTTGCTCGCAACTTGATCTGTATTTGTTCAATTTATGAAACAGTTATGTGCATTTTAACGTGTTTATCTGGCTAAAAAATGAAATTACACTGTAAGCACTGAATCGCTGAAGGTTCATGACCTGATACTTAACTCATACTTAGCTGATACCCACCTGGAGCCCACCATGCTGCGCACTACCATCTTAGCCACTACCCTCGCTGTCACTTTCGCCTCTGCCGAGGCAGCTACACCCTTGCAAGTCAAAGTCTATAACGCTGACGGCAATAGCTTTAATGTTAATTCCACCCTGGTCTATGGCGAAAAAGAAGCCATGGTCATCGATGCCGGTTTCACCCGCGCTGATGCCTTGCGCATTGCCGCCAATGTGCTCGACAGTGGCAAGCAACTCAAAACCATACTCGTCAGCCAGGCTGATCCTGATTATTATTTTGGTGTAGAAGCATTGAAAGAAATCTTCCCGCAGGCCGATGTAGTCGCTACCCCAGCCGTGCTGGAAAAACTGACAGCCAAAGTTGCAGGCAAAGTCGCTTTCTGGGGACCAAAAATGGGCGCGAATGCACCCCGCACACCCGTCTTGCCAAAAGCCTTGAGCGGCAATAGCCTGACCGTGGATGGCCAAGTGGTCGAATTGCGCGGTAACCAGGGTTTGCTGGCACACCGCCCTTATTTCTGGATACCATCCATCAAGGCCATCGTCGGCAATATAGGCGTATTTGGTAACCTGCATGTGTGGACAGCAGATACCCAAACCGCAGCAGAACGCAGCGCCTGGATAGCGCAACTCGATGAAATGGCTGCCCTGCAACCTAAAATCGTCGTGCCTGGCCATATGAAGTCTGGCACTGCAGTTGATATCAGCGCCATCACTTATACCAAGGCATATCTGCTGTCGTTTGAAAAAAATGCAGCGGCCACCAAGACAAGTGCAGAGCTGATTGATGCCATGAAAAAAGCCTATCCTGATGCGCCACCTGGTTTGTCCCTGGATATTGGTGCCAAGGTAAATAAGGGCGAGATGAAGTGGTGAGTTTGCGTAAATTAATTCACTGAACAGCCTCTGAGCATGGCGACCTATGGTTCGCCATGCTGCCAACATGTAAAGCGATAAGAAAATGACCAGCCTGGACATCATCAAAAGCACTTACGAAGGCAAGACCTCTGAAGAAAACGGCAAGAACCTCCAGCACTATCTGGCTGCAGACGCCCGTTGGACAGAAGCACAAGGTTTCCCCTATGCGGGCACTTACACAGGCTTTGCCGACATAGAAAAAAATGTCTTCTATCGCCTTGCCACAGAATGGGTAGACTACAAATTCACGGTAGAAGATTATGTCGCCAGCGGTGACAAGGTCGTGGCTTATGGCACGTATAGCGGCACGCACAAGGCGAGCCAGAAATCCTTCACAGCCAGAGTCGCCCATCTATGGCAATTAAAGGATAGCAAGATCATCCGCTTTGAGCAGTTTGTTGATAGTATTCCTGTTGTTGCCGCCACTAGCTGATCGCTCCTGATCATCTGAAATAAAATGCGTATCACATTGGTTTTTTCTTTACTTTTTTCTTTACATTGCGCTGTCGCAACAGGGCAAGAAATAGCTCGCCCTTCATTATTCACTGGCAGTAAAGAACAGATAGCAGAGAGTATGGCTAAAGTATTTCCAGAGTCTGTAGCAAAAGAATTTGAGTATGATGGAAAATCTCTTCTCTCCGTGATTGTGGATACAGGTTCAGGTACTTATCGCAAAGACGTATATTTGTATTTGAAATCGAGACAGGGCAACAATTTTTCTTTGCTGGTGTTTCGTCGCACTAATTCGCGTGAGATTACTATCAAAAAAGAGAACGATGGAATTTCGCTCGTTTCAAGTGCAGGCAGAAAATTGATTTATTTGCCTAAAGAAAGTTTGAATCTTGATTTCGATCTAGGCGAACAAACTCGGCCACAGGATATAAAAAGATAAGGATTGGATCAGCACAGCCAGATTCATACTGGTTGTTTAAGTTTCCGGTTGTTCAAGCTTTTCTCTAAGCCCCACGCCGTTCACTCAACCCCTGCATAATCTCATTCGCCAGACACTCCGCCGCAGGCGAATTATTTTTGCGGCCCTTGATCAACACAATGTCCAGCGGCGCTATTGGTTTCAATCCTTCCGCTTTCCCCAGCCGCACCAGATGTGCAGGGGCGCTGCATTCGGCCAGTGCGGCGATCGCCAGGCCTGCTTCTACCATCGCGAGTATGCCCAGCAGGCTGGGGCTGCTGTAAGTGGAGTAATAGGGCAGATTGCTTTTTTCCAGTGCGGCAAGGGTATGGGCGCGGGCGACGCAGCCTTTGTCGTACAGGGCGACTGGTAGCGGGCTTTTCTTCCACACGGCATGTTTTTCTGCGCCTACCCAGACCATGGGTTCACGGCGTATGAAGGCACCGTCGAGGCCTTCATCGCGGGTGACGAAGGCCAGGTCGATGGCACCTTTCTTCAGTAGAGGTCTGAGTAGCAGGCTTTGCAGGCACACCAGCTCTATTTCTACGCCAGTAAATCTTTTTGAAAACCGTTCCAGCACGGCGGGCAGTAGAGAAGACACATAATCATCCGGTGAACCCAGCACCACCTTGCCCACCACTTGTTGTGTACGTAATGCATTCAGTGCAGCCTGCTCAGTCTGCAATAACTGGCGTGCATAGGGCAACAGGGTTTCACCTGCGAGCGTCAGGGCGATGCGCCGGGTATGCCGTTCAAACAGGGGCTGGCCCAGGCTGGTTTCAAGTTTACTGATCTGCATGCTGACTGCCGCCTGTGACCTGTGCACCGCTTCTGCCGCGCTGACAAAGCTCAGGCGTTCTGCCGCCAGCACAAAGGTGCGTAACTGGCTGAGGTTTAATTCAGGGAATGTCATGGTTCAGGTTTTCGAAAGTATGACTTCAATTTAATCAGCTTGTCTGATGTATGGATAAAATCCATGATAGCGCAATAGTCAACCAGAGAGCAAAACATGTCTGCGCCATCGGCCATCATTCCTTACAACCGTAACGCTACATTGGCTTACATCGCGGCCATGCTGATGCTGGCGACCCTGGGCATATTTATTCATGAAGCTGGCCTGGATGCGGTGACTACCGTATTCTTTCGCTGTCTGTTTGCTGCCATCGCGCTGGCATTGTATTGCGCTTACAAAGGCATGTTTGTCGCTGCCAACTTTTCCCGCAAGAACCTGGGACTCGCAGTATTTGGTGGAGTGCTGATGGTGGTAAACTGGGTTACTTTTTTTGCGGCCATACAGCGCATAGGCATCTCTGTCACCACCATCGTCTTTCACGTACAGCCGTTTATTGTCTTGCTGCTTGGAGCAGTGTTGTTCCGTGAAAAGATCGCTGCTAACAAACTGGTATGGATATGCCTGGGTTTTGCAGGGCTGGTGCTGGCCTGCGGCTTGCAAGTAAGCGGAGTGCAGATGAGTGGAAAAATAAATGAGCAATACCTGACAGGTTTGTTGCTGACACTGACAGGTGCATGCTCCTATGCTGGCGTCACCCTGACCACGCGCGCCATGCGTAATATGCCGCCGCATCTGATCGCATTGACCCACTGTCTGGTCGGTCTGCTCTTGCTGGCGGGCTTCATCACCTTGCCTGCCAATGGCATACAGATGCAGCAATGGGCCTGGCTTGCTGGTCTGGGTTTGCTGCCCACGGCGCTGGCCTATGTATTGATCTACGGTGCACTACCCAACATGCCAACCAGCGCAATTGCCGTGCTGACTTTTATTTATCCGGCCACGGCAGTTGGAGTCGATTATCTGGTGTATGGGCAGCGTATCAGCCTGGTGCAAATGGCGGGATTGATGCTGATTGTGCTGGCCAGTCTGGGCGTCAATCTGAACTGGTCATGGGATGCAGTCAGGCAAAAGCTGGCAGTTTTGTGAAACTTTGGGTTTGTTCAATTTCGCTTGCTTATCTACGTCTATGCAGGGTCGCCCAAGGCACCTCGTGATCATGCTTGCCCGCGACAATGACGTTACCATCTATATCCGTTACCCCACACAAGCCAACTCCCTGCGCTTTGAAACCCAGGCGTTCCTGGTGTTCGCTGTAGTCAATGCGGTCGTGATGATGGCCATGAAAAGTGCGGCTCACGCGCATGCTGCGTGCCAGCTCATCGATAGCAGCAAAGCCATGTGGGTGGGCGCTTGGGGCTTCATGCGTCACCAGGATATCTGCGCGCTGGCTGGCAAGATAGTTGTAATCGGTAGGGAAGATGGAGCTGTAATGCTTGCGCGGCAAGCCATCACGCCAGCGGTTTTCTTTGCCTGCCTTCTGCGTATATTCTCTTTGTGTCTGAAACTTCTTGACACCCGGCGGCATCCAGATATGGCCACGGAAAACACCACCCAGACCAGCGATGCGGTAACCGGCAATCTCTGCCACCCGCCCATGCAGATTGCGGCCAGCCAGGGCTGAGCCAAACAAGTGGTCATAATCGGCATCGGTGTCGGTGTCATGGTTGCCATGGATATACCAGACTTCTGTCAGGTCGACGATGGCGGCCAGTTCCACTTCCAGCGGCTTGCGGGCTTGCAAATCACCTAGAAAGACAATGGCGGCAGGGCGCTTTTCCAGCACTGCGTCAATCACATGCTGGAAATTGCCGTGGGTGTCACCGCAAAAATAAATGGCTTGCATCATGGTGCATTAAAATAGTGACGCTTCAAAGATTGCGCCGCATGAGTTCAGATGCAAAGAATATACCTGAGAAACAAATTCAAATAAGATGTAAGCCTAAATATTTTTTGAAATATTCAATTTGTAGAAAAAGGCATTTATGTTTTCATGGAAATGGCTATTCGCAGCAATCATCCTGATCTTTGCTGTCCAGCACTGGCGCAACCGGCCCTTGCCAGTGCCGCCGGGCAGCATCGCGCCCAATGAACCCGTGCAGACCTCAGGTTCTGGCAAGACTTACGATCAAAACAATTACAAACTAACTGCGCTGGCAGACTTCACGATAGAGGCACGGGTCTTGTCCAAGCAGACCTATTCATCCGACCGCGAAGCTGATCTTGCGCCTGTCGACCTGGCACTCGGCTGGGGGGCTATGTCAGATACTGCCGTGCTGGATAAGTTATCGATAGGGCAGAGTAACCGTTTTTATTTTTATCGCTGGGAAAAAGAGCCACCACGGCCACCCACGGAAATCGCTACCCACAGCGCCAACATGCACCTGATCCCTACCACCCCGGCGCTGGAAAAAATCATGAAAGACGTGCGCGTCGGCCAGGTCGTCAAGATACGCGGCCAACTGGTTGAGGCCAAGGCGGCAGATGGCTGGCACTGGCGTTCATCCCTGACACGGGACGACACCGGGGCAGGTGCCTGCGAATTGATCAGGGTCGAAGCGATCGAGGTCAAGTGAGTTGACTATGAGTTCGCTGTGAGTTGGCGTGAGTTGGTAATGAGTAATAAATTTACAAATTAGTGCTGTTATGCAGTGCTTGGAGGACGAAATTGCAGTACTTTGTCCAAAAATATAGCACTGAGCACTAAAAGTGACGACACTTTGAAATACTATTTTGCTTGCACTACCTTTACTTGCCCAGCGTCAAGGCTTAGTGGGGAGCAAGCATGGACTGATGAGCACGAACATATTCGCTCTTGCTCAACAGAATAATAATT
Organism: Pseudomonadota bacterium; assembly: GCA_040390835.1. Classification (GTDB taxonomy): domain Bacteria; phylum Pseudomonadota; class Gammaproteobacteria; order Burkholderiales; family Burkholderiaceae_D; genus Undibacterium. Next base: position 7,580 of record JAZJXP010000110.1, read on the forward strand.
CAAGGAAATGCTCATTATGCCTGTTGTGTCTGCTTTTACATCTGCTACATCTGCTTTTACTCCCTCAAGATATATCGCCATGCTCACGGTCTTGGTGGCATCGGCGACCGCGTTTTCTGGTGAGGCCCATGCCCAGGCAAATACGCCAGCCAGCGCACCTGCAAGCTCGCCCGTAAGTTCACCAGCCAGCTCATCTGCCAGCTCATCTGCCATACCCACCGAAGAGCTGCAAAGTGTAGAAGTCAAAGCCATCAGAGATCCCGCCATCATGCCCTATAAAGTGGCATATGAACTGATGTCCAAGGTGCGTGCAGCAAGCAAGGACAAGGTACAGATACTGATACGCATTACCTCGGCCAAATCCCACGCGCCGGTACCCAACCTGAATATTTACCTCGATGGTAAAAACACCCATCAACAACTGGAAATATCAGCAACCGGTTTCATCAATGTTCCACTGGACCAGGCTGCCTATGCCGATGGTGCCGAGTTTGTGACCAACCAGAAAAAAGGCTCGATGGAAGTCAATATCCTGCTCTTGCCCAAGCTGCCACAAGATGTCTTCAAATATGCCGACATCAGCGAGAGTATCGAAGCCGCCCAACTGGCCATCAAAGAACTCGTGCCCTGGTATTTGCGTCTGTTCATGCCATCAGTGAGTGGCATAGGGATTTGTTATGCTGAGCAAAACCAGACAGTGCTGGTGAAAGGCAATGAAGAGCAACATCTGCCAGCAAATAGCGATGCGACTGATCCTCTCAAAAACAAAGTCCATTGCGCCAGATTTGCAGCCAAGGATGCCGCCAAAGAAAAAGGCAACCTGATCATGCCAGCGACTGGCTGGCAAGCGATTTATATGTAAGTCTGACGTAAGTCTTACTGATGTTTTTGTGGAATCGTTTTACCGATCAAAGCCGGATCTATCTTGGACATAGGCACGGCACTCTCCATGGCGATGGCAACGGCGACATAGCCTGGCGTGCTGGTGCCGATACTGGTGCTGGCCTGGTCTATGACATCTTGTATGGCAAGAGCGTACAAGATGGGCCATTCTGCCGGGCTGGCGCAATAGCGTTCAACAATGGGTTGCAGGGCAGGCCAGAAATTCCTGAGGTAATTGAACGGCGTGTCTGATGCTGTAAAGCCACTGGGCAAGCGTGGTTGGCCAAATTCTGGCGCACCCAGAGTGCTGGTGACATGTTTGAACAGCGCATGCAGATCAGGTCTGTCTTGCGGTTTGGCGCCATTGCTTTCGGCTGCGCCACATATCATTGACCAGACCGAATACTGGCCTTCTGCCAAAGGGTGATTGATGGCGTCGCCCATGAAGTAAGTTGCGCCATCCTCACAATCCACCTTGATAATTTCCATGCCATTTGATGGTTGGCCATTATGTATTTGAGCCCTTGCACACATCTGGCAGGCAAATCCTGCCAGTGCACCAAGCAAGCTCAGCAGTGACTCTATCTGCACACCCTTGTCATTCTTCATGGCCGCCATCAGGCGTTTGAGAATTTCTTTACTACCCAGTTTGGCACCGATCAATGGTTCGATTTTGCGGCGCTCGGCAATGGCGGCAAACAGGGATTCAGCGATGGGATCAATGGCAGTGTCAGCCACATTACCAGGAACTGATTTTGCAGCAATCTCAGCTTGCGCTGGTGCTAGCTTATTACCGGCATTATTACCCGCATTATCCGTTGCAGTAGGCTCTAACGCTTGTGGAAATGGTCGTCTCGTCGCCGGATTAAAATACATATTCAACAGCGGGATCAGGGCACAAAAATTGGCCAGTGATGATAAATCCAGTCGGTAAAAGATTCTTTGCGCCGTTTTTTCACGGATGATGAGCGTGGCACCGTAAAAGGAATTTTTTACCTCGATGCTGCCAATATCGTTTGCGTTGATCACCTTGTTCGCGGTCATGAGCTGTGTCTTGCGAATCTTTAATCCAGAAAAATCCACGCTAGAGCCATTTTCATACTTCTCCAGCAAATACGGCAGCAGGATTTTTTCTTGCAATTGGCGCAGGCGAGTCAATAGTTCACCCAGCTTGGCAATATTGCTGGGGATGACGAGTCTTTGATTCGTGCCACTCCGGTTCTCCAGTATCAAACAATCATTGAGCCGTCCAGAAAAAAGCGCCGCCATGCTACTGCTATTGCGCGCATGATTTTCGAATATACACAGCTCGGTCGAGAAAGAAATGATGCCGGCATCCAGTGGCCCTAGTATGGTCAAGCCTTTCTCATAAACGCATACCTGGTAATTAAACTGACTGACAAGCATCAACAGGCCGGGCGTCAATATCAGCAGGCCCAGTAGCAAGAAAGGCAATGAAGTATTACTCCAGCCCCAGGCAAGTGGCAGGTAGGAAAAAATCATCAATAGGTAATGCAATTTTTGTAGCGACCAGTCTTTTTGATAACTGGCAAGCAGATTGCCCATCGCTGCAGATGAAAATTCATCCGCAAACTTTTGTTTGCGCGCATGCAGAACTTGCGTCCATCGCAACAGCATATACAAAAGCACAGCCAGGAGCGGTATCCACAAGGCATTGCCGATAATCTGATCAATCAATTTGATACGGTAGGCAGGTAAGGGTGTCGGCAACATCCCGGTTTGCTGCAGCTCTCTGATACGCTCTGGCGGCAGGGGATAATAATCAGTGGGGCTGCCCTTGACACCTAATACATAGCCTTCATCCGCGATGTTATAGGGCAAAAAAAACACGTCGCTACGCAAGTGCCTGCCCAAATACAAGACTTCACCATCATTGCCACGGACAGTGGTATTCGCCACCCAGTCGATTTCATAATTTGATTTTGCGACACTGGCATGGGCGCTTGCAGTGAACAGGCTGAATAAAACAAAAAGCCAGCCAGCTAGCCAGCGGAAAACAGGGGGAATAGGATGAAGCAAGGGAATTTCCTGAGAGTAGACATGCAGCAGGTTTGTGCGCACGCACGTGTTAAAAACTGCACAGGCATAAGTATGCCATTGTCCAGTCGTTTATTCAAATCTGGCAGGCGGCAGGCTTGCCTGGTATTGCACCTGGAATTGTTCTTTTTCTACTTGTCTTGTTGTAATATGAGCAGCATTTTAAATAATGAAATTGCCAGGATATACCTGGACTGGGTAGTCAGCTAATGCATTGCCTCTTGGTGCAAATACCTGTTGTTCATTGACAAAGATATATAGAAATACATAAAGGAATGGCAATGAAAATATCATCCGCTCTGTTTGCAATATGTAGCAGCATCATGCTAACTCCAGTGTTGGCGGCAGAAGACATCACTGCCTCCGTGCAAAAACTCGCCAGCTCCCGAGTCAGCAGCGCTGCCATTCCTGGCCTGGTAGTAGCGACCATCAACGGACAAGAGCAAAGGATACAGGGCTTTGGTCTGGTGTCGAATGGCAAATCGCAAGCACATCTGCCAGATGCCAACACCGTCTTTGAAATTGGCTCTGTCAGCAAAACTTTTACCGCATTATTGCTGGCAGACATGCAGATGCGTGGTCAGGTCAAACTTGACGATGCCGTGGCGACTTTGCTGCCGACATACACTATCCCGCAATATCAGGGGCGCGCCATCACCTTATTGGACCTGGCCACCCAGACATCGGCTTTGCCGCGTTTGCCAGCCAATCTCATGCCCAAACAGCCTGACAACCCCTATGCCGATTACACAGAAAATAATTTGCGCGACTTCTTGCATGGCTATCAGTTGACACGCGCACCTGGCGCGAAGTATGAATATTCCAACCTGGGCTTTGGCTTGTTGGGCCAGGCTCTGTCCACACGTGCAGGAAAATCTTATGCAGAACTGGTGCAGGAACGCATAGCCAAGCCGCTAGGCATGGCAGACACCGGCATCACCCTGACGGCAACCATGCAAGGCAATCTGGCGACTGGTCATGACGGGCAGGGTAAGCCTGCTGCCAACTGGGATATGCCCACCCTGGCCGGTGCAGGCGCACTGCGCTCCAGCGCACAAGACATGCTGCGTTATTTACAGGCACACATGCACAGCAAGGACGTCAAAGTACCCGCAGGTTTGCAACTGGTACAGCAGCCACAACGCCCGACTGGAATGCCGGGTTTGCAGATAGGCCTGGCCTGGCATGTGCAAAGCGTGCGCGGTCAAACCGTGGTCTGGCATAACGGCATGACAGGTGGCTATGCATCCTTCATCGGCTTTACTGCAGACGGCCAGCGCGGTGTAGTAGTGCTGGCAAATGCCAGTGTCAGCGTTGACGACATAGGCATGACAGCCTTGCTGCCCGCAGTACCGACAGCACCGGCCGACACCAGCAAGACCGGCAACATCAATCTGAGCGCAAAAGAGCTGGCAGAGTACACCGGCCGCTATCAACTCGCACCAGGTGCCATCCTCAACATCAGTGCAGGGCCCGATGGTTTGCTGGCACAACTGACAGGCCAGCCACAGGCAGCAGTATTCCCGCGCAAGAAAGATGAATTCTTTTACAAAGTAATAGAAGCCAGCCTGCAATTTGAACGCGATGCCAATGGCAAAATCCTGTCACTGAGCTTGCATCAAAACGGCCACGCCTCACCCGCAACCCGCATAGGCGACGCCGCACCAGAAGCCGCCAAACGCGCAGAAATACAAATCCCGGCTGAACAGCTCAAGCAATATGCAGGCAGCTACACCCTGGCACCCGGCTTCAAACTCATCATCAGCGAAAAGGCCGGGCAACTGTATGCCCAGGCCACAGGCCAGGGCAGCAATGCTATCTTTGCCGAGGCAAAAGACAAATTCTTTTACAAGGTAGTCGATGCTCAACTGAGTTTCCAGCGACAGTCAGATGGCAAGATCAGCGGCCTGGTCTTGCACCAAAATGGCCGCGATATGCCGGGGCCGCGTGATGCTGATTGATAAGTGCCGAAGCAGCATTTTGCTGGAAGAGCTACATTGATGATTACTACTTCTTGTTGTCACACAAGTGGAGAAAACTCCTATATTCTTGAATCCAAATACCAATTGCAAAGATTGGTTTTTCCAGGGAGGGAGAGTTTCTTCTCTATTTGCTAATTTAAAATTTTTTAAACAGTTTACATATGATGCCAACCGCACAAGATCAAAAAATATCCCAGCAGGCTGAAGGCTTGTATGCAAATATTACGCTAACTGATTTGCAGCTTGCTTCAGCTTATTATCCAATTCTTATCGATCTTGCCAAGCATAAACACTGTTTGACATACGGGGAACTTGTTGAGCGAGCGAAGCAAGCCTATCCTTCCAAAAATGTTGTTCAACAAGCTATAGCTGTCTCTACAGGACGGCGGCTGGATGTGGTTCGTTTATTTACTTCTGAACGCGGCTTGCCTGATATTACCTCACTCATCATTAGCAAAGGATCTGGGGAATGTGGGATCGGGTTTACTCAATACTTTGATCCAAAGTTGAGTCGAGAAGAGGTTTTTACATTTGATTGGAGTGAGGTGACTATAAAGTTTGATGGCTTCTTACAAGAAACAGAGTCTGCAATCAGACCTAGAAAAAAATTAAAGCAGCAGGAAGCGCTTGAAGTAATGGCTGAGTACTACAAAAATAACAAAGACGCCCTTCCTAAATCCGTTCGTAATTATCGCGAATTAATAATAGAAAGCATTATGGAAGGAATTTCAGTTGTAGATGCGTTTGCACAAGTTCCATCAGATGTTAAGTAAATTTATAGAGACTCTCCACCTAGTTATGAGAAAGACACTCTGATCACATGTATCTAAAAGTTTGTTGCTAAGTCTCGTTACCATCGCATGAAGTTGCTGCTGAGTGATTTTCCAACGATGTCATTTTATGCCGGACAATGGCTGCAAGCATCTCCGACGCACTCTCTCAGGACTGCCTGATCAAAACATGTGTCGTTGATACTGATATGGGTAAAACCAGACCAATCCTATCGGCAGGAAAGTGACATTATTGGCACACGATGGGCATGATGAATTTTTTAGCATAAAATGGATGTAGTGAGACGGAACCAGCGGACGTAGGACTGGGCAGGAAGCATATGCTTTTGCAGCTATCCCGTCCGCAACATGCCAAGGATCAACATAGAGGCCAAGATGCTGTCTTCTGTGAATTTTACTTTGCTGCTTACTTTTGCCATTGCTTCCAGCAGCGCAAATGCTGCAACTCCTTTCCATGCCTGTTACGAAGACAAAAACGCTTTCCCTTATATCGTCGGAAATAGCGAAACCATATTAGCGCAGCCGGGGGTGATTCCTGAAATTATCCTGGCACTGGGAAGAAAAATTCCTGAATTAAAAGTGCAGTTGCTGCGCATGCCGTGGAAGCGCTGTCTTATCTCGCTGCAAGCGGGGATGACGGATGTCGTCGTTGCCAGTTACAGCGCAGACAGGGCAGGTTATGCCGCTTATCCTATGCTCTATGGGCAGCTTGATACCACGTTGCGCTTTGATACGCGCAGCTATGCCATCTATAAATTGAATACATCGCCCTTGCAATGGGATGGACAAAAATTCAGCCAGCTTAATGGGGCGATAGGGACCCCCTTGGGATATTCCATCGTTGATGATTTGAAGAAGATGGGTATTGCGGCAGAAGAGTCACCATCTGCCTCAAATGATTTCCAGAAAATGCAACTGGGACGGGTTGCAGCCGTCATCGCTCAAGAGAAAGTGGGTGACTTGTTGCTCAGGCAAGAACGCTTTGGCAATATCGTCAAACTGACGCCGCTGTTTACTAAAAAAGATTATTACGTCGTGCTGAGCAAACAATTTGCCAGTCAACATGCGGGGCTGGTCCAAAAAATCTGGCAGGCCGTGTCAGAACTGCGCGAGCAGGAAATGGATGACATGCTCTTGAAATATGTCAATTTGGGAAATTAAGCCGCCGGAACTGCGGGCTTCTTTTTCCACCGTGCCGCGAATTGCCTGAAGCCATAAGCACCCAAGATGAGGATGGCCGCAATAATCCATTCAGATGCCAAGATCCAAATATCCAGTTGTTGCTTGCCTGTTATGCCAATGAAATTCATGAACTTTTCGCTCAGAAGGCTCAGTGCAATCATGGGCAGTATCCACAGCAGGCGGTTACCTTTACCGGCAATATACAGGGATAGAAAAATTCTCAGCACCACAGGCAAGGCTCAGGTAAAGATAAAAAGACCGCCAATGAAATTACCTGCCCCATTGCTCATCATTGATCCCCAAAAAGAAATGGCAATCAGTTTAGCATTCAGTCCTGCTGCCAAGTGTAGCAATCAAGCCAGATGAAGATAAAATCGAGAAAGACTCATTTCTCAATTGACTGGAAATCCCCTGCATTCTTGCAACCACTTCACACCCAGCGCATACACACTTCACACAGCAAGGCTAAGCTGGCGCATCTTCACTAGCCGCCATTTGGCCACGTTCACTGATGTCTTCTTTGCTGGCCCATGTTGCCGCTGGCCTGACGCTGTATTTTTGCCGCAAGGGTCAATGGCCACGGCTGCATGTCAGCATGGCTTTGCCGGTCTTGCTGGCGATTGCGCCTGACTTTGATTATTTTGGTATCTGGTTTTTTCATTTGCGCTATGAACAGCGTTTCACGCATTCGCTGTTGTTTTGTCTGATGACAAGCTGTGCCGCTTACTACCTTGTACGTCGCATGGGGTGGCAATCCGCTGTTATGCCGGGTTTTTGGATTTTGCTGCTGGCTGCATGCTCGCATCTCTTACTGGATATGCTGGTGGGGCGGGCTTTGCCTTTGTTGTGGCCCTTCATGCCTGTCGAATTTTCTCTACGTCTGGTGTTGTTGCCAGGGGCATCGCACACCGGGCTGATCAGTTACGCGTTCTGGCGCAACCTGATCATGGAAGCATGCCTGCTTTTGCCCATGCTGGCGGCCATGGTGATGCTGGTGCGACGCCTGCCTGTGCGAGCGCATATGCCAGAAATCATACTGGTGCTGGCTATGTGGTCCGGACTGGCTTTTGCTGGCGGCAAGCTGATCTGCAATTGAGCAGACATTGAGCAGACATTGAGCAGCATCGGTTTCTTTAATGGTTGATGGAGAGACGAAATATGTCTTTGAAGCGATGTCTTTGAAACGCAGAATTTTGATATTGTGTGCTTTGTTTTTGATTGCAGGTTTTCTGTGGGACTATACCTGGACACCAGATGCATGCGGTCAAAAAAATGTCTTGCGTGATGGCGTGGTGACTGGGCAGCAGCAAATAGATGGCTCTCGCCTTCCTGGTGATGTCTTGCATAAAACGGGTACGTCGCGCGCGAGCTACCGCGCTTATAACCAGACCCAGTTCCTTGATTGCAAGGGCGAGACCGATCTCAGCCTTGTCAGAAGATACCTGTATATTGAATATAGAGACCCACGCCTGAGCAATGACCTTGCAAATGCAAGTCGTCATGACAGTGCGGATGCGCGGGCGTATAAAACTGCTGGATTCCGCTTCGATACTATCATCAGCGGCTTTCAATGTGGTCAGGTGCAGGATGCCAGATGTTCAGGCTGGTATTTTTTCTATGGCTGGAATCCTGACGAGGTGCTGATCAATGCACCTGCATGGCTGCCCAGGCCAGCATTGAACGTGGCATCATTTGTAGGGTTTTATGGCGAGGGGACGCTATTCAGAGGTAGTGAGCCTGATCAGTTTTATTGGGTGAGTTTTTGAGTTAGAACTTACGCAAAACCGCCCCAACTGTGTTGCAACTCCTAGCAGCGCGTACTGCCGAAAAAAACATGAAATCCATACCGCACAATTCCTCGGTGGCGACACAGTACTCATCACCGACATTGGGCTCCCGGGTATGTCTGGAGAAACCCTCGCCACCCAGGCACGTAGGATCCTGTCTGCCTTGCATGTCGTATTTGCATCAGGGCTGCATCAGCAAATCAACTTGCCGGGAGCGGTCGCTCTGATCAAGCCTTATGATCTGGCGGCGTTGGCGGAAGTAGTGAAGTAATAGATTTATTGTCTAATTTGTAAGAATGTACTAATATTTTATGTTTGGTATGGAGCATCTTGATTTGCTTCGATTTTATATATGGCATAGCACTTCAATTTTCGATTAACTAGAATAAATATTGAGTAAAAAATGTCCAATTCACATTTCGCAGAGCCAATTCCGGTACTTGCAAAATTACGATTAATGCTTCTTAAGACGCTAAATGTTCAGGATGGAGGAGGTGATTTCTCCGTTAAAAGAGGCCTTTTGGATTTGTACCGCCGTAATCCAACTCAGGGCAAGATGTCCCATGGAATATTTAGTGTAAGTGAGGATTGGTTGTTAGGTGAAAGCAACCTGCCAGCGTTGGAGATGGCACTTACATCATTAGATGATCTCGAACGCTGGCCATTGCCTGATTTTAGTTTCTGCTCTGTTATTTGGGAAGGCAAGCCTTGTGGAGTGCTAATCGAAAAAGATGAGTTGAAAGGTGGCGGGCTTCTTTTTGTTGCCACGCTATTTTTCCTCTCTGACGAAGAGATGAAAGTCGCACGAGCTGAATTCAGAGCAGCGAAATCTCAGCCTGAACCCTTTGCCTCATTAATGACGGTAGCAGATTGGATAAGGTATTCGATATCTGAGGTTGGAAATGAACCTATCGCCTCATTCCTGTTTCGGTGTATAGCTGGTCTGCACTCCTGCCAATTTAGGCGCATGAAAGCTTCGGATCTTAAAAAAGCTGATGTCAGTCTAATGGCACCGCCTCGTGAGAACGATTTATTACTAAATCTCTGTAGTAACGCTTATGCTGGCAAAGTAGTTTGTACCAGGGCTATTGTTCCAATGGAGCTTATCATACCAGACGATATGGAGCACGCCCTTGAGTTCCCTCTTGATGAAGTAAAACGCTTCATGCCAGCCCATATAGATAATGGTCAAGCTGTAACAGAACTGCTTTTGTACCAGTCTGATGGAAAGTTCATCATGGGTGATGATTATTTAGGATACCTTGCCTATAAGGCGCTCCTCTTTAAAAAAGTCCCTGCAGTTATTCTTGGTGATTTCAGTTCGACTGAAGTCGAAATTTTAGAGCGAGGCGGTAGTGAATTAATACCTCCAATATTGGTCACAAAAGGACTGACGGAAAGTAGAAGTAGAGGCAGCGATAATATGCAGAAACTTCAAGAGAGGCTTGCAAGCTTAGGGCCACGTAAACCAACCATCGCAGGGGAATTCTCACGAATTTATCTTGAATTCTGCCATTTATTGAGACGTCGTCGAAAGCGTGAAGCTGATATCCACACTTTTCTTAAGAGATACCCCGCTATGATAGATGGCCATGTAGCAAAGGTACATAGTGAAGTACGAGTAGGGAACTATCGTGCTGACTTAATTTTTCAATATGAGCAATCAGATAAACGATTTTTATTGATTGAGCTTGAAATGGATAACGTACCAATTTTTACAAAGAAGAATAGACTACGAGAAGGTGTTGGTCATGCATCACAACAAATTGAGGACTGGATTCAAGCTATTCGAACTAATGCACCGCAAATGCCGGAATGGCTTAAAGGGGAGTACGTTGTTGAGGGAATGGTCGTTATTGGACGTTCAGCAAAATTAACTGATTTCCAAAAGAAAACGCTTTACACTATTAATTCCAATCGCCTTGTGAAAATCATTACATACGACGATTTGCTTGAGAGACTTGGTAGGTTAATTGGTTCGTTTGACCAAGTCGAAATTTAAAATCACTGTAATGTTTCAGTGCCACGAATTTATATCGCATACTTAATAATGGTAGGTGTAGTAAATCAAATTTTTGTATGTCTAATTCACAAGGTGAATCGCAGCTAGAATCTGGCAGCGCACTGTGATTTTATTTGTCAGTACTGGCAATACGAAAGAGGGCAGCGTTTTTTTTCCATATGGTAAAACCTGTCCAGCCGTTTGTCGGTGCTCGACTTCCTTTAGCAAGCTTCAATTCGTCTCTATTCACACCTGCAAATTCTCCGGCAAGCGGGAATAAGCCCTGCCCATCCAGTGCCTCAATTTTCACGACAATACCACTTTAGTTAATTGTAATAATTGGTATTGTTATGGTATTTAAATTTTGATGCCTGTTTTATCGTCACGCCCCTCAGTTTTTACTTTCCACAGATCAATTCTCGCAATTGGACTCTTCTTTTGTAACAATATTTTGTTTCAAAAAAAACCACTTGACCGCCTGATATTTAAGCAACATCTTTGTCGAAGGTTTCTGCTCGGAATGAAGCCTAAATCACGAAAATGACCCCGAACAACTGGGGCATTCGTTTATTTAAACCTCAGGGGGAATAGGATGAGACAAAGAACTGGAAATCGCGTTAACCATCTAATGCTAGGTCTGGTCGGCAGTATGCTGGCGGCTTGCGGCGGTGGAAGTAGTACTAGCAATTTGACAGATACACCCAAGACTGGCGCGCACATGGCGATGCCGCCGGCACAGATGGCTGATAGCAGTTGTGCTGCATGGAGTAACACGCAAGTTTATACGCAAGGTAATTGCGTCACCTATCAAGGCACAACGTACAAGGCCAAATGGTGGACACAGGGTAATGTGCCAGGGGCAGAACAGTGGGGCCCCTGGGAAGTGAGCGCGGTCACGCCGACTCCAACACCTACCCCAACTCCGACACCAACCCCCACACCAACGCCGACTCCTACGCCGACGCCAACTCCCACTCCCACACCTACGCCAGCTTGCGCACCCTATGTTGCCGGTACCAGCTATCTGGCCGGCAGCGTCGTCAGCAATGCGGGTGGTGTTTATCGCTGCGATGTGGCAGGCTGGTGTTCAACGGGCGCATCTGCTTATGAGCCTGGTGTAGGTTGGGCCTGGAGTACAGCATGGACTGCGGTAACGTCCAGTTCCTGCACAACGCCAACGCCAACGCCAACGCCAACGCCGACACCGACACCAACGCCGACACCGACACCTGTCGGTGGCCGCGAAGTCGGTTCCTACTTTGCACAGTGGGGCGTTTACGGTCGTGGCTATGAAGTGGCAGATATCCACACTACGCAGACACCAGTGAATGGAGTGCAGACCAGCATTGCTGATCAACTGACCTTCATTAACTATGCCTTCGGCAATGTGTATGCCAAAAACGGCGGCTATGAGTGCGATATGGTCACCAAGGCAGAGACAGGCAATAACAACCCGCCACCAGCCGATGCCGGTACCGGTGGTGATGCCTTTGCCGACTACCAGCGTCAGCCAGCCCGCACCGTGGATGGCAAAACCATACCATGGGACGCCAAGCTCACCGGCAATTTTGCGCAACTGAAATTGCTCAAGGCAGCACATCCTAACCTGAAAGTATTCATTTCACTCGGTGGCTGGACATGGTCCAGGTATTTCTCAGCGGCGGCGAAAACCGATGCCTTGCGCAAGCAGCTGGCGAGGTCTTGCGTCAAGCAATTTATCGCGGGTGATTTGCCTGTGCAGGACGGGCGCGGTGGGCCTGGTGCAGCCAAAGGCGTGTTTGACGGTATCGACATCGATTGGGAATATCCAGGCGGTGGCGGACAGTCTTACAATACCTTTGATACTGCCAACGACAAGCATAATTTCACTTTGCTGATGGCAGAATTCCGCGCGCAATTGGATGCGCAAGGGGCCCTGGACAGCAAGCGTTATGCCTTGACTGCCGCCATTGGTGCGGGCACTGAAAAGATCGCCCAAACCGAACCTTCTTTGTACAGTCAGTACATGGATTGGGTGAATGTCATGACCTATGACTTCCATGGCGGTTGGGAAAACACGACCAACTTCCATTCACCGCTGTACCATGACAGTGCAGACCCATCCACGGGTGTGCTTGCCAAGTACAATAGCGATGACGCCATCCAGGCTTTGGTCACAGCTGGCATGCCACGCAATAAAATCTTGTTGGGTATTCCGTTCTATGGGCGTGGTTGGAAAGGCGTCAGCGCCGGGCCAAATGGCAACGGGCTGTATCAGGCAACTGGAGGAGCTGCACCAGCCACCTATGAAGCAGGGATAGAAGACTACAAGGTCTTGAAAAACAAGACCGGTACGCGTACCCTGCATCCTGTGACCAAGCAACTGATGCTGTTGACCAACAATGGTGAATGGTGGAGTTACGATGATCCGGCAGTAATAGGCATCAAGATGAAGTATGTGCGCGACCAGAACTTGCGTGGTGCATTCACCTGGGAGCTTGATGGCGATGCCAGCGGTGCCTTGGGTAGCGAAGTCTGGAAGGGACGTTAATCCTGGCTTGAAGTAAATGGCTGCGGATGTGATGATTATGTAAACTCACACTACAAAATCACATCCGCAGTTCTTTAGTAAGAGGAAAGCAAATGAATGCACAACTCGGTTTGCATGTACATGCAGCGCAGTCAGCCCAATCAGCCCACTCCATGAGCGATGACTGGCGTCGCTGGATCGCAGAAAATCTGCTACTCGGCGCGCACCCGGCAACACTGGAAAATGTCTTGCAAAAAAATGGCTACAGCCTGCACACAGCGCGGCTGGAAATCAGTGCGGCTTTGTCCAGTCCCTACTTTCAAGGGGTGCAAAGACTCAAAAATCGACTCGACAAGCGTGACTGGGTATTGGCCATCACCGCCAAACTCGATCAGATAGAACCGATGGCGCTGGAGCGCAAACAGCAGTTATCTACCGAACAGTTTTTGCATGACTATTATCAGCAAAATCGCCCCGTCATCATTACCGGCATGCTGGATGATTGCCCTGCGCGCAGCCGCTGGAACCTGGCTTATTTCCGTGAGCATTATTCCGAGCGTCAGGTGGAAGTGCAATTTGGCCGCAATAGCGACGCCAATTATGAAATGAACAGCATCGCCCACAAGCGCCAGATGCGCTTTGGTGATTATGTCGATCTGGTGGAAAATAACGGTCACAGCAATGACATGTACATGACCGCCAATAATGATTCCAGCAACCGTAAAGCACTCAATGAATTGTGGGAAGACGTGCCCTCATTGCCAGAATATCTGAAGACAGATCAGGGCAAGCAAGGCTTTTTCTGGTTTGGGCCGGCAGGAACGATTACGCCTTTTCATCATGACCTGACCAATAATTTCATGATGCAAATCATGGGGCGCAAACGCGTCAAGCTCATCGCGCCATGTCACCTCGCCAAGCTCCAAAATGAACGCCATTGCTTTACGCCGGTGGATGGTCGCAATATCGACCTGACACGCTTCCCCATGATGCGGGATGTGCCTGTGCTGGAATGTGTGCTGGAGCCGGGTGAGATATTGTTCCTGCCTGTGGGCTGGTGGCATTTTGTGGAATCACTGGATATTTCTGTCACTATCGCCGCGACGAATTTTCGTTGGAATAATGATTTCTTCAGTAATTATCCGGCTAATCACGATTTTTGATCAACCGTCGCTAGTAAAAAAACTTCAGAAAACTGCGCTTCCAGCGGATGCCGGAGCGCATTTTTTTTGTATCAGCTGTCCATGCGTTGCCTGTCATCTGACAGACAACGCATTTCAACACTAAGGCAAGGTTTTCAAGACAGCCTTGGTCGGTGCCGAGAAATTATAGCCATCATGTTTATCCCAATTGATAGACCAGGTCATGACCCCTCTGAAGCCAGGATAAGCCTGTTTGGGGACGATGGTGCCGCAGTTGAGCAACTTGGTTAAACAGTTCAGCGCATTACTGACATCTGCCGAAGTGGTAAAGCCGGAATTGGCTGAACTACGCCCGGACGGTACACCAAAAGCAACCTGGTCAGGGCGCAGACCGGCAAAGGTATTGCCGCCATAAGTAAAGCCCTCGATCAGCATTTTTGCCGTGCCCACCAATTGATCTGCCGACCCTGCTTTGAGTGCTGCGGTTTGATACGGTGTATAGATATCCCCATTGTTGTAGTACTGCGGATGCAGGATAGTCAATTCATCGCGCAATGCATTGATGATAGGGATATAAGCACCCCAGATTGAGCCGTATGAAGTAAAGCCACCTTCCACATACACCCATTCTGGTGCCATCGACAGGTAGAAACTCGTCCCTACTTTGGCCTTCAGTTTTTTGACGGCAATAGGCAGATAAGTCTGGATAGGTGCACCCTGCGCGACACCGTTTTCAAGATCAAGGTCGATACCGTCAAAACCATATTTGCTCATGATGCTGTACAGGCTGTTGGCAAAGTTGGTCGCTTCAGCTTCAGAACCCACCGAGACTGAACCATTCTGGCCGCCCAGCGATAAAACGATTTTTTTCCCTTGTGCCTGCTTGGCCTTGATATCTGCAATAAATTGCGCTTCGCTACCGGCACTGGGGTCCAGCGTAAAACTCACATTGCCACCACCGGCATTGTCACCAAACGACACGACGATGACATCCCAGTCATTGCTGACCTGTGCGATAGGGTAGGTATTACCGGCGGGATTGGTAAAGTTATGCCAGTAGCCTACCAGCGCATGCTTGGCCAGGCCAGGGACTGGCGTCGGTGTAGGAGTGGGTGTTGGAGTCGGCGTTGGTGTGGGCGTTGGGGTTGGTGTAGGAGTTGGTGTAGGGGTTGGTGTTGGAGTAGGACAGGCACTTGACGTGACCGAAGTCCAGGCGCTGGTCCAGGCCCAGCCTACACCAGGCTCATAGGCCGATGCACCGGTCGAACACCAGCCCGCCACATCGCAACGATAAAAGCCACCTGCATTGCTGACTACTCTTCCAGCGACATATTGGGTGCCAGCGACATAGGCAGAGCAGCTAGGCGTTGGTGTGGGAGTTGGGGTCGGCGTTGGGGTAGGTGTCGGGGTTGGTGTGGGCGTTGGAGTAGGCGTCGGTGTGGGAGTTGGGGTAGGCGTTGGAGTTGGAGTTGGTGTGGCGTCACATGTTCCTTTGTCCGTCCATGGTTTGCCACTTCCAGAAGCCCCGCTATTGGTCGCAGGATTTTCATTTCGCGTCCACCAGTTTGCCACATAATTATTGCCGCCCGTACTGACCAAGGCACCGCCATTGTAGGCCGTTGCTGCATCCCAGGCTGCATAGCATGCCGTGGCCGCGATTGCTGGCGGTGCTTGTGGCGGCGTGTTGTTCTGGCCAGCACCTGCGCTGCCACTACCACCACCGCATGCCACCAATAAACTGCCACTCGTCGCACACACCAGCATGTTTTGAATCAGGTTTCTTAAAGTTGTATTTTCCACTGTTGCCTCCCCCATGATTTTGCGAAATTTGATAAAGTTTTTTACTCCCAAAATGCATTCTTGAGACGCTCGTTTTTACTGTAATGAGACGCTCAAGAATTAAGGATGTGTGCCTGCATGGTAGGCGTCAACTGGTTTTGTTATTATCTAGCCACTTAAATACCACTTAGTTTGAAGGCAACAAAATGCACTGCAGGCAAGAATCAAATGCCGGATTGGCAGCATGTTTTTTTTGATACCTGATCAGACCAGCCAAGACAGTTTGCAGCAGTGGTATTACGAGATACCAGCGCGGAATTGATGCATATCGTTTGGCAAAGACCATTAGCAGTGCATAGAGCCAGATGCTCAGAACTCATTTCATAAATAGGGTGAGATGCGTTCTAAGCATCTGCAGCCCGTGTTCAGCATGGTGTTGTTTGCAGATTAACGTGACTAGTGCCTGCAAGAGTTCAATAAACAGCATACTTTCCGACTTCCAATCATTCCTCTGAGGATTTGGGTTTGATGTCTCGCCAGGAGTTGACTTCACGATGCACCGTTGTTGTAATGATCCGGCCCAAATTGGGCGGGCCATGTATTTACCCCGCCAAGTGTGCGTTTTGGTGTAAGCATCATTCCAATTACTGGAGTACGTTCAATCATGGCAAAAAAACTGAATATCAATAAAATGACTCGGTCTGCGGCGTTCAACCAGACCAGGCGTGATTTGATGTTTGGTATGGCAGGTTTGTATGGCGCACCTGCGCTGGTCATGGCGCAAAACGCAGCACTCCCAAAAAATGCGAATACGCTTTGGTACAGACAACCAGCGTCGTGTTGGGAAGAGGCGCTGCCGTTAGGCAATGGCCGTCTGGGGGCGATGGTTTTCGGACGCGTGGGGCAAGAGCGCTTGCAATTAAATGAAGACACTTTGTGGGCAGGCGCACCTTACACGCCTGATAATCCTGATGCGCGGACAGCATTGCCAGAAGTCAGGCAACTGATCGCCGACGGCAAATTCAAGGAAGCAGCTGATCTCGCTGGTACTCACATGATGGGCAAGCCCCTCAAGCTCATGCCCTATGGCAGCCTGGGGGATGTGCTGCTGACGTTCTCAGGAGTTACGCAGCCCGCACGATACGAGCGCCAGCTTGATCTTTCGACGGCAATCAACAGTACCTCATTCCAGACAGACTATGGCGCATTTTCGCGCGAGACCTTTGCCTCGGCACCAGATCAGGTCGTCGTCATGCATATGACTGCCGAGCAAACCAAGCTGGGTGTTGAACTGGCCTACCGCAGCCCACGTAAGGTGAAATATCCTTCCGCTGATTATCATGGTGCCGATGGATTGACCAAGCAAACGCCTGTTGACTGGCTGAAAACCGAAGCGGCAGAGGCGTTGAGCATGGGCACGACCATGGCTGCGGATGGCAAAGACGCTATCCTGATCACTGGTAGCAATGAACCTGGCCCCGATGGTAAATCCGGTTTGCGCTATGCCTTGCGTATCAAGTTGCTTTCTGACGGCAAACTTAAGCTGGTCAACGGTGTCATGACAGTCAGCGAAGCGCGCACAGTGACGCTGCTGATCGCTGCTGCGACAAGCTATGTCAATTACCACGATGTCAGCGCTGATCCGGTGGCGCTTGTCAGGCGTCAGACTGAGCAGGCGGCAACAAAGCGCTATGAGATCCTGAAGAGCAGACACATCCGCGATCATCAGGCGCTGTTCAACAACATGTCTATCGACCTGGGTAGCACGGCGCAAGCCGCACATCCTACCGACATCCGCATTGCCGCTGCTGAAACGGCAGAAGACCCTGCCTTGTCTGCTTTGTATGTTCAGTATGCACGTTATCTGATGATTTCCTCATCGCGCCCCGGCACGCAACCTGCGAATCTTCAGGGTATCTGGAATGAAGGCACCAACCCGCCATGGGGCAGCAAATACACCATCAACATCAATACGCAAATGAACTACTGGCCAGCCGACCCCGCTGGATTAGGTGCCTGCGTTGAGCCATTGCTGCGTCTGGTTGAAGAGCTGGCAGTCACGGGTGCCAAAACTGCCAGGACCATGTATGACGCCAGCGGCTGGGTGACACATCATAATACTGACCTGTGGCGTGCGGCTTCTCCAAACGACGGGCCACGCTGGGGTCTATGGCCTTGTGGCGGTGCATGGCTATGCAACTCGGTATGGGATCATTACGATTACAGCCGTGATGCGAATACGCTGGCACGTCTGTTCCCGGTCATGCTGGGGGCATCGGCGTTTTTTATCGATACCTTGATTGAAGACCCCAAAGGCCGTGGTTTGGTCACTTCACCCTCACTCTCGCCAGAAAACTCGCACCCATTCGGGACATCGGTTTGCGCCGGTCCGGCCATGGATCGCCAGATCGTGCGCGACTTGTTCAAGAACACGCTGGAAGCCGCCCGCCTGTTGAAACAACAACCTGCCGTGATAGACCGCATCGCCAAGGCTTTACCACGGATAGCAATCGACCAGATCGGAAAAGCCGGACAATTGCAAGAGTGGCTGGATGACTGGGACACACAAGCACCTGACCAGCGTCATCGCCATGTATCACATCTTTATGCCGTGTTCCCCAGCAGCCAGATCAATCCGCGCGATACGCCAGACTTGTTGCAAGCCGCAAAAAATAGCCTGCGTCAGCGCGGCGACCTGGCAACAGGCTGGGGTACAGCGTGGCGCATCTGCCTGTGGGCGCGTATGGGCGAGGGTGAGCATGCGCACGGCATACTCAAGACACTCACTGGCCCCAAGCGTACTTATCCCAATATGTTTGATGCTCATCCGCCATTCCAGATTGACGGCAATTTTGGCGGCTCTGCCGGTGTGTTGGAAATGCTGCTGCAGTCATGGGGCGGGGAAGTGTTTTTGCTGCCAGCCCTGCCTTCTGCCTGGCCAGCGGGTGAAGTCAAAGGCATGCGCGCACGCGGTGGCTTGAGCGTGGATATGAAGTGGCGTAGTGGCAAGCTGGTATCTGCAACATTGCAGGGTTTGCCGGGTGCAGCAGTACGGCTTAATTATCGCGGCACGAGCATGGATGTCAGCCTTGATAAAAATGGCAATCATCGACTGAATCTGCCTGCGGAAATAGCGTAGCAAACCCTGATCGGTGAGGTCCGCAGACATCAGGAGAAATGTACTGTGGATGCGCATCTCCACTTATCATGATAGAGGAAACAAAGAGACGCGGAAAGATAAAACCGGTGAGACCTGGCGGTAGCAGGAATCTGCTTATTCCTGTTTATTCCTGATTATTCCTGATATTTTTCAAATAATTTTGCCAATGTACCCTGACGCTCAAGCAAGGCGATTGCGGCTTTCACTTTCCTTGCGTCTTCAGGCGCTAAAGTTTTTGACAGCACCATGTACAGCTCATCTTTGAGCATCACTTTGGGGAGCAGCTTGATATGGCCTTCCAGTCCGGCCTGGCGTATCTCTGCCAGAATACCGGGCGAGCGGTGACAATAAAAGCGGCCTCTGCGGGCAAGCAGTTTGTTGAGATTGGACTTGGACGACACCGCACTGGAATCTACCAGCAAGCCGCCCTGATCTCTCAAACGGTCATTGATGGCATAGTTGTGTATGGACAGGATGATGCCGTCCTTGCCCAGCTTGCGTATGTCATCCCAGCTTGCCACCTGTACTTCGTCATCAGCCCGCACCGCCAGCAGGTAATTGACCGAGAAGATGGGGGTCTCGATATAGTCGTAAAGGAGGGCGCGTTCTTTAGTATGCAGCACGCCGCAAATGGCATCCACGGGGCCAGAAGTGATACGGACCAGCGGCAGCCAGTTTTGATCGCCGATAAATTTTATGCCGGGTTCCACCGCTTCTATGGCCCGCATGATGTCTATGCAGATACCGCCAACAGCAGGTTTGCCGTTTTGTACTATGGGGATGAATTTTGGGGCAGCGGCTTCTTGCGCCGCTGTCCTGATCAGGCTCTGTGCGCTGGCAGGTCCGGCAAAAAATAACAACAAGGAGGCCGCGAGCAGAATAAGGCATCTTGCGCTTTTGATATTCAATGCGAAGCAAGCCACGTATTGCCTCCGTTTTTATATTTATTAGCGCCACATCTCGGCTCGATTTTAGCCAGAGAAAGCCTTGCGAGCGCTTTTTATGATTGTACGCCAGCGTATGCGCGATGTCTCTGCCATTCAAAAGAATGGGATTCCATCTGCGGCGCTAATGGCACAATGGAAAAATCTTTCCCCAATTCCTGTTACCTGCTTCACTACATGTGCCTTAAACAACACCTTTTGCTCAAAAATGAACGATAGACTTGCCCTGAAATCTGACCGCTGTGTTGGCTAGCTTAGGGCAAGTTCACCTTCAGCGACCTGGCTTAAACTTGACCATGTCCCATGGCAAAAGCCACTCCCCTCCGCATGGCCCTTGTTTGTCTGGTGAAAAGGCAGGCTCCAGAATGACGCCTGCTGTTGTAAGTGACCAGGCAGGATGATGCCAAATGTCTTCATCCTTGAATTTGCATCGCTCTTTCAGATCGGCCATTTCGGTGCCGTGCAGATTGTGCATGGCGTTTGCGATCCAGGCAGGGAGTGCGGGCTCGCCCGCTGCATGCTTATCGTCCTGCCCCCATATAACTTGCGATAGTTCCAGTTCGTGCAGGCCAGGAATTTGGGCATTCATGCTTGAACCAAGGATTGATACGCCACCACTGTCGCAGGTACTTGTCGTGCTAAACCGCATACTGACAAGCGTCGTTGATATTAATCGCGGTTCGGCACGAAACGAAAAATCACCAGCTTGTGTGGAGCCGTAGCGACGAGAATAATTTAGCTGGCAAGCAAAAAAAGCGACGATGGCGGTAGTCTGTTCTTGTGCCAGTCGCGCATTGAGAGCGCCAAGGACTGCCGCATCATAGCCAGTTTCGAAACGAAATGCCCTGACCCCGGATACAGGCTCAACCCACCATTGCAATTGTCGATGCGCTGCAGTGTCAGTAGCGTCAGCCGTGTCACGTCTGAGTGGCAAGCCCTGAAGCCGCTCACGTTCATAGGTACTCAGCTTGGGGATAGTTACTTCGCCAGATTGCACCGATTTTGCGGGAAGGATTGTTAGCGAGGATAACTGCACAGGCAGCGCTGTGGTCCGCAGGCGATCTTTCCAGCTTCCATGCCATTCGCCATGAGGGCCAGGCCGAAGTAGCAGCTCCGCTTTCACCGCCCCTGAACCTGCTGCCCCCTCTGTCAATGCCAAGCTGCCATCGCTACGCACTTGGCCTTCGAGAGGCAAGTCCAGATGGTGCTTGCGATAGAAATAACGGCCCTGGACGTTGTCCTTGTCCAGATTCAACTCCATCACGACAGGTGATGTACCTATTTTGCCTGCAAGTGTGAGCGACTCTGCCCAGCATGCCGTTGCCGATACCGTCATTGATATGCCGAGAATCAGACCGCTTACTTTTCTATAGCATTTTGCAGCATAGTCAATCATGCATAGCTTTCTTGGTGTGTTTAGACATTCTAATTTTTCAAGGTATCGGTTTCTGGTAATTGCCCGGCACTCTGAACTCAGATTTTTCGGAATTCCCTTGTCGCACATTTCAAACGGTATGATAGTTGGTTTCCGTTGCGATTTAATGGCAATATGAGCATACGAATGAGTTCTGGTAATGCTAAATGCCAATAAAGACAAGTTTTATGCAAATTACCCAATACCTGAGAAATTCTTATGGAAAATAACATGACATTGAATGCGTCTGCACCGACTCCAGAAATGACCATCAAACCTTCATCTTCGTTCCCAGACCTGCAAGCAGATAGTGCAGCGGAAATCATATTTGAGATACTGAATAAATATTCGGTCAGCCTCAATACGCAAAGCTATCCGGCCAGCCTGTATGCAGAATCGCTGCTGTATATGATTTATTGGTTTCATCGCCTGCGGGACCCCATTCGCAAGAATGGCATCGAAGATAGCATAGCCAAATATTTAGACGTAGCCAGTGAGTCGGCGGTAGTGAAAGCCTTATTGTCGGATCAGACGCTTAAAATCCAGGCAAAGCAGCGTATTGATCAGGGTGTCATGGTTCGCAAGACTGTTGATGTGCTTGTGATGCGCGGTGGGCAGAATGGCCGCGAATTCCTTGTCCTGGACCGGACATTTTTCCCTGAGGGCATCGCTCTGCCGGGTGGGCTGTTGCAAGATGAAGATGAACACAACGGACTTGGCATTCCAGCCAATATTTTTGCCGCACTCCGGGTAACGGGCAGCAAAGTGTTTGGCGCTGTAGCACCAGAATATGGGATTGCAGAAGCGGACGGGCGCAAATACTATTTCGTCAGGAACGAGACCGGGAACGAAGCGGGGAAAGATGCAAGAAACGAAGCCCGCATCTACATGGACAGAACCGTTACTCACGGATATCGCGATCATCTCAAAGAAATTGCCGTTCCATCAGATCCGCGTCATATCGTCGACACAGTTGGATTTCTGGTAGAAATTTTCGACACCGAAGGCGTCCAGGGCAGGTGGTTGCCCGAAAGCGTGATGACGACGCCGAACGCGAAAGAAGGTTCCTTTGCCTTTGGTCATCACAAACAGATAGCCGCTGCGCTGGTAGCGAAAAATTTTACAAAAACCCAGGGTATTTCCCATCACGAATGGATACGGGAATGGGTCAGAAACCCGGTAGACTTGTACCGTGAATTGCGTACGCGATTTGAGTTACATGACAATAGTCTGGATACGCCAGTTCTGGAACTATTGCCAGTGGTCGAGTATTTCCGCAGCCAGATGACGCTGCCGGCGATGGATGAGAAGTGCCGCGATAATGCTGCACTGTCCTTTATGCGTGAGCAGTTGCTGCATAAATTCCATCATGTCACCATACAGAATGGTGCGATGTGTCCGTATGCTCCGACCTTGCGTATCTTGTTCGAAGCAGTAGGCTTTTTTGATGTCGCCTGCCGTACCGGGAAGAATCTGAGTACCCATTTCCAAAAGAAATACTGGTACCGATACGAAGAGCTGATGCGCCGGATTCCCGAAGTCATCATCATTCCGACTTTTGACAATATCTCTGCTACTGACCTCATGAAGATACGGGGTACGCCAGTCTATTTTATCGGCGTATCAACAGAGCCTGTGTATGTTGATGAATTCTGGCAGTCTCCACTCGAATTTCTCATCCACGACCTGAACCATGCCTGGAAGATGATGGACATGGACGACAGGTTTTTCCAGCATAGCCCGGAGATCAACAGGGATGAACTGATTAACAAATCCAATATCTTCATTCGCGAATACTTCCCGACTATCGCCATTCAAAAGACGGACACGGAAGAGCAAAAAGAATTGAAAAAACTCAAGAAAATTCTTTTGTTTGAAGTTGGTCATGAAGACGCACGGCCCCTGTTACCAAACATCGTCAGCGAAGCGCTGCTGGAAGATGAGGGATACGAATTCCCGGATATCGTCGTCCGTTATGATGAAGACGGCAAACAGGCCTATCTGGAACAGCGCACCATTCCTGGTATCACCGCGCTCTCTTACGTCAGACACAAATTGCAGCATGGCTTCTTTGACCAGACCGATTCGCAAAACATCCAGATAGTCTCGCCCAAGTATCGCAGCGTGGAATGGATAGTCAGGGCGACCGAAGAATTGTTGAGCGAAATGCAGGCGACGATTCCGCCCGCAGTGCTAGCCGAAGGTTTGACGGAATATTTGACACGACAGGCTTGCTCCAGGGGCCCGACTATTCTTCATGCACCGGAAAATCTGGACCCTGCTGTAGAAGAGTATGGAGATGGAACGGTTACAAGGGAATAGGCTTCTTCATGATTGGCACACAACACCGAAGGTAGCGAAAGATTTTATATACTAGCCAGCCTTGTGCGCTGGCAGCGCTCGTTCGTCCAGCGCCATGTAAAAATCAGTTTTTGCATTAATTCATTTTTGAAACCTGATTCGAAACCTGATTTGAAATCTTATTTGAATTCTGACGCTACCGATCCTGATACAACTCCCCCATGCACAGGTTGAAACAAGCCAAGCGACAACTGGCATCAAGAGCTCTAATTAAATGTGCTTGCTATCAAGTTACGGTAACACCATCGTCTCGTTACCTGAAGATACTTATATCACTTGCGGCTTCAAGTTAACTTCGAGACATGGGATGCGAATTGCAGCGATGCTCTGACATCCCATGGAGGGGTAATTTTTACCGTGCCCCATGATGAAATGCAATTAACAGGAGTCTGTCATGACCTATGTTTTCTCTAGTACTCAACCGCCGCTGTTGCGAGATTTTCCCGCTATTTTAAGCGTTCCTCAAGCATCGCTAAAAAGCCAAGTCTACACTTCTATTCAACAGCCAAATTCGCCCGTCGTTTATAACGACAGCCAGCACGATCACTGGCAAACGTATAACTCATTCACAATCAACAGGTATCAGATCTGGCGATTAAATTCTCCTCCTTACCATGTAGCATCTAGCGGATCACGCACCCATACGGTGACGACAGGCTATGAAGACAGCCAGATGACACAATTCGTGAAAACTATTTCAGCAACTGCTGGTGCTTCCGGATTTGGAATGTCAGCAGAGGTAACAGCGACTCTGCAATTAACTTCTGGCGAGACGCAAACCTGGTCAACATCCACAACCGATACCAATCAGTCAGAATACAATGCCGCAACCACTTACGTTAGTTGGACGCTGTATGAGCATCTGGAAGTTCTGACTCAGAATTGGTATCAATACGAATACAAAGGCGATTCTCCACCCGGTTATACAAAGCAAGGAGATCCGCAACTGACATTTGTCGAGATCGCTATATTGAATTTCGACGATTCCTTAGCCGACCCCACTGCGCAATTTGTCCCATCGATCAACGCATTGTTAGCTCACACGGGCGGCAGCCTTCATCCGCTGTGATTTCGCATTTGCAAGAAACCTGAGTCTGGCAGGGGCACTCACACGGTAACGAGTGTCCCTGCATGTGACAGGCTGCATTTGAAAACGGCTCGACCTGCTTACAAGATTTTTTCGACCAGATATCAGTGCGGCTGTGTATCGTTGTTAGTCACTTCCGGGTCGTAAATACTGATGGTGTCGTCTCTGAACCTGAGCATGACCAGGATGACCTCGTCTACAGTATTGCGATTGCTTAAGGTCATCATTTTTCCATCGGCTGAAATACTGGGGGTGCTTAATTGGTTCAGCGTATAAGGCCGGGACTTGTCAATGCCGAGAAAGACGATGCCTGGTGGTGTTGGCGAAATCAAACGGTAATTGATGACGCTATCTCCAGGTGGAGACGTGACGATTGGTGGATAACACAATACGGTAAAACGTCCATCGGAGGTGGTGTTGGGACCCTGATATGGCGTGGCATTGATCATGACGATCACATCGACTGGAACAAAGATTGGTGCAGGCGGTCGTACGGGGGGGAGCGGCTGAGCAGCTGTTTTGCTGACTGTTGCTTTAGACGGTTTTTTCAACTCTGTTCGTGCTTTACTCATTATTGTCTCCTGGGTTCATGGGTGGAAAGATAGGTGATATATGACATGTCCTGATAGCCCATACGGGTCAGTCTGGATTTCATTTTCGCAGCTACATCATATTGTTCTAAACAAATTTTTGACCGTATCCACGGATCAAGCAAGCGGTAGTCTTCGCTGTGATCAATTTCGTCACCGAGCAGTTCACCGACCTTGCTACACATCAGCGTAGTTTCCTGCAAATCATGGTTGGCCAGGTTAATCTCTGCTGCCAGTACCAGGCTTGCGGCCAGGATGTTACGACTGGTTTTGTCGGCCTGATTTAATTGGTAGAGCGCATTGAGTTTATCCAGGGCTACTTTTATGACTGGCAATGCTTCGCGGGCACGGCCCAGTTGCAGCAGGATGCCTGCAATACTTTGCGTGCTCATTGCCTCCAAACGCGACCATTCATTATTGCGAGGATCGATGCGTGTCAGTGCCGTGGCCTGAGCATGCAATTGATGTAATGGCGCAATGGCGGCACGAGCCTGGGACGGACCCAGCATACGCTCAAAACGCAGTCTGTTTAGTTGCACAAAAGCCAGTTGACCCTGCCATACCTTATGGCTGGATTCACGCGCGATGACAGCCATCAATAATTGTTCGGCCTGAGACAGGTCCGCCAGAACCAAACTATTCCTGCCTAGCACCATATTGAGTTGCGCCCGGTGTTGCAATGCCAGCGCAAGCCTGCTGGCCCACAAAGAGTCGCCGGGTGTAGTTTGGTGCAAAGATCTTACGACTTCTACTTCCCGCTCATAAATGAGCATGGCTTCGTTCAACTCGCCCAGGGATTCTTTTGCGCTGGCCAGCCAGGACAGACTGTTGGCCAGCTCTGCAGCGAGAGTGCGGTCCTGGGGGCGACGTTCGGCAGCACGTGTTTTCAGAGCGATGGAAGACTGGAATTCGAGTGCAGCCGCTGCCGCATCACCGCGCTTGAGTGCAAGTGAACCCAAATTGGTGTGGCCATAAGATTGCTCTATCCAGGCATCGGGGTTAGCCGGATCAAGCTGATGCAAAAGATCGCTGTAATGCAGGTATTGCCGGAAGTGTTGTTCAGCGGTGCTCAAATTACTCTGGTCGAGTTGAATTTTTCCCAGCCAGAAGGCGTTTGCACCAAGGTTTTTCAACACTTCGCCATCAGTCGGTATCAAGGCGAATTGCTGCAACAAGATAGTACGGGCGGCAAGCAAGGCATCGGTGGCAGCGGCAGACTTGCCTCTTGCGATATGCACTTCAGCGATCACTTGCAGCGCTTTGGCGCGTTGTGTCAGGGAGGTCAGCGAGGTTTGGGTAAGCTCATCCCCTTCTGAAAAGGCCAGATATTCCAGTGCTTTGGCGCTCACGCTGTCTAGCAGGTCCAATCGACCCAGCGGACGCAGCTTGTCGGCGAAATCGCCTAACATGAACCCCATCAATCCTTCTGCTTGTGCGCGCCGCTGTTGGGCGACAGTTTTTGCACTAATTGCGCTGATTCCCAATATGGCAGACAACAATGCCAAGCCAACGATCATGGACATTACACCCAGGCGCAAACGCACGCGCCAGCGCGCTTTGCTGCTGGACGCATGGATGAGCGCTTTTTCATCGCTGGTGAGAGAAAATGCATCAAGTTTCAGCAGACTGTTCGCCTCGTTGAGCGGCATTCCTTGCGGCAGCAGCAAATCAGGCCGGCGGCCGGCAGTTACCCAACGCTGAGTATGCACAGCAATCCGGCCCCGCACATGCAAGGCCTGCCGGTGATCACTGATCCAGGTTGCGACACGTGGCCAGCGACGTAACAAGGCTTCGTGCACGATGCCAAAACTCGACGCATCCGCCACCAGGTCACTGACAAACAGACGGGTGTCGACCAGCGTATTGACAAGCTCACGTTCAGCCGTAGATTGCAGCCTTTCCCACGGCGCATGTCTGCTGGTCACGGCTTCTTCATGTCCAGTGACGGTGATCAGCAGCGACAGCACATGCGGCAGTGCCGCCTGTTGTTCACGGCTCAATCCCAAAAACACTTCCTCGGCCCGGTGTCCGATGGCACCATCGACGCCGCCAAGATTCTTGAACACCTCTATCCTCAGTTCGCCTGATGGGCTGCGTTGGAGGTATAACTCATGCAGCGTGTACTGCAGCAGGGGTAATGCGTCCGGGCTGCCAGTCACGCTATGACATAGCAAGTCGTCCAGCCTTGCCTTTGACACCGGATCAATCCCAAAACTGAGCTTGGCCGAGATGGCAGGCAGGCGCACTATCTGCGCTATTTCAGTCTGTGTCGGTGGAGCCAGATCGAAGTGACCACCACGTTCCTTGCCTTCAAGCAAAGCCGGATATGCGGCGATTTGCGGATAAAAATCATTACGACAGGCGAGTATCAACAGCAAGCGCGGTGAAGTTGCCATGAATGCGAGCGTGCTGACCAACTTCTGCCGTTCAGCTTCCGTTACATGAGTTGCGGAAAATATTGCCTCAAAACGATCCAGGAACAAGGCCAGACGATGGCCTGCTGGCAAAGATGCCAGCGCATTTTCCAATTCTTCGATCAAGGAGGCAGTGTCACCTTCTGCAAGCACCTGGCCCAGCGTATGCGCGCTGTGTCCCCCAAACAAGGGGCAATCCGCCACCTCCCAGTCCAATAATGTCGCGCCGAGGTCAGTAAATAACTGTCCAATCGCAGGCTCCCCCAAATCCAGGCTGGCACTAGCCGTAACAGTCAGGCCATCACTGCCCTTGGATAAATGCGGCAACAATCCGGCGCGGATCAGTGAAGTCTTGCCCGACCCACTGGGGCCCAGCACCAAAACCAGGCCGCATCCAGCCTGCGTCTGTTGACATGCTGCATGAACCAGCTTCTGGGTGGCATCGGCACGACCACAAAAAATAGCCGCATGCTGTTCGGCAAAAGCTGCCAGACCACGGAATGGTGAGCCCTCATGCCAACTACCACCGCTTGTATCGTCAGCCAGGCTGACCAGGCTGACGGTAGCGAGAGTGCGATAACCACGTTTGCGGATGGTCTCGATATAGGTGGGATTTGTGGCGCTGTCGCCAAGCAGACGCCGTAATTGCGTAATGGTTTTATGTATCGGGTTGTCGCCAAACACAGTACTTCCCCAGCACTGCTCAAGCAACTCTTCCGCACTAAGAACTTGTCCGGCTTTGCCGCATAGCTGGACAAGAACATCCATCGCACGGGGTTCCATCTGGCGCTGCAGCGTACCGTCCTGCAGTAAATTACGCGCCCGATCAACTTGCCAGCGACCAAAACGAAACACGGAATAGCGTATTTCAAGATTCTCTTCCAAAAAAGTCCTTTAAAAACAAATGCTTGAAATTCAGAAGGTTAAAGGAAGGTATCTCGAATGCAAATTGCCTACAGTTTATCGTTAGCAATAAAGAAATGCCAATAAATTAATTAATAATTCTTTAACTTCATGTAGAGTAATGCACAGAAAGATTTTTATATGCAACTTTATTCCAGTCAGTGCCGGCCGCAAGTTCATGATGTCCAATTAATGGAGGTGAACGCATTTGATGTAAACCGGGAGGAAGTGGAGGCAGCGCTCACGCTGATTTTGTCTAGCAGTATTTTTTGCAAGGCACAGCGCAGCTGTCGCCTCCTTAAATATCTGATTGAGAGCAAACTCAATGGCAGTGTGCGCGATACCGTGGAATACAGCATAGGCATCGCTGTATTTGATCGCGACCAGCGCAGCTACGACACCTGCGACGACCCCATCGTCAGAGTCCAAGTCGGTCGCTTGCGCGCTCGTCTGGCCAGCTATTATGCGCAAGGCAACAACGGTGCCGGGTTACATATTACTATTCCTATGGGCAGTTACATGCCAGAGATTTGCAGAAAAATCCAGGCGCCTCATCCATCGTCCCTACACCACCGGCTGATGCTCATGCCGCTGCGCAGCATGGAATGCACAGCACAGTCGATAGCTGCGGGCCTCGATGAGGAGATGACACACGGACTTTTCAACGCATTCGGCCATCAGATGATAATGCACAATTCTGAAGCTAGATCGCATTCACCGGAAATCGAGGTCAGCCACAAACTGGACGGCTGTGTTCGAATTGATGACGATGCGTTGCCGATGTCGGCGCGGATATCGCTGCGCATGATCAATTGCGCGACTGGAACCATATCCTGGTCGCGGCGGTTTGACTGTCCCATGCCTCTGGGCATTTCACAGCAGGAGGCATTGGCAGATGCCATCTGCCAAGATCTGCTGGAGTATTTTGCACAGGGTGACGCTGGTATCGAAAAGATTCAAACCCTTATCAGGGAGATCGCTTTGCATTCTGATCGAAAAACATAGTTTGCGTGGTCGTCGCTAAGCTGTAAATATCTACTGTCCTTTGATCACAATAAGCGCTGCTTCCCAGCCAGGGTAACCGGCCCCGCTACTGCCTACCGTTCCGGAAATTCCAAATGCGCCGGTAGCGTTTGGACGCTGCTCATAGATACGTGAAGTGATATAGGTACCTGCCTCCGGGCTGACAAGTTGCCAGGGTCCATTCGGACTGAAGGGAATAGCGTTGCCTATACCCAGATCAACCAGTGCAAGCACGAGATCATTCGCTCTCGTGCTCGTCTGTGTTGATGAAGACAGCGCTGTAGATGCAAAGCGTGGGCCTGAGCTGGTCGCCAAAGGAGCATCCAGCAAATTCACCGCGTCTGCATTCTGGATTTCCACCATGTGTATGCTGCCCTGGTTGGGGATGCCTACGGTCAATGTATATGCACCTGATGTCGTGGCTTTTGCCGCATACAGGTCAGTGCCCATTCCATCTACATAAATACGTCCCAGAGATGTGAAGGCGCTGAGATCGGCATGGCCCTGATTGTCGGACAATGTGCCAGACACGCCAAGCGCATTATTGTTCACGCCTACTGTCACCAGTATCCAGTTGCCTGCAGATACAGAGCTGGACAATTGATGCCTGCTCGTTCCTGCTGTGATCACACCAGAGTATTGCTGGCGCACACTGGGCGGGGTGGATGGGTCAGGGTTGTTGGCAAGGTTCGCGCTGCAGCTTGCCGTTGTCCCCCCATTGTTGCCTGCACAGCTCCATGCCCAGCGGTTGTCGGTAAATGAAACTAATGACGCAATACCGGATGAGCAAAGCTGGCTGCTGGGTGCTGCGCTGAATGACTGCCCGTTGGCACTGCCACACATGCCATTCACAGGCGTAGGAATCGGCACCGTATTACCACTCAGTTCCAGTGCACCAATGTCCTTGTTTGCACCTTGCGGACGCAAGGTATTCACGATGTCGTCATTGACAGCAAAGAGGCCAGGCTGCGTGGCTGCATCAACTGCCGGGCTGGTCGCCTGCAAAGTGTAGTCACCAGCGGATGCATTCTTGAATTGCGGGTTGCCAGAAATTGCCAGGTTGTCGCCCAGTGTGCCTGGCGATGGCGCAATTTGACTATTGCTGAAGTACAGATTCTGTTTGAAGTCGTAGCTGGTGGTCGTCGATGGCGTACTGTAATCAATCAACCATGTCGTGCCAGGCTGGGTGTTGGGGCCGAAGGCAAAAATATTATGGTAGAACTTGTTGCGTATGCCCGCGCCACTGCCAAAGCCTTCATCCATGATGTAGGCTTTATTTCCAGAAGCGCCGGTCATGGCGTTATACACTGTATTGTAGGCAAACCACATGTTTTGGATTGTGGCGGTGGAGTTGATGCGTATCGGGTAGAGCTTGGTGCCGGTGATGACATTGTTCCAGCTTTGGGCCTCATAAGTACCCTTGTGCGTGCTGCCCTGGTCATTGAAATTGATACCGTATTTCGCGGCGTTTTCCAGCCAGTTGTGATGTATCCGTATGCCGGTAAAGCCTTGCCAGATGCCACCGTGCGGCAGCGTCACTGAGCCCGCACCTCCTTCATTATCATTGAACTGTACGGCTGAACCGCCAGTGATATTGTGTATCCAGTTATAGGCAACTTCCCAGTTCTGTGCGGTAGTGTCTGCATAGATGCCATGGTTCTGCAGTTCAGAAGTACCGGCAATATCGTGGATGTTATTACCTAAGACTTTGTTGCCGTTGCCGTGACCAGAAACCCCCGCCGCATTGAGCGTGGCAGAGTTTCCGGCAACCCAGGGGCCAAGCTCATTGTTGACCACGCGCCAGGGGCCCGCGGTGTACTGGAAGTTGATGGGTGCAGCATCCCGATTGGCACCGCCCGCAATATCCATTCTTAAATTGGAAACCGAAATGTATTCACCCGAAGACCCTGCGATGGCAGACCAGGGGCCAGCGATACCGCCGGATGCTCCGGCTGGCGTCGTATAGTGAACATCTTCTATGGCGTTGCCGTTGACCGGGCCAGGATAGGCTGTGATATGTATCCATGCAGAAGGGCTGCCGTTTCTGGCATAGATGCCGCTGCCAAAACGCATCCAGGTTTTGTCCTGGCCATTGGTGTCATGCCAGGCACCGCCACGTATGACGATCTGGTCGCCTGCTTGCATGGCAAAGTAGGCACCCTTCAGCGTGCTCATGTTCTGCAGTGAGCGCCAGGGCTTGGCAATATTATTTGCTACCGCGTTGGCGTCAGAGCCAGATAAAGAAACGAAAAGGATACGTCCTGAGCTTGGCGTAAAGCTATTGTCTGTGTTGGAGGATGCGCCGTTCGATACGATTTTCACAGGCAGTGCTGCGCCTGCGGGCGCACCGCCAAGTGAACCTACCTGCACTGTTATTTGCTGCAATCCAGTCCTGGCGCTTGATTTTGAGCTTCCCAGATAGCGATAGTTGGCGACTTCGTTATCGCCTATATAGACCTTGGTATTTGTTCCCAGGTCGCTCGCAGAGCCGAAATTCTTCCCGAAAATGGAAAGGTAGGCACCGTTGTTATTTTCTCCACCCGTGGTCGGCCCACTGAGCGTATCAGTGTATAAAACTTGAGGTGCAGGGCTTGCGCTTGTTGAAGTTCCGTTCGAGGGAGCTGCACTCAATAATGTTGAAGCACTTTTTGCTGTTTGTGCCAACGCGTTAATTGAGGAAGGGCTATCGGTGGGTGCAGGCGCCGGGGCTGACTGGAGTGCCTGCGGGGCGCTTGAAACCGCAGTGTCGTTTGCGCCCCCGCATGCGCATAGAAAAGCGACGATACTGACTTGCAGCATCCACGACATACATCTAGCTTTGCGAATTGCGTGCATCACTTTACCTCTTGAAAATAGCGCTTCCTGATTAATCGGGCAAGGCGTTGTCATGTTAAAAAATACAAAACAAATCGTGGCAGGTTTTGCATTTATTCACAATCTTAATGAGTTTTTGTTACCAAAACCTACAATTGGTAACCAGGTGTCTGATGTAGTCTGGAAAATTCAGACCCAAAGACAAAAGAGGAGTTGAAATGTAGATATCGATTTCCTGTCAGTATGTGGTGAAATGATGGTCCACTTGTTTTCCTTGCAAAATACTAGGAAGATCACGCAGCAATAATTTACAAAAAAAGCGACGAATCGGCCCTTCATTGAAAGTGAAATCGCGCAGAAATACCATAAAATAATTGGGAATGTTGAAAACTGCTCGGATCGGAAAATGAAGAAAAATAAAACACAACTTGATCGGTTAGAGCGAATTATTGAAACGCAATCACTGCTTGCCCAGGCAGATCTGGATCTCGCGGCATTCATGCAACTTGTTGTAAATACATTACAAGAACTCACAGGGGCCAAGGCTGCGGTAGTCGAACTGGTTGATGGTGACTACATGGTGTATCGCTCTGCAAGCGGCGCGATTTCCCAGCATGTTGGTTTGTGTCTGTTGAGAGCGAATAGCTTGTCAGGCTTATGCGTCAGCAGCGCACAAATTCTGCAATGCGACGATGCAGAAACCGATCCGCGCGTCGATGCAAATGCTTGCAGAAAAGTGGGCGTTCGTTCCATGATCTGCACCCCACTTTTTGAACGCGGCCTGCCAGTTGGCGTGCTTAAAGTCATGTCCGAACAGGTATGCGGTTTTGACGAAGAGGATTTACAGACGCTGGAACTGTTGGGTGCCGCACTGGGAGCAGCGCTTGGCAAGCAGGTCGCTTTTGACGAAATGCTTCGTGTGCAGGCACAACTTCGCGCCAGTGAAGAACGCATACGCACCATCCTCGAACATGCCAACGATGCGGTAATATCAATAGACAATGCTGGAATTATCACTCAATGGAATCGTTCTTCCGAATCCCTGTTTGGCTGGAACAATGATGAAGCCATGGGGCGCAATATCGCCGATCTGATCGTGCCACCTGCTTTCAGAAGTTCCTTCGTCAATATCCTGACGCATTTGGATAGGCTAAGAAAAACAGCAACGACTGCGCGACGGGAATTTCTTGCCGTTGACCGCGACGGCAAAGAAATTTCTGTCGAGGTAAGTTTGAACGTCAATAACATAGCAGACCGGCTTGAGTTCACTGCTTTTTTGCACGACATTTCTGAACGTAAAAAATGGGAGGAAGCGCTCAATGTAATGGCGCTATCGGACGGATTGACCGGGCTCCCAAACCGGCGGCATTTTATGGAGGTGTTGCATCAATCAATAGTCCGGCAACTGCGACAAAACAATAGCCTGGCTTTATTGTTCATGGACTTGAACGGCTTCAAAAAAATAAATGATACCAACGGTCATGACACCGGTGATCTGGTATTGAAAGAATTTGCGAAAAGAGTTTCTGGCTGCCTGCGCGAGAGCGACACCATGGCCCGCCTTGGCGGCGATGAATTTGTCGTGCTCGCCGAGGGGATACGTGTACTGGAACATGCTCAAATTTTAGCCCGGAAAATTGTCACAGCACTGGACACACCAGTCCCCGGTTCTGCGATTATGATGTCAACCAGTATCGGTATCAGTATTTACGATTCCCTGGCGAATGCCGAACAGTTCCTGAAAGAAGCCGACGTCGCCATGTACAAAGCAAAGCAGGGTGCATCCAGTCGCAGCGCAATCGCCGTATTTGCAGAGTAAAGCGCAGTTAGATATGGTTGCCGTGCAGACTGAAATTTGCTTCGCTATTTGCTCCGCTTTTAATCATCATTTGCATCGATTTGCATTGATTGCAGCCCTCGTTTAGCAAGCTGGCAGCCTTCGCGAGCAAGTGGGAGGTGCATCAAACTGACCGGCTCAGTTCAGCAAGCAAACGAACACGCGAAAGAAAAAAGAGTGACCAGGGTTTGATCACCAATTGATTCGCCATCAACCGGCAGAATCATTTTTCAGTACTGTCAATGACTGCAAGCATTGCGCGTGTCGATGAACCTCAGATGCTATCAACGGTCCGCCGTGTCCCATGTGAAAACGCTTACTGCCTGAAACCAGCATTTTTTTCAATTCATCAGATACAGTTTCTGGACTATCCTCGAATGGCGGGCGCATTGCATGACCAGTCCTGATTAGTCCGCCAAGCAATACACCAGATGCAAGTAAATCACCAACCATTGCGTCCCCGGTATCTAACTGGACTGAAACTGAACCTGCTGTGTGACCAGGAGTGTGTCTGGCTGTGCCAGCTACTCCAAAACAGGTCAAGTCCAGTACTTCACCGGCTTGCAATAGAATGTCAGGCGTAAATGGAACGTAAGGCTGCAAAATTAATCCTGTTTTTAGAAAGATCCGGCCAAACCATCCCGTCGCGCAAAAAGTCATCTTCTTCTTTTGCTGGTAATAATCAAGGTCCCCCTCATGCGCAAGAATCGGTGCGCCTGACAATTCGCGCATCCGTGCAGCACTTCCCGCATGATCTACATGAGCATGGGTGATGACGATGAGTTTAATGTCGCCGAATGAAAGGCCGCGTTTTTTTAGTGCACTCTCTATTTTTGATTCTGATCCTGGCAGACCGGCATCCACCAGGATGCAGTCAGTTGCACCAATAATGAGATGACAGTTGATCATCCCGAAGGGGGCAATGGCAATTCGAATAATTTGAGACGAAATCATAATAATACTTTCCTTGAAGATGAATAGTGTTCTGCCAGCCTCTGCTTTGCAGATAAGCTTATTGTCTATCCTCTCCACCTTCACGTACTATGCTGATATCAGCTGTTTTATGGTCAATTTCGTCAAAATTCAAAGATGCTCGTTATGACAGATTCAAAATCCTTACGGATAGCCATATTGGTGTACGAAGCCTGTATGGGGTCTCAGGTTTTTGGCATCGCCGATGTCCTGAGGATAGGAATGGATCTCGGTCTGGATATCAAGTCGCGCAAGGGGCCGGCGTTCGATATAGAGCTGATTGCTCTCGCGGGGAAAAGCATCAAGATTGCTGGTGGAATTTCTGTTGGAGTTAAACGCCCTGCAGGTAAATACGATTTGCTCATTGTGCCGGGGCTTGAAATAAACCGCCATGTTGACTGGGACAGAAGACTGGCTTCTTTGTCACGCGAGCTTGCGTTCATCAAAAAAACCTTTGCTGCGGGAACTGCGGTTGCTTCCGCATGTGTGGGCGCATTTCTGCTGGGTGAAGCGGGTCTTTTAAATGGCCGAAAATCTACAACTGCCTGGCTGTTTGCCCCCGAGCTTGCCCAGCGGTATCCGGCGACCAGGCTACAAGCGGATGCAGTTTTTTTGGAGGACGGCGCAGTCATGACTACCGGAGCAGTCAGTTCATCGTTTGATCTTGCCATCCAGCTTATCAAGCGCACGCTCGGTACTGAAGTGGCAACTGCCACCGCACGGGTCGCCTTATTGCCAAATCAGCGTGCCAGCCAATCGCCATTTGTCGATAGCGCTTTGATGGAGAGACGCCTGCCAGTTTTTTCACAACAATTGCAGCTTTGGTTTGATGATCGATTGGCTGACGAGTATGACCTTAATCGCCTGGCGCTCGCTTTTCATATAAGTCCAAGCACCTTGCTGAGGCGGATCAAGCTTGAAACAGGGCAATCACCTCTAAGTATGCTGCAACGTGCGCGGGTTGAAAAAGCAAAGCAGTTGTTGAGCAGCACGACCTGGAGCATCGCTCGTATTACTACAGAGGTTGGTTATTCCGATGTCAGCAGTTTTTCCCGCTTATTTACACGCCTTGTGGGCGAAACACCCGCCAGGTACCGGCGGCGTTAGAATTTATGGGGGTATTCGAGTCAATATTGAACCGGCTGAAGAGCTATACAATTTTTCCCAGGAAGATAATGATGTAGTCTTTTTGTCAAAATAGCTACTGAGCGGCAATGGGGTTCCAGATATCTGTACTGATTCAAGGATCAACCCCAACCCCAACGCCATCCACGATCTCAGCATGGACCACAGTTTTTTCAATTCAGTGACCAGTACCAACCTCGCATCGTAAATTTTCCGATTTTTCAAGCTGCTATGCAGGATTATGTCCGTTTCCGCACAGAACGATATCGCATCAGATCCCATACTGAAGAAAAACCTATATCCACAGAATCTGATCATGACTATCTTAAGCGACACGCACCCCAATGTGGAAACTGATGGTGTGCCACCACCACCCAAGAGGCGCCGCACCGCGTTCCTGTCACTCTCTGCATGGCGGCAATTCATTGATGTCGCCAAACCTTACTGGCTGGGAGAAGAATGGAAGAGAGCCTGGATACTCCTGGTGCTGCTGATCGTGTTAATGCTGTTTGAAACCAAGTTCGCAGTCATGCTGAACGATCAGGCCGGAGAAATGACTTCTGCACTGGCAGCAAAGGAGGGAGAGCGCTTTTGGGCATCCGTGCGAACCTGCCTGATGGTGCTGGCCTTTGCCGTGCCGACTTACGCTTTCTACTATTACATGCGCGACCTGTTCGCCAACCAGTGGCGACGCTGGCTCAGCGGGCGCTTTCTCGACGGCTATCTTAAAGACCGCAAATACTATGCACTCGGTGCCAATAGCGACCTGGACAACCCGGACCAGCGCATCAGCGAAGATATTAATACCTTTACAGGCAGGTCCATCAACTTCCTGCTCATTTTTTTGGGATCTGCCATGCAGCTCGTGGCGTTCAGCGCTGTGCTATGGTCGATTTCCCATTTGCTGGTTGGCGTATTGGTGGTGTATGCCCTCATCGGTACCGGTGCCGCACTTTATGCATTCGGCAATCCTTTGATACACCTGAATTTTTGGCAACTGCGGCGCGAGGCGGACTTCCGTTACAGCCTGATGCGTGTACGCGAAAATGCTGAATCGATCGCCTTCTACCGCGGTGAAGCGCAGGAACGCGCGCACATCGACAGCAAGCTTCACCGGGTCATCCAGAACTACGACAAGCTGATCAAGAAGCAGCGTTCTCTTAATCTTTACCAGCGCACGTTCAGTCAACTCACTTTGGTATTGCCAGTGGCGATACTTGCCCAGCAAGTCTTGTCAGGTGAGCTGGAGGTAGGGCGCGCGACGCAGGCGGTCGGGGCATTTGCTGCCGTGCTCGGGGCGGTGGGGGTGATCGTGGAAAACTTTGAGAGTCTGAGCCGCTTCGTGGCAGGCGTAGGTCGTCTGCAGGCATTGTCCGACCTGGTATTGCCCAAGCCAGCACCCGAACCGGCAACTGATGTCGAGACCGTGCGCATCCAGCTACGCCCAGGCACCCGGTTCGCGCTGGAATCAGTCACACTGCATCCACCGCAATCGCAACGTGTGCTTATCAAGGAACTGAGCCTTGTATTGCAACCAGGTGAGGCGCTGCTCATTACCGGAGACAGCGGCTGCGGCAAAAGCTCGCTATTACGGGCGATTGCCGGATTGTGGCACACCGGTAGTGGCCTCATCCATCATCCGCCGCTGGAGGATTTCTTCTTTCTGCCGCAGCAACCTTATTTACAGATGGGTTCGCTGCGCAGCCAGCTGATCTACCCAAGTGCGGACTCAGAACTAAGCGACGAGCAGTTGCTCGAGATTCTGGATCAGGTGTATTTGCCGCAACTGGCCGAACGTGTAGGCGGTTTGTCTGCGGTGCAGGACTGGGAGAAGCTACTGTCCGTCGGCGAGCAGCAGCGCATGGCATTTGCCCGCATCCTGGTCCATACGCCTGGCATTGTCATTCTCGACGAAGCAACCAGCGCGCTTGACAGTGCCAATGAATCGGCTCTGTATGCACGCTTGCGTGAGAGCGGCGTTACACTGATCAGTATCGCGCACCGGCCCGCAGTGCTGAAGCACCATACTCATGTCCTGCACTTGCTCGGTGACGGCGCATGGAAGCTGCATGAGGCGAGTACTTACCAGTTTGACGCAGCAGTAGTCAATGTTGTCATTGATAATAAAGCACAATCAGTGCCTTCGTTGCAGGCTGCTGCAGCATAAGGAAGGACTGTTAATTTGCACAGAGATTTGACCCACAGGGGGGGGCGGCATAATTTGCATTGAGATTGTGACTCAAGTTCAGCAAGTTATCCTACTTATCTGGATGAGTAAGGGCCAGGAGTGATAGCCATAGCTGTTGACGCGCATTGTCACCATCCTGGAGAGCAACCCGGCAGATTCCCGCCCATTGGAAGCACTGGCCGTTGCAAGCGGGATGACGAGCCGCACTGCTGCACGCTTGTTTGTCAAGGAAATAGGCCTCACCTTCGCGCTGCGAACTGCTACTTGGGGCGGGCTAACTGCAAGTTCCATCACTCACCACCGTCGTAAATTGCTCGTCATCCGCATTCACACAAATTTCACTTTCACCCAACGTCAATTATTTTGTCTTTTTATGTACGCGCTCAAGGGGCCGTTAGGACCAACGATTCCAGAAATCAGTTTGAGCAATGACCAAGAAATCTGAGCGAAACATAGGCTTTACCTGTCTAGAACGAATCGACGATCTTCTTTTGCATGAAAACGCTCAGTGGATCGTCTCCACTATCTCCGAAGGCGCCGCACGGCTCGAAACCGGAGCGTACGTATAGTCGGATAGCCTCGGGTTGACGCGCACCTGTTTCCAACTTGAGCAGCTTGCATCCCTCAGCCTCAGCCCGAGTTTCAAGCGCAACCAGCATTGCCCGAGCGATTCCCTGGCCGCGACCGGATGGATGCACGTACATTCGTTTGATTTCACCGAATTCCGACTGCTTCACAACCGCCCCACAACCCAGCGCACGATGCGCATGATCTCTTGCGACGACAAATATCACGTTGGATTGCATTAGCGATTCGATGTCCAGGAAGTGCAGGCTTTCTGGCGGATATAGGCTATTTTGATAGGCATCGAGTTCATCAATGAGCTTGATGATTTCGATCTGATTTGGCGATTCAAAGGTGATTTGCATGGTTGGTCAGAATGCAGCGGGTGTTGCGATTATAGGTGCTATAAATTCCCATTTATAGCGCGACAAGATTTTTGTGGCTAATAACCGTAAGCGGTCATTCCCGTCCAATATTACCCCGTAGATTCACGTCATTCAAGTCTGAACGGAGTGGGGCGCCGGCAAGCATCTGTTTCCAGAGGGGCGGCGTATGCTGATGCACCAGCAAAGCGGGATGTTGACTGATATGCTGGAGCACATCGACAAAATAATCGTAGGGATTGATGCCATGCATACGGCAAATCGTGATCAGGCTTTGGAGGATCCCGACATGCTTGGCACCAAGCTCTGTCCAACAAAATAGCCAATTCTTTTTCCCCATGGAAATTGCGCGTAGAACTCGGTCAAGATGGTTGTTGTCGATTGCGACATCTGGATCATCCAGATACACCGACAAAACAACCCTGCGCTCACGGATAGGTCTTACTACGGCTGTCAAATCCGGCTGTAGGATTACGATTTCAGGCTTAGATCCAAAACAACGAAAATTTTTTAGAGTAAGGTTCTCGGTGTGCATAGTATTTTCCAAATTTTGGTGATCGAAGCCCGTGAGCTTTAGTGCCGTGGTCTTAACAAATATTGAGTAAGCTAGTGTTTTTAATTATTCAATATTTTTTAATAATGCAACTTTCACTAAAAGGGAGATGTGCAAATTTATACTGTGCGACGATTCTTCATGGGCGACTAGAGCCGGACAGTGTTGCGAGAGGTGCCCTGTCGCCTGACGATCTCCTGCAATGGAGACTGGTCACGAATGTGCCAGCGTCGAATAATACCTAGGGAACGTCTGATTAAGTTC
>JAZJXP010000111.1:0-38373 GCA_040390835.1 Pseudomonadota bacterium
TATCAACGCTCACCAATAGTTCCGGGAGAACTTACACAGTTATTTTTACAGGCTCTCGAATTACGGGCTATTGTATTCTGATCTACTGGCATGTATAAAATCACGATCGAATTTCTTACCTAAAGAGGTTTCATTTTATTTAACGAGTGAAGATTCAGAGCATATTCCCAATCCGCAAAATAACATGAAAACTATTAGGATGGATGGGAAGAAAATATACATGAACTGGCCGTTTTCTGAATAGCCGTCGATTGAATCAAAGTAGCTTTTACGTCTCAAATTTAATCGCAGGCAATGCCTTGATGATTTGTAGTAGTCGCGACCGGCCTTGAAAAACCATGGACAGCAACAAATGAATATTTACCAGCCCCCCTCACCCCCGCCGCTCTTGCACATGCAAAGCGACGGGGTTGGTTGATAATCCCGGCAATTCGACAAAGTAAGCTACAAGCTCACCTCCCCACCCAATCCCCCACAAACCCAATCACCGAAGCATTCGCCCAGTTAGCACAAACCTCTGCCTTGCCCGTCGCTTTGACACCCATGGTTTTCAATTTAAGTTTGCTGATGCCGCGTATATCCAGCTCTGGTTTGACGACTGCTGGCGCGATGATGAGGCCGCTGTCGAACAATAATTTATCGTCGCCCCACACCTGGAATTGCAGGCCGCCGTTGTTGCGGCAGTTGTCATCTATGCCTACGTCGGCGCGGAAGGTTTGCCAGTCGCCTTTTAGCTGGTAGTCGATTTCGCTGTTGCCAGCAACGCCCAGGCCTTTGTGAAAGCGCAGGCCGTTCATTTGCATGCTGGGTTGTTTACTGACCTCGCGCTTGAC
Organism: Pseudomonadota bacterium; assembly: GCA_040390835.1. GTDB lineage: Bacteria > Pseudomonadota > Gammaproteobacteria > Burkholderiales > Burkholderiaceae_D > Undibacterium. The sequence continues at coordinate 834 of JAZJXP010000111.1, forward strand.
TGGCTTGGAGCTTGCAACGCTATAGGCCTGGTCTTTAGCGTAGCTGCTCTTACTGCCAGCGCCAGTACCAGCAACAGCATCAGACAAATAGGTCTGCAACTTGGCTTTGTCCGGTGCCGGTTTTTCAAGGATGCTGAATTCTGAAATCGTGATCGGGCTGACGACAACGGGGTTGAAGGCGTTATAGGCTTTGACTGGTTTGGTTTCGCCTGTGCTGGTCAGGACCATGGGGTCTTGGGCGTCGCCGTCGTCGTTCTGGTCGTGGGTGCTGAGTACGCGGAAGCGGAACAGGCGGCCTGCTTTGGCGGTGAATTCTACTTTTTGTTTGCCTTCCTGTTTTTTGAGCTGGCCGGTGTAGATCGGTTTGCCCCATTCGCCGTTGGTGTCGGCCAGGTAGATTTCAAAGTCTTTGACCTGGCCGTATTGCCAGTTCTTGTCATTGCGCGGGGCGATTTCGAAACCGTTGATCATGCGGCGCTCGCCGAGGGCGAGGCTGAATTCATGAGCGCCTGTCTTTTGCGACTGATCACGCACGGTGCGGAACCAGGTGCCGGGTTTGCCGTCGAAGGCGCTTTCCAGTGGGTGGCCGGGTTCTTCTGTCGGGCGGCCCAGGACGATGAGGCTGTCTGGGGCGATGCTGTTGCCCAGATCAGGTGCTGGCGGGTAATCTGCGGTTGTTGCGAGTTGCTTGCTTGCGGCAACGCCAAGGCGGAACTGGTAAGCCTGGTTGACGGGCAGTTTGGCGGTCTTGATGTGGACGGTGCCGTATTTTTCTACGGCGTCAAAATACCAGCCGCTGCTGGCTTTGTCGTAGTCTGCGCGGTTGCTGTATGCCTGCAGGTTTTGTTCGCCAAAACGCACTACATCTGGCTGCACGCGGGTGTGGACTTGCAGTTGCAGGGCGCGTTGTTGTTCCATGCCTTCATAGCTGCCATTGACTGCACCGACGCTGATGCTGATGTCGCCTGCGCGGTTTTCTGGTGCGTCAACAGTGAAGGTTTGCAGGCTGGATTTACTGCTTTGGTACTGGCGACTTTCGCCATCGTCTTCGTACATGGTGAAGCTGGATTTGCCATGCGGGTAGATATCCAGCGTCAGCACGTCCTTGGGTACCTGGCCGTCGTACAGGGCGACGGGGTACATGGGCAAGATCGCGCCTGCGCGCACCATGAGGGGCAGTCTGTCGAGCGTGACTTGCTGGTCTATGACTTTGCCTTTGGCATCTGCCGTCACGACGCGGCCATCCCAGTAATCTATCCACTGGCCTTGCGGCAGATAGATGCCTTTGCGCCAGCCCTTGCTGGCGGCCTGGCTGCGGTATACCGGTGCCACCAAAAAGTCTTTGCCTAGCATGAACTGGTATTTATAGTTCTCGTTATTGGCATTGGTATCTTGCGGATAATCCCACATCAGGCCGCGCACGATGGGTGCGCCATTCTGCTCTGCCTCATGCGCATAGGTGTACATATAGGGCATGAGGCGCATCTTGAGTTTGAGGTAATCGCGGTTGATGCTGCGGTAGGGTTCATCAAACCACCAGGGGTGTTTGCGTTCTGACTTTGACCAGCCTGACATGCCCATGAGTACGGGTGTAAAAGTCTTCCATTGCAAATCACGCGTAAAGGTCTCGGGGCTGCCACCAAAGATGCCATCGACATCGCCAGTGGCATAGGCCTGGCCAGACAAACCTGAGCCTATCAGGGTGGGGATATGCCAGCGTATATAGTCCCAGCTGCCGGATTGGTCACCTGTCCAGGTGACGGCATAGCGTTGTGTGCCTGCCCAGCCCATGACGGTCCAGACGAAGGGGCGTGCGCTGGAATTATCGAGTATGCCTTGTGCTGCGGCCATGTTGGCGTCGAGCGAGAACTGGTAGCCCTTGCCTGTCCAGGCGACGTCAAGTTTTTGCGCACGCGTGCCTGCAGTGCCGACTTCCCATGCGATTTTATCGACGCCGTTTTCTGTCCACAGGCCGGTGCGGAAGCCATGTTTTTTTAATCCAGCGACGACCTCGGGCAAATTGCTGTAGCCGCAACCATAGCCGTCGTTAGGCAAAATCCAGCCGCCGGGCATGTCGTGTTCACGGTATTTGGCGGCGACGCTTGCCACTACGTCTGGCGTCTTGCCTGTGGGGCCATCGCTCCAGCCTGCGGGCACGGTGCCGGGCTTTTTGCTGTTGTCGCCATCGTTGTAGCAGTCAGCATCTCCATATTCATAAGCCCAGCGCGGCAAGAGTCTGGCGCGGCCTGTGAGTTCGGTGTAGCTGGCCAGCACGTCCTTGATGCTGTCGCCGACGAAGTAATAGGCGTCGAAACGTTTTTCCTGGTGGCTGGTGCTGAGATAATCATTCGAGCGGAAATCATAGCTGCCATTGCTCCAGGTATTGCGCAAGACGCCATAGCCCTTGCTGCTCATGTAGAACGGTGCGGGGCTGGGCCTGTCGCCCTCTTCCCAACCGCCAGAATAAGATACCTCAAGTTGTTTGCCCTTGAAGGCATAGCTGCCATTTTGCTGGCCGCCGCCAAAGAAGGCTTCATCGGGTGTGCTGGAGAGAGTCTGGAAGCTAGCCTTGTCATCCAGTTCTAAAGGCTGTTTTTCTTCCCAGAGCACGGTTTTGTTGTCGGCCTTGTAAAGCGCCAGGCGCACAGGCGAGCGGTAGATGCGCAAGGCCATGGCAGATGTCTGAACCAGTTGATAGCCGTCTGGTGCAGTGACGCTGATCGGGAAATCCACATAGTCTTTTTTGAGAACGATGGGTGCGGCCTTGTCACCAGCATCCAGCAATTGCCCCTTGCTGCCTGCCCAGACACGGAACAGATCAGGCTTGAGCAGGCTGATGCGGACTATGCTGCCTTCATCTGTCGTGAACTCTATCTGGCGTTGTGCACTGACAGACAAGTTGCGTATGTTGCCCAGGGGTGCGGCATGACTGGTAACTGGCAGGGACAAAACAAGCAGACTGGAAATCAGGGTCTTGCGCAAGTGTGGGTGCATGGTGGCGTCAGTGGGTGAATTCTGCGGTAGGTGAATGTCTGGTCAGATGGGTTCAAGCTCATCCAGCCAGACGTTAATATATTAAGGTATTTTCCCATATGTTAAGGTCAATGCTCAAGTTATCTGGCAGTTTGAGGTGCATGCCTGTATGCAGTGCAGGACTTGATGCCTGTATTGAGTAGCAAACCTGCACTCGCGACATGGATGCAAAAGGTCCTTAGCCAGGTAATTGCTTAGATTCACGCGAAGGTTAAACAATGTAAAATAGCAGCTAGATTTGAATTCCCTTGCATATGCAAAAATGCAACGGCATCAAACAACGTGAACACACTTGATTATTCTCAACCATGAAAATTTCTGCAGTCCTGACGTTTTATTTTTGTGCACTAGGCGCTGTCCATGCCGAGGAACTCTGGCAGGGGCCGATTGAACTGGGCAAGAGCGCCCAGACTGGATTTGAAAAATACAAGGAACATAAAACCAAGAAAGCTTTTGCCGTGGCGCCAGACGGGGCCTGGGGTGTAGCTTATGGCATGAGTAACGACATCCTGGCCACGCGCTCTGCCCTGTCGAATTGCCAGCGCCGTAGCAAGGTCAACTGCAATCTCTATGACCTTGATGATCAGGCTTTCCAGGACAAGTATGCACTTTTTCTGTCAGAGTCTGAGCAGGCTATAAAAAAACTCAAAGTCCAGGATGGGTATCAGGATTTTGAAAATGGCGATTGGTTTTTACCGCCGGTGAAACACCTGCGTCCCGGCAGTGAAGGCTTTCACTATGCCACGCCCACCAGCATAGAGGGTATCAAGAACATCAGCACACCTGAGCTGGCAGAAAAGCTCGCTAAAAAACAGATCAGCGTGATCGATGCCCTGGGCATAGACAATACCGACATGACCCTGCCATTTGCCATCTCTCTTGATGGGGCGGCCAATCTTGTCGATGACCCGCAGGCCGCCTTTAATAAAAACCTGGATGCGGATTTACATGCGCTGATGAAGAAAAATTTTCCGCAAAAAGATGCTGCCATCGCGGTATTTTGTGTTTCTGAAGAATGCTGGATGAGTATCAATACCCTGGTGCGCCTCAAAGACATGGGCTACTCCAACCTGTACTGGTATCGCGGCGGCATCTCTGCATGGCGAGCGGCAAAATTGCCCGTGGTGAAAGCCGTGCCACTATTTACGGTATTGCGCTAGACCTGCAGCGTCATAAAAAGCCAGGGCCATCTGATGATGACCCTGTTTATTTTGGTCAAACTGGGTAGCGATGCTGGCGGTGCAAGCACAAGCTTTATTGAGCCAGCAACCAGGACTTCAAAGGTTGCTGCGCATAAGCCTGCATTTTCTCGCCGACAAAAATCTGTGGCGACGAGGGATCAAATTTCGCTGCTTTCTCACGCTCTGTCACCAGCTCTTTGGTATGTTCAAACACTTGCATCAGGTTTTGCCCGGCGTCTAGCTTGCTACCGAACAGGGCATCGACGAAAAAGGTATTATGCGCCAGTGGCTGGCAGCCATAAGACACCTTGTCTTCTGCCGACGCAGTCACGATGATGCGGTTCGGCGCTTTCAACTGCGAGATCAGTGAGCCTGAGTAGCAGGCAGAAACGATCAATACTGTGGGAAATTTTTCCAGGGGTGCCAGTGCCGTTTTGAGATAGCGCGTCCAGATAGGTGCAGTGGGCTTATTACCTATTTCAACCGCCACCAGATCGGTATAGCCATGGCTGGTCAGCAAAATGGTCACCACATCACCCTGCCTGGCCTGGCTGGCAATATCCCTGGCGGTCTGGTCCAGGCTGCCCAGATGGGCAAAGGGGGCGTCAAGTTTGTCCTGATGCGGGTCATTATTGAAGCTGTAGCTGATCAGCTCAGGATTGATTTCTTCCAACCTCTGCCTGGTCAGTTGCACATCACCCAGAAAAGCCCTGGAACCTGAATGCAAGCCAAAGCCGGCATACCAGACACGCTGATGGCTGATGGCATTGGCTTTTTCATGATTGGCGAGACTTTGCTGCGCCATCAACTGATCACTCATCTCACGCGCATTGTCCTGGCCAGGGTTCAGATAAGTAATAGCAGGCTTGGTTGCACAAGCAGACAAAAGCGCCAGCAGACCAGCCATCCACAGGGAAGAGGAAAGTTTCTTCATGTATTTCCGCACACTTCTTTAAGCGATAAAGCTGGCTATCATAGCATTTGTTAAAAAATGTGTCATGGCCGATCGTAGAATTTTTTTGTATCTGCACAGGCTGCAAATTACTGCGCTAATAAACGCAAACACGCATGGAAAAACTTGATGCGGCCATTTCTTGAAACCGTCGTTGACGCCGTAGAAGCGTAGCTACGATTACGTTTCACTAATCGTAGCTACACATTACAATGCCACAACTATTTGCAGAAGCTTGGTGTTGCTCTTCTGGGGATTTTATTTCAACATCGACACGCGAATAAATGAAGAGGCAAAGCTGAAGAGCCTTATTTCGAGCCTTAATGGAATTTTTTCATGAACAACAGTACCCGCCAGATTGTTTTTATCGATGGAGTCGGTGGCAAACGCTATATGCGTGGAAAGTTTGTCCGCTATTTTGAAAAGCGTGGATATTCCGTTGTGTGTTTTGACTATCAGGTTTCATCTCAATCCCTTGATGAAATCAAAAAGAATCTGAACGATTTCCTCACCAGTATCGGGAATGCCGGTGATTACCATGCGGTAGGCTATTCTTTTGGCGGCGTACTTCTCAGGAGTCTTAACGGGCAGCTTGCGCCCCAGTTACGGCCTAAGCGCATAGTTTTACTTGCGTCGCCGTTACGCGTCATGAAGCTTGCCCGCAGATTGCGGGACTGGAAAATCTACAAACTCCTGACTGGCGAATGCGGTCAGTTTGCCGCTGATGAAGACAGAATGAGTCAAGTCCCCCTGCCTGATATTCCAACCGCCTGCATTTACGGAGTGTGGCCATGGCTGGGTGCTTTCGGTTTCTTCTTTGGATTTAGCTTGCCACACGATGGCATGGTTGCTGCTGATGAGGCCATTCCATCGGTACAGGTGCAGGCGACACCTGTACCGGCAAGCCATGCTTTCATTCCATCGAATGTGCACGCATTAAGGGCCATGGAACAGTGGTTTTGTAAAGTTTGAAGGAAAGGAATTTAAGTCGTCGCCTTTAAATGACTTTAGCATAGCGGATGCCGTCTTTTATTGAGGCCATCTGGCAACACACGCCTTCATAGCCGACATCGCTGCCTAAGCAAGCCAGAGCGTGTAGTCAATGCCATTTTGTATGGAACTGGCAACCAGTGCCTGGTTTTCGGGGCTGTCGCAAAAACTGGCCAGCACACCGGCTGCACTGATTTTGCCGGTGTTGAGCTGGTTGAGCCAGTAATCATAACCAACCTGGTCGGGTGTACGGTGCAAGACATTTTGGTAGAAATTGCCAACCAGGGTGGCATTGCTGGGCGCGGTGCCATACAGTTTCTGGAATTCGGGTGACTGGAAAAAACCAGCCGCAACCTGGGTCAGGCTGGAACCCTTGTCCATGTCATTGATCCAGTAACCAAGACCAACCAGATCAGGCTTGCGGTCAAAGGCTGCCTGGTACAAGCGGTATACCTGGCCAGCCGTGCCATTGATATCGAGCGCCAGCGCCTGGTCCTTGAATTGCAGGCGCTCTATGTCGATGAGTTGGTCGGCACCGTCGCTGCCGACCAGGTCGGTGATCGCCCATGACAGGCCGTCCTTGCTTTTGCTGATGCTGTAGCCGGCGCGCAAGCCGGTGTAGCTGGCCATGTCCAGTCCATCGCCGCCAGCCAGCAGATCGTTACCGCCACCACCTGTCAGCGTGTCCTTGCCAGCAAAGCCATACAGGAAGTCGCCCCCTGCCGTCCCGGTCAGGACTTCATGGCCAGTGCTGCCATTGATGGTGATGCCGATGACGCTGCTGATCAGCATGCTGGTTGGTGTCCTGCTACCATCGGCAAAACTCAAGAGCTCGATCGAATATAAAGTGTCAGTGCCATCACGGTTGCTGGTTTTGTCCTGGATGGTATAGCTGGTGTTGGCCGCATTGTAAGTAACGGTGTAGTCACCCGCATTGCCGGTGTAGTTGGCGGTGTCGTTACCATCCCCACCATAGAGGCTGTCGTCACCTGCACCGCCAACCAGGGTGTCATTGTCGGCCAGCCCGTTGATGGTGTTATTACCGGTAGTGCCGAGCAGGTAATCATTGTAGGGGCCACCATCGATAATGAGGCTGGGTGTGGCGATCAGCAAACCGGGGCGGATATTGGTGATGTCAGAAAATGAGAGTAGTTCTATCGAATACAGGGTGTCGATGCCATCGCGGCCATTGACTTTGTCAGTCACTGTATAGCTGGCATTGGCTGTGTCATAACTGACGGTATAGTCGGCTACGCTGCCTGTGAAAAAAGCGGTGTCATTGCCGTCGCCGCCATACAGGGTGTCGCTGCCTGCAGCGCCGCGCAAGCTGTCGTCACCGCCCAGGGCGTTGATAGTGTCATTGCCTGCCGTACCTGTCAGCGTGTCATTGCCTGCTGTGCCATTGATGGTGTTGCTGCTGCCTGTACCGGCAGCCGGGTTATTAAGCAGGCTGGCCGGGGTTTTGATGCCATCGGCAAATCTCAGGTTTTCTACAAAGAAAACAGTGTCGCTACCGTCACGGTTGCTGACACTGTCCTTGACGGTGTAACTGTTAGTGAGCACATTGTAAGTAACGGTGTAATCATTGGCATTACCAGAAAATACCGCCACATCACTGCCGCCATCGCCATACAGAAAATCATTACCGTTGCCGCCATACAGGCTGTCATCACCGAGGCCACCGATCAGCGTATCATTGCCACCGCGCCCTTCTATACGGTCATCCCTGGCGTCGCCTATGATCTGTTCATCGGTATCCCATCCGACCAGATACAGCGGGGCAATTTTATTGTCCCAGATATTGACGACATTGGTCATGGTGGTCGGCTTGAGTGCCCAGCCCATGTCCTGCAACATGGCAAGCTCCAGCCTGCCTAGCAGGTAACGTTCGCCATAGTTATAGTAGTAGCCGTTGAAATTGCTTGCCTCCAGCCAAGGCATCTTGCTATCTGCCAGGCTGGGACCAGTGCCCAGGTGGTACATGGTCTGGCTACCACCAACACGCACCTCCACCGGCTCACCCAGCAGGGCAACGACGGCAGGGCCACCGAGTGTAGCTGTGTTGTTGCTATTCAGGGTCATGAATGAATCCCAGACTGATTCATAATTGCCTGGCAATTTACCGGCCGCGTCACGATAGCCAATGAAACCCATGCCATGCAAAAGCTCATGCAGAACCACAGTGAAGGCATCAACCTTGCTAGTGTCAACCTTGCCACCTATGCTATTGGCAATATTGGGGTCCCAGTACAGGCCGCTGGCATAGGATGAGGTCGGGTCTATATTGATGATCAGGTCCGGCTTGTCCGGAGAGGGATCAATACCCGTGCGTGATTCTGTCACTTGCGAGGCTTCATACACGTCCAGGCCATTTTTTTTGCCAACGTAAGATGTCGTGTTTGTGCCGCCAAAACGCCCTGTAGGGGTAGTTTCTGCATTGATCTGAATATCTATTGTGCCCCTGAAGACGACAAACTGATCGAGATACTTGATGGCCGCATTGATAGTGGCAGCCAATAGCGGCAACGCTGCCAGTTTCCCTGCGACATCGTTATAGGTGATATTGACGTTTGGCATGAAAGGCTACCTTGGCGTGCGTAATTTGATTGCAACAATATACTACGGACGACAGTGGCGATAATCAAAAAGCAGTGAATAACAACAGATGCTGGCAGTATGTTTGCGTGCAAGTTTCTCAGGGGACACAGCAAGCATAGGTAGAGTGCATAGATACGATTAGTAGATATGATTAGCGCCGCGTAATCGTACGCATGCAGTGCGTGTGCAACAGGTAATCCAAAGTCAGTACCGAAGCCAATTTCTCCTTAAACGAAGTGCTGGTTATTGTTTTGAATTGTTTTGAATTGACATAGCAAACACAATCTCTTATGAAGTCTCTAAAATTAATTGACATGCGTACGATTACGCTCTTCTAACAGTATCTACACGGGTTTATTTACTTAAAACGGCTGTGATCAAGTGCTTGCTTCGTAAGCGCCGATTCGCTCACCAGCAGTGACCAACAGCGTCTGCTGGGTGAGCGTCCAATCTCGATTAGATACGGATGAAGTTGTGCGTCGACAACGGGCCGAAGGGCAGCGAAGCGAGCGGCCCACCGACATCGAGCACACCAAGGTCAACTGGGAAGAAGCCGGCAGCTTCCATCATTCCCCTCACCTCTGCCTTTGCGCTAGCGTCGTCACCCGAATAGAACAATACGCGCTTGCCACCTGCCACCTCCGGCTCCTTCAGCACATTGACGTCGTTGTGGTTGAATGCCTTGACGACGCGTGCACCAGGAACCAATTGCTGGATGATTTGACTAGAGTGCTTTTCACCAAGATTGACCGCCTTGATTCCATAAGCTGCGAGCGGATTGCTTGGGTCGTTCGCATCTGGCGATGTAGCAGGATCGAAGAACTCCACCGGATTGGTGCCGTCGATCACAATGCGACCGTTCCACGCTGGCAGGCTGCCCAGCACTTTCTCCGCATCGATCCAGCGAACCGCAATCAACACCATGTCGGCGCTTGCTGCCTCTTCTACTGTGCCAGCCTTGATGAATGGCCCTAGCTCTTTGACCAGATCAGTCAGCGAGGCCGGTCCACGGCTATTAGATATGGTGGCCGGGAGCCCTTGTTTTGCGAGAATGCGAGCGAAGTTGGAGCCGAGGGCGCCCGATCCAATGATGCCGATAGTCATGATATTTCCTTTGGAGTTACGTGAATGAATTGTTTGCTGAGTTGAATTTTAGTACCAGGCTGTTTATAGCGTTAGTAGCAATCAGCTATAATCAGTTTCAATCATTACTTGAAAGTAAAATCGTGGAAACTCTCGCCAATCTGGAGTCCTTCGTCCGCAGTGCGGAGTGCGGTAGTTTCTCTGCTGCGGCACGTCGGCTGGGCTTAACGCCAGCAGCAGTGAGCCGGAACGTTGCGCTTTTGGAACGCAACCTTGGCGTGCGACTCTTCTTGCGCAACACGCGTGGCCTGACGCTAACTGAGGCGGGTGAACGTTTTCAACAATCAATTCAGAGCGGTCTCGACAGCATCCAGGGAGCAATCGCTGACATCAAGGTCAATGCCGGGCAACCGGCCGGTGTATTGAAGCTGAGTGCTGCACCGGGATTTGGCATGGATTATCTGTTGCCTCTTATGCCCGCATTTCTCAAGCGATATCCGGGTGTGACCCCAGATTGGGTTTTCGATAGCCGCCCACTGGACCTGATCGCAGGCGGCTTTGATGCGGCGATAGGCGCTGGTTTTGAGCTGCCGCCGGGCATGGTGGCACGCGAACTGGCGCAAGTACATTTGATTGCGGTGGCATCGCCGGCGCTATTGCTGGGCAAGCGTCGTCCGAAAGATCCATCTGAACTTGCCGGGTTTCCCAATGTGGTGATGCGCTCTCCATTGACTGGTCGTATGCGGACACAGATCATGCGTAATAGCGCCGGTGTCGAAGTCACGGCAAAACAGCAGCCAATCATGCTGGTCAACGATCCTGATGCCCTCAGTCGTGCCGTGGTGCTGGGCCTTGGCGTTGGCTTGATACCAGTCCCGCACGCTGCACCCCATCTGGAAACTGGCGCACTGGTACGGTTGCTGCCCAATTGGTATGGCGATGTCGGGGCGATCTCTTTGTATTTCACCAGTCAGAAACTGTTACCGGCGAAGACGCGCGCCTTTGTCGATTTTGTTGTCGATGCATTTCGGGTACAAAAGCTGCCGCAAGTTCTTTCCGCTAAATAGCAAGCGTAGATAAGACTAGAGCGTAATTGTATCTACACGGCTGGCTGTTACTAACAATTTTCCGACCTAATTTTACCTCTCAGGTAATCGCCAAATCTTGTGATGCGTCTATGATCGCTGCTACATTTGCAGAAGGCAGCGTCATGACTTTTTCACTTTCTTATGTTGTTTCGGCTGGCCTGGTTGTGGCCGGGCTGGTGCATCTGGCACCTGTTGCCGGTTGCCTTGGGCAGGCGCAGCTTGCTGCCTTGTACGGGATCAGCGTCAACGGGCCCGATGTGGAAATCTTGCTACGCCACCGGGCCGTGCTGTTTGGTTTGTCCGGTGTATTCATGTTGTTTGCTGCGGCAAAATCTGAATTGCAGTGGTTCGCCCTTGGTGCCGGGCTGGTCAGCGTCATCTCTTTCCTGTCAATTGCGATTATCGTCGGCGGATATAACGCCGCCATAGGACGTGTCGTCATGGTGGATGGCGTAGCGCTGCTGGCACTTGTGGTTGCCAGCCTGGCGAAATACAGGTTGCAGTAAACAGGTCGTCGACTTGTTGTTAATTGACTTGCGTACGATTACGCTGCGCTTGTCGTACCTACGTGGGCTTCCTACCGCACCATGTTTTCCATTCTCCTGAGTGCCCTTGTTTCCCTTAACCTGGTTTTCCATTCCACTGCACCCGGGTTCCTGGTTCTACGGACCATTGTGCCGATGCAAGCAATTTTTCGAACCTGCCTTTTGAGTCCAGAGACGCAAATTCATTTCATGACTGGGCAGAAGAGTTGGCCGGACCATGTATTTGGCTGCGCAACCACGCTAATGCTGAGTCGACATGCGGCCCCGGTACATGGCCTGCACTCCGGACGAGATGATACGTATGCCCAGGTATGCTCGGGCCAAACGGTTGTGTCAGACGCCCAGCCGCGATGTCGTCCGCCACCAGTTCAAGGCTCAACAGTGCGATACCTTGACCGGCCAAGGCCGCCTGGATAGCATGGCCTTCGTCCGAAAAAAGAAGCTGGCCCTGACGTGCCTTCCAAGGTAAGCCTGCTGCAGCGAACCAGTTTTTCCAGGTAGGGTTCAGCGGGTGGTCGTGAGTCCACTTGAAATCGATCAGCGGGAGTTGGTTCAGATCCACCAATCCTATTGGCCCGAGCTGGGGGCTAGACACCGGTGCAAAGCAGTCAGTGAACAGCTCCTCCACTACCATGCCAGGATACGGCCCTCGTCCGTAGCGTATCGCTACATCGGCGACGTCTGACCCAAGGTCGACGGCTTGATCAGATGCATGCAGCTCCAGGTCGATTTCCGGATGCAACTTTTGAAAGCCAGTCACCCGGGGGGCCAACCAGCGCGCCATGAATGCATTGGTCGTTGAGATGATGACCCGGCGGCGAGCAAGTGGCTTTCCCAATTGCTGCAGGACTGCCTCGAAAGCATTGAAACCGTCGCGCAGCACCGGATACAGCTCCACACCGGCGTCGGTCAAGATCACTTTGCGCACCTTCCGCTCGAATAGACACAGACCAGTGTATTCCTCAAGAAGACGTATCTGATGGCTGATTGCTGTCGGTGTGACGGCAAGCTCATTGGCGGCCTGCTTGAAACTGCCGTGGCGGGCTGCCGCTTCAAACGCGCGTAGTGCTGAAAGTGAGGGGAGTCGCCGCATTGCGAATATAGTCGAATCGATAGATGAGAATAACTCATCTTATGCCTGACAACATAGCGTTTGTCAACGCAATCGCACACGCCTATCTTCTCGTTGCGGCCCTGACAAGCCGGACACTCTTTCACTCCCATTACGAAAAGGAGCAAATCATGCTCGAACAAATTATTACCCAACCGGACAACTATCAATCCTATCTGCTATCTCAGGCGATCAAATTCGGCAACCTGTTGTTCGTCTCCGGCCAGGCCGGTGCTGGCGACGATGGCAAGATTGTCGCGGGCGGTTTCCGCGCCCAGGGCGAGCAGGCGTTTGCCAATCTCAGACGCGCGCTAGAAGCTGGTGGATCAGGTCTTGAAGAGGTCATCAAGGTCACCATCTTCGTCACCGATATGAACAACTTCAAAGAGGTCGTGGAACTGCGCCGTCAGTTCTTCACAGCGCCCTATCCGGCCGATACTATCGCCGAAATCAAAGCCCTGTACGATCCCGCGGCAATGATAGAGATCGAGGCCATTGCTGCTGTCCGTCCTCATGCTGAGAGTTGATATGAGTGCCACCAATACGCATGTTGCTCACCCGTGTGACTGCTTGTTCGAGGCGCTGGTCATTGGCCGCATGGCGCTTAAAAATCGCCTGGCAGTAGCACCCATGACGCGCATCAGTGCAACCGACGGCGGCTGCACGACAGAGCGCATGGCTCGTTACTACGGTGCCTTCGCCGAGGGTGGTTTTGGACTAGTCATCTCCGAAGGGATCTATACGGACAAGGCCTACTCACAAGGCTACCAGAACCAGCCCGGACTGGCCGACGACGTCCAGCGTGACACCTGGACTACAGTGATTGACAGGGTCCACAAAGGCGGGGCGCGCATGGTTGCGCAACTGATGCACGCAGGTGCACTCTCGCAGGGAAACCCTTACCGAGGCGACTCGGTTGGCCCATCCGCAGTACGGCCAAAAGGACAACAGATGACATGCTATCGAGGCGAAGGTGACTATCCTGTGCCACGCGCCATGGTTCCCGACGAGATCACGGAAGCGATCCGTGGTTTCGCCGATGCGGCGGTCCGGGCAAAACATGCTGGCTTCGACGGCGTCGAAATTCATGGGGCGAACGGCTACCTGCTAGACCAATTTCTCACCGAAGGGACGAACCTGCGCGGTGACCACTATGGTGGAGACCTCGAACGTCGCCTGCGTCTGATCGTCGAGGTCACGCAAGCCGTACGTACGGCAGTTGGCCCTGAGTTCACGGTTGGTCTGCGCATATCCCAGGGAAAAGTCAACGATTTCACACACAAATGGCGCAATGGTGAAAACGAGGCTGTGCAAATCTTCGGGACGCTGGCAAAGCTGCCTCTCGACTACGTCCACACGACCGAGTTTGAAGCATGGAAGAGTGCCTTCGGCAACGGCGCCAGCCTGGCTAGCTTAGCCAGGCAACATGCTGGTGTCCCCTTGATCGCCAATGGATCAATGCAGGACCCTATACGCGCTGCCGACATGATCGGCAGCAGTCAGGCCGATGTAGTGTCGCTTGGACGCGGTGCACTGACCCACTCAGACTGGCCCGCGCGCGTGCTGCGCGGCGCACCACTCGATGAATTCGACCGCGAGGTCCTGTCGCCGATCGCCGATCTCGCGAACGAGGATCGCCACAACATGGAGCGTGTGCGGGCCTTACTTTAACTTCTTAACTGATTCTCTTTGGACTCCGGCACCTTGTCTTCGCAGACACCGGAGTCTCCTCATTATCTGGCCTTTAACATCGGGGGTACTCGCCTGCGAATAGTGTATCGTCAGCTCATACTCGGCACTTTCAATTGACGACACGCTGAATATTTTTTGCTGCAGTGCTTAGTGCACATCAAGCTGACAGATGACAACGTTGGTGAATATAATGCCGCCATAGGTCGTGTCGTCATGGTGGATGGCGTAGCGCTGCTGGCACTTGTGGTTGCCATACTGGCGAAATACAGCCAGGTTGGATGCATTGCAGCGCACCGGCTTTGACGATAGAACCAATATGGCAGCATGAAGAGAATGGTGCCTTATAAGGCACCTTACTGGCTACAAGCGAGCTTCCAGCTCATTGACACTTGCAAGCCATTCTTTCATACCTAGACCAGCCCACAATTTTGTCAGCTCTGATTCCTTGTGATTTTTAATACGAATAAGCGCTGCCTTTGCCCACGTAATGCATTCTACACACTGGTGTTTGACTACGGCAGATCAACGCTCTCATTCCTGGTCGCCTGCCTCATCACCTAGATGTATCTTGTGCTGCTCCAACGCTTCTGGTTTAATGATGAAGACATATTTCAAATCACTTCACAGTCCCAAAATGCATACACACAAGTGCTTGATGAAAGATATCGCGTGGTCTTTCTCTGAACCGCCCCCTGCTACTCCCGAACTTTTGGTTGAGGCTGTTTCTCAGTACAACAAGAGTATCGAATGCGCATTCGAACGCCATTTACTCACTGAATTGACGCCTTACACGCAACTGGACATTGTTTATCAATATTGGGTACAGCAACCAGACTCTAGCTGGCTTGATATTGAGGCCGTAGTATCCGTCGGTGCAGGGATACATAAGTTATCCAATGCTGAAATACTATGGACTCTACACAACGCCGCTTACGCACATTTGAAAAACGACGATCATCACTATTTCGAAGGACTTTCTGTACTTAAGAATCATATTCGCCCAAATGTACCGGCATTTGAGGTTAGCCTGGGTAGCTAAAAATCAGACCTCATCATGCACTCGTCCTGGACTAAGCATTCTGCCGATCCAGGCACGTAGTGCGCGCTACAATGCACTAGCTACGGCGATAACGAGAGGATGGTCGCACTGAAAAATCGGTGCGTTGAAACGCACTCTACTGATTATATCTGCAATCGTGCGTCCAGCTCATTGACATTTGCCAGCCAAGTTTTCATGCTCGGCCCAGACCATAATTTTGCCAGCTCTGATTCCTCGGGATTTTTTATGCGCATGAGCGCCGCCTTTGCTTTTGGCAGCAATTAAAGAATATCGGTCCTGGTTTGGTGCACAAGCCAGTCACGCAATTCAGCAAGTAAGGTGTGTTGCAACGCACCAGCTATGATGGTCGAACGAGGCAAGTGGCAATACAAAAATCGGTGCGTTAAAACGCACCCCACGGACTACGAATCGTACCTATGCGAGCTGCAACAGTTGCTAATTTTCGTTTCTCCATTGCTCTGTTTTCATAATGATGTTTCAGAAAGCACAGCTTTCAGATTCTCAGTCAACTGCTCTGCCTTTTCCGCCGAAGGCGCATTCTCGATCGCCAATTGCGCTGCCTGTTTTGCCTCTGCAAATCTGCCCAATGCGTGCAAGATGTGGGCACGGGCATTGCAATTCAACCAGTGGGCAGGTGCGGCTTGCAAAGAAGGCTGTAGCGCATCCAGGGCTTCGTTTTCGAGATTCATTTCCAGCAAATGCATAGACAGGAAATATCTGCTGGTGATGATGGTGATACCGCCCTCTGTTTCACCAGCCTGCAATTGAAGAGAAAGCGCTTGCTCGTAGTGGAGCCTGGCTTTGTCGTTCTGGCCCGCCTGTGCATAGATGCCCGCCAACTGACCATGATAATCAGGCGTGGCCCCATGATTTGGGTCAGCAAGGGCGATCGCTTCTTCTGTTTTTTGTGCTGCCAATTCCAGCTTGTCTTGTCCCCACAGGGCCAAGCCCTCCTGGGCTAGCTGGCTGGCTTTGTTCTGATCAGTCATTGTCAAGTAAAGCTTTCAAAATATCACGCGAGTCAAATGCTGCCCGGCGCAGGCGGTCATTCACGCCTTGCCAGTCCTTGTCTTGCGGCAGGGCTTCAACCAAAATCAAATCCGCATTTGCATGATCAAGTTCACGCAAACCAGCGTAGAGGTCATGGGCGTAACCTACCGGGTCGGCGGGCAGGTGACGCCAGGCTTCTGCGTGGATGGCGGGGTGGGCCTGGTAGCTCATGAGGGCGAGTTTTTTGTTTTTTGTATGCAGGCGGTTGACGATGTGGTCTAGCTCTGCGGCTTCGACCAGGATCACTGGTGTGTGTGGTGCGTAGTGGGCGTCGAGGGTGCCGGATGCACGGGGGGCTGCGGCGTCCGGGGCGGCTGGAGTGACACCCAGGACGGCGGCCATTTGAGCGACGGTGATGTGCCCGGGGCGCAGCAGCACGGGACCATGGGTGGCGAGGCGGCTGAGGTCAACGATGCTTGATTCTATGCCGACGTCGCTTTGTCCACCGTCGAGTATGCTGGCAATGAGGCCACCGGGCTGTATTTCTTGTTCGAATTCTTCTTCTACGTGCGCAGCCATGGTGGGGCTGACGTGGCCGAATTTATTGGCCGATGGTGCCGCCACGCCGCCCTTGCCTGCCTTGAAGGCGCGCAAGAGTTCTTGTGCTACGGGATGCGATGGGCAGCGTATGCCGACTGTGTCTTGCCCGCCTGAAACGGCATCGGGGATATGGTCAGCACGTTTCAAGATCAGGGTCAGCGGGCCGGGCCAGAAGGCGGCGATGAGCTTGTATGCCTCTGCCGGGATATCCTTGGCCCAGTAGCTGATGTCTGCACCAGGAGCGACGTGGACGATGACCGGGTGATTCGATGGCCTGC
Organism: Pseudomonadota bacterium; assembly: GCA_040390835.1. Lineage (GTDB taxonomy): Bacteria > Pseudomonadota > Gammaproteobacteria > Burkholderiales > Burkholderiaceae_D > Undibacterium. The sequence continues at coordinate 18,035 of JAZJXP010000111.1, forward strand.
CCTTGGCGGCGTAGATATTGGCAACGGCGGCGGGGTTTTCTGCATCGGCACCCAGGCCATACACGGTCTCGGTCGGGAAGGCGACCAGCTGGCCGTTTTCCAGTGCTTGCGCTGCTGCTGCGATTGCTTCAGGCGTACTGGCTTGCGACTTCATGCCCACTCCGGTGCTGCTATGCCAAGGATGGAGCAGGCTTTGCCGAGGTTAGCCTGTGCTTCTGCCATCGTCGGTGAGACAAAGGTGACGTGGCCCATCTTGCGGGCGCGGCGGGCTTCTGCCTTGCCGTACAGGTGCAGGTGCGCACCCGGGATAGCCAGCACCTGATCCCATGCGGGTTCGCGCATGGTGTCGGTGTCGCCTTCATACCAGACGTCCCCAAGGATATTGAGCATGGCGGCTGGCGAATGCTGGCGCGCATCGCCCAGCGGCAATTGTGCCAGCGCCCTGACCTGTTGCTGGAACTGGCTGGTGGTGCAGGCATCAATCGTGTAGTGGCCGCTATTGTGCGGGCGTGGTGCCATTTCATTGACGACCAGGCTGCCATCCTTGAGCACAAAGAATTCTATGCACAGCACGCCTACATAGCCCATCTCTGCAATGATGTGCAGGGCTGCTGCTTGCGCCTTGCTGGCAACATCTGCCGACACATGGGTGCTAGGGGCGATGGTGGTGAACAGGATGCCGTCACGGTGGACATTTTCTGCAATCGGATAGACGACTGCTTCACCATCGACGCCACGGGCGACGAGGACAGACACTTCATAGGCCAGTGGCAGCATTTTTTCGAGCACGCAGACCTGGCCGTTCATGCCCGCGAAGGCAGCGGCGAGTTCGGCGCGGTCACGCACGCGAGCCTGGCCTTTGCCGTCATAGCCCATGCGCACGGTTTTTAAAATGCCGGGCAAGAGGTCATCACTGACTTTGACTACGTCGTCCTGGCTATTGATGGCCAGGTGCGGTGCCGGGTAGACGCTGGTAGTTGTGCCACAGCGGATGAAGAAGTTTTTTTCTGCGATGCGGTCTTGTGCGATGGAGACGCAGGCAGCAGCGGGAGCGACGAAGCTGGTTTGCGCCAGCAGCTTCAAACTTTCTGCCGGGACGTTTTCAAACTCTGTGGTGACAGCTTTGCTGAGCTTGGCCAGTGCCATCAGGCCGGGGTGGTTTTCATAGCCTGCCTGGATATGCTGGCCTGTTACTTGCGCGGCCGGGCAGCCTGCTTCAGGTTCCAGCACGGCCACCTGGTAACCCATGGCTTGTGCTGCCTGGGCAAACATGCGTCCCAGTTGGCCACCGCCCATGATGCCGAGGCAACTGGCGGGGGTGTTGGGTAACAATGGCTGGCGGGGCTGTGGTTGATTGTTCATGGTAGTGATTTCAAACTAGGGATCGTTTGTACACAATAGTACAAACCAAATGAGATACAGATATTTATGCGGATCGAAATCCGGGTTGCGATATCAAGCTTCGTTGATTGGCCGTGTACGTAGATTGGGCTGGACCGTAGGTTGGGCTACGCTTCACCAGCCCAACACTGGGCCTCAACAAACGTATACGTAATTCAAACGCCGAGTGTTGGGCTGATAAGACGTAGCCCAGCGGGGCCCGGCCCAACCTACGAGGTTAACTCTATCTACGATCATTCACATTCAAACCGGCAACACCATATCGCGTGCAACTTGCGTTTGCTTTTCGCGGAACTCGATCAACCTCGCAGCCAATGCATCATCGGTCGTCGCCAGCATCGCAATTGCGGCCAGTGCTGCGTTTGCTGCACCTGCCTCGCCTATCGCAAAGGTCGCCACCGGTATGCCTTTTGGCATTTGCACGATGGACAGCAATGAATCTTCGCCGCGCAGGTATTTGGATGGCACGGGCACGCCCAATACTGGCACGATGGTTTTTGCCGCGATCATGCCTGGCAGATGCGCGGCACCGCCAGCACCGGCGATGATGGCGCGCAGGCCGCGCTCGCGGGCGGTTTCTGCGTACGCAAACATTTCATCGGGCATGCGGTGGGCAGAGACGACCTTGGCTTCAAAGCCTATGCCGAATTCCTTGAGGATGGCGACGGCGTTTTGCATGACGTCCCAGTCTGAGGATGAACCCATGACGACGCCGACGACGATTTTATCCGTTGTAGTCATCATCAGTCCTTCAGGCTTTCGCCAGTCAGTCGTTCCAGTGCTTCGCGGTATTTGGCGGCGGTTTTTTGCACGACTTCATCTGGCAGGGCTGGTGCTGGTGCCGTCTTTTTCCAGCTGGTGATGGTTTCCAGATAATCACGCACGAACTGTTTGTCAAAAGATGGAGGTGAAATGCCGGTGGCGTATGAATCAGCAGGCCAGAAGCGGGAAGAATCTGCGGTCAGCACTTCATCCATCAAATGCAGGACGCCATTGTCGTCGAGGCCAAATTCAAACTTGGTGTCGGCGATGATGATGCCGCGAGTAGCGGCGTATTCTGCGGCTTCGGTGTACAGCTGTATGCTGATGTCGCGGATCTTGGCGGCTAGTTCTGCGCCTATACGTTGCTCGGTTTCTGCGTAGCTGATGTTTTCATCATGCTCACCCATTTCTGCCTTGGCAGCCGGGGTGAAGATGGGTGCTGGCAACTTGGCTGCCTGTGGCAGGCCTGCTGGCAATTGTATGCCGCAGATTGCGCCTGTCTCTTGATAATCTTTCCAGCCTGAGCCGATGATGTAGCCACGTACCACGGCTTCTACCATGATGGGTTTCAGACGTTTTGCCACGACGGCACGGCCTTTGACTTGCGCGACTTCATCTGCTGACACCACGGATTCTGGTGCAACGCCTGTCAGGTGGTTGGGCACGATGTGGCCGAGCTTTTCAAACCAGAAATTCGCCATCTGGTTCAGCACACGACCCTTGTCAGGTATCGGTTCATTCATGATGACATCGAATGCGGACAAACGGTCACTGGTGACGATGAGCAGCTTGTCGTCGCCGACAGCGTAATTGTCACGTACCTTGCCACGGCCCAGCAAAGGCAGGGAATGAAGAGTGGAATTGATTTGCGTAGTCATGAGGGATTTCTTTATTTCGATCTGGATAGGGTTTACACAAAATTGTTAGTGGGGTTGGTAGGTTGGTAGGCCGTAATTCGTAGGTTGGGCCGGGCCTCGCTAGGCTACGGTTTACCAGCCCAACACTGGGCCTCAACAAACGTATACATTATTTAAACGCCGAGTGTTGAGCTGATGAAGCGTAGCCCAACCTACGAATACCCCAACCACCACCAATTTTGTTTAAACCCTGAACTTCCTCATCCCGGCTCACACCGGAATGAGGAAACAAACTTATTTCTTAATTGACGATCTGCGCCAAAGTGCCTTTCTTGTACTGCTCTGCCACTTTTTCCAAAGCCATAGGCTTGATCTTGCCTGCCTGGCCTTCGCAGCCGAAGGACAGATAACGTGCCTTGCACACCAGCTTGGCTGCTTCACGTGCTGGCTTCAAATAATCACGTGGATCAAACTTGGATGGGTTTTCAAACATGTAGCGGCGGATCGCGCCTGTCATTGCCAGGCGGATGTCGGTGTCGATGTTGATCTTGCGCACGCCGTTCTGGATGCCGATGACGATTTCTTCAACCGGCACGCCATAGGTTTCTTTCATGTCGCCACCGAACTGGCGGATTTCGTCCAGCAGTTCTTGCGGTACGGAGGACGAACCGTGCATCACCAAATGCGTGTTGGGAATGCGCTGGTGGATTTCCTTGATGCGGTCTATCGCCAGGATGTCGCCTGTAGGCTTCCTGGAGAATTTGTAGGCACCGTGGGAAGTACCGATAGCAATCGCCAATGCATCGCACTGGGTTTGCTTGACGAAGTCAGCCGCTTGCTGCACATCGGTCAGCAATTGTTCGCGCGTCATTTTGCCGTCGGCACCGTGGCCATCTTCCTTGTCGCCCATCATGGTTTCCAAAGAACCGAGCACGCCCAGTTCTGCTTCTACCGTGACGCCGATGGAGTGGGCAAACTTGACCACTTCACGCGATACTTCGACATTGTATTCATAGCTGGCGACACTCTTGCCGTCTTCTTCCAGCGAGCCATCCATCATCACCGAAGTGAAGCCGGATTTGATCGCTGCCATGCAGACTGCTGGCGACTGGCCGTGGTCCTGGTGCATGACGACGGGGATGTGCGGGTAAGCTTCTACCGCAGCTTCGATCAAATGACGCAAGAATGCTTCACCAGCATATTTGCGGGCACCGGCTGAGGCTTGCATGATGACAGGCGCGCCAACTTCATCGGCTGCCTGCATGATGGCGGTGACTTGCTCCAGGTTGTTGACGTTGAAAGCTGGCAGACCGTAACCGTTTTCGGCGGCGTGGTCCAGCAATTGACGCATGGATACGAGTGGCATAATTAACTCCAGATTACTTATTAAAAATCAGTTCTCGCCGACCTTGACAATTTTCATTGCATTGGTCCCGCCAACCTGCCCCATGGGTTCACCCCAGGTGACGACGATCATGTCACCATGATGGACGACGCCGTTTTTAAGCAAGACGGTTTCGGCAGATTTCAACACCACTTCGCGGTCAGACGAATATGGCAGATTGAAGGTCTGGACATTGCGGTACAAGGCGGCTTTGCGTTGGGTAGCGACGCTGGGTGTGAGTGCAAACAAAGGTACATCAACACTGTGGCGGCTCATCCATAAAACAGTAGAACCAGACTCGGTCAGCGCGACGATGGCCTTGACGCCCAGGTGATGGGCAGTGAACAAGGCACCATAGGCGATGGACTGGTCGATACGGGTAAAGGTCAGGTTCAGGAAATCAGCATCCAGTTTGTTTTCCTGGAATTTTTCTGCTTCCAGGCAAATGGCCGACATCGCTTCCACGGTTTCTATCGGGTATTTGCCGGACGCGGTTTCTGCCGATGTCATGACGGCATCCGTGCCATCGAGTACGGCATTGGCGACGTCTGACACTTCAGCACGGGTAGGCACGGCATTGACGATCATGGATTCCATCATCTGCGTGGCAGTAATGGCCAGCTTGTTGGAGGCACGCGCCATTTTGATCATGCGTTTTTGCAGGGCTGGCACGGCAGCATTGCCGACTTCTACAGCCAGGTCACCACGGGCAACCATGATGCCGTCCGATGCGTCGAGAATTTCTTGCAACAGCGGGATGGCTTCTGCACGTTCGATCTTGGCGATCATCATCGGCTTGTGATTAAACGGTTCGCCAGCGATGTTGGACAACTGTCTTGCCATTTCCATGTCGGTGGCATTTTTTGGGAAAGACACGGCGATGTAATCCGCCTGGAAAGACATCGCTGTCTTGATGTCTTCCATATCCTTGCCGGTCAATGCTGGCGCAGTCAGGCCACCGCCCTGGCGGTTGATGCCCTTGTTGTTGGAGAGTTCGCCACCAATCTTGGTGATCGTATGAATTTCATTACCAATGATTTTTTCTACCACCAGCACGATCAGGCCATCATTAAGCAACAGCAAATCACCATTCCTGACATCGCGCGGCAGGGCTTTGTAATCAAGGCCAACGCGCTCTTGCGTACCCATGGTGCAGTCTGCATCGAGGATGAACTTGTCGCCGTTTTCCAACTGGATGCGGGAATTTTCAAACTTGCCGATACGGATTTTTGGGCCCTGCAAATCAGCCATGATGGCGATTTCACGGCCACACTCTGCTGCTGCCTGGCGCACCATCGTGGCCCGGTCTATATGATCCTGCGCCTTGCCATGCGAGAAATTCAACCTCACCACATTCACCCCGGCTTGTATCATACGTTTGAGCGTAGGCAAGTCATTGGAAGCTGGGCCTATGGTGGCAACAATCTTGGTGGCACGTGACATCTGGTCTCCTGAAAATTTTTATATTGCAAGCGCTGCCTAAGCTACTGCACCACCAGGCTGACAATTTTGAGCCTGCGATGCTCGTCGTACTCCAGTACGACTGCGCTCCCACAGTTTACATTCGTCAAACTAGTGCCGCTCGCTACGCTTATGCAGAGCCTGCACATTTGGTTTTATTTAATATCGTCAAAATCTCTACAAGAAACTCAAAAAAATTTGCTTTTACAATTCAAATTTTCTCAAAGTCTCTGCGTTGAGATGAATGCATTTATTTCACAGCACGTTGCAACAAAATTTCTACTGCTGGCAGGGTCTTGCCTTCCAAAAATTCCAGGAAAGCGCCGCCGCCTGTGGAGATATAACCTACCTTGTCAGCGATGTTGTACTTGGCAATCGCTGCCAAAGTATCTCCACCGCCAGCGATGGAGAAACCTGCTGAATCGGCAATCGCCTGCGCCAGCACCTTGGTGCCGTTGCCGAACTGGTCAAATTCAAACACGCCTACCGGGCCGTTCCAGACTATCGTGCCAGCTTTTTTGATTTGCTCTGCCAGCAATGCTGCAGTCGTTGGGCCGATGTCGAGGATCATGTCGTCGTCCTGCACATCTGCCACTGCCTTGACGGTTGCCACTGCTGTTGGCGCAAATTCTTTGGCGCACACCACGTCAGTCGGGATAGGCACCGATGCACCGCGCTTGGCCATCATGTCGATGATGGCCTTGGCTTCTTCCACCAGATCAGCTTCTGCCAGGGACTTGCCGATCTTGAGGCCGGATGCCAGCATGAAGGTATTCGCAATGCCGCCGCCGACGATGAGATTATCGACCTTGTCTGCCAGCGATTTCAAAATAGTCAGTTTGCTCGATACCTTGGAACCAGCAACAATCGCCACCAGCGGGCGTGCCGGATGACCCAGCGCCTTGCCCAGTGCATCGAGTTCGGCAGACAACAGCGGGCCAGCGCAAGCAACCGGGGCAAACTTGGCGATGCCGTGGGTAGTTGCTTCTGCACGGTGGGCAGTGCCAAAGGCGTCATTCACATACACATCACACAGGGCGGCCATCTTTTGCGCCAGTGCGTCGTCGTTTTTCTTTTCGCCCTTGTTGACGCGGCAGTTTTCCAGCAAGACCACCTGGCCTGGTGCAACGTCTACACCATCCACCCAGTTTTGCTTGAGCTCTACGTTCACGCCCAGCAATTCAGACAAGCGCTTGGCAACTGGTGCCAGCGTATCTTCGGCCTTGAATTCACCTTCGGTAGGACGCCCCAGATGTGAAGTCACCATTACAGCCGCACCTGCCTGCAAAGCCTGCTGTATCGCCGGCACAGATGCGCGGATACGGGTATCTTCGGTAATATTGCCGTCATCGTCCTGGGGAACGTTCAAATCGGCGCGGATGAAAACACGTTTGCCCTGGAGCTGGTTGGCTGCGATCAGGTCACTGAGTCGGTTGAATTGCATCGTGATATGGAGTTGGCAAGGTTGAAGGGTGGCGTCCCTGTCTCGACTAGCCATGAGCCATGATGGTGCCAATAGTAGCGCACGACAGCACATGACAAAGCCAGACAAAAACACGACGCCGGGATATTTCAAGACTTACACAAAGCTGCTGTTGCGCCATGTTGGTGCATGGCCGGAACAATCTTGTGTAAGCCCTGTGGATATGTCCAAATAAGTCCAGTATTGCAAAAGTCCCCAGCCCGCTATTTTACCAAAGCCCGCTTGCAGACCATACGGTTTTGCGCGGGTTTTGCGAGTTTAATGTGGGAATTGGTAATAAATTGATATTTATTTGATGGAATTGCTTGAGCTTGGGGGATTGTGGGAAGGTTTGATTGGGATACGTGGGTATTGATGGGTAATCAGTACGTTCGTGCTTTTGTTGCCTTTTCGATCAATTTGTCATGCCAAATGCGTTTATTGATTTGCATGCATCAAACAAATGTCCAAAGCCGAAGCTGTTACACGTCAGCACAGCCGCCCTTATAGCTACGTCATTCCAGCATGGGGTTAGCGGGAATCCACCGGGCTGGCGCTCCAGGGACGTTCGTGGCAAACTATTGTGCGAGTTAATTTCTGATTCATCGCGATTGCTTATCTGTTTTCTTGATACCTGCACACGTCATTTAAGATTGCAGGCCGGGGGTAGCCCGGCAGCTACTCACTTTTCTTGTCTCGCCAAGAAAAGTAAGCCAAAGAAGGCGACCGAGGCGTCGCTGCCCCCTAAAGGGGGTCCCCTTTGCTGCAAGTCAAAAAATGGGAAATGCCCGAAACTCGCTTCGCTCAGACAACGTTCATTTCTTAATCCATTTTCTGCCTCGCAGCAAAGGCATCGACACATCGGAACTGCTAAAAGCAACAGCAACCCCAAAGTCAAAAACAACGTCAATACGACCTTCACCTCCAACTTTGGAAGCTATTGCTTATCAATCTATGGATTTATGCAGTGTCTTCACGCAAAGCAAAGTATTTCCACATAAATTCCTGCAATAATTAAAAATCCCACTTTCATCAAAAAAAGAGCTGTGACATGAAGCTTCAAATCGAACTAACGAAATTTTATACAGAGAAAGACGAGTTACGTTTTTTCATGGCACTAAGAGAAATACCGGCCTTGAAATCGATACAAGGCGTTGGTCGCTCACTCATCATCGATTTTGACTTGAGAGGACTTGGCCGTGATTCTCTATTTGAATTGATCGGTATATTGACTCGTTACCAAATCAATTTGAAGCCACTTGGCATACTCGCGGAGCGAAGTAAATTTGCGTGGTTGAAGGATAAGAGATGGTATTGGTATGGAGGGATGTTTGGTAAACAGTAAGGCATAAAGAATGCGATTTACCCGCAGTGCTTCAACTAAGCAAACCAAGATAGCAATATGTCTTCTTGCTGTTGCTGTTGAATTTTGGGGTTGCTTTTGACTTTCCGCAGTTCCCATGTGTAGGCGCCGTTTGTGCTGTACAGAAAATGGAAAAAGAAGGACCGCTGTTTGAGCGTAGCGAGTTTCGGGCCTTCCCATTTTCTGTACTGCACAAACGGGAACCCCGCAGGGGCGGCTACGCCTGGGTCGCCTTCTTTGGCTTACTTTTCTTGGCGAGACAAGAAAAGTGAGTAGCTGTCGGGCTACCCCCGACCTGCAATCGTAGATTACGTGTGAAGGTATTTAAAACTGCCAATACACACAATCACAATGAATCTGAAATTAACTCATGCCATAGTTTGCCACGAACGCCGCTGGATTTCAGCTTAAAACACGCTGGAATGACGTAGCAAAGGGAATGGTTATGTGTCGAATTCAGACTTCGATATGGGCCATTCGTGTGATATCCAGATCACAACCCCAGCCGAATATAAGTAAACACCGCCATCCCAAAAAATATCGTCTGCAACATATTCTTGCGCACCAAAAAGAAGGCTGTCGCCAGCAAGCCTGCCAGCAAACGCGGGTTTTGCAGGCCCACTTCGACCTGGCCATTGGTCAATAACAAGTCAGGCACGATGATGGCAGCCAGCGCGCAGGCGGGGGCATAGCGCAAGGCTTCTTGCACACGTTTGGGCAGGCTGATGTGGTGGCCGACCAGCCAGAAGCCGCTACGGGCGATGAAGGTGGCGAGGGTCAGGAGAGCGATGGCCAGCCAGATTTCCCAGTCGCTCATGCTTGCTCCTCTTCATTCTTGTCAGTGGCGAGTTCTTTTTTACCGTCCAGGTATTCTTCCAGCATCATGGCAGTGCCCATGCCCAGCACTACGGCCAGCAAGAGGCCGAGTTTGTAAGGGAAATTCACTGCCACCAAAGCGCAAACACCTGCCACGACGACACCGGCAAAAGCAGCACGGTTGATAATGAGGGGCAGCATGATGCACAGGATGGCCAGGGTACCGGCAAAGCCCAGACCCCAGCTTGTCGGCACCTGACTGCCTAGCAAAATGCCGATGACTGAGCCGATTTGCCAGGCTGCCCAGTTGGGGAATACCAGGGCCTTGAGGTAAGACAGCTTGCCTTTTTCATCGCCAAATTCAGGGTAACGCTGCATGAACAGGCCGACAGAAATATCGCCCGTCAAGAAGCCCAGCCAGGCACGGGTGCGTGCTGGCAGGTATGAGAAATGCGGGGCCAGGATGGCAGAAAATATCAGGAAACGCAGATTCACCACCAACGCCGTGGCAAAAATCACCCAGACCGGGGCATGGGCGGCAATCAGGGGTAATGAGGCCAATTGGGCTGATCCGGCAAAAACCAGCAGGGTCATGCCCAGCGATTGCGGCAGCGTCAGCCCGGCCTTGATCATGGCAATGCCAACCACCAAGCCCCAGGCACCAACGCCAAACCAGGTGGGCCCGCCTACTCTCAAACCTTCCTTGAACGCGGCCTTGTCTGATTCAAATGACATGAGAGTGTAGATGTAGCGGGAAAGTGCATCATTGTAACGGGGAAACAGGAAGCTTGCCTGTGAGGGTGGATTTGTGAGCAGATTGGCAAATGCGATGGAAATAAAATGCCGCGTAAGTCCCCTCTCCTTCAAGGGCGAGGGTTAGGGTGGGGATGGGGTTCAGTCGATTGACGGTAAATGATTTGCGTCAGAAACCCATCCCCATCCCAACCTGTCCACCGTGCCGCTTGCAAGCGGCTTTGAGATTTGCGGCACAAAGCTGCGCTTTGCGAATTCCCACAAATCTCCCCTTGAAGGAAACCTCGAAAACAGCCCAGTCACCCCAGAATCCGTTAAAATCCCGTTGGCAATGTCTAATTTGGAAGCAATCCAGCGCCGCCAGCGTGGCGCGCACGCTTCCCGCACCATTTTTATTTACGGAGTCTCCATGTCCACCACAGCCAGCACAGCTACAACCAATAACATCGTCGAACTGCAAGCCAAGGATTTGCCTGCGCACTGCCCTAACCCGGCCATGCCGCTGTGGTCATCCCACCCACGGGTTTATCTCGATTTGTCGCATGGCGGCACGGCCACTTGCTCTTATTGCGGCACGCAATACAAGCTGGCGGCAGGCGTTGTGCTCAAAGCCCACTAATCTCCTCCACAATCCATCATGGCCGCTAAAAAACAGTTGAATGGCAGTGCCGACGAAGTCGAAGCGGCCTTTTATGATGCACTCAGCCGTGCTGATCTGGATGGCATGATGGCGCTGTGGGCTGAGGATGAAGAGATAGTCTGCATCCACCCCGGCGCAGCAAGGCTGATAGGCCATGCTGCAATACGCAGTTCATGGGAAGCTATCTTCGAACGTGGCAGTGTGCAAATACGTCCTTTGCAACTGCATGCCACCCACAATATGCTGACAGCGGTACACAGCATCGTTGAAGAATTCCAGCGTCCCAACGACGGCAACCAGGATGTGCATATCCTGGCTACGAATGTGTATGTCAAGACGCCACGTGGCTGGCGCATCACCATGCACCATGCCTCGGTAGCATCTGGCAAACCGCCGCTGGACATGTTCAAGGCCAGTATCCTGCATTAAGTCTCAACATTTAAGTCACCAGCACGACCGGATTATCCACACATGAAATACTTGTCCCCACGCTGGTTACCCGGTGGCCATCTGCAAACGATCTACCCGGCAGTGTTTATCAACAAGCCGCACACACCCTTGCGGCGTGAACGCTGGACTGCGCCGGATAATGATTTTGTCGATGTCGACTTTCTCGATGGTGAACCCGGCAAACCCTTTGTCGTGCTGTTCCATGGCCTTGAAGGTTCCAGTGACAGCCATTATGCGCGGGCCATGATGGCAGCTTTGCGTGCGCGTGGCTGGTCGGGGGCGATACCGCATTTTCGCGGATGCTCTGGCGAGCTGAACCAGGCACCGCGCTTTTATCATTCTGGCGATGCACAAGAGATAGGCTGGATCATAGAACGCCTGTACCAGCAATTCCACCACCAGCATGATGGTGGCAAGTTTTATGCAGCGGGTGTTTCGCTTGGTGGCAATGCGCTATTGCGCTGGCTGGGTGAGTCACAGCATCATGCAGATATCGTCAATGCAGCCTGCGCAGTCTCTGCCCCGCTTGATCTGGCGCAGGGCGGCGCTTCGCTGTCCAGCGGTTTCAACATGATCTACACGCGCATGTTTTTAAAGACGCTGAAACCCAAGTGCCTGAAAAAACTCGATCAATTCCCTGGCCTGTTCAATAAAACGGCCATGCTGGAAGCCAAAGACTTGTACGAGTTTGACAATGTCGTCACCGCCCCCCTGCACGGCTACCTTGATACAGATGATTACTGGCACAGAGCCAGCGCCAAGCATATACTCAACGACATCACAGTACCGACTCTAGTGCTGAATGCCAGGAATGACCCTTTCTTGCCGGCCCGGCATTTACCCACGCAAGCGGCAAAGTGCGTGACGCTGGATTACCCTGAGCATGGCGGCCATGTTGGCTTTGCGGCAGGCAATGTGCCAGGTCATTTGAACTGGTTACCACAAAAGATCCTGAATTTTTTTGAGGCGAATAGCTGATGGATGAGATAGTCAAGGCAGCCATGGCCAAATGGCCCAATGTACCGCATTGCTATGGCTGGCTGGCCCTTGACGCCCGTGGCAACTGGCGCATGCGCGACGACCGCAGCCAGGCCCTGAACCTGTCTGGTGACGTTATCCGCAACACTGCCCTGCTGGCTTTTATCACCCGCAACTATCAGTGTAGCGAAGATGGTTGCTGGTATTTTCAGAATGGCCCGCAGCGAGTGTATGTTGATCTCGAGGCCACACCCTATATCGCCAACACCACAGCAGACGGCAGCTTTGCCTTGCAACATGGTGAACAGGCCTTTACCCCCGAACTGGCCTTCCTTGACCCGCAAGGCAGGTTGCAACTCAGTAGCGGCAACATACTAGCGCAACTCGATGACCGCGACCTGGCGCTATGTCTGTCCTGGCTGACGCTGGATCAGCAGCCAGTCAGTGATGAAGCATTATTGCAGTGGCTGGAAGATGCTGGCACGCCAGGCCAACTACAGTTGCGCCCACCTGGTACGGCTGGCTTGTGTCTGGAAGTGCAGCGTTGTGAAGAAGGTCAATTGATGCGCGAATTTGGTTTTGTGCAAAAACCGAGAGCAGCGCAGCAGGCTTAGATTTTCTTGCAATGGGCTGCCATCAGCTATCATCAACTCCCATCCGCCTTCGCTGGTTTATCGCCCGTACCACGCACATTGATTTTCACGATGCTTTGTAAAAAATCAAACCAGAACGGTGCACCCAGGCTGACCGCAAAAGCCGTGATCAGGCAACCCAGCAAGGCCATGCCGGAGGGGAAAGTGGCAAAAAAAGTTTGAAAGCCAAACATGCTCAGCACGTCGGCAGATATTGCAGGCACAGTAGTCGCGCCTTTTGCGATTGCCGCTGCTGCAGCGGCAGAAGCCTGGTCCCGGAGTACCGGGCTAGTCCATAATGTGCTGCCGACAGCAAATGCATTCAGGTTCATCCCTATCGCCAGCAATGCCCCCAAGCCCAGACTCAGGTAGCCGCTATAGCGCTTGTAGCGGCCAGACAGCCTGTCCATGGATTCATCAAACCAGGTGGCGACTTCTTGCTCCACTTTAGTGACATCACCTTGCGCACGACTGGCGGCGAGTTGCAATACGCTTTTGAGATTACCTGCAGGTAAATTGCTTATGGCAATTTCAAGCTGCTTGAACTGGTCTGCTGAGGCGTCCCCTATCCCACCCAGCACATGGATGGTGGCCGCAGCAAAGCTGGTCGAACAGATATACGACAATTTGCCATCCAGCGGCGACACCCGTGGATGATTCATGATGGCTTGTATTACTGGGTCAAGATTTTTCTTTTGCTCCAGCAACTCATTGATGCCAGACGCCAGGGTATTCGCCCTGAGTTTCAGCGCGGTAGCGATGAACTCTTGTAAGGCCGTGACGAACAATGATACAGCGAGAAAAAACAAGGCTATACCGATGGCTGTTTCCAGGACCTGGCTACCGAACATGATCACATCCTTTTTAATTGATTCGACTTATCGGACTAACGCAAAACCAGCCCAGCTGCCGTGCAGCCCGTTGATTGCCTTGCCTGCCGCAATGGCACTGAAGCACCCCTAGGTCATGGATAATAAGTTTGCCGAAAATGATGGCATCCAGGCAGCTTGCGAGCGACTCAGGAATGCCAACATCATCGACATTTTTATCCACGACGCATGAATACACTCTACCGTAGATATGCGCCTTTTCAGGGAGATGACATTTTTACAAACAAAGCAAATGAAAGATAGCATTCAATTGTGTAAAAGTCACTTTATTCTGCATGCATGTTGCTGGGTGTTGTTATATGTTGCTGCATGTTGTATGCGTTCACGGCAGGTAATCAGTAGTACTCATTCCTTGATATCTGGCAACGATTCTGGCAATGACTCCGGCAAGCTCGCTGGACGGCTCTTCAACACTGCAGTAAACACCTGCGCCAGTTCTGCCGCATCTTCCCCTGCGTGATGGGTATGCGGCAAGCCTTCGAGATTGAGCGCGTATTTGATTTTGCCTTTACGGCTCTCCACCCATTCGCAACCTGTAAGCCCCATCCAGTAGCTACGCAAATCCACGCCTGATCCGGTAGCACCGAAGGGGCTGGTACCGATGAACCGCATGAAGTACCAGTGTACAAACATGCCGTCCCACACAGCCGGTGCGGCCAAAAAAACTGGCCTGCCTATCTTGCGCAGGGAATTCACCCAGTCATAAGCTGCGCGTATCGCCACGACGGCATCTGGCGCATTGTCTATCAGGTACTGCCTGTCGAGACCAGAAACGGCCAGTGCGGCGGGATCAAATTCGTCAGAGATGGGTTTGATCTCGGAATAAAACGTCAACCCGGGATGCCCGGCCACCGCCATGCCCAAAGAGATCATGCTATACGGGCCAGGTATAGGGCCATCTGCCTCGACGTCTACCGCGATATAAATTTCTGGAAGTTCTTTGATGGGTGCTGTCATGCTTGCTCCTTTATTTTATGTCCTGTAAACCAGGGATTCACTGCGGAAAACCTGGTGCAGAAAATCCAATGCTACGATTTCACTGCAATTGTTTCCATGCCTCTTGAATGATGATCAGTGAAATATCTTCGGGATAGCTGCTTGCCTCAGGACGCATGGCCTGGCAAGAACTGATCAGGGCAGCATTGCCGCGCCACAAGCCAAAGCGATTCCTTATGCTCATGCCCCACAGTGCAGTGAGGTGTTTAATGTCTGGATATTTTACTGCCCGCAAGCCCTGCCTGCCATTGTCGTCAAGGCTACTCAAAAACTGCGTCACCGCCAGACCGCAAGCAGCAGGCCATAGTTCAGCATCAGGATAGCGATGGCAAGTTTTCTCATTGACCTTATCGGTACGCATGCACATAGCGGTCGCCGGATCATAGCTGGGCCTGCCCGGCTCTGCCGTCGTATCGATTTGTGCCAGCGCGACACCACCTGCCAACAGGCCAATCATAAAAACAAAATAAATCTGGTACGGTCTTGTTTTCACGTCTTGCGCCCCTGTCAGCAGAGTTGGGAATTAATGCAGTTTCTTCCAGATTTGCTGGATGATGACCATGGACATATGGTCAGGATGGCGATCGCCATCATTATCGAGTGCTGCGCAAGAATCCGTCAGCGCCACATTGCCGCGCCACAGGCCAGTAGTATTGCGTATTCCCATGCCCCATCCCATGTGGAACTGAATCAGATTTTCATACGTCGAATTGCGCACACGCTGCTTGCTGGCTTCATCCAGCTTGGCCAATATGTTTGTCGCCGCCTGATCACAGGTCGTTGGCCAGGTATCTGCATCCGGGTAACGCTTGCAATTCTTGTCGTAGCCATTTTTGCCTGGCGTGGCGCAGGTAGTTGCTGCACCGCTGGCACTGGCCGCATCAGCCGCCTGGATAGGTGCGGACTCCGCCCACGCCCCATTGGCGCACATCATCATGACAGCAGCAAAACCAGAGCAGATAACTGATCTCGTAATATTCATTAACTTGCCGTTTCAAAAATGTCAAACAAACATCATACATGAAGTGAAGGAAATCACTTGCATCTTGAGAATCATTCTTCTATCCAAGGACCATCGTCCCACCAGCCTTGCGCCAGGACGGTGACGACGTCATAGTTGCTGCCAGCCTCTTCACGATACAGTTTTATACCCAACAAATCTGCCAATTCCTGATCATAGGATTTGAATGCAGCCTGCATGGCGGGCGAACATTGATAGGGATACACGTCGCAACAAAACAACCTGTCCTTTTCATCAATCGCCACCAGTTGCCTGGCAATCACCCTGCCCTTTTCATTGCGCGCATAAATGACTTGCTTGTTGGCATCGAGCAGACAAGCGACGGCAGAATAATTACAAAACCCACCGACAGACAAACAAGAACCGACGTAAGTCCCCAGTTTGAGAATTTCAAACGGGTCTTGCTCAAACGCCAGTTGCACTGTTGCGCCATCAATTATTGCCGCTTTTTGCAAACCCTTTTGCCATAGTGTTTTGTTGACACATGGATGCGCAGCATACCAATCCAGGTTGAGGGGATGATCAAGGTAATTGAGTGGCTTGCCTGCTTTTACATCTTTCAAAAAATGCCGCAAGCCCTTACGGTTACTGCTTGGGTCGCTATCAAGACCAGCCAGCAGCCGCAATGCATGAGAAGCAGACGAACATTGCTCGCGTAACTGAAAAGATTTATCCATGTCTTGCCATATAGCCTGCTCCAGTGCGCGCAAGCGTAATGCGGGCAAGCGCGCCAAGGTGAGCTTGCAATGCCTTTGTACCTGCATCTCACTGAGCGTAATCTCGCCTTCAAAGTGCATGCGCAGGCGACGTGGCAAGGGGCTGTCCAACTTGCTCAATTTGCTCAATGCCAGTATTTTTTGACTCGCTGTTTGCGGATCCAACGCAGCCCAATCGCAAGCGAACCAGTCTGTCTGCATTTGTCCGCGCATGAATTGTAGCCTGCGCTCATATTCCAGACTGCCCAACAGCCGCAAGGTATGAAACAAGCGCGGCGCGGCATTTTGCAAACCTTGCCACAGTAAAGCCGGGCTCAGCTCAGCCATTCCGGCAATACCATAGGCAAGCAGGCGGCTATCATTTTCACGGCGGCAGGCACGTTCAAACAAGGACCAGAATTGTGTACCCAAGTCTGGTAAGTGATGGCGCATATCTGCCGGTAAGTAGCTGATCAAATTCGGCAATACACCACCATAAACAATAGTCTCGGAATACGGCGCTTGACTAAGCATGTGCATCAATGGCAAGGCATCATCCACCGCAGCACTCAAGCCAGCAGGATCGTCCCAGTCTTGAATCAACTGATACCAGAGCATTGCGAACTTCTCTTGGCGAGCGCCTTGTAGCTGGACCAGCATGGCGTGAAAGCGTGGATAAACGCTGAGATAAGCAGGCCATTTTCGCAAGCGCAAGTCATCGTCATCCCACCAGACTATATTTTGCATGACACCTATCAAGGTATCTGCCACAGTTTTTGTCAACGCCATCCAATCAGTTTCGCGCAATAGCTTTGCAACACCTTGCATGTCCGCACACATTCGCCATAACGAAATGTAGTAACTACGCCCGGCTCTGTCGCAAGCTTGAATGAGCATCTCCACGGGTACGTCTGCACACTCGCCCATTGTATCGATCTGATGCTCGCTTAGCTCAAGCTCACCACTCATCTCAAACAACAAGACACCCGCAAGGCCATATTCCATTCCCACTTTCCTGCCCAGATTACGCAAGATACCGCCCAGATAAATTTCAAAGCGCGCGTCATTTTCTGTCAAACCATTTAGTCGCATAAGCTGGCCAGCGCTCATCTGCTGCACCGACAATTGACCTTGTGCTTCCCGCATCAGCACACGCAAGAAAATATTCTGTCGCTTTTCAGGCAACAGCAATGCCAGTTCCGCAGCATGGGTTTGCGCTGCATTCATCGCACACAAGCGCGTCAGCAACACCAGTTTTTCTGAACGTGAAACTTCATCGCCATGCAAGCTGTTGTGCTGGTGCCATATTTGCAGCCAGGCCAATTGCTGATCTGCACTGCATACACGCAGTTGCCACAAGAAATTGCGACGGAAGGCATCGGGCAAGACTGGCAATTCTTGCGCAAGTGTGCGCCAGCGATGAAAATGCAAGGCAGCGCTGCCAGGCACTGTATCTGCTGCCAAGGGCAGCACCAGCCCATGCGCATCCAGCACAGGCAACACAGTAAAATCATGCCGTGCAAAAAACGCATCCAGTAAACGTGGATCTGCCAGCCAGCGACACAAATCAAGTTCAGCCTGCGCTGGTTTGGGTGGCTGGTATTTCGTACCCCGATAAGCGCGCGGATGTGCCGCAGTGGCAACTGGCTTTTTTACTACTCTGACTTGCGGTACGGCTACCGTACCCGCACTTGCAGAATCAGACACAGTCATCCAGAACACCCGCCAAAATGCAGGCCAGACGCTGCTCAATTCAGTGGCATTTTCCAGGCTATGCCAATCTGCCAGCAAGCTTGCAGCAGAGGAAAATAAGCGCGCATCTAGTGTATGCAACGCAGCCAAATCTACCTGACGCAAAACAGGTTGCACCACACCATCGACTTCATCACTCAGCAAAGCTGCAATGCCCTCTGGCTGACGCAGCAGGCTGATTAATAGTGATTTGACGGATTGAACGACAGGCGGCTTGACCGCAGCCTTGTCTATGACAGGATTAACTGATGGCATGTGAACATAAAATGAAAAATCTAAGGACGGCGCATACTCACAAACATGCATCACAGCGCAATCACGCATGCAAGCAGTTTGGTCAGGCACCTCTCTTGGACAAACCAGCTCTAAGTTGAGCTGGTTCAAATTTTCATTTTGAATTTCACATGTGGCGAAGATGATTTAGAGGGGAAATAAGTAACCAGCCAAAATGGCCATCGTATCTGCATATTATAAATTAATCTGACCCAGATGGTAATCCATCTTTTTTCAGTCGCTCATCTGCAAGTTGCCGCCACTTCATTTCAGGATGCAAACCAATTGCCGTGATAAATTTACGCAATCCTCCGACAATCTCCTGAGGTGGCGCATGCTTGGTACCATCCCATTCTTGCGCACCACACTTGAAGCAGATCGGTAAAGTGCTCAGCAATTCATCTTGGGCATAGAATTTGATGGTGTGATGTGCGACAAAAATACAGGCAGCACTCACATACTGTGTTCTGTCAGGCACGGCCTTGACCAGCCGCTTAAAATTGACCACGTCTTGCGGGCTCAATATCACAGTTTGGTAAACGAGCTGTTCCTGCTGTTGGAATGTGTGCGTCTTGACCTCGAAAAAATCATACTGATCAGAGTGTTCTGTCACGACTATCTTATCGGCCTGTTTAATTGCCTTGATCAGATCACGCTTATAGGCAGCACCCTCGTCTGATAATTTACTGGCTTTGGCTGGTATTGCACTCAGGCAGGTGCACAAGGTAATGAATAAAAAAGCAAATATCCTGCGCATGTTATTTCCCTGTTTAAAATTTCTTTGGTGTATATCCATACTTCTCATTACTCCTTTTCAGCATTAACTTACACCGTATCGAAAAATATGCCGATGGTGATATTTCAATTGCTTCTTTTTTCAATTACGCGCCCCAATGGGTAACAAGTTAACTGGAGAATGAATTGCGCCAAACATCGTCCCAGGAACTCTGCCAATAGCTGGGATATTTTTCCTGCATAGATTGCAAAAACAAGTCCATTTCCTCAACGGCATTAAATTTCAACAATCCGGCTGGTGGCTTCGGCCCTTTTTTTAAATCGTTCGATCGCTGTCTCTCTACCTGCACGCGCGGATTGTATGAAGACCGGCCACTCCAGTCGCCGAACCAAATGTGCACGCAAGGCATTCACGAGATCATTATGACGTTGCCCGCGATTCATGGCATCGTAATCCTTCAAGTAATTTACTACCGAGTATGGATATGAAATTTGAAAGGAAAAATCATCAAGATTCGGACTCGTAGAAAGAAAATCAAGCGGGTTCCCTTTTTCCAACTCCACCAATACATTTTCTAGCATCGCTATCTGAATACTGTCTTTGTGAGCTGACTCAGCTCCTCCGTACATATTCCTGAAAAGCACTGCGTCTTCATGCTCATCACCGCCGAGAAAGCGCTCCTGCCAATCTGTGTTGAGCAATTTCTCATCATCAAATGGCTTGATAAAGAATATTCCGCGCTCTGCAATATATTCACGCAAAACCTGGGTCAAATTTTTTCTTGCATCAGGGGTTCTCGGAATTAAATAGGTGCGAAACCAGAGTGGATTCAGCGGACGTTCCTTTTTGTTATAAGCTATGGATGACGGACTCAATAAACCACCATCAAAAGCCAACAACCCATAAGGAATATTTTGAGCGGTCAACTCATGTGATGCCAATTCTTTCTTAAATTTTGTACGATGTAGTGGTCAAGTAAATCAGGACAAAGAAATAGGAGAATTTACAGCGTAGTGA
>JAZJXP010000112.1:0-16666 GCA_040390835.1 Pseudomonadota bacterium
GCTTCTA
This sequence comes from Pseudomonadota bacterium, assembly GCA_040390835.1. Lineage (GTDB taxonomy): Bacteria > Pseudomonadota > Gammaproteobacteria > Burkholderiales > Burkholderiaceae_D > Undibacterium. The sequence goes on from JAZJXP010000112.1 coordinate 8, forward strand.
TTAACGTTTCTGAATCAGGTTACGTTTACTTAATCAGAGATTCCCTAGCTATATCACGTCAATCACTCCTGACTCCTCCTTGCTAAGATAATTAGGATTGTGTGCTAAACGTGGAGCAATTTACAGTGCAAATCAACAAGAAAATCTCTTCGACTCAGGTTTTCCCAATATCTTTGACGCAAGCTGCTTCGGCAATTGCACCAATATTGCTACAAATTGTGATTGTCATATCAATACTTTATGAGAATTGCCTTAATTTATCTGCGCAGCTAAACCAGTCAAAAAAGCTAAAGAAACCCGAATTATCGGTATCTATCGACTAAAGATATTTTTTTACTATGCAAGCAATCGCTCTCAGTTCTTGTCAGTAACTATCTCGCGCAATCTGTCTTTCTGCTGGCGTAATTCGCGGTGAGTGTAGCGCCGAAATCTTCTGCCTCAAACACTTGCCGTATCTCGATCTCAGAATTTTCGAGCATGGAATTGGGACAGCGTTTCATGCATTCAATAGCCTCAGCCAGAGGCTCCACTTGCCAGAATCAGAACCCAGCCAAGAGTTCGCTGGTTGTGGAAAATGGGCCATTTATCACCTTACAGTCGCTTCCTGAAAATTTTACCCGTGTGCCTTTCGACGACGGGTGTAGACCTTTCCAGGCAGTGGAAGGTGGATCATCCCGACAGGATCAATTCAGCTGGCAAACGAACGGGCGTGTATTTATGGTGGGCAATTGTTGCTGATATGAAAGTAATTTTGACAATTTATATCATTTTGCAATTTGCATTGCTTTTAAAAATGTAAACGTTTACATTTTGGAATTCTTGATGCGCAGACAATTATATTTTGTGCTTCAAGAAAAATTTCGATAAAGAAATAATCCTGTTAGCCATAGTCTTCCGCTTGTTTCTGGCCGCCTGTGGCAACTCCACTACGACGCATAGAAAGGATTTTCCAGTGAATTCAAAACTGAGATGTTCGCTTATTGCTCTAAGCACCTTAGCTGCAATTTCTCTTACCGCCTGCGGTGATGGCGGCGGTACAAGTAGTAACGGTACACCACCTGCGGCTCCCCCAGACTTGGGGCAAGTTGACAGTGCAGGAATGCTGTTGGCATCAAACGCAGCCGCCACTAACCCGCAGGACATGCTGGTAAGTGCTGCACCGGCTGAACCTGTATGGACCAAGGTCGCAAACCAGTATCAGCGTTTTGCATTGAGCGCACCACAAATCGTCCGTTATGGCCAGGGGACGCGTTGGGTAGAAAAACAAATGAACGCTGGCTCAGTGTACTGTGGTGACGGCACTTTTGGAGATCCTGCGCCTGGCGCGCAAAAGCAATGTCAAATCAAGGTCACTGCGCCAGACACGCCACCCGTCACAGGCTTGAGCCAGGCTTGCGCTACATACTATGGCGGCATACCGAACTTCGCACTCAATACAACAAGAACCGATAATATGGTGATTCCGGCGCTGGCTAAACCTGGCCGTGGCATTGCCTTAGGCGAGCCCAGCTATAAAACTTGTTTGCTGCGCGCCAGCGACTATATTGCCGATGGTTTGAATGAGCGTGCCTTCCATGCATACAGCCGGGTGCAGGCATTTAACGCGGACAGCAGCAAGTACCTGTTGTTGCAGAACGACGGTTTCTGGAACGTCTATGACGCGAAAACACAAAAACTGATCAAGAAGCTGGCCCCGCCATTGCTTAGCCCTCATCCGGCGTCAGATAGGTCCGAAGTCCAGTGGGATGCAAAAAACCCCAATCTGCTAACCTATACACAGGCCTACGGCGCAGGCATGAAGCTGTATGAATTCAATGTGGAGACTGCAGATTTAAAAGTGGTCGCAGATCTGTCTGCCCGTCTGAAAGCGCGTTGGCCAGATGCAGACGCGATGACCACCATGTCAGAGGGTTCACCCTCGAAAGATGGCCGTTATTATTGCTATATGCTGATCGACAAAGCTGGACAGATGCGCGGCTTGTTCACCTGGGACCGCACCAATGACGTCATCACCGGGACGCGCGACTATACCAACAGGCCAGACCATGTCAGCATGAGCCCGAGCGGTAATTATTGCGTGATCTCCAATTTTGATCCAGTCAATACAGTAGCCTTCTCGCGAGACTTTAGTACCAGCAAGCAGATAGTCAAGTATACCACGCACTACGATCTTGCTATTGATGCCAATGGCGATGACGTATTTGTTGGTGTCGACCCTGTGTCCTATCCTTGGCCAAGTGAAAATCATGAGGGTGACGTTTTCATGTACAACTTGCGTACCGGTCAACGTACCAACCTGGGTATAAATTCCTATGAAGGTGGCACGAATGCGATGCATTTCTCTGGTCGCGGATTCAATAAACCAGGCTGGTTCGTCTTGAGCACGCAAGCCAGCACGAAGGCACGCTGGTTCGATGAACGAATAATGGCAATTGAACTCAAAGCGAATCCCCGCATTTATAACCTTGCCTTCCATCGTAGCAAATACACTGTCGATGTAACTGCACCGGTCGCAAGTGTCAACCGAGACTTTACCAAGATAATCTTCAATTCAAACTGGGGTTCCGGAAGTATCCACACGGATGCCTACTTCATTGAATTGCCTGCCAATGCACTTACTGGTGCTAGTGCTTCTAGTGCAGCTTCCCAGTAGAGCTGGTTGACTTAGCCAGGATTGCGTTCCCGACGATAGTCCTGGCTGCACCCTCTGCCTGCACCCGGCAAGAGTGGCGTACTGTTAAATGAAAGATGGTGTCGCGCATCAAGAAGCTTGTTGGTGCAATGATGCGCGATACTTCAGCAATATCAACTGTACAAACTTGTCAGTCCACATGATTGCAGACGAAAGCTCCGATGACTACTGCTGACCTTGGGAAGCCAAGGAAGTCGCTGCACATGATGGAAAGGGTTTCGAATTTGTTTGCAAATCCAAGAAACTAAAGAACAAGAAATTACACTCTGACGTATCAATTCTTCAATGCGAGGCAACAATGAAACGGATTTTACTTGGTCTGGTCGCGATGCAAATATGTGCTGCAAGTATCGCTGGGACTCTATGGCAACCCATCATGAATAAAGGGGCATCCTATGTGCCTGCTGGCTATGGACTTGTTTTCAATGACGAATTCAATGGCACCGCATTAAACCGAGATCGTTGGGAGACTCGCTATATTTACGAAAATGGCAAACTTGATCATCTCAAGGAAGAAAACCAGCGCTACCGTGACAACAACAACCATGTCATGCATGACGGTATGTTGTCACTGACTGCCAGAGCGGTTGGAAATGCCTACGAGTCCGGCATGATACGTTCGAAATGGGAAACCAAGTATGGCTACTTTGAGGCGAGTGTACGTATGCCAAAAGGCAAAGGGGTTTTTCCTGCTTTCTGGCTCAACTCGGGGATACGGCCATCTGATGGCAAACTGTACTGGGGGCCAGAGATAGACATCTTCGAGTTTGTTGTGAATGGTGTAGAGGACAATCCCAATCCCGTATTCAAGAATATGCTGCATAGTGGCGTCGTCACTCACGATGGGCGCATTCCCAGTGCTTTGCTGGCGATTGGACCGCGCTTTGACAAACAGTGGAACAACTATTATGCCCCATTTGATTTGACCAGCGGTTTCCATACTGTGGGACTGGAATGGACTCCTACTGATGTCACCATCTATGTGGACGGACAATTATTGTATCAGCGCACATATCGCTGGATTTACGATAACGACGGCACCGACGCAGCACCTGCGCATATTTTGTTGAATCTTGCCATTGGTGGACCATGGGCCGGCAGACATGGTATTGACCAGAGCGCGTTTCCGCAATCGCTGGATATCGACTGGATACGGGTATACAAAAAAGTGGGCGGCTATCCCGTAGCCGAATAAGGCATTGACGTTTCAATCGATGCATTCGATGGATACTTTTTTAACTCCCGTTCAGTGCATAGGCACAGTATTTTGATCTGCAAGGTGATCGTCTATACGAAGTGAAGGATGTTCTGCTTCAAAAAAATGCAGTTTTTCGGCAGCGTAATAGAGAGTGACATCTTGCCCGATAGCAGGAGTAAAGTCTGGTGGAACGCGCGCGATTACTTCTTGGCCGGCGAATCGCAAATGAAGAAATATTTCATTTCCTACAGGTTCTATTGCTTCGAGATTGAGGCAAAATGATTGGTAAATTCTGCCCAGTTGTGTCTGCTGCTTGAGCAGCAGATCTTCAGGGCGGATACCGACTATGATCTTTTGGCTCAAGAAGTACTTCAGGGATTCAACTTGTCCTGGCTGGCAAGGCAGGGGCAGGCGAGCGCTATCCAGAATGAGCGAAAATTTCGACGTGCTATTGATCTCTTCTGCCAATTTGCCGTGGAAGAAGTTCATGGATGGACTTCCCAGAAAGCCTGCAACGAACATGTTGCAAGGTTTTGCATACAAGCGCAAAGGCGTATCTATCTGCTGAATTTTCCCACCTTGGAAAACGACGATACGCTGGCCCAAGGTCATTGCTTCAATCTGGTCATGGGTAACATAGATCATGGTTGCATCAGAGTCTCTGTGGAGGCGGGCGATCTCCATACGCATGGACATTCTCAGTTTTGCATCAAGATTTGAAAGTGGCTCGTCGAGTAAAAAGATTGACGGTTTCCGGATCAGGGCACGTCCCAATGCGACACGTTGCCGCTGCCCTCCAGACAATTGCGCCGGGCGTCTCTCCAGCAGTTCATGAAGGCCCAAGGTGTTAGCCGTACTTTCCACCCGGTCTTTGATTTCTGCTTTTGACAGTTTGCGCAACTGCAAACTGAAGGCGAGATTTTCTGCGACGCTCATGTGCGGATAGAGGGCATAGCTTTGAAATACCATGGCAATATCCCGGTCTTTTGCGTCTACGTCATTGATAATTTTGCCGTCAATTTCTATCGTTCCAGAAGAAACTGATTCAAGCCCCGCAATCATTCTTAACAAGGTGGACTTGCCACAGCCTGAAGGCCCGACGAGTACCAGGAGTTCTTTGTCATAGATGTCGAAATTAGCTGCTTCGACCGCGCAATGTTGATTTGAATAAAATTTATTCACCTGCTTTAGCTTCACTTTAATCATTGTCTCCATCCTGTTGTTTTGCACGCTCACGTGAATGAACTAAATTTTTACTTGTATTTTCTTTGACTAAAGATATCATGTAATCGTTTACATTTCAGTATGAAAATCTGTATATTAGCAAAATCAGATGATTTCCATTCGAGTTTAATTGGCAGGAAAACTAGGGACTTCACGGAGGGAAGCGCAGCAGACCTGCTTGGCCATCGATCCTGTCCACCAGTGAATCCTTGCCCATGCTGACACAATGCGTGCCAGGCGTGGTGGAGCATGTTCAGGGATTGGTCCTCTTAAAGTATTTGATTTTTATATACAACGCCGTGTTATTTGTGCAAGTTTTTGAGCTTGATCTGTATTTATGCGCCGTACTTTTTGTTGTTTTCCATTTGAGATTAAGTTGTGGTGTTTAAAAAAGTATACAAAAAATTATTTCACAATATAAAATGTAATCGTTTACATTAATCGCTATCCAGATCCAACGTAAGAGGAATCAATACCAAATATGAACTCAAAAATTAAATTTCCAGAAGACTTTATTTGGGGTAGTGCAACATCAGCATATCAGATTGAAGGATCACCTTTGGCTGATGGTGCCGGGCCAAGCATATGGCAGCGATTCACACGTACTAAAGGAATGATGGTCAACGGAGATAATGGCGATGTCGCTTGCGATCATTACAATCGCTACGAAAGCGACATACAACTGATGCGGACCTTGGGTATGCAAGGGTACCGCTTTAGCATCAATTGGGCGCGTGTCATGCCGGCTGGGCGAGGAGCGGTGAACGAAAAGGGGATTGGTTTTTATGATCGCCTGGTGGATTGCCTGCTGGAAAATGGGATTGCGCCAAATGCGACACTCTACCATTGGGATTTACCCGCAGCTCTGGATGATCAGGGTGGCTGGCTAAATCGTGATATCGCTGACTGGTTTGCCGACTATGCAGAGGTGATGTTCAATAAGCTGGACGACAGAGTCAAATTGTGGGCGACGCTCAACGAGCCGTGGGTGGTCACTGACGGGGGCTATTTGCATGGAGCCCTTGCGCCCGGTCACAGGAATTTATTTGAGGCCCCGATAGCATCCCACAATCTCTTGCGTGCGCATGGCGCTGCGGTACAAAGGTATCGCGCTTGCGGAAAGAATGAAATAGGTATCGTAGTTAACCTGGAACCCAAGTATGCAGCAACGAATAGACCAGAAGATTTGGCTGCGATGGCACGGACAGAGGCTTATTTCAACAGGCAATACCTGGACCCTGTCTTTCTTGGAAAGTATCCTGACGAGATGTCTGAGATCTTTGGTGAAGCATGGCCAAGTTGGCCGTCAGAAGATTTTGAGCTCATTAGCCAACCCATAGATTTCGTCGGCATTAACTATTACACCCGTGGCGTATTTGAACATGCAGAGGCGGCATGGCCAGTGAAGGTTGCCTATGTAAAACAAACTGGCGCCACATATACCGAGACCGGCTGGGAAGTCTTTCCTGAAGGCTTAAGTGAGATCTTGCTTTGGGTGAAAAACCGCTATGGCAACATACCACAATATGTGACAGAAAATGGATCGGCATTTTATGATCCACCTGCCGCAGAAAACGGCCGGGTAGTTGATCCATTGCGCATCAATTACTTGTACAAGCATCTTCGGGAAATGCATGTTGCCATCGAAAATGGGGTCAATTTAAAAGGGTATTTTGCCTGGTCGTTTATGGATAATCTTGAATGGTCATTAGGATTCTCTAAACGATTTGGACTAGTGCACGTGAATTTTGAAACGCAAGAACGAACCCCAAAGGAAAGTGCATGGTACTACTCGCAGGTGGTGGCAAGTAGAGGGGATGTGTTAAATTTGCCCATGCCTTTCTATGGGGCCGATGTTGCCCGGAACTATGTATCGCGATTAGCTCTGTAATGTTATAGGTTTACAAAAAAAATGAAAACGGTTACTTTCTTGCGTGATACAACGATATGTCTTACCAGATAGTAACCGGAGTAGGAAGTGAAAAACGTAAAAGAGAAAACAAGCAAGGCGCGCGCAGTGGAGCAGAGTAAGTGACAACGATCAGAGATATCGCCCGTCTGGCAAAGGTGTCGACGGCTACCGTGTCAAGAACTTTGAATGGCGACGCAAAGGTCAAGCCTGAGACTGCACTCAGGATAACAAATATCGCAGCACAACTGCGTTTTGTACCCTCAAATGCAGCACGGAGCTTGATCACTCGCAAGACAGAAACAATAGGCGTATTGCTGCCAGATTTGCATGGAGAATTCTTTTCAGAATTAATCCGTGGAATTGATCAGGCAGCAAGAGGAAAGGCATTTCATTTACTGGTGTCGAGTTCGCACGGCGATGTGTACGAGGCTGAAGCAGCGATTAAGTCCATGGCAGGCAGGGTGGATGGCCTGCTGGTCATGTCGCCGCATTTGAATTCAGAATTTTTGACAAGTAAGTTACCGTTGAGGTTGCCAACCGTACTAATGAATACGCGCATTGCAGACAGTAAGTTGCCGTCGTTTATTGTTGATAATTATGGAGGCGCCTACAGCATGATGCGGCATTTGGTCAGGCAGGGACATAAACAAATTGCGATGATAGCCGGCCCGGAAAAAAACTTCGAGGCTCAGGAAAGATTGCGCGGATACCGGGATGCTTTGAAGGAGTTTTTACCAAAATCCAAGGAGCAAATATGGCTGGGCGACTTTACAGAAGAGTCGGGGTGGAAAGTCGGGGCCCAGGTTATTTCCATGCGCTCGCGCCCGGACGCAATTTTTGCTGCAAATGACATGATGGCGATTGGTTGTCTGTCGACATTGACAGATGCCGGTTTGAAAGTGCCTGATGATATTGCCCTGGTTGGTTATGATGATATTCCAACCTCGCGATTTATTTCGCCACCGTTGACTACTGTACGAGTGCGTATTTCAGAAATGGGAAGCCTGGCGTTTCAGAGTTTGGTTGCCATCATAGAAGACGTCCAGACACAAAACGGTGATCAAAATATTGAGCCTCATATTTTGCGCACCGAATTGGTCATTCGAAGTTCTTGTGGGGCTAAAAGCCCATAAGCCCGTAAGCAGATAAGTTTCACAGTAAGTGATGTTGTACAAAACAGAAAGGGTTTGTAAAAAAATGTAACCGTTTACATTTTCACATTTAGGTATACTTCAGGAGACACCATGACAAAAAAAAATACTTTCAAGCGCATAGCATTTGCAGTAGCTATCGGTATGTTGTTTGCAGAGCCAGCCATGGCTCAGTTGAGCACTGCCACCATCAGAGGGCAGATCACGCAAAGCGGATCGCCAGCAACAGCCAACATATCTATAGTTGCGGTTAATACCGCAACGGGGGCGCGTTACAAGGGAATTACCGATCCGGACGGGCGCTATGTTCTTGTTGGCTTGGCACCAGGGACATATGAACTACATGTAGCCGACGGCAAAGTAGCTTCAAGTCTGGTTACGGTGAGCCTGGGGCAAACTGCGGCACTTGACCTGGCAATGGAGGGGGCCAGTGGCAAGCAGGATGAAAAAATCGAAAAAATTTATATTGTCGGAGGCCTTAGCCGGAATGAGGTGAAAAGCTCCGAAGTCAATACCAGTGTTTCGCGCAAGCAAATTGAAAATTTGCCACAAATGAGCCGTAATTTCTTGGCCTTTGCTGATCTGGCGCCTGGTGTTCGTTTTGATACAGATGCATCGGGTATAGGCAAAATACAAAGCGGTGCGCAAAATCAGGATAATGTGAATGTATTTATCGACGGCGTCAGCCAGAAAAACTACATTTTACGGGGTGGAGTTACTGGTTTGGATGCCAGCAGAGGAAATCCATTTCCGCAGTCTGCGCTAGCAGAATACAAGGTAATTTCACAAAACTACAAAGCTGAGTTTGATCAGGTCAGTAGCGCAGCCATTACAGCCGTCACCAAGTCTGGTACAAATCAATTCCATGGTGAGCTCTTTTTTGACCAGACGAGTGACAAATTTTCGGCCTATAGCCCATTTGAAAAAGAAAATCGTGCACAAGGCAATGATCGTGCTGCCTATAAGCAAAACCAATACGGTGTGAGCATCGGTGGCGCGATAAAGGAAGATGTTGCACATTACTTTTTATCGTACGAGGGAAAGCGTATAGAGACGCCTCGTAATGTGAGTTTGGCAAACGTTTCTGCAATTTTGCCAAATGCTGGGCAGGCAGCAAGTTTCTACAGCATGCAAGGTTCGCGTAACCAGGTTTTTAATGAAGACCTTTTGTTTGGCAAGATTGATCTGGAAATAAGTGACAGTCAGAGAATGGAAATCAGCGCCCGCATCCGTCGGGAAAAAGATCTCGTGGCTGAAAATTATGGTCTGAGTGCGCCTGGCAACGACAAGGAACGTATTAACGACGAAACCAGGTTAGACATCAAGCACACCTGGACGAATAATCAATTTCAAAATGAAGCACGCGTCGGCTACGAAAACTATGTGTTCAACCCGCGCTCGAGTAGCAATGATCCTTTGACCAAATACTTTGTTTCACCAACCAACACTCTGGATGGCAAACGTGAAGTGATCTGGACAGGTGGCTCACCAGATGCGCAATATCGCCGTCAAAGTGGTTTGCTTTTTCAAGATGATTTAACATACAACGGCTGGCAGGGCCATAGTGTCAAAGGTGGTGCGAAATTCAAAGCCGTTGATATTGAATTATCGGGAACGTCTCGTTCAGTTGACGTAGTTAACAAACTCATCAACAACAAGACAGGCGACGCGATTGTTGGTTTGTCGTCAGACTATCCTGCAGAAAACTATTTTCAGATAGATAAGGGGTTGGCACCAGTTGCTGTCAAATATAGAGATAACCAGTTTGGACTCTATTTGCAAGATGACTGGCAGGTATCAAAACAACTGGAGCTTAATCTGGGTGTGCGTTGGGACTATGAGACCAATATGCTCAATAACAGTTACGTCACACCAGCAGACAGGTCTGCCATTTTCAATAAACAAGATCCACGCGACGGCGCGCCATTGGGCCAGACTTATGCGCAGTCTTTGGCCAAAGGCGGGGTAGACATCAGTGGCTTTATCAGCAGTGGTAATCGTAAGCCTTTTGCCAGGGCCATTGCCCCCCGTTTAGGTTTTTCGTATGACGTAACAGGTGACCGCAGCAGAGTCATTTTTGGTGGTATTGGTCGTTCATATGACCGCACACTGGCAAATCATGCTTTGGACGAGTTGCAACACAATATGCAAGCAGGCGGTGAAATCTGGTTGGTAAAAAATGACTACAAGATGCCATTCACTGACCAGTTAAGTATCGGCTTGCGTCAGGCCTTAGGTGCCTGGAATGGGGAAGTGGGGGCAACCTATTCTCACAGCAAGAATCAATTCAACTGGTATGGGGGCAATCGTGACACCAATGGCGGCTGGGGGACGCAAAGCCCTATCGACCCGTTGTGGGGATCAGTTCCTGGATTTGGCACTTTAATTCTCGGCGACTTCATTTCCGAGGCAAAGACGACTACAGTCTATTTAAAAATGGATAAACCTTATACCTCTGCCTCAGGTTGGGCCGCAGGTGTAACGTATACTTTCAGCGATGGGCAGACAACCAATAAAGAGTGGACCAACGATATTTTTAACTGGACCTATGGCCGATCTACATCCGGATGGAACCCATCCAAAGACCTGGAGCGTCATCGTCTGGTAGCGTCCGCATTCTCAGACAACTTGCTGCCATGGGGTTTGATGATGTCAGGAAAACTGACACTCGGCTCTGGTCTGCCGCACAGACTCACAGACTGCTCCAAGGGCTTTAACAATTGCGTTTCCGTAAAAGGCGACGGATCTTCATTCCGTCAACTAGATTTCGGTTTGGCAAAAAATATGACGCTGGGTATAGGCAAGGTGATATTCAGACTTGATGTGGCCAACTTGCTTAACACAGTGAATTATGGTGGCGCTGACGACTGGGGCGGCGGTCCTGGTAATCCTCAAAATTACCTGGGCGGGGACAATGTCAATTTAGGGAAATATAACGGTCTGGCAGGGCCAATGCGGACAGTAAAATTGAGTGTTCGTTATTTATTTTAATCTGATAAAGCCCGTCAAAAACGAAAAGATATTTGTTTTTGACGGGTCAAACTCGATTTTATCCAGACAGACCAGTCATATATTCCCGACACTAAATGATGAAAAAAAGCACCTTATCTATCCCAGGCTTGTTTGCGTGCATGTGGCTGTCTTTTTGTCTCAATGATACAGTTTTTGCCGAGCAAAAATATAAGGACAATGCCAATGCAAAGATCGCAAATGCACCAGTTCAAGCGAAGTCTTCGCAAGCATTGCCACCATTATTTGATGATATTGAACGACGCACTTTCAATTTTTTCTGGGAGACGACAAATCCACAAAACGGCCTGACGCCGGATCGTTATCCGAATCCAGAAAAAACCTTTGCCAGTGTTGCTGCAATCGGATTTGCGCTGACTTCCTACCCAATTGGCGTTGAGCGTGGATATATTACTCGTGATCAGGCCCGAGAGCGGGTACTGACGACGCTGAAATTTTTTCACGACGCACCGCAAGGGCCTGCGAAGTCGGGTGTAACGGGATACAAGGGTTTCTTTTATCACTTCCTTGATACCAGAACCGGCTTGCGGCAAGATACAACCGAGTTGTCGACCGTAGACACCAGCCTGCTCGTGGCGGGCATGCTATTTGTGCAGTCATATTTTGATAGTGACGACGCCAGGGATATTGAAATCAGACGGCTGGTAGATTCCATTTACGGGCGCATAGACTGGAAATGGGCACAACAGCATTCCTCTTTGATCAGCATGGGATTTGATCCTGAGCATGGATTTATTGCGCATGATTGGGTAGGGTATAACGAAGCCATGATTGTGTACATTTTAGCCCTGGGTGCGCCGGAAGAAAAAGCAATAGATCCAAAATCCTGGAAAGAGTGGAGTCAGCAATATGGGCAGACCTGGGGTAGCTATATGGGGCAAGAACATCTTGGTTTTGCGCCGATGTTTGGACACCAATATTCGCATGTCTGGGTTGATTTTCGCGGCATCAGAGATGATTTCATGCAAAAAAAAGGGATCGATTATTTTGAAAATAGTCGCCGCGCTACTTATGCACAAAGAAGCTATGCGATAGCCAATCCTGGAAAATGGAAAGACTACAGCAGCAATATCTGGGGGCTGACTGCGAGCGACGGGCCTGGCTCAATGGTGACCTATGATTATGCCGGTGTGAAAAAAACCTTTCGCGACTACTCTGCTCGTGGCGCTGCAATCCGGGACACCTTTGATGACGGCACTATCGCGCCAACTGCCGCAATTGCCTCACTGCCATTCGCTCCTGAAATTGTCATCCCTGCAGCGCAAGAATTACATAGGCGATATGGTGCTACCCTGTATTCCAGGTATGGTTTTCTGGATGCAATCAATCCAAGTTTCACTGACGATAAAGCGAGCTTGACCGATGGTCGTTTTGTCAAAGGAGTAGGATGGGTTGCAAGTGACTATATCGGTATTGACCAGGGGCCAATTTTAGCTATGATCGCCAATCATAGAAATGAATTTGTGTGGCGTACGATGCGAAAAAACCCCTATATCGTGCGCGGATTGCGGCGGGCTGGTTTTGCTGGTGGCTGGCTGTCAAAAGTAAGCTGCCGTGACCTGAGAGCGAGTTGCACCAATGATTGATCATCTTTTCCAAAAAGTCACACAGCCATTATTTTTTTTATTTGGCAATTATCAACGTGTAGTGAGATTGATTGGTACGGCTTTTTGTGGAGTGATCTTTTGTATATGCATATCTTCCTGTAGTGATGCTAAAACGGTATTGACGTTTTGGGTCATGGGCAGTGAAGGCGAGTTTGTTTCACAGCTACTGCCTGAATTTGAACGTACCCATCCAGGCATCAAAGTAAAACTGGAACAATTACCGTGGTCTGCTGCACATGAAAAGCTGTTGACTGCTTATGCAGGCGACGCCTTGCCCGACATGGCACAGATAGGCAACTCATGGATTCCGGAAATGGGCGCATTGAATGCGCTCGAAGCACTTACTCCTTATGCGGAAAAATCAGACACCGTTAAATTAGATGATTTTTTTAACGGCATACTTGAAACCAATCGCCTTGGCAGTGAGTTGTTTGGAGTCCCGTGGTACATAGATACGCGCTTGCTGTTTTATCGCCGGGATTTGCTTGAGCAAGCTGGATATGATCACCCTCCTGCCACATGGGATGAATGGCGCAAGATGTTTGCAGCCATTTCTAAAAAATGGGACGGGGCTCGCATGGGCATATTGCTGCCAGTGAATGAGTTCGAGCCATTATTGGCTTTGAGCTTGCAGCAGCCCGGCGAGTTATTGCGTGATGACGCGCGTTATGCCAATTTCTCTGGGCCAGGATTCAGTTCCAGCCTGGCTTTTTATACGGAAATTTTTTCCAAGGGTTACGCACGCAATTTGAGTAATAATCAAATTTCCAATGTATGGGACGAATTCGCTAAGGGCAGCTTTGTATTTTACATTTCTGGCCCCTGGAATGTCGGCGAATTCAAACGCCGTATGCCGGCCCATCTCAAAGATGCCTGGTCGACCGCCGCTTTACCGGGCCCAAACGGCCCTTCAGCTTCAACTGCGGGCGGCGCCAGCATGGTTATATTTAATAATGCTAAGCACAAAAAAGAAGCCTGGGCATTGATAGAGTATTTGTCGAGAACTGATATTCAGTTACGCTTTCATGAGTTGACTGGCAATATGCCGCCACGTCGTAGCATTTGGCAAGATACCAGTCTGGCTAAGGACATTCATGCAAAGGCATTTCGTGATCAGTTAGACCGCGTCAAAGCAGCGCCCAAGGTGCCGCAATGGGAGCGCATCGTCAATGAGATGCAACTGACGGCAAGTAAGATCGTGTTTGCGCAGGAAAAAAATCTCAAGTTTGACGTTAAAGACTACCAAAATGAATTGGATGCGACAGTCGACGGGTGGCTGGAAAAACGACGCTGGATGTTAGAGCAACATGTCGTTCAAAAACCATAGCGCTGGAGCAATAGGATGAAAAAGAATTTTGCGGCCTGGATCTTTGTTTGTCCTGCTTTGATAGTGATAGGTATATTTTTTGTCTGTCCGGTCGTAGTGGGATTTATATTGAGTCTGACCGATTTTGATCTTTACGCACTGGCTGATTTGCGCAACTTGCGGTTCATATGGTTCAAAAACTATACAGACATTCTGCAGCTTCCATTATTTTGGAAATCGTTGAGCAACACGCTGTATTTTGTTGTTGTTGGCGTTCCTTTGTCGATGGCGATGTCACTTGGTACTGCCATGTTGCTGCATTCAAAATTAGCGGTAGCCAAACCATTCTTTCGTACCGCCATGTTTGCACCAGTTGTGACCACTGTTGTGGCAGTTGCCGTCATCTGGCGTTATTTGTTTCATATGCGCTATGGCCTGGTCAATTACTTCCTCAGCTACACAGGCATCTCGCCGATTGACTGGTTGGGTGATCCGAACTGGGCGATGCCCACAATAATTATTTTCGCAGTCTGGAAAAATTTTGGCTACAACATGATTATATTCCTGGCGGCTCTCCAAAGTATTCCAGAAGATTTGTATGAAGCGGCGCGCATAGATGGTGCATCGCATTGGCAACAATTCAGATTCATCACACTGGCGATGCTCAAACCTACCATGCTGATGGTGGGCATCATGACCTTGGCAGGATATTTTCAAATGTTTGCAGAACCCTATGTGATGACTCAAGGCGGCCCTTTGCAAAGCACTTACAGCGTTTTGTATTTAATGTATGACCAGGGTTTCAAGTGGTGGAATCTGGGCTCGGCATCGGCAGTTGCCTTCATCCTTTTCATCTTGATGGCCACGATAACGAAAATCTTGTTAAGCATATCTGACAGGAAGGAGGCTGTATGAAGCGTGTGATACATGTCCGGAGAAAGCTGCTCTGGGTGAATTCTACTCACGCCGTGATCGTCAATAGTCTGTTGACTGGTATCGCATTTCTAAGTATGGCCCCTTTGCTTTGGATGGTATCAGTTTCACTGATGAGCCCTGGAGAGTCTGGCAATTTCCCGCCGCCGATAGTGCCAGAAAATGCAAGTCTGTATAACTATAAAGTATTGTTTACCCGCGGCGGAATGGGGGGATTTTTTATTAATAGCTTTCTGTTGGCCGCACTCACAACAAGCATTTCATTGGTCTTCAATGTCTCTGCTGGATACGCATTTGCAAAGTTGCACTTCGCCGGACGTGATCGGATTTTTAAACTGCTGCTGAGTGCACTGGTTATCCCTGGCCAGGTAGCAATGTTACCCCTGTTTTTGCTTCTTAAAAATATGGGGCTTGTGAATACCTATGCGGGTGTCGTGATTCCAGGCATGGCGGGAATTTTCGGGATTTTTTTAGTACGACAGTACGCCAGAACTATTCCTGATGACTTGCTCGAAGCTGCCCGTATGGACGGTGCCGGAGAACTGTTGATCTTTGTCAGGATAGTCTTGCCGATACTTAAGCCAGTGTTGGCAACCCTGGCCATCTTCACATTTCTGGGTAGCTGGAATGATTTCATGTGGCCGCTGATCGTCTTAACCGACAGTGCATTGCACACCTTACCTGTCGCACTCTCCGCACTCTCAAGAGAGCATGTGCAGGATAGTGAATTGATGATGGCTGGTGCTGTCGTTACGATTTTGCCTGTATTACTCTTGTTCCTTGTTTTGCAACGGTTTTATATCAGCGGCTTGATGATGGGAGCTGTCAAGTGAAGAATAGATTTGCAGTTGCACGCACATTATTGACTTGCTGTTTTCTATTTTTCATCTGTCAGCAGCTTGCCTATGCTGGCAACAGTATGCCGCGTTTGCTGGATGGCTTTGATACGCCGGATGAATGGAAAATACAGGCAACGGATCAGGTAAAAGCTAATTTGCGCACAATTGCCGAAGATGCAGGCGGCACTAAAGCCATGTGCATTGATTATGATTTCAATGGTGTTTCCGGCTATGCGTCGGCCAGCCGCATGATGCCTATCGATTTTCCTCAACAGTTTGCTTTTGATCTGAAAATAAAAGGGAATGGCGGACGTAATCATCTGCAGATCAAATTGCTTGATGCTTCTGGAGAGAATGTCTGGTGGCAAAACAAAGTTGATTTTTTACCTCCATCGGAATGGCAAAATTTCCGGATTAAAAAACGTCACATTGAATTTGCCTGGGGGCCAGCGCAAGATCAAGGTTTGCGACATATAGAGAAAATAGAGTTGGTGATTGCTGCTGGCAAGGATGGCGGTAAAGGTTCTGTCTGCTTTAGTCAATTACGCTTCCAGGAAATTGATGTAAAACAAAATCAGATTTCAGTTCCTGATGTTAATGCGAGTTCAGATTCTCGCGGTGCTCAACATATTCTGGATAATAAGAGTGCGAGCGGATGGCGCAGTGATCACAATAAATCACAAACCTTGACTGTCGATTTTAAAAACAGCAGGGAATTTGGTGGAGTCATCTTGCATTGGGAAGGCAAGTATTTCGCAAGTCAATAC
>JAZJXP010000112.1:16676-50152 GCA_040390835.1 Pseudomonadota bacterium
CTCGATAAAATTGTCTGACGATGGGCAGACCTGGCGAACTGTACGCCAAGTTCTTGACGGTAACGGTGGAGATGATCCACTGGATCTTCCAGAGTCAGAAGCCCGTTTCTTGCGCGTAGTTTTACAGGATGGGCCGGAGAATCATTATGTTCTTAAAAATATTGAGTTCAAAGACCTGGCATTTGGTAGCAGCACAAATGCATTCATTCAAGCAGTTGCAAAAAATGGCAAGCGTGGTCTCTATCCCCGGGGCTTCATGGGGGAACAAACTTATTGGACCATACTGGGTATCAATGGTGGCCAGGCTTCTGGTCTCTTTGGCGAAGATGGCACAATTGAAGCCAGCAAAGGCGGTTTCTCTGTTGAACCCTTCATTCTGGATGGCAAATCCGTATTGACATGGGCAGACGTGAAAGTATCGCAAAGCTTGCAGGACGGTTACTTGCCCCTGCCCAGCGTTAGATGGAAGACCAAAGAGCTGATGCTGGAAATCTCCAGTTTCGCGACTGGTACTCCCTCGCAATCCCAGATACTGGCGCGTTACACCTTGCAAAATCTCAGCCGCAATCCGGTTACCCGGACTTTGGTTTTGGCAATTCGGCCTTTTCAAGTTAATCCCCCTGCACAATTTTTAAATACAATAGGTGGAAGCAGCGACATCAAGCATCTTGAATGGAAAAAACCAGATGTCTTTGTTAATGGGGCTCTGGGAGTTCGCAGCCTGAGTAAGCCGACGAATTTTTTTTCAAGTAGCTTTGATGCAGGTCAAATTTCTGAGCGGCTTGTTGAGGCAACTGAGCTACCAGAAGTACTGGCGTCACATGACAAAAGTGGGCGTGCGTCTGGTGCCTTGCTTTATTCCCTGAGCTTGGCAGCTGGTGAGAGTAAATCAATTATCCTGGCGCTACCAATGACCGGAGTGCTGGAGGAAACCCCGCTGGCCATGAAATCGGCTGAGGCGCATTTTTCGACATTGAGAGAGTTGACCATCTCTGAATGGAAAGAATCTTTGAATCGGGTGAAGATACGTCTTCCAGTAAGTCAGCAATCGCAGTTCAATGTGATGCGCAGTGCGTTGTCACATATCTTGATCTCCAGGGCCGGGCCCGCCTTGCAGCCTGGTACACGTTCCTATGCAAGATCCTGGATACGTGATGGCGCAATGATGACCGAAGGCTTGCTCCGTTTGGGGCATAAAGAAACGGCAAGTGCCTTTGTAGAATGGTATTCACGTTTTCAATTCGCAAATGGCAAGGTACCTTGTTGTGTTGATCAACGAGGTGCTGACCCGGTCCCTGAAAACGACAGCCATGGACAGCTCATTTTTAGTATTGCTGAACTTTATCGCTATTCCAGGGATACAGAACAACTAACACGTTTGTGGCCACATGTTGAGCAGTCCTTCGCTTACATGGAACAACTACGTGCGAGTGAACAGAGTAAGAAAAATGAGGGAACACCATACTACGGACTTATGCCCGCATCAATTAGTCATGAAGGCTATTCCGCCAAACCCATGCACTCATACTGGGATGATTTTTGGGCATTGCGCGGTTATAAAGATGCTGTGAACATCGCAAGCATCCTTGGAAAAAAAGAGCAAGTACTTAAAATAACACAGGGGCGCAACGCGTTTGAGGCCGATTTAAAACGATCAATTACCTTCAGTACAAAGTTGCATGCCATAGACTTTATACCAGGTGCCGCCGAGCTAGGTGATTTTGATCCCACTTCCGCCACGATTGCTCTATCCCCTGCAGATGCAGGCAACATCATAGAACCAGAAATCCTGCGAAATACCTTTGATCGTTACTGGAAAAATTTCGTCTTGCGCCGGGATTCAGATAAAAATTGGGATGCTTACACTCCCTATGAATTGCGGACCGTGAGTACTTTTGTACGGCTTGGTTTTCCTGACCGTGCTCAGTCAGCACTGAGCTATTTTTACAAAGATCTGCGACCAGCTGGCTGGAACCAATGGGCAGAAGTTGTAGGAAGAGAGTATCGCAAAGAGCGATTTATTGGCGATATGCCTCACGCATGGATTTCTTCTGATTATATCCGCTCATTTTTAGATGTGTTCACTCTTGAGGAAGAACGAAACAAAAGTATCACATTGGCTGCGGGGGTACCGGACACCTGGCTGCTCGGTGACGGCATCGCAATTACAGACTTGCGCACAAGTTACGGACTTTTGGGTTACCACTTAAGTAAAACAAATAAAGAGCTCATCTTGAAAGTTTCTGGCGGAATCGATATTCCACCAGGAGGAATCTACTACCGAACGAATATACAGAATCAAGCCAGCATCAGTGGCGACGGATGGAGCCATGATAAAGGCGTTCTAAAGATCTGGAAGTTGCCAGCTGATGTCCATATCTTGAGAGAGGATTCTGGCAAGAAGAATTTTTGTAAGACGGGAGAATTGAAATGTAGCTTCAGGAAAATAAATCCTTAAGTCTTTGAACCCTGAGCTGTTTTTTACTTCATCAAAGATGAGAGAGGGAAAACATGCTGGCAAAAAAAATAGACGAGCGCATGAAATTTTCGATAGCTATTAAAAATGGTGTGTGTCAGAGAAATTTTTTACAGAAAGTAAAATGAAATGAATTCTCAATCCGTTCAATATTATCCCAGCCTGGTTGGAGATGTAGGAGGGACCAATGTGCGGTTTGCGCTTATCAAGTCTGCCGAAAGCAAGCCCGAAGACATTATGGTGTTGTCTTGCGCAGACTATCCCAGTTTGCAAGCTGCGCTGCAGAAATACCTGCAGTTTTTTCCAGATGTTATTGTGCGGAATGCCTGCATCGGCATTGCTAATCCAGTTTTGGGTGACCTCGTGCGCATGACCAACTGTAACTGGGAATTCTCGATTGAAGAATTACGTATTGCCACCAGACTCGACCAGCTTTTAGTGGTCAATGATTTCAGGGCGCTTGCCACAGCGGTACCGTCATTGCAAGCAGATGAATATCGCCAGATTGGGAGTGGATGCACGCAAGTCAACGCGCCCATCGCATTGATTGGTCCAGGTACTGGATTGGGGGTAGCGTCATTGTTCCCCTGTGGTGATGAGTATGTCTGTATAGAAGGAGAAGGAGGACATAGCACCTTGCCATCGGTTGGCTTTGAAGAAGCAGAGGTCGTTTTATATATTCAAAGAGAATACCCCCACGTTTCTGCCGAGCGGGTATTGTCAGGGCCGGGTATCGAAACACTATATCGGGCTCTCGCTGCAACAAGAGGCTTGGCAGCCACTCCGTTGAATGCGGCAAGCATCTCTGAAGCAGGGTTAAATGGTAGCGACCGTTTGGCAAAAGACACCTTGGATATGTTTTGCGGCATGCTCGGTTGTGTCGCTGGCAATCTTGCAATAACTCTTGGTGCCCGGGGAGGTGTATTTATCGGCGGTGGAATTGTTCCTAAACTTGGGAGTTATTTTAATGAATCTTCATTCCGGAAGAGGTTTGAGAGTAAAGGGCGTCTCAGTAGCTATATGTCGAATATCCCCAGTTACGTCATCGATGCACCCTATAGCGCATTAACCGGGGCATCAATCTTGTTAAAGCGGGCGCTATGTTAGTTGATGCTGGATTGTGAACACTTAAGATCGTCAAGGAGTGCAGAGTTAAGTGAAAAAATCAGAGTTAAATGAAAATCGACTCATGCTGATGTCGATGTTCATTTAACTTTGAACTCAATAATTTTAAATATCAACGACTTACCTTTTTGTAAGAGATTAGTTTTTGAACTAAAAAAACCATCTAACTTTGAACTTTTCGTTTTACCGATTTTTATTCAAAATTTTTGGTCGCCTCTCATTCATGTGCCAGCTGCCGTCAACCGGGCATTTGTGTTTGCAGGCGATCGTCTCGAAAATCGGCAGGAAACGGATTGTCCATAGTTTGATCGACTACTTGTCAACCGAGACACCATGCTCTTCCATCATTTCCTCCAGGTGTCGGTAGGGCAACGGGCAAGCCACATTCCAGCGGATGCATACCAGGATCACGTCGATTGGGAAACGCGATCCTTTGAAGTCGAGCATATCGATTTGTCCATTATTAAAAATCCTCAATCTACTTGGTCTGCTCGGCAGGATCCGCTAATGCGACAGAGCCCTGCTTTAATCAGGTTGACCATCTGCTCGCGCATTCAGATAGACGGGCAGCATCATGGCAATCCAGCATGCCAGCAGGGCAAGCCAGGCTGTTGCGGAAGCGGTGATGAGTATATTCAATGAAAGCAGGCTGGCCAGGATGCGCAGCAAGGCTGCAAGATGTAAACCCAGGTATATGCACCATAAGAAATTTGATACCTGCAAGGGCCGCCCGCTGTGGCCGTAAGAGACCCTGCTGACAAAGCCAACCAGCATGGTGCCCATGAAGCCCAGGGCCAGGGCATGCACTGGAGCTGATCCTACTGCCATGCCAAATGCACTCGCAGCCTGTAGCGCGAATACGATGGCAAGCCAGGCAAACGAGAAGTGCAACATTGCCAGCATGCGATTTGCCAGACTGCGTAACAAGCCCCAGCGCCAGGAGGTATACATGAAGCTCAGGCTCATGGCTGTTGCCGTGATTGCTTCCAGCATGCTCCATTGCATGCTGCCGCTTAGTACCAGCAGTGCGCAGCCGCTTAACCACGCGGCCAGCAGCCAGTAGGGCCGCCAGATGACATAGGGTTTGAGCACGTTACCGCTAAAAAATGGCAGCATGCGGTGACAGACAGTCAAAAACACGGGAAGTAAAAACCCAAAGAAGGCGAATTGTCGTGCGATTATCCACGCCCCAGGCCAGCCACTACTCCACAGCAGGGTCGCTACCAAGGCACATGCACCACCGCACATGGCAAGGAAGATAGCTGTTGCATGCTTTTTATCTGCTACTGTGCTGCGTAGTATCAAATTGCCCCAGCGCCAGGTCACCGCCAGCCAGGCGCATAACATGAGGGAAAAACCTGAGCTGCGCAAAGCGGGCAAGCCCAGGCTGGCAGCCAGCATGGCCAGTAGCAGGCCGCAAAAATAGGTGGCACCATGCAGCAGGAAAAAATCGTCCTTTGCGCTGACTGATAACCATTTCGGCCCCGCAGTAAAAGTAAAACCCAAAATGAACAAAGGGAAAACACCAAGTGGCATCAACAAGGCGTGCAAAGGTATGGCCATCGTTTGCGGATGCTGTAGTTGCAGCCACCACCATAAAAACAGGATGAGGACAGACACCGCACCGAGAAAGAAATACAGTCTGTGAGGGGCAGTTGCAAGACGTTTCATGATCATTGATCCGGTAGGTAAGCGGGCCTCAGAAGCGGCCGCAAAAATATAAGCCAGCCATCAGTCATGTGGCTCAACGGCACACAATGGCTGTAATGCATATTCAACCAACTGCCAGATTTGCTGCGTCTCATCGTCAGTGGCATCTGCATGGAAACGCTTGCGTGCTCCTTGCTGATTGAGCACCAGATGAACATCAGGAACAACACCAGCTTGTTGCAGGCAGGCTTTGACGCAAGCCAGCGCACAGCCGTCCAGCGCGAGTATGGGCCTGCCAGATTGTGCAAGCCTGACCAGGCTGACCACGCCACCACCAACGCCACTGATGCAAGACATTTGCGCCTTCTGTTCACGGTCCAGCCGGACTGCGCAGTCATTAGCCAGTTGCGCAACACTGGAACATCCCGAGCAGGCATACACTAGTGGCAGTTGATCTGTTTTCATCACATGGCCTCACCTGCGTGCATGAAGCGCCGGGCGAACTGGCCTAGCCATGCGGGACGCTCGCTGGCATCGATCCAGTATTTGACGGCGATGCCAAGTTTGGTGTCACCTTCCATCTTTAAACGGCGGCGGAAGAACAGGGTATCTGCATCTTCCTGACCAGTCGCCAGTTTTAAAAAATCCATGGCGCAGGAAGAAAGGCTGACATCTGGCTGGGGCAGAGATGAAAGCGGCTTGAATTTGCCCTGGTCGCAATAAAAACAAAGTGACAAGCCCAGGTCTTCTACCTTGATACGAAAACTTTTACCATACAGGCTCTCAGGTGCTATCAGCAGGGCACGGCGCCTGGCCAGTTCCAGTATCAGCATCAAGGGTGCATTGGCCAACTGCACTGGCAAATAGCTGCCCAGAGTTTGTACGCTTTTAGGAAAACGAAAATTACTCAAATCCATTTTATATCATCCTTGTTAGCTGATCTGTTCGCCAGCCAACCATTGCATGCCTGGCTTATCTGTCCAGTAGCCATTGCTGCGCCGTGCATGTGGTGGCAACAATGTTTCACTGACACTTGCACCCGTACTCATAGTCCTGGCGCTGTTAAATGCAGCGATCACTTCTGCCATGCCTTGTGCCTGCGGTTGCAGGCGCAAAATATCTACCTGCATGGCCGCCAGTTCTGGCAATTGCGCACCCAGGTCCAGGCAACTGGCGCTCTGGGTCTGTATACCGTTGATGGTTAAAAAATCCTTGCCATCGCGGGTTGCCAAAGGCAAACCGTCGGGATATTGTTCACAGCGAAATTCACAACTGTCCTTGCGCAAGCGGTGATGCCGGGCAGTGAAGCAGCGAGAAGAAAACGCTAATGCAAGACGCCCCCATACTTGCACTTCAGTCTGCATCTGCAGCATCCGCTCGGCGCGTTGCAGTTGTAAGGCCGCCAGGTCATCGCGACCCATCTCTATCGGTGGTAAAAACCGGCTGGCACCCAGACTGGCCAGCCATGCCAGCGTGTCTGTATGGTAGATGTTTAAATGCGGGCCAGCGACAAAGGCCTTGCCCTGCATGGCACGCACGGCGCTGAAATCATTGGCCTCGACCAAAAAATCCTCGGCACAGGCGCGCTCTATCATCCGGTGCATATTGCGCCTGTCAGCCTCACTGTCTATCAGGGTCAGACTGGACAGCACTACTTGCTTACCAGCGGCACGCAATTCTTTTCCCAGGGCCAGCCAGTCATCCAGTTTCATCAGATGACGGCGCGAACAAATGACTTCACCCAGATAGACAATGTCGACTGGCAATTGCATGGCACCGACATAGAAACTCAAGGTATCTTGCTTTGACCAGTAATAAGCCAAAGGTGCGAGAGAAAGCAAAGGTCTCGTTGACGGTAAGCTGGCAGACATATTCATTTCCATGGACGGTCAAAAGCACCCTGTGTCACCTGTGCACCTTCGGCATGGCGGGCCAGGCTGGCTTGCCAGTCGGTACGGGGTGTATAACGTTCAGGGTCGCGTTGTGCTGCATCCAGTGCAGCGCGCAAGGTACCGACAACCTGGCTGACGTAGTTGGGGCTGCGCTGGCGGCCTTCTATCTTGATGGCAGCTACGCCCATATTGATGAGCTTGGGCAGCAAGCCTATTGCATTCAGGCTGCTTGGTTCTTCCAGGGCATAATCTATTTCACCTTCAACTTCGAAACGTCCTTTGCACAAAGTCGGATAACCGGCTGCTTCGCCTGGTGCATAGCGGTCTATCAGGGTTCCGCCAAGCCGGGCATACATGGTCTGGTCTTTTTCTTCCCAGCTCACGGCATGGGCTGGCGAACAAACACCTTTGTTGTTCGGTGAATCACCCGTGACATAGCTGGACAAAAGGCAGCGTCCTTCGGCCATGACACACAGGCTTCCAAAGCCAAAGACTTCGATTTCTACACTGGTCTGGCGGATGATTTTTTCTATCTCTGACAAGGTCAGAACACGGGGTAATATGGCGCGTTTGATGGCAAATTGCTCGCGCATGAGTTCGATTGCATCCAAAGTACTTGCCGACCCCTGCACCGACAAGTGCAGGCGTAAATCAGGGTAACGGTCGCAAGCATAGGCCATCAAGCCAGGGTCAGCCAGTATCACCGCGTCTGCACCCATTTGTACCGCAGTATCAATTGCTGCCCGCCATTCAGCGATGGCGCGTGCCTGCGGATAGGTATTGATGGCAAAAAGAATTTGCCGACCCCGCGCATGGGCATAGGCAACACCATGCCGTATGTCATGGTCGGCAAAGTTAAGGCCGCCAAAATTGCGTGCATTGGTGGCGTTGCGCAAACCAAGGTATACCGCATTTGCCCCTTTATCTACCGCTGCCTTCAGGGCAAGCAGACTACCGGCAGGAGCCACCAGATCTATAGGTTTCATGCATCAGATGGTAATGAAAATTATTCGCAAGGTCATTGTGCTGGGTCAAGAAATCGCCATCCCTTCATGCCTTAAGCCAGGGCATGGACATTTTTCTGATAAGACTTGAGTGCTTCTTCGGATGCTATATGTATGCTGGCACCACATACCTTGATCAAATGCTCATCCATTAACTGATGCAAGACTCGCGACAAGGTTTCTGGCGATAAATTCAGCAGTGAGGCGACCAGGTGTTTTTTGAGTTCAAGACGGATGTCATTGCTATGCTGCAAGGCGGATAGCTGCAAAAGATAATCGATTACTCTCTGGGTGGCATTTTGCAGGGAGTAGCGTTCTACATTGCGGATAAAACCCAGCAGGCGATAAGACAAGCCTGCCAGCATTTGCCGGGATATCGACGGTGAACGGTCCAGCAATTGCAACAGGGCATGACGGGGGATTTTCAGCAGTAGCGTGTTTTCCAGGGCTTCTGCATAGAAGGGGTAGGGTTCATCCAGGAACATCATGGCTTCACCCAGGCTTTGTCCGCCGCGTATCAGTTCGAGGACTTTATCATTACCTTGCGATGAAGGCAGGCATAGCTTGACCAGGCCAAAAACCACGATGTAGGTGGCTTCTGCCATATCACCTTTACGAAACAGCATCTCGCCTTTATCCAGCTCCAGCTTGACCACTTCTTTTTGCAGTTCGCTGACATCTGCCTGCGAAATATGGCGGAACAAGGCATGATTTTGTAGCAGGCCCAATAAATTTATTTTCGTCATCACAGATCTCCGGCAAACTGATTGAGATCAAGTGTAGAAGTGATGTGCTGATATGCCTATACGCCGGGAGGACTAGGTCGCTGCTGCAAATGGATAATGAGCGTTGGGGTTTTTAATTTTTATCCATGCCATGTTCGACTGCATACACAGCAATTTGCACACGGCTGGTCAGATTCAGTTTTTTCAAAATATTTTGCACATGGATTTTGACTGTGCTTTCTGCCACATCCAGATTGCGGGCAATTTCTTTATTGCTTTCACCACGCGCCACACAGACCATGGTTTCGCGTTCCCTGGGGGTCAGTTTTTCTTTTTTTGGAATATTGTTCTGGTTAAGTCCTGAGCGAAATTGCATGACCAGCTTGGCTGTCATGGATTCGGCAATCACAGGCTCACCTGCGGCTGCACGTTTAATGGCCTGCGTCAGATAGTCCGCTTCTATATTTTTCAATAAATAACCGCGTGCACCATTCTTTAATGCAGTCGTTAAATCCTCGGCTTCTTCGGAAACGGTCAGCATGAGCACTGCAGTATCTGGCAAATCTTCAACGATGAGTTGCATGGCTTCCAGACCGGACAAACCTGGCATGTTCAAGTCCATCAAGACGACATCGGGACGCAGTTGCTTGGCCCGCTTGACGCCTTCCAGACCATCCACGGCTTCACCGACCACTTCAAACTCTGGATTGCGCTGTAACAATAAGCGCATGCCACTGCGAAAAAGAGTGTGGTCATCCACCAGTAAAATCTTGATAGGCATTGATATTCCGTGTTTTCTGATACTTATAAAATGAGCTTATGCTACCAGACGTTCTTGCCGCAATAATTCCAGCGCTATGGTGGTGCCTTCACCAACCTGGCTTTTGATATCGAATTTGGCGGCCAGCCGTTCTGCTCTTTCCTGCATGATGCGCAGGCCTACATGCGCTTCACCTTTTTCGTGGACTTTGTCCATATTGAAGCCTTCGCCATCATCCGTCACGGTCAGGGAAAAATCCCGTTCATTCTGCACCTTGACCCTGACTTCGCTGGCTTGCGCATGCTTGCGCACATTCGATAAAGCTTCTTGCAAAATGAATAGCACTTGTAATTGCTGTTCAGGTGCAAGTGGTGCGCCGTTGCCGACAAACTCAATCTCACCATGCACACCAGTCTGACGCTGGAATTTGCCGACGACATTGCGCATTTCAGATTCCAGGTTACTGTCTTGCAAACGGGTGCGGAAATTAAGCAATAGCTCCCGCACGTCTTCATAGCTTTCCTGTACTCCGGCACGTAGCATGGGGGTGATATCCTTGATTTCTTCTACGTCATTACGACTCAGAGAATCTTCCAGCATCTGTACTTGCAGGTTCAGGAAATTCAAGCCCTGTGCAATGCTGTCATGCAAACCTTGCGCCAACAGATTGCGTTCATTTGATACGGCAAATTCTTTTTCTCTGGCGATGAGCCGCTGGTTTTCAATGGCGATACCCAGGTTTTTACCCAGTGTCTCCAGCAGGCGTCGTTCTTCGCTGGTGATGTCACGTTCCTTGGAAAAATGCAAAGAGAAACTGCCTATGACTTGCTCGCGCGCCAGTATCTGGAAAACCGCCAATGAGAAAAATCCTTCTTCCTGGCAGCGGTAACGGCGTTGCTGGTCCATCTTGCGGAAATCCCTGACAATGATAATGCCCTGATGAGTAGCTGCACCGCACAGGCAATCATCCTTCTTGATGCAATGTTCCTCTTCTATCATTTGTTCCGAGATACCTTCATGCACCGTGATATGCAGGTTATCGCTGAGGTTATCGAGTATGCGTACCGTGCCACCGTCAGCTTCTATTCTCTGCATTATCCTGTGCAAGAACCCACGACATAATTCTTCTATCGCATGCGGCCCCGCCAGGAAACCGGCAATTTCATACAGGGTACTGATCTCATGATTCTGGTCTTGCAGCCTGGCGGTTTTTTCTGCAACGCGTTCTTCCAAAGTGCGGTGCACGCTTTGTACATGGTCAGCCATCTGGTTGAAGGCCTGCGCCAGAACGCCAAACTCATCTTCAGTTTCAATTGGCAGACGCACGCTCAAATCGTCCTTGGACATGCGTGCGATACCCGCTTGCATGCGCGTCACCGGACCGACTATCCACAGGTAGAGCAAATACAGCAATGCGATGCTGGCCGCCAGTGACATGAAAATCAGGACGGTCTGACATAAGCGCAACCAGGTGGTTTTTTCTGCAAGTTCAACTTCGACCAGAGATACCAGTTTATTGATGCTCTCCACAAAAACAGGTAGTTCTTTTCTGTACAAAACCAGTGCTGCCTGCTTATTTTGCGGATTATTCTCAATCAACACTTTGCGCGCATTGACCTGTATATGCTGTTGCCATTCATTTTGAACCAAGAGCATTTGCTCACGAACAAGCTTGGAGGCAGGCAAAAACAGAGGCCGTTTGGCGTCGCCAGTTTGCAAGTCGTTCAAGGTGCGATTGAAGTCTTCAAGTTCGTGCTCTATTTTCATGGCGACCTGATCATGTTCAAGTTCCATCGCCAATCTGTAAGAACGCATGCGCAGACTGCCTGCTTCATTGATTGCAGCACCGCCGCCCTCAAGTTGCCATGACAGCAACAAGGTATAGCCAACTGCCGCCAGCGTAAGGCCCAGACCGATCAGCGTCGTCAGTAGTATCCTGAAAGTCAGGCGCTTGCCTACTGGCAAGGTATGGTGTGGGCCTGATATAGGGTTCATGATGGGTACTTTAGCTGGTATGTGTCAGACGAGTCAGGACTGGTGTCAGAGCTAGTATAGGCGCATTGCAGAGCATTCTTCATGGTTCGCTATAAGAGACTTCTTTTATGACGGCCTTGCTGGCAATGTTCAGAGGGCATACCATGGGTAAAAACGTGTCAGAACGTTCTGAATAGGCCAGCAAGGCACCCTTGCTCATATCAAAATACCAGCCATGCAAGGCAATGTCGCCTCTGGCTTCACGCTCGGATATCCAGGGGAAACTGCGCAAATTATTCAATGAGTTGATGATAGCGCCCAATTCGCAGGCACGTATCTGTTCCGGTCCTGAACAATTCGCCAGTTGCTGCAGCACTTGCTGCTTGACTGGCTCCACTATCTTCATCCATCGACCGATGAAATCTATCTTGCGGCTAGGCTGGTAACCCTGCATCAGCGCCCGTATGCCACCACATTTTTCATGGCCCATGACGATAATGCGCTTTACATTCAGTGCCTCGACGGCAAATTGTATGGCGGCACTCACGCCATGTTGTTGTGCTGATTCATTGCAGGGTGGCACCAGGTTGGCGACATTGCGAATCACAAAAATATCGCCAGGGTCGCAATCGAGCAACAGAGCCGGGTCTACCCGCGAATCGCAACAACCTATCAATAAGGTGGTGGGATTCTGGCCGTGATTCAGCTTTTCAAACAACTTGTCTTCACCTGCGAAATATTTGCTTTGAAAGCGCTGGAACCCTTCTATGAATTGCTGAATATTTCTGACTTCCATTCTTTACTCCATCATTCTGCTAACCGCCCGTTTGCGACATGAAGCGGATGATTTTATGCGGCTGTTCCTTGAATTCATGGCGCTCTGGCTTTAATTCTATCGCTAACCGTATGGCACTCTCCAACTCTGCATCACTGATACCGGCGCGCAGCAAGGGGCGCAGTTCAAACTTTTCTTCCTGCCCCAGACACATATATAAGGTGCCATCTACCGACAAACGTACCCGGTTGCAGGTGGCACAAAAGTGCTGACTGATGGGTGAGATGAAACCTATCGTGCCTTTGCTGTCACCCGTGGTCCAGTAACGAGCTGGGCCACCGCCCAGTTCTGCCGCTGCGGGAACTAAATCAAACCGGCTGACCAATTGATCTCGTATAGGGCCTATATCCATATACTGGCTGTTGCGACCTGTCTCGCCCACGGGCATGGCTTCGATCAGGCGCAGGATAAAACCTTCTTCAAAACAGAATTGCGCCATGCGCATGATTTCATGATCGTTGATGCCACGCATGACGACCATGTTCAGTTTGATGGGGTCGAACCCCGCTTGCTTGCCAGCCTGCAGTCCAGCCATGATGCTGTCGAAACTGTCGCGTCCTGTGATTTTTTCTGTACAGGCCCGGTCCAGGCTATCCAGGCTGACATTGATGCGACGCACGCCTGCATCGTGCAAGACTTGTGCATGCTTGTGCAATTGTGTCGCATTAGTGGAAAGCGAAATATCTTTCAGACCTGGCAAGCCGGATAACTGTGCCACCAGTTGCGGCAAGCCACGGCGTAACAGAGGCTCGCCACCCGTCAGACGCACACGCCCTACACCCATGCGAGCAAATGCTGCAACAACACGTGTGACTTCATCAAAACGCAGCCAGTTCTCGGGCTCTTCAAAGCCTGAAAAACCTTTGGGCATGCAATAACTGCAACGCAAATCGCAACGATCAGTGACCGACAGGCGCAAATAACTGACCCGGCGGCCAAAGCGGTCTACCAGGGCTGGCGCAGTTGCAATTGTGCTTGAAGGAGGGGCAGGAGTTTCCATACCTGCATTGTGGTCGGAGACTTGCGACAGCACAATTCGCCGCCAAGCTAAAGGGAGATAGTTCTTTCGACCTATATGAATGATTTATTTAGCCAGAAACACGGCTTTCAATTCATGCCGGTAACGCAGTAAGCACATGATCAGCAGACTGCCCAGATAGCCCTGGGATATGGAAAAGGCAAGTCCTGCCACTGTAGCAAGCCAGGCTGGAACCAGCGGCAATAACATCAGTAAAGCAAATGCAAACAATACAGCACGCGCTTGCCATAACAGGCGCTGCGGCGGCAATATTGCTTGCATGGTAGGCACGCGCTGCCCCATTGGCGTCTGTCTTCTCAAATGCATGAACACAAGGAATGGAATAATCTTGCCCAGCATCGCATTGACCGGTAATACCGCGCCACCAACCAGTACCAGCACAGCTATCCACCAGGGCAATGCCAGCGAGATAAAGTCCGGCAAAGTAAATCCACCAACATGTTTGAGTACAGCTGGCAAGGCTGCCAGCAGAGCTGCGAGCATATAGCTTGCAGTACATACCAGCCATAAACCCCAGGCCGGATCAAAACGGCGTTTGGCACGCCAGACTGTTACGAAAGCAATTGAGGCTAACAGGAACATCACCAGACAAGCCAATAACAAAGCAAACTGTTGCAGCACTGGCCAGAATGCCAATAACAAGGGTAGCCACAGCACACCCGGCAATGCCTTTTGCCAATATGCTGACGGGCGTTTTGTTTGCCAGAACATGGGTACCGTTGTCGATGCTATACCCACTACCAGCGTCGCGATCCAGCCTGACAATCCCCAGCCCACGTGCAATTCCAGCAAGTACATGACATCTAGTTGCCACCAACCGGCAAAATTACCTGCCAGGCTGATACCCAGCGCCACGACCAGCAAGAACGCCAGAGGTATCCACCGCAAGGTACGGGTGGTGCTATCAACGACCACGAGCTTGCATGCCGCTGTCAGCAAAGCCAGTGTGACTGCGCCGTACAGCATTGCAGCCAGGACGCCTGCAAAAATAAATCCTGCAGTGATACCCTGCAAAAATCCCAGACTAAGGCCAGCCGCAATCAAGGCCGAGCCAAGTGCCACAAAAGGCGTTATCTTGCGCGCGCCTGCTACCGCTTGTCCTGCCACCACCGGCATTAATTGGAACAGCGCGCCTATCATGATGGGGGCCAGCATTCCCAGTACCAGGCAGTGAGTCAGCGCCAGAGTCAAAGGTGAAAACCGGTCTGGTAACCCTTGCTGCGGGCCAAATGCCAATAGCAGGCCCGTCAACACACCCATCCAGGGCGCAGGCAATAGACAGCCAAAGATAGTGGCTGGCGAAGGAGACAGCTCGTAGCTAAGAATTTTTACGCCAGCCATTGATGGCAATCAAAGTATTGCTCAAGCGTGTAACTGATAGGACACTCTAGGCGCAAGAACAGGCACCGCAGCAAGTACTACCCATACCCAGCACTTCTTCCAGATTGGGAATTCTGCCGCCACACATGGGATACAGGATATTCTCTTCCTTGACATTGTGTTGCTGTATCAAGACATTCAGCGTATCCAGCACAGCCAGTGCCTGGTCTGCATGCCCGGCTACTATGGCAGCGCTTGCTTCATCACGTAAATTACGGATTTCTGCATGCTCGGCACGCATGACTACCGTAGGGCCATGCAGCATACCGGTTGCTTTTTCCAAAGCGGGGAAAAGCTTGTCTTCTTCCAAGGTGAAATGGCTATTCAGATGCTCACTGAATAAGCGAAAATTCCTTTGGGCTGCTGCCATATCACCCTTGTGCAAAGCAGCTTCACAGCGATTCAACTGCTCATCACATTCTGTGTGCTGAAGCACGAGTTTTTTTATTGCTTGCGACATGATTTATTTTCCTGATTATTGAACTAGCGGCGTATCTGCGCCTTGTATATCTATGCCAGAAATCCTTGCACGCCCCACCAATAATTGCAGATACTGGCGCATGGCGTGATCGTGGCTGGCCTGGTGCATGGCCTTGGCGATATTGCTTTCTATGTCGTCGAAAGGCAGTAAATTTCCATCCATCTTGCGGCCTACCAGGATGATGTGCAGGCCGAAGCGGGTTTCCACCAGTTGGGGAATAATGCACCCAGGCTCTGCCGCAAATACAGCTTGCTCAAACTCTGGCACTGTCGCACCGCGCGTTATCTGCCCCAGGCTGCCGCCTACTTCACTGGATGGGCAATTTGAATTTGCTTTTGCACATTCTGCAAACAGGGACGGATTTTCGAGTAAATCTGCCAATACCACAGAAGCATGTTTGCGCAAGGCATCCAGGTCTACACCCGGCGTCACCTGGAACATGATATGGCTGGCCTCTGCCAGTTCACCGACCTTGAAACGGTCTGGATAAGCCTGGTACTGACGCAGACATTCTTCACGCCCCGGCGTTGGCACTTTGACTTCTTGCTGCAGCAAGGCATCGACACTGGCATCGTCGTCTTCATGTTGCAAACCCAAATGCTGCGCCTCATCCAGCAAGACACGGCGCAACACCAGAGCGGTCATGGCGCTTTTCATCGCATCTGCGGCATCCTGATGCGCCGGCAACTCCTGCTCCATATCGGCGTCTGTCAGTTCGTAATCATTGACTATGACTGGCATATTGTTCTCCCTAACGTAACCTACTAAGCTAATTGAATCTGTGGATAATCAGCGTGGCCTGACCAACTGCCACGCGCGGCTGATATAAGTCACCGAAGCAAAACCACTCCAGACATGCACCAGGCGGGTGAATGGGAAGATCACGAACAGACTCAGACCCATGAATAAATGCAACTTGAACAGCAAGGGTGCAGCAACGATGAACTCGGCAGCATCACCCTTGAAAGTGACGATGTGTTGCGCCCAGGTCATCAGCAAGACCATCATGTGACCATCGCTATGATTCGCCGATTCAAAAATCGTCGACAAGCCCAGACCCAACGTCACGAATATCCATAACAGCAAGACCTTGTCCCCTGTTTTTGTGACCGCAGAAATGCGTGCATCGGTAAGGCGGCGGTGCAACAAGATCAGCAGGCCCAGCATGCACAGCGTGCCAAAGATGCCACCAGCGACGATGGCGATCATTTGCTTGAAACTGTGGGTGATGCCCAGCGTGTCCCACACAATGACTGGGGTCAGCAAACCGACCAGATGACCAAAGAACAGACCCAGAATCCCTACATGGAACAGGATATTGCCCAGCCGCAGATTACCGGTATGCAGCATCTGCGAAGAGTCACTCTTCCAGGTGTATTGTTCACGTTCAAAACGCGCGAGGCTGCCGAACAGGAAAATCGCCAGCGCGATATAGGGATAAATCCCATAAATAAATTGATGCAGATAAGTCATGATGGTCTCCCTGATTATTGGGCCGCAGCAGCACCTTGTTTAGGCTGTCTGGGATAAAAGTTCAAGGTATGCGTGCCCGACAGATTGGGCTTCAACAATGGTTCAACACCATCCGCACCGGGGCCAAAGGTTTCCATTGCGTCATCCATGTCGCGCACGGGTGGCTCACCCTGTTCATGAGGCACTACGTCAGTCAATGTTGTCAGCAACAAAAACAGATTGGCATAGGGGCTGTCCTTGCGTTGCAGACGCATGCCTATCGCAGCCAGTACATGGATGGCTTCACCGAGCAATTTTTCTGAAGTAGTTTCGTCCATCAGGCTCAGAAATTCCAGGAACAGTGGAACAAAATCCGGCAATTCGCTGGCCTCTGGTTCAAAACCATGAGTACGGTATTCTTCTATCAAATCAACCATGGCTTGTCCACGATCACGGCTTTCACCATGGATATGCTCAAACAGATGCAGCGATAAAGAATGCGTGCGGTCAAACGTGCCTACATAATTTTCTTGCAGCGCAATCAGGTTGTTTGATTTCAGATAGTTCAATAAGGTCTGCAACGCGTCCAGAAATACTGGCTCGTCTTGCAGCGCCTGCTCGATCTCTGGCAAGGCGGCAATAAGATCTGGCTGCGGGTAGCTCATCAATGCCGATAAAATGCGATAAATTTGCATACGATTTCCTTTTTACGTCAGTTCAGGGCGTATTTTCTGCGCCCTGACAAATTATTCGGTGGTCGACATTTTCTTGCGCGACTTGGGCATTTCCACAAAAATTACGCTGCCTTGTGGTTTCTTGCCAAACAAGGCGCCATCCGAGGTGCCGCCCGAACAACCATTACCAAAAGTAAATCCGCAACTGCCTTTTTCATTGAAGCTGTCTTCCACCATTTCCTTGTGTGAAGACGGGATAACGAAGCGGTCTTCATAGTTGGCAATCGCCAGGGTCTGGTACATGTCTTCCACTTGCGCGGCATTCAGCCCGACCTGTTTTAATACCTCATGATCAAGCTGTCCATGCACAGTTTCAGAACGCTTGTAAGCACGCATGGCCAGCATGCGTTCCAGGGCGTTGGTTATCGGCTCTTCCTTGCCTGCTGTCAGTAAATTGGCGAGGTAACGTACAGGGATACGCAAGGACTTCACATCAGGAATAATGCCATTCATGCCCATGTGTCCTGCTTCTGCTGCCTTTTGTATAGGTGACAGCGGTGGTACATACCAGACCATGGGTAAAGTGCGGTATTCAGGGTGCAGAGGGAAAGCTATCTTCCATTCCATCGCCATTTTGTAGACGGGAGATTTTTGCGCCGACTGTATCCAGCTTTCAGGTATTCCATGCTTGCGTGCCTCGGCAATTACTGCCGGGTCATGCGGATCAAGGAAGCAACCAAGCTGCGCTTCATACAAATCCTTTTCATCCGGTACCGAGGCAGCAGCTTCTATCTTGTCCGCGTCATACAGTAAGACACCCAGATAGCGTATGCGGCCTACGCAAGTCTCAGAACAAACCGTAGGTTGACCAGCTTCAATGCGCGGGTAGCAGAAGGTGCATTTTTCTGCCTTGCCCGAACTCCAGTTGTAGTAAATCTTTTTGTAGGGGCAACCAGAAATACACATGCGCCAGCCACGGCATTTATCCTGATCCACCAGTACGATGCCGTCATCTTCGCGTTTGTAGATGGAACCAGACGGGCAGGAAGCGACGCAGGCCGGATTAAGGCAGTGTTCACACAGACGCGGTAAATACATCATGAAGGTGGATTCAAATGTGCTGTACATCTCTTTTTGCACACCTTCAAACAAGGCGTCTTTACTACGCGCGCTAAATTCACCACCGAGATCATCTTCCCAGTTCGGGCCCCAGACTATCTTGTCCATCTTCTTGCCAGTCAGCACAGAGATAGGGCGTGCTGTCGGCGGGGTCTGCATCAGCGGTGCATTTTGCAGATGTTCATAATCAAATGTGAATGGCTCGTAATAATCATCAATCGAAGGCAAGTTGGGATTGGCGAAGATATTGGCGAGTATGCGCAGTTTGCCACCCTGTCTTGGTTCCAGCTTGCCAGCTTCAGTGCGGTGCCAGCCACCTTTCCATTTCTTCTGGTTTTCCCATTCCTTGGGATAACCTATGCCAGGCTTGGTTTCAACGTTATTGAACCAGGCGTATTCAACACCATCACGGCTGGTCCAGACGTTCTTGCAAGTGACTGAGCAGGTATGACAACCGATGCATTTGTCCAGGTTCAGTACCATGCCGACTTGTGCGCGTATTCTCATGATGCTGACTCCTCTTCCAGTTTGCCTTCCAGCCAATCTACTTTTTTCATTTTTCTCATGACAACGAACTCATCCCTGTTGCTGCCGACAGTGCCGTAATAATTGAAACCATAAGCGAGTTGCGCATAACCACCTATCATGTGAGTAGGCTTCAGGACTGCACGCGTGACCGAGTTATGTATGCCGCCACGCTGGCCGCTGAGTTCTGCCCCAGGCGTGTTGATGATCTTTTCCTGGGCGTGATACATCAGGCACATGCCTTTGGGCACACGCTGGCTGACCACGACACGAGCGGTCAAAGTGCCATTGCTGTTAAAGACTTCAACCCAGTCGTTATCGACCAGGCCGGCTTCTTTTGCTTCGCCTTCAGATATCCAGACATGCGGGCCACCACGGCTCAAGGTCAGCATGCGCAGGTTGTCTGAATAGGTGGAATGGATACCCCATTTTTGATGCGGCGTGATGAAATTGAGAACGATCTCTTTTTCGCCATTCGGCGATTTATTCAGCATTGGTGCCACGGTCTTGGTGTCGATAGCCGGTTTGTAGACACACAGGCCCTCACCAAAATCCAGCATCCAGCGATGATCCTGATAGAACTGCTGGCGACCTGTCAGCGTGCGCCATGGTATGTATTCATGCACATTGGTGTACCCGGCGTTGTAGCTGACTTCTTCAGATTCCAGGCCTGACCAGGTCGGTGCTGAAATGATCTTGCGTGGTTGTGCCTGCACATCGCGGAAGCGGATCTTGTCATGTTCACGGCCAACTGCCAGATGGGTGTGATCACGGCCAGTGATCTTGCCCAGCGCTTCCCATGCCTTGACTGAGACATGGCCATTGGTTTCCGGTGCGAAGGTAAGTATCATTTCGCAGGCGTCGATGGCACTTTCCAGACGCGGGCGACCTTTGCTGATACCTTCCTCAGTCACAACCTTGGTAATGCCACCAATTTCCTTGACTTCATGTTCGGTATTCCAGTTAATGCCTTTACCGCCATTGCCCAGCTTGTCGAGCAAGGGGCCTATCGAGGTGAACTTCTTGTAGATGTCTTTATAGTTGCGTTCCACCACAAAGAAATTAGGTGCAGTCTTGCCGGGAATCAGATCGCATTCACCTTTTTTCCAGTCCTTGGGTTCAAAAGCCTGACCAAGTTCACCAGGTGTATCGTGCATCAAAGGCTGCAGGACGATGTCCTTGCGGGTACCCAAATATTCGCCGCCAATTTCGGTAAATTTTTTGGCGATGCCTTTATAGATTTCCCAGTCCGTTTTGCTTTCCCACAGCGGTTGCACGGCTTCACTCAATGGGTGGATGAAGGGATGCATGTCAGAGGTGTTGAGGTCATCTTTCTCATACCATGTTGCAGTCGGCAAGACGATGTCGCCATACAGGCAAGTGGTGCTCATGCGGAAGTCGAGCACTACCAGCAAGTCCAACTTGCCTTCTGCTGCCACAGGGCGGTATTTGACTTCAGATGGCTTGACCGCTTCATCAGGATCATCAAACAAGGCGTTTTGCGTGCCCAGCAAATACTTGAGGAAATATTCGTGCCCCTTGCCTGAACTGCCAAGAATATTCGAGCGCCAGACAAACATATTGCGCGGGAAGTTTTTAGGATTGTCCGGATCATCACAACTCATGTTGACCGTGCCTGATTTCAGGCTGTTCTTCAGATAATCTTGTGGCGTCAGACCCGCTTTTTCTGCTGCATCACAAACGTCAAGCGGATTGGTTTCCAGTTGTGGTGCAGATGGCAGCCAGCCCAAGCGTTCAGACTTGGCATTCATGTCTATCATGCTCATGTGGCTGATCTTGGACTTGTCCGCAGTCGGTGCGAGTATCTCATCCAGCGCCAGTTTTTCATGACGCCATTGGCTGGTGTGTGCATAAAAGAAGCTGGTGCCATTCATCTGACGTGCAGGGCGCATCCAGTCACTGGCAAATGCCAGTGGTGCCCAGCCAAATTGTGGACGCAGTTTTTCTTGTCCTACATAATGCGCCCAACCACCACCGGATTTCCCTATGCAACCGCACATCATCAGCATATTGATGATGCCGCGATAAATCATGTCATTGTGGTACCAGTGATTCAAGGCGGCACCGACGATAACCATGCTCTTGCCTTCGGTATCATGGGCATTTTGTGCAAACTCACGCGCGACCTGTATCACCAGATCACGCTTGACGCTGGTATGTTTTTCTTGCCAGGCGGGGGTGTAAGGGATATCGTCGTCATACGAAGATGCAACCGCACCACCCAGCCCCTGATCAACGCCATAATTCGCCATCGACAAGTCATACACAGTGGCTACCAGTGCAGTACTGCCATCGGCCAGAGTGACGCGTTTTGCTGGCAGATGACGCAACAACATGTCATTGGCATCAGTGCCACCAAAGTAATTGAACCCTACCGTGACCACTTCATCATTCTTGCCGATAAGACTCAGTTGCGGGTCTATGGCACGGCCAGAATTACCATCTTTGGCTTCCAGATTCCAGCGACCAACTTTAGCACCGTCATCGAATTTTCCTTCACCCCAGCGATAACCGATAGAACCATTGGGCGAGACGATGTCACCCGTGATTTCATCGATAGCCAGGGTTTTCCAGTCTGGATTATTGGCTTCGTTCAGATTGCCGGGTAATTGCGACGCACGCAGCATCTGGTCTGGTACATAACAACCATTGCGTTCTACCAGACGCACCAGCATGGGCATGTCGGTATATTGTTTAACGTAGCTGCGGAAATAAGCAGACTTATTACCGAGATGGAATTCCTTCAGTATCACGTGGCCCATGGCCATGGCCAGCGCGGCGTCGGTACCTTGTTTTGGGGCCATCCAGATGTCGCCAAACTTGACCATCTCACCAAAGTCGGATGACACGGCTACGGTCTTGGTACCCTTGTAGCGCACTTCGGTATAAAAGTGAGCATCTGGTGTACGTGTCTGCGGTACATTCGATCCCCATACCATCAGGTAAGTCGAGTTATACCAGTCAGCAGATTCAGGCACGTCAGTTTGCTCGCCCCAGACTTGCGGGCTGGCTGGTGGCAGATCGCAATACCAGTCATAGAAAGACAGTGGTACGCCACCTATCAGGCTCAGGTAACGTGAACCGGCAGCATAAGACACCATGGACATCGCCGGGATAGGTGAGAAACCAACCACACGGTCCGGGCCGAATTTTTTGATGGTATAGGCATTCGATGCAGCGATGATTTCTTGCGCAGTGTCCCAGTCAGCACGGACAAAGCCGCCGAGGCCGCGTATGGATTTGTAGCGTTTGGCTTTTTCAGGGTTCTGGCTAATGGCTTCCCATGCATCTATCGGCCCCATGGTCTTGCGGGCTTCTTGCCACATTTCCATCAGGCGGCCACGTATCATCGGGTATTTGACGCGCTGTGCCGAATACACATACCAGCTATAAGATGCGCCGCGCGGGCAGCCACGCGGTTCATGATTCGGCAAATCTGGACGGGTACGCGGATAATCAGTCTGCTGGGTTTCCCAGGTGATCAAGCCATTTTTGACATACACCTTCCAGGAACAGGACCCGGTGCAATTGACACCATGGGTAGAGCGCACGATCTTGTCATGCTGCCAGCGGCTGCGATAGCCATTTTCCCACTTGCGGTCTTCTTCGACCACGGCACCATGACCGTCGGAAAAGGTGGACTTCACCCGCGACATGAACTTCAATCTATCCAGAAAATGACTCATCGTAAACTCCATATCAGGTGGGCAGTGTGCCCATATTTTCTTTAATGCATACTGAGAGTGTAGGGATTCAAGATGCTTCCGCCCATTCTTCGGTGCGGTGTAATTTGTTGCGCATTCGCACTAGGTCATCTAGTCCTTTAGAACTAGAACGGCCCTGCTTATAAAAAAAACGGCCTGTGGATGCACAGGCCGTTTTCCAGGATATTTCTATTGTTTAAAAATCTAGCAAGGCATCTCCGCGCCTTTGCGTGAGTAATACCACCAGGTGATGGCCATGCAACTGACGTAGAAAGCGATGAACACATACAGTGCCATATCAGGTGCGCCCGTCATCTTGATGGACGTACCAAAACTCTGCGGAATAAAGAAACCACCATAAGCGCCTATGGCACCAGAAAAGCCAAGTACGGCGGCGGATTCTTTGGCAGCATCCAGTCTGGCTTGTTTCAAGGCTGGCTCGCCCTTGCCCTTGGCTGCGCGTTCACGGTCTGTCTGGAAAATGATCGGTATCATGCAAAAGGTTGAACCGTTTCCCAGGCCAGTCAAAATGAACATGACTATAAAAGACACCAGAAACGCCATGAACTGATGCTCATGCAAAGCAGGTAAGATACCTGCGACTATCGTACCTGCCATTGCAACAAAGACCCAGAATGTCAATCTGGCACCACCGATTTTGTCAGAAATCATGCCTCCAATCGGCCTGGCCAGCGCGCCAGCCAAAGGCCCAAGAAAGGCAAATTTCGCGACATCAATTTCAGGGAACTGCGCCTTGATCAGCATCGCAAATCCGGCAGAAAAACCAATGAAAGAACCAAAGGTACCGATATACAACCAGCACATCAGCCAATTGTGTTTGCGTTTGAAGATCACCGCCTGATCCGCAAAAGAAGCTTTGGCCGAAGCGATATCATTCATGCCAAACCAGGCCATCAGAGTTGCCACGACAATAAACGGTACCCAGATAAACCCGGCATTCGCCAGCCAGAACATATTATCGGCGCCAGTTTTGGCGTTATGAAACAGAAAACCATCACCAGATATGCTGGCGCCAAACATGGCAGAAGAAATCACCAGCGGGGTAACAAACTGCACCACAGAGACACCCAGATTACCGATGCCTGCATTCATGCCGGTTGCATAACCTTTGCGTGATTTTGGGAAAAAGAAACTGATATTCGCCATGCTGGAACTGAAATTACCACCACCCAGACCACACAGCAGCGCCAGTATCAATAAGGTCGAATAACTGGTCGTAGCATCTTGCAAGGCAAAGCCCATACCCAGAGCGGGGATCAACAAACTTGCGGTGGAAATCGCTGTCCATTTACGGCCACCAAATACCGGTACCAGGAAAGAATAGAAAATCCGCAAGGTCGCTCCTGACAAGGCGGGCAAGGCCGTCAGGAAAAACAACTGATCTTTACTGAAATGAAATCCAGCCTTGTCCAGGTTGGCGGCAACCACACTCCATAGCATCCATACTGTAAATGCCAGCATCAGGCTAGGTATGGAAATCCATAAATTTCTATTGGCAATCGAGCTGCCTTCCTTGCGCCAGAATTCAAGATTTTCTGGTTCCCACCGGTTTAATACATGACTCATCATATGCTCCTGGTTTTCAATAACTTGTAATCAAAAAATGCCCACCGATGTCAGGCTGGCATAGCGGCCTGCGCTGCCAGCATGCCTTCTCTGCGGAACTGGAAATGCATCCACACCAGGGATACACAGACGGTGCCATACAACAGCATGAAACAGGAACTGCGCACACCAGTGATATCAACAATCGCGCCGAACAAAACCGGCAAGATGAAGCCGCCAAGACCACCGGCCAAACCAACTACGCCAGAGACGGCACCGATATTGCTGCTGTAATCATCCGAGATGAATTTAAAGACAGACGCCTTGCCCACTGCCATGGCAATACCCACGACAAACAGGATGGTCGTGAACATCAATGGGGTCAGGCCAAGATGAAAGCTTTGCATGCCGTTGATGGTCTTGATGGTGAAATCAGTTTGTGGATAAGACAGCACAAAGAAGGCAACCCAGCATACCCACATGACCCACCAAGTCACTTTGTAGGCACCATATTTATCAGACAACCAGCCGCCAAAGGCACGCAAGACACCACCGGGTAAAGAGAAGCAGGCAGCCAGCAAGGCAGCACTCTTGATGTCGAAACCATATTCAGTCACGTAATACTTGACCATCCACAAACTCAAACCCACATAACCGCCAAACACGACAGAGTAGTACTGGCAATAACGCCAGACTTTTGGGTCTTTCAGCATTTTCAACTGGCTCAGAAAGCTGATATTTGATTTGACGTTATGACTCGGATCAGTGGCAGAGAACGCCCAGAAGATCAGAGCAGCAGCCAGCATCATGACGGCATATACCTTGGGTACCAGGGTCCAGCCTGCTGCCGCGATCAACGCGGGGGCAATGAATTTATTTACCGCCGCACCAGAATTACCGGCCCCAAAGATGCCCATGGCAAGACCCTGCCGCTCTTTCTTGAACCAGCGTGCGACGTAAGGGGTGCCAACAGAAAAAGAACCGCCAGCCAGCCCAACGAACAAACCCAGTACCAGGAAATGCCAGTAAGCCGTGGCATAACTGATCAGGTAAATCGGTATGACGGTGAACAGCATCAGCAAAAACAAGACTATGCGGCCACCGAAGCGGTCAGTCCAGATGCCCAGTGGCACGCGTATCAAAGAACCGGTCAGCACAGGCATTGCCGTCAGCAGACCAAATTCCGTTTCATTGAGATGTAATGCCGCCTTGATCGGAATACCAATCACGCCAAACATCATCCAGATGGTGAAACAGACGGTGAACGCCAGCGTGCTGGAACCCAGCACCGAATAGGCTTTGCCCTGACTAGCCATGACAGCTCCTTTTACTTTTATAGGTGCTATCAGCTTACAAAGAATAGGGTTATTTAAAAATTCGTCTGAAGGTTGCATTAATTGATGCAAAAGGAGGGGGGTATTGTCTAGTAGAACTAGTTCGTCAGACGAGTATTAGATGGTGCTGCAAGAGCAAAGGTGTGTCGCAATAAGGTATTGCAAGCTTCGGAAAAGGGTATAGCCCTTGAAAAAATACAAATGCCAGACTGTAAAATTGCTTAGCTTTGTATCGGATTCGGCAATACAGAGCATTAAAGTTCAGAGTTAAATGAAAATCGAACATGAATTTCGACACATGTTGAGTGATTACTAACATTTGACTGTAAAATCCTCCGTTCAACAATCAATGCAAAAAGTCGCTTGCATAAATCACTGTTTTTTTATACAGTACTGCAAATCGCAGGAAATTAAGCCTGTATTCCTTTTTCCACCCGCCGCTTATTGAATGAAAGAATGTATGGACGATAAGAAACCAGAAAATGCCTCAGAAAAAGCAAAGGCACTTGCAGCAGCGCTGGCACAGATAGAAAAGCAGTTTGGTAAAGGTTCGGTCATGCGTATGGCCGACGGTGAAGTGGTGGAAGAGGTGCAGGTTGTCTCTACTGGCTCTCTGGGCCTGGATATCGCGCTGGGCGTCGGTGGCTTGCCACGTGGCCGTGTTGTTGAGATTTATGGTCCTGAATCTTCTGGTAAAACCACATTGACGCTGCAGGCGATTGCTGAAATGCAAAAACTGGGCGGTACATGTGCGTTTATCGATGCTGAGCATGCTTTGGACGTTGGTTACGCTCAAAAACTGGGTGTGAATCTGTCTGATTTGCTGATTTCCCAGCCAGACACGGGTGAGCAAGCACTGGAAATTACTGATGCACTGGTGCGTTCTGGCAGTGTTGACCTGGTGGTGATTGACTCGGTCGCAGCCTTGACACCACGTGCTGAGATTGAAGGCGACATGGGTGATTCCTTGCCTGGTCTGCAGGCTCGCCTGATGTCTCAGGCTTTGCGTAAGCTGACGGGCAGTATCAAGCGTACTAATACTCTGGTGATCTT
Source organism: Pseudomonadota bacterium (assembly GCA_040390835.1). Lineage (GTDB taxonomy): Bacteria > Pseudomonadota > Gammaproteobacteria > Burkholderiales > Burkholderiaceae_D > Undibacterium. Next base: position 43,466 of record JAZJXP010000112.1, read on the forward strand.
TATTAACCAGATTCGTATGAAGATTGGCGTCATGTTTGGTAGCCCGGAAACGACGACAGGTGGTAATGCGCTGAAGTTTTATGCTTCCGTACGTCTGGATATCCGTCGTACTGGCTCTATCAAGTCCGGTGATGAAGTAGTGGGCAATGAAACCAAGGTCAAGGTTGTCAAGAACAAGGTGGCGCCGCCATTCAAAGAAGCGCACTTTGACATCATGTATGGCGAAGGTACTTCACGCGAAGGCGAGATTCTGGATCTGGCAGCCGATGCCAAGATCATAGAAAAAGCTGGCGCCTGGTATAGCTATAACGGCGAACGTATCGGCCAGGGTAAGGACAATGCACGTACTTATCTGAAAGAACGTCCTGAGCTGTCATTTGAAATTGAAAACAAAGTGCGCTTGCATCTGGGTGTGCCTTTGTTGATGCCGTCGGCAGTGACGGCTGATTAAGTTTTAGCAATAAGTTGCAGCACTAAGCTGTAGCACTGTTAGCGCCATAGTCTTGAATCATGCCGGTTGGTAGCTACCAACCGGCATTTTGCTTTTAAAGTATGAAAAAACCTACCATCAGCCTGAAAGCCCGTGCCCTGCGTTTTTTATCCATGCGTGAACATAGCCGCATGGAGCTTGAGCGTAAGCTCGCGCGGTATGTGGAGGAGGGGGACGATGTAGTTGCTGTGCTGGACTTTTTGGAAGCAGCCAAGTATTTGTCTGGTGAGCGTTTTTCTGAATCTTTGGTCAACCGACGGCAGGCCAGGTTTGGCAATTATCGTATTCTTGCTGAGCTGCAAAGCCATGGGCTGGATGCGCAGGATATAGAAAACGTCAAGGACGGCTTGAAAGAGTCAGAGCTGGAGAGGGCGATTCAGGTTTTGCACAGGAAATTCCCGAATGCGCCGCAAGACCAGCAGGAAAAGATGAAGCAGGCGGCGTTTTTGCAGCAGAGAGGGTTTTCCAGCAGTGCCACGCAGGCGGCGATGCGGGCGTCGCGTGATGAAGATGATGAATAGTACTCACAATTTCAAAATGCTCGCAATTTCAATAATGTCGCCCCAGCACAGGTTGGGGCGTGGTGGCGTTTATTGATCCTGGTCTTCGGTCAATTATGTGTATAGACCCAAAAAAAAACTGAACAAGATCGCGACAGATTTGGCTATAAAGGTGTAAACACGATGGATTCCTGCCTGCGCAGGAATGACGAAGTGGAGGCATTTTTATTATTGAAGCCCAGACATCGGGCTGGTAAGCCGCAGCCTGGTGAGTCCAGACCTGCCCTGCGAAGGAAAATTTTAGCCTGGACTTTGAAATATGCTTCAGTTTGCGGCATGAATAAGCATGCCCTTCAATTAAATATCGATATTGCAAGAGCAGGGATTTGTTTGATAATCGCCCGATTATCGTCTGCAAAACCACAAAAAACTTAATTTTCTGCTTAGATTTCTGCATAAGCATACTCAGAAAACTGCTTAAATTGTAGTCATATGATGAGTTCGTGGCTGGTCTGTGCTAAACTCTGCTGGTTTTTTTGCAGGGCCGCAGGAGCGGCTGTTATCGTAGAAGCTGCGGTAACGACACGCAATTGTGGCTATTTATTGAGTATTCCCCGGTTTAGCCGCCAGCAGGCATGATGCCCTTATCTTCGTCAACCAACAGACGCGCCCTGAAGCACACGCGTACTATCCAGATCGAAGCGTTCGCGCGCGATGATGGATTGTGGGATCTTGACGCCCGTATCACTGACTACAAGCCCCGCGATATCACTCTCGCATCTGGCGTGCGCCCCAATGGCAGCGCGCTGCATGACCTCAGCCTGCGCATTACCATTGATCTGCAATTGACCATCGTTGATGTAGAAGCCTCTTCTGATGCAGTCCCTTATCCGGGTTACTGCGAAGTCATCACCCCTGATTACAAGAAACTCATCGGCCTGAATTTACTCAGGCAATTTCGCCAGGGCGTCAAAGAACGCATGTCTGGTGTGCATGGTTGCACCCATTTGACCGAAATGGCGCAAATCCTGCCGACCGCGGCAGTCCAGGCTTTTGCCGGGGATGTGATTGATACCCGCGACGGTGCGACTGACCGTGGCCAGCAGGCGCAACAACCTTTTCAACTTGATCGCTGTCACGCCCTTCGTACTGACGGGCCGGCGGTTGTTCAGTATTACCCGCGTTGGGCAAAAGCATCGCCTGACGTGAAATCACCCAGCTAGTTTGTTTGTTTAATTATTTATACCTCAGTGTCTGAAGGGAAGTCGTATGAAAATTCATGAGTATCAGGGTAAAGAAATCCTCCGCAAATTCGGAGTGACAGTACCACGCGGTATTCCATGCCTGTCTGTTGACGAAGCTGTCAAAGCGGCTGAAACGCTGGGCGGACCAGTCTGGGTTGTTAAAGCACAGATACACGCCGGTGGCCGTGGCAAGGGTGGTGGCGTGAAAGTCGCTAAATCCCTGGAGCAAGTGCGTGAATACGCTGACGCGATTCTGGGCATGCAACTGGTCACGCATCAGACTGGCCCTGAAGGTCAAAAGGTTCGTCGCCTGTTGATCGAAGAAGGCGCTGATATCAAAAAAGAACTGTATGTCAGTATGGTCACTGACCGTATCAGCCAGCGCGTGGTCTTGATGGCCTCCAGCGAAGGCGGTATGGATATTGAAGAAGTGGCAGAATCACATCCAGAATTGTTGCATTCCATCGCGATCGACCCGACCAATGGTCTGCAAGATGCTGAAGCTGACGACATCTCCCGTAAAATCGGCGTGCCGGAAGGCTCCATCGCTGACGCGCGTGTACAGTTGCAAGGTTTGTACAAAGCCTTCATGGAAACTGACTGCTCCCTGGCTGAAATCAATCCTTTGATTTTGACTGGCTCTGGCAAAGTTATCGCACTGGACGCAAAATTCAACTTCGACGCGAATGCTCTGTTCCGTCAACCAGAAATCGTCGCTTACCGCGATCTGGACGAAGAAGATCCAGCTGAAATCGAAGCCTCCAAATTTGACCTGGCTTACATCTCCCTCGACGGCAATATCGGCTGTCTGGTAAACGGCGCCGGTCTGGCGATGGCAACGATGGACACTATCAAACTGTTCGGCGGCGAACCAGCCAACTTCCTCGACGTAGGAGGTGGTGCGACTGCAGAAAAAGTGACAGAAGCCTTCAAGATCATGTTGAAAAACCCAGGCCTGAAAGCCATCCTGGTCAACATTTTCGGCGGCATCATGCGTTGTGACGTGATCGCTGAAGGTGTGATCACTGCATCCAAGGCAGTTTCCCTGCAAGTACCACTGGTTGTGCGTATGAAGGGTACTAACGAAGACATCGGCAAGAAGATGCTGGCTGACTCTGGCCTGCCTATCATCGCGGCTGACACGATGGAAGAAGCAGCGCAGAAGGTTGTTGCTGCCGCTGCTGCTAAAGCTTAATAATCGCAAGGAACAGATATGTCCATCCTGATCAATAAAGACACTAAAGTCATCACCCAAGGTATTACTGGCAAAACTGGCCAGTTCCATACTCGCATGTGCCGCGATTACGCAAACGGTAAAAACTGTTTCGTCGCTGGCGTGAACCCGAAAAAAGCTGGCGAAGATTTCGAAGGCATCCCGATTTTTGCTAATGTATCTGAAGCTAAAGCCGCTACTGGCGCGACAGTTTCCGTTATCTATGTTCCACCAGCAGGCGCAGCTGCTGCCATCTGGGAAGCTGTTGAAGCTGACCTGGATCTGGCAATTTGCATTACTGAAGGCATCCCTGTCCGTGACATGATGATGTTGAAAGACCGCATGGCAAAGTCCGGCAGCAAAACAAAATTGCTCGGCCCTAACTGCCCAGGTCTGATCACGCCAGACGAAATCAAGATCGGCATCATGCCAGGTCATATCCACCGTAAAGGCCGTATCGGCGTGGTTTCCCGTTCCGGTACTTTGACTTATGAAGCAGTGGGTCAACTGACTGCACTGGGTCTGGGTCAATCTTCTGCTGTTGGTATTGGTGGAGATCCTATCAATGGTCTGAAACACATCGACATCATGCAGATGTTCAATGATGATCCAGATACTGACGCCGTTATCATGATCGGTGAAATCGGTGGTCCAGACGAAGCGAATGCTTCTTACTGGGTACGCGACAACATGAAGAAGCCAGTTGTTGGCTTCATCGCCGGTGTGACTGCGCCTCCGGGCAAACGTATGGGCCATGCTGGCGCGCTGATCTCTGGTGGTGCTGATACTGCACAAGCCAAGCTCGATATCATGGAAGAATGCGGCATCAAGGCCACTAAAAACCCGTCAGAAATGGCGCGTTTGTTGAAAGCCATGCTGTAAGCTCAATGCTGTAAAGCTGTTGTACATGAAAAAGAGTCGCAAAATTTGCGACTCTTTTTTATTTATGCCTGGGTTTCTTGTGGATATCCGTGCAAATAGATTTCCTTAATGTTAAGCTTAAACATCAGTGGCTATTCGCTATTAAATGCCGTCTGTTTTTGTGTGAAAATTATTTAGCTTATTGTCGAAATGCTTGGCGAAAAGATAAATAATGCCTGCGTCAGTGAATGAGCCAGTGAGCAAGCAAAAGAACAGTATGCAAGTCTTATCCAAAATTGTCCGGCAACACTAAAGCTACGCCCGTATTTTCATAAACGGTCGTAAGCAAGACGGGTTTGCAAAGTAAGACTGTTTTGGGTAAGCCCTGATAAAAATAATTCCAATAAAGTCTTATCTAATTAATATAAATTTATTTACTCCAGGATTTATCCCAGCGTTTATTGATGCCATACCAGCGTGTACTAAAATTTGCTGCCCTGTCTGATACGGGCTTGGTCAGGTCGCATAACGAAGATGCCATCGTCGTTTGTGCTGACTATGGCTGCGTGGTCCTGGCCGATGGCATGGGGGGATATAACGCGGGCGAAGTCGCCAGCGCCATGACAGCCCAAATCATTGCTGAATATTTATGTAGCAAGATGGATGCCATCTGGTTCCCCTCAATGGGACCAAGGCCATTGGCGATGGCACGCTGGATTACCGAGTCGGTCGAACTGGCCAATCGCAATGTCTTGTATACAGCGCAAACCAACCCTGATTGCGCAGGCATGGGTACCACGGTGGTGGTGGCATGTTGTTTGCAAGATAAGCTTTTGCTGGCGCATGTCGGTGATTCACGTGCTTATCGCTATCGCTCAGGTGCATTGACGCGGCTGACGCAGGATCATTCGGTGCTGCAGGAACAGATTAATGCCGGATTGGTGACTGAAGAAGAGGCACGTTATTCTTCTATTAAGAATCTGATTACCAGAGCTGTCGGCACGCTGGAAGAGGTGCATACTGAGTTGCATACGCACCATACTGAAGAGGAAGATTTGTATCTGATGTGCTCAGATGGATTGACCGATATGCTTGGGCATGATGAAATCCAATCCTTGATAAGACAGTATGAGTCTGATCTTGACCGCTGTGCAGAAGCGCTGATTGATGGTGCCAAGGACAGAGGCGGGCTGGATAATATTTCAGTAGTCCTGTTCCGTCTGGTAAACGAAGAAAACAAGTCCTGGTTGCAAAGAACATTTACCCGGTAGGTCGGGGATTATGAATTGATGAGAGATTTATGGCGAAAATTATCGTCACCTTTAATGGTTTGGTTCAGCAAGAAATCACTATCAGCAAATCACGCCTCACGGTAGGTCGGCGCCCCAGTAACGATATCGTCATCGATCACTTGACGGTCAGTGGTCAGCATGCCGCGATCGATACTTCTTCCAATGGTTCTTTTGTGCTTGATCTTGGCAGCACCAATGGCACCATGGTGAATGCACAGCCTGTCAAAAAACATCTGCTACAGCATGATGATGTCATCGACATCGGTAAATACAAATTAAGATTTCAGGTAGAAGAATCAGGCAAGCAGACCTTTGTGCCTGAGCCGGGACAAGTGCAACCGGCTGCTGTCGATAAGCCCAGGGCAAAGATCAAGGTCATGACTGGCCCTAATTCAGGTAAAGAGCTCAACCTGGTCAAAGCCGTCACTACGATAGGTAGCCCTGGCACCCAGGTCATTGCCATTACCCAGCAGGGCAAGGACTATGTGATTGCCCAGGTTGAAGGCAGTGCTGCGGCCACAGTCAATACCCAGTCCATCAAGGACAAACCACACACCCTCAGGCATGCAGACATGATAGAGCTGGCAGGGACAAAAATGGCAGTAATTTTTTACTAATCAAATGCCACATACTCTTTATCCCTGCCTGCATTTGCAGGGCAGGGATAGTTTTACACCACGCGCTATCGTTCTAAAGAGTAATCTCACTCGCTATAAAATTGAACTCCTGGCGGAATTGTTTTTTCTGCCGGCATATGCGCTTGTTACGATCACATGCAATATGTGCCGTGCCAGGCGAGTAAGGTTTTTTTTCAAGTCTACATCTAATTTTGAAACAAATTTTTACATTACTGACAGTCTTGTCAGTCGTCTTTCTAATCTGACACAAGCACTGACAAATATTTGTATGGACTGATTCGCAACTGTTGACGCATTTCGTCACTTCTTGTCTGATGGTTTATAAAACTAGCGATTTACGCATAAGAAAATGCATAGTTGTGCAGTAAACAAAAACTGGCACGGTGATTGCTACATGTAAAGCGTAGTTCCTGATTTCAACTTTTTCCTGGAGTTCATAATGAAAGCTA
>JAZJXP010000113.1:0-1055 GCA_040390835.1 Pseudomonadota bacterium
GGGTGGTCTGGGCGTCACGAGTTTCTTTTTTATCAGCGGCTTCATCATCACCAAGCTGATGCTGGCAGAGTGGGATGCCAGTGGCCGCGTGAGCATACGTAATTTTTATGTGCGCAGGTTATTCAGGCTGACACCAGCCCTGCTGGTGTTTGTGCTGATATCCTTGACGTTGATGGCGGTTGTTGGGGAGCACCCACCTTGGGAAGAGGTCGCCTCGGTGTTTTTTTATTTTGCGAATTACTACGGTATTTATTCAAGCTTTAGCGGTGAACTGATCAAGCAACCGCTGGCGATTACCTGGTCATTGGCGGTGGAAGAGCACTTTTATTTTGTCTTCCCGGTTCTCTTTATGGCTTTTGTCAGCCTGCCTAAACGCTTTTTGAGTCTGATAGCGGCAATTCTACTGGCGATGCTGGCCTGGCGCATCTATCTTGTGCTGGCCATAGGGTTGGATCATTTGCCGCATTACAGGATTTATACAGCAACTGATACCCGTGCCGATTCCATACTGTATGGTGTTGCGCTGTCGCTGGTATTTGCTCGCTATCCTGACTTTGCGCAGCAATTGTCACGCACACGGATTTTTTTCTTGGGTGTATTTTTGCTTGTGCTGACACTGGCTATACGCAGTGAAGAATTTCGCGAGTCTTTGCGCTATTCCATACAGGGCCTTGCATTGTTTTGCATGTTCCCGACTCTTGTCTATGGCAAAAACAGGGTGAGCAGTTTCCTGCAATGGTCGCCAGTTGTCTATCTGGGGCGTATCAGTTATTCCCTGTATTTGTATCACTGGCTGGTGACGCATAGCGTCGCACACTTTTTGCCAGCGCTGGGAACACTGCCACGAATCGCCCTGATCAGTCTGTTATCTTTGGCGCTGTCCCATTTGTCTTATCGTTACATTGAACAAACTTTCCAGAACCTCGGTCGCAAATTAATGATTTGACGCCTGTTTGGCCAGCTTCAACCTACGGCTGGAAGAACTGACGGCCACCAGGCTGAAGATAAAGAATACGTTCTGGAATACAAAACCTCGGAACAGGCTGCTTTCCGTG
>JAZJXP010000113.1:1065-10601 GCA_040390835.1 Pseudomonadota bacterium
ATTGGTAATGACAACAACCACCAGCATGGCGGACCAGAAGGCGGCCTGTTGCCTGTCCTGATGGGACAGGGTAATCAGCATTTTTGCCTGCATCAACAAGGTGAGTACGACCAGGATCAGGCCGACCAGGCCTTGTTCGTTTAATATATCCAGATACCCATTATGGGACTGCAAGGGTATCCAGTGCAGCGCATCTATGACAAATTGAGATAGGCTATCTGGCCCCAACCAGAATGCGCCATACCCCAGGCCAAATAGATAGTGCTTGTTAATCTCCATCTCTACCAGTTGCCAGACGTCAGTGCGGCCCGTCAAATCCGTGCCTTTGCCGAATAAGCCAGCAATAGGTGATGCTGCTTCTTGCCAGGTAGGAAGGCGCGACTCTTGCATAAAAAAGACATACACGGCAATGGTTAGCAGACAAATGATCACCATGCTGGCACGTGTCAAAGAGTAAGAAGAGGAAATATGTCGCTTGCGCAGCAAATGAAAAACACCAGAAGTCAGCAAGGTGATGATCATGCTGGTCGAGCTCTTGCTCATCACCAGCATAAAAAATGAAAACAGTATGCCTAGTGCCAGACTCCTGATGCCCACAGTTTCTATGCAAGCTTTGATCTGCCATAGCAAAATGCTGAGGGCTGCCACTTGGCCCAGCTCATTTTTTTGCGACAATGCCCCACGCCACGCTCCGCCCAAGTCGTAATCTATACCTATGCTGGGAACCGCAACTGCCATGAAAAACGACAGTATCAGCATGCCCGTCAGGGTGTACAAGACATAATTCACCATCATTTTCAACGGCCGCTCTGCCAGCTGTATGCTGAAACCTATCATGACCAGGCCATATAGCTGTATGGCACGTTTAAAGGTAGTTGAGGGTAGGGGCGACCAAATGCTGGATGCCAGGCACCAGATCAGCACGATGGCCAGAAAAGGGTTCATCGCCCGTATATCCTGCAAGGCTTCAGGTAAATGACGATACAGAATGAATGATGCTAAAAGAAACAGACCGCCCCATTGCAATTTGGTGGTCAAAGACCCTTCCATGGTCAGTGCAGATGAGCCGGTGTAGTCCCAGGAGATGCCATAAGGTAACAGGGAAAAAACCACGAACAGAATGATCATCAGTTTGACGATTCTGGTTTCCAGCAGGTTCAGGCTGGTATTGCCGGGCAGTACGGACAAATTTTGCATTTCTCAATACTAATGTCATGTGTTTGTGCGATATTCTAATGGCTACCTTGTCTGTTGCGACCCAAACTATGAAGTATTTTCGATTGCAGGCTTTTTTCGTCTTCAGATTGACGCTGCTGAGCCTTGTTTGTTTCCATTCGTCTTTCGCGCTTGCTGGTGACATTGCCTGGTACCGCTTTGAAATCAATGAGGATGCCTTGTCGCCAATGGTGGATTTTGGTGGTATGAATCACCCTTTGGAGGCAGGTGACCGGGTATTCGTCAAGCAGGGACATTTTTACCGGGTGGGCCCAGATGGCAAGGCAGGTACAAAAGACGATGCACGTATGCGTTTTTTTGGCATCAGCCTGTCCAGTGCTGCAAACTTTCCTGAAGAAAAAGATGCACAAAAAATAGCCCGTCGTTTGCGCCGACTGGGTTTTAATGCAGTGCGCCTGCACCATTTGGATAGCATACTCAGCGATAGCCTGGATCAGCCGCGTGGCATTTTGACTACAGCGGCATATCCCAGCTTCAATGAAGCTGCCTTGCGGCGTTTGCGCGTCTTTATTGATGCGCTCAAGGCTGAGGGGCTGTACATCAATTTGAATTTGCATGTGGGTTATCAATTTCGTCCCGCCGTTGATCAGGTCACGCCTTTGATGGCAGGTGAGCAAATGCCTTTCGCCAGCCATCCCCTGCATTTATTTGAACCACGCATGATCAGTCTGCAGGCTGAATATGTGCAGCAACTACTGCGCAGGCTGGATCTCAAGGACGAACCCGCCTTGGCCATGGTGGAAATCAATAATGAATCTTCACTATTGGGTGCCTGGCAACGTGGGCAGCTTGATGGCCTGACTGGTGAGTATGAAAGAGCTTTACAGCAGCATTGGCAAAAGTGGGTGCTGCGTCAACATGGGCATGCAGATAGTGCTTGCAAGCTTTGGGATAGTTGTTCATTGACGCGCAAGGGCGTTATTAATGTCAAGTCGTCTGAAGCCGCCATACTTGAGTATGGTGAAGGCTGGGTCGCCGGTGTGCAGCGCTTTTCGCGACGGGCCATCAACAAATTGGGCTGGGATACACCAGAGTCTTTGCAGCAGCAATACCAGCCACATCAACAGGGCAATGGCCGCAGGGTGTTGGACTATGTTCGGTTTTTGTCCGATCTTGATCAGCAATATTTAAACCTTATCCGCAAAACCATACGACAAGAAGCAGGGGACTTGTTGCCAGTGACTGGTACGCAAATGTATTTCGGTGGTGTCGCGCTCGCCGATGCGCAACAGCAGATGGATTATGTCGACGAACATTTCTATGTCGATCACTATGACTTCCCTCGTAAGGAATGGGACAGGAATGACTGGCGCATCCGCAATAGTTCAGTCTTGCGTGAGGGCTGGCAATCGCTATTGCAGCGTGCCTATGTACGTGATGCACGTAAACCCTTCGTCGTCAGTGAATTTAATCAGGCATTTCCAAATCAACAGTCAGCGGAAATCCTGCCAGTCATGAGCGCGGTCGCCAGTGCCCAGGACTGGGATGGGCTGTTTCTGTTTCATTATATAGATGGGGATCAATGGCGTTCAGTGCCCGACAGCTTTGGATTGAGCGGGCATAGTGGTCAACTGACAGTAAGTGGCATGGCAGCTGCCATGTTCAGGCAATACCAGGTACGGCCATTGCCAGCGCAGATGAATATCAACCTGGCACCTGAAGAGCGCACCATGCTGGGTGCCTTGCGTGATGGTGTCAGTGGTGGTGGTTTGCCAGCGTATTTACAGGCGCAGTACGGCATCGATTATAAACATGCTTTTTATACGCGTGTGGCCATGTTGTATGGCACACAATCCAGATCAGCGGGACCATCACAGCATACTGCCGGACTATGGCGTGAAGATGATATGCATTGGGCTGCACCCGGCGGGCAATTACGCTATAGCGAGTCTGGCCCGTGGCTGACAGCCGATACAAGCTATACGCGCTTGTTTGCAGGACGCAAAGCGCCAGTTTCAGCGATGATGGATACAGACAAATACCTGCCTGCATTTTCAGAAAAAGGGCGGCAATATGGTGTCATCATGATGACTAGCCGTGATGCACTGCCCTTGAAGGATAGCCGTCATCTGTTGCTGGTCTTGAGTGGAGCTACAGCGACTACACAGCCAGGCGTGCAACCTGAGCGTCCCAAGCAATTGATCAGTTATGAGGGCAAGTCCGGTTGGTGGACGCTGGAGCCTGACCTGGCAACGGCCAGAAAACCATCGGGCTCACTTGATGGTGCTGCTCCTGTCTGGTTGGAACGGATACCAGTCAAACTATTCCATGCCAGCAAAAGCAAAAAGATCACAATATTTCCTCTTGACGGAAATGGCGTACGTATGAAGGCTTTGGCAAGTACTGCGATCAGCAAAAAAACAGATGGTTTTGAGCTGGATTTTGATTTTCCGTCACCTTGGTATGAGATTGTGCTGGAATGAGCGCTGGAACAAATGTGTGGAATAAATGCGATGAAGTGGGACGCCGGACCGATGATGGCGCAGACATCAAGGTATTCTGCGCTAAAAAATTACAGTTTCCCTTGGGAATTTGAAACTTAATTTTCTTTAAGTAAAAAGTTGAATCGCCGAATTTTATAATGTGAAATGAATTTTTCACATTATGAAAAATAACTACCTCACTGCACAAATTATTTTTCTCATTCTAAGAAATATAATTTCACATCGCAAAAAAGTAATTTTAAGTATTTGATTTTAAACGAATAAATATTTGTCATATGTCTTATATAAGACCTTGTTGCTACGCAAAAAATACTCTATTATTTCTCTCAACGGATTCACTTTTTTTATTTGATTTGCCCACAGGAGAGAAACATGACAACTCGCGCACAACAAGTAGCAGAATTGCAAAAAGACTGGGATACCAATCCACGCTGGAACGGTATCAAGCGTAATTACACGGCGGAAGAAGTAGTTCGCCTGCGTGGCTCCATGAAGGTCGAACATACCATTGCAAAAAACGGCGCGATCAAATTGTGGGATCTGGTCAATAACGAGCCTTTCATCAATGCCCTCGGTGCTTTGACTGGTAACCAGGCCATGCAACAGGTCAAAGCTGGCTTGAAGGCCATCTACCTGTCAGGCTGGCAAGTCGCAGGCGACGCCAATGTTGCTGGCGAAATGTATCCTGATCAATCCTTGTACCCAGCCAATTCCGTACCACTGGTTGTCAAGCGCATCAATAATACGCTGACACGTGCTGATCAGATTCAATGGTCTGAAGGCAAAGATGACATCGACTTCTTCGCCCCTATCGTGGCTGATGCTGAAGCCGGTTTCGGTGGCGTATTGAATGCCTTTGAATTGATGAAAGCCATGATCGAAGCAGGCGCATCTGGCGTTCACTTTGAAGATCAATTGGCTTCCGTTAAAAAATGCGGTCACATGGGTGGCAAGGTTCTGGTACCTACACGTGAAGCCATTGAAAAACTGAACGCTGCACGTCTGGCCGCCGACATCATGGGTACATCCACCGTGATTTTGGCCCGTACTGATGCTGAAGCTGCTGATTTGTTGACATCTGATGTTGATCCTAACGACCAGCCTTTCTGCACAGGTGAGCGTACAGTTGAAGGCTTCTACAAAACCAAACCAGGCCTGGAACAAGCGATTTCCCGTGGTCTGGCTTATGCAGAATATGCAGACTTGATCTGGTGTGAAACTGGTAAACCTGATCTGGAATTCGCCAAGGCATTTGCTGACGCTATCCACGCCAAGTTCCCAGGCAAATTACTGTCCTATAACTGCTCACCATCTTTCAACTGGAAGAAAAACCTGGACGATGCAACGATCGCCAAATTCCAGAAAGAACTGGGCGCAATGGGTTACAAATTCCAGTTCATCACACTGGCAGGTTTCCATGCATTGAACTACGGCATGTTCAACCTGGCACACGGCTACGCACGTCGCCAAATGTCTGCCTTCGTTGAATTGCAAGAAGCTGAATTCGCAGCGGCAGAAAAAGGCTTTACAGCCGTTAAACATCAACGTGAAGTTGGTACTGGTTATTTTGATGCGGTGACGCAAACCATCCAGCAAGGTAAATCTTCTACAACAGCTTTGCATGGTTCTACAGAAGATGAGCAATTCTTCGATGCGAAGAAAGTAGCCTGAGAAGTCGCGTAAGTATTTAAAGTAATCTCCCAAGAAAAAACCGCGCAGATTGTTATCTGTGCGGTTTTTTTATTGTCTGACGTGCTGCATTCTTGGTTTGCTTTGATCTGATGTTTCAGCGTATTTGCTTTTGTATTTTTCTCTCGCGCAACAAGAGCCCGACAAAACGCCAGGCTTGCGTCGTATAGCGTTGCCACAGGCGGCGCGGTTCGCTGGCCAGACGCCAGAACCATTCCATGCCTATCTTTTGCATCCATAGTGGGGCACGTTTTTTCTGCCCCAGTGCAAATTCCATTGCTGCACCTACGCACAATATCAATGGCACATTATCCGTAGTGAATTGCGCGCGATAGCGAAACGCCAGTCTTTCCTGCTTGGGCATGCCCAGGCAAATGAAAAGGATATTTGGTTTCGCGGCCTGTATGCGCTGTATTGCCAGATCACTTTCTGTTCCATCAGCAGTGAACTGCATGGATGGGCAAAAAATGTCGACCTTGAGTCCAGGGTAGGTCTTGGCGAAGGATTCCAGTAGCAGGTTTTCTTGCCCCGGCATGCCACCCAAAACAAAAATTGACAAATCTTTTTCTATGCAGCCACGACATAGCGACACAAACAGATCCGCACCAGTTACACGTTCTGGCAAGGGCAGGGCGCACATCTTGCTGGCCCAGATGATGGGCATGCCATCGGCAAAAATATAATCGGAAGTCGCATACAAGGTCTTGAATTCAGGCTCATATTCCAGCTTTGTCATATGATCCACATTCGGTGTCACCACCACGCGGCTGCCATGATCAAGGTTACTGGCAACTTCCAGCAAATGCTGATTGGCTTCGGCAAAACGCATATTGCAGATATTTAATCCGAATAGTCGGGTAATGAGCGGTTTTGTCGCGGGTGAATTCATGGCATGAATGACTGGAATGGAAAAGGATTATCGCATGCTTCAATAAAATGATAGCCGTTGTATATATTCAAGCGCTCGAAAATTGCGTGTGCCGATGATCATTTCCCAGTTTCTTATAAGCGAGCAATTTTTAGGATATCCTGATATTGTGATAATTGATGCGAAACATTCTACTTTTCAGTGCTCATCGCTTGCGTTTGGCTTGTTGATGGCACTAAAGGAGGCTTATGGAAAATATGCGGGGCAAACAGCGATTAACTTTGGAAAGAAAGCTAATTATCTGTTTGGGAATTATTGGTTTTGTAATTAGCATTTTGGCTGAGCCCCCTGCAGAAACGCATTTGTCTGTGGTTGTAGCCCAAATCCTGAAAATATTCTGCGCTGCGTTTGGATTTACTACTTATGCAGTTGTAATTAACCCAAAAAATAAGATTAGTCATGTGCTCATACTGTTTTTCGCTACAGTAGTATTGTATTTAGTGTTGGTTTTCAGTTAATCCTGAGTGATGATTTTTAGCTCTTCAACCTAAAAAATCTGACGATGTTCGACGATATAAATGCGCGAAATTTCCTGATTGCATTGGCAGTTTTACTTCCCCCTGCTTGGCTCGCATATCGTTCCCGTCAGGGTAGTAACGCTGGTTGGTATGTTTTATATGCTTGGCTAGCTGGTTCTGTTATCAACGCCTGCCTTGGTTTGCCATATTTTATTATGCTAGTGGTGGGGTTTGTCCTTATTGGATTTGTGTGCAGGAAAAAATTAATAGTGCACCAATTCTTTAAGCGTAATACTGAAGCGAAGTAGGTTGCTCCCATTTGATACTGGCGATTGCTGAGAGCGACAAAAATTTGCAATAGTTTGAATTAGAAGAGTTTTTACATTAGGAAGTGCCATGCGTCACAGAACCAGAATCAAAATTTGCGGCTTAACCCGGACAGAGGATGTGCGCTTCGTTGTTGCGGCTGGGGCTGATGCCCTGGGTTTTGTGTTTTATCCACCCAGCCCACGTTATGTTACTCCTGAGGTCGCTGGTACTTTGTTGCGTGAAATCCCGCCATTCGCGATGTCGGTAGGTCTGTTTGTGAATATTGATGAATCAGGCTTGCAGGAAGTCATAAAACAGGCTCCTGTACAACTGCTGCAATTCCACGGCGATGAAACGCCTGAGCAATGCGCCAGCCTGGGGGCCAGTGTCAATCGTCCTTTTATTCGTGCTTATCGCGTCAAAGCTGACACAAGGCCTGAAGATTTGCTAGAATGTGAGCAGTCTTATCGTAAGGCTAGTCCTTTATTCAGTGGTTTATTGCTAGATACCCATGTTGATGGGTATGGCGGTAGTGGAAAGGTTTTTGATTGGTCTCTCATTCCAAAAGAGCTCGCGCCTCGGGTCGTGTTAAGTGGTGGCTTGAGCGTACAGAACGCGACTGGCGCAGTTAGTCAGGTTCGCCCGTTTGCGGTCGACATCAGCAGTGGTGTGGAAGCGGCAAAGGGTATCAAGGATGAGGCCAGCGTGCGTGCGTTTATCGCTGCAGTGCGTCTGGCAGACAATCAGGAATAGTGATGTTGTGTGGGGTATATCCCCGGCGCATCGCTTTCAAGCCAGTTTGAAGGAAAGAAAATGAAAGAACTCCAGTCTTTGGATGCTCAGTTCGAGCGCCAGTCTATCGCCAGTCAGGCAATTTATCAGTCAGCCCAATATCATTTACCCGATTCACGTGGCCATTTTGGTCAGTTTGGTGGCACTTTTGTGTCCGAGACGCTGACTCACGCACTGACGGAACTTAAAGAAGCCTACGCCAAGTACCAGCATGATCCTGAGTTTTTGGCTGAGTTTCGCAATGAATTAAAGTACTTTGTCGGTCGCCCATCGCCTGTGTATCACGCCAAACGCTGGTCTGATTTGATGGGCGGGGCGCAAATCTATTTCAAGCGTGAAGACTTGAATCATACCGGTGCCCACAAGATCAATAATGTCATCGGCCAGGCTTTGCTGGCCAAGCGCATGGGCAAGCCACGCGTGATTGCTGAGACCGGTGCAGGTCAGCACGGTGTGGCTACTGCGACCATCTGCGCCCGTTTTGGTCTCGAATGCGTGGTGTACATGGGGTCGGAAGACGTCAAGCGCCAGGCGCAAAACGTGTACCGCATGAAGTTGCTGGGCGCAACCGTGGTGCCGGTGGAGTCTGGCTCCAAGACCTTGAAAGATGCGCTCAATGAAGCCATGCGTGACTGGGTCGCGAATGTCGATAATACTTTTTACATCATAGGCACGGTGGCTGGCCCGCATCCTTATCCCATGATGGTCAGGGACTTTCAGTCTGTCATCGGTGAGGAATGCTTATGGCAGATGCCTGAGCAAACCGGACGCCAGCCAGACTATGTCGTGGCTTGCGTAGGCGGTGGCTCGAATGCCATGGGTATTTTTTATCCGTATATCGATCATCAGCAAGTCAGGCTTATTGGTGTTGAAGCGGCAGGCGAGGGGCTGGAAAGTGGCAAGCATTCTGCGTCACTGACGGCAGGTTCACCCGGGGTATTGCATGGCAACCGCACCTATTTGCTGCAAGATGACAATGGTCAGGTCATAGAAACGCACTCTGTATCGGCGGGTCTTGATTACCCTGGTGTAGGCCCTGAACATGCATGGTTGAAAGAAAGTGGCCGTGCGCAATATGTGACCATTACCGATGACGAGGCACTCAAGGCTTTTCATGATTGCTGTCGCATAGAAGGCATCATTCCAGCACTGGAATCCAGTCATGCCCTGGCCTATGCAGCCAAACTTGCAGCGACTTTGCCCAAGGATCAAATAGTCCTGGCAAATCTGTCTGGTCGTGGTGACAAGGATATGCACACCGTGGCCGAGCGGGCAGGGCTGAAGTTCTGATTCGCCATTGCGCAATAACATACAGGCACATACATAGAGAGATGCTGCCTGTATGTCTTCCCTATCAAGAATTGAGATTGATGCCGTTGCCTTGCCAATAGTGCATCAGATGAGGATCGAAAAGATGTCAAGAATTCAAAATACCATGGCTGCATTGGCAGCCAATAACAAAAAAGGTTTGATCCCTTTCATCACCGCAGGTGACCCTGCGCCTGAATTAACTGTGCCTTTAATGCATGCTTTAGTCGAGGGTGGTGCGGATATCATCGAGCTGGGTGTGCCGTTTTCTGACCCTATGGCAGATGGCCCTGTCATTCAGCGCGCTTCTGAAAGGGCTCTGCAATTTGGAGTTGGCTTGCGGGATGTATTACAATTCGTCCGCGAATTCCG
>JAZJXP010000114.1:0-14826 GCA_040390835.1 Pseudomonadota bacterium
GTGCTGTAGCAGTCGTAACAGCTGCGGCTGGTGTTGCTGCCGTCGTTGTCACTGCGGCTGGTGTTACTGTTGTTTTTGCTGGCGTAGTTGCAGGAGTCGTTGCAGGTGTTTGTGCAAATGCGCTACCCATCAAAACAGTAGAAGCGATCAGGGCGGTAATGAGTTTGTTCATGGTGATATTCCTTAATAATATGTGAGCGATTTTCGTATTTTTTTACCAGCAGCTTCTGCTGCTGGTATGTGTTCTAAAACTGCTTATTGAAACTTCTTATTGAAACTTATTTCGATGCTGCGCTGGCGGCGGCAGATGCGCCTGCTGCTTTTGCTTCTTTCTTGGTGTGCTTAGTGTGCTTTGTAGCTTTCTCACCTGTGTGCATTACTGGCTTGGTTTCTGCAACTGGTGCTGATGGTGTAGACGCTGTTGCTGATGCAGAAGCTGCCACAACTTTAGCTGCCGGAGCAGACTTGGCGACACTTGCTGCTGCGGCTGCTGTTGCTGGCTTGGCTGCTGTGCTGGCAGAAGCAGATGCGCTTGCTGGTGTCTGTGCAAATGCGCTACCCATAACAACTGTGGAAGCGATGATGGCGGTGATCAGTTTGTTCATGATATTTTCCTATTCGTGTTTGGGTTTGTTTGCTCTGTTTTTGCGTTTCGTAGTCACGCTACGTAAGCCAAAAACGCCGCCCGGATACTTTGCGTTGACGCAAAAAACCACAGAACATGGGGCTTAGTGTTGTTGTTCTAAACGACATGTCACCTGTCAACCGAATGCCATGCTCACGCGTTACGCGCGTAGGAACATTAAAAAACGACGCCATGCTTGATGCATGGCGTCGTGTTGTTTTTTGGGGTAATCACAGCAAACCGTGCCTCTTAAACGCACTCTACAGGTATGGCTTTTCGCACGTTCACAAAAAACTCTTGACCTTGCGCACCCCGCGCCTTCCCCAGCGTCGTGCTGTTCTTTGTGACTGGCTGACACGGTCCAACTGCACGCAACGCAGGTGCGAGCTGATGCTTTGGTCTATGTTCCACAAAGCCTGGGTGATGAGCAAATCCATTTCTGTCGTGAACTTGCCTGTCACCGGCGCATTGGCGGTGGTACGCGGTGTATCTGCCATACTGATGCGCCAGGCATCTTCCAGCGTGATGCCTCCCGCAGGTTTGGCGAGGTTCCAGTGCAGGCTGTTTTCTGCTGCAGAGATCAAACCTTCTTCCTGCAGACGCAGGCAGATTTTACGGATGGCATATTTGCTCATGCCACAGTGTTTTGCCAGTTGATCCAGTCTTACCTCAGCCGGGGCAGCGGCCACAAAATGTTCCAGCACCCTGGCCAGTTTGCGGAACATGCCGTATTGCGAGGCGGGTAAAAATTGTGCTGTACTCAAACTCATGGCTACGTCCCTCTTTGATACTCTCTTTGATGCTTTCTTTGATACTTTTCAAGCATGGCACCTACAGGCAATGCATGCGCCATGCGTATTCACAAAACAATCAATGCGTCACAGCGATGAGTTCACGCTTACCACCCTTGTAGGTGTACAAAGTCAGCGTGCCATCACGGATATCACCACGCGCATCAAATGCAATTTCACCTGTCACGCCCTTGTGTTTGATCCTGGCCAGCTCTGGCAGATATTTAGCGGGCTCAGCAGAATTCGCCTTCTGCATGGCGGCTACCATGGTCATTACGCCGTCATAGGCATAAGGCGCGTTCAGCACGACTTCATGACCATATTTTTTGCTGAAGTTGGCTTTGAATTTATCCAGATCTGCCTTCTTGCCCTCTTCTACCCCACCGGCCTCGGCACAAACGACATTACCTTCACCGATAGCATCGCCTGCCAGTTGCGCCAGTTCTGTCGAGCAGATACCGTCGCCGCCCATGAACTTGACCTTCATGCCCAGTTGTTTGATTTGCTTGAGCATGGGGCCGCCCACTGCATCCATGCCGCCAAAGAAAATCAAATCCGGATTTGCCGCCTTGATGGTGGTCAGGATAGCGCTGAAGTCAGTTGCCTTGTCGGTGGTGTATTGACGCGAAACGATCTTGGCTGGGGCTAGTTTGCCCGTCGCGCCCTTGACAAATTCATCCGCCACGCCTTGCCCATAAGCAGTACGGTCATCAATCACGGCGATATTTTTTGCCTTTTGCATCTGCACCGCATAGCGGCCCAGCGTGCCACCAAGTTGGCCGTCATTGGCAACTACGCGGAAAGCCGTCTTGAAGCCCTGTTGGGTATATTTTGGATTAGTAGCAGAGGGTGAAATCTCAGGTATGCCCGCATCATTGTAAATTTTAGATGATGGAATGGTGGTGCCAGAATTCATGTGGCCGATGACGCCATTGACCTTGGCATCCACCAGTTTTTGCGCCACGGTAGTGGCTTGCTTGGGCTCACCTGCATCATCTTCTGCCAGCAATTCAAACCTGGCTTTCTTGCCACCGATGGTGACGCCTTTGGCATTGAGTTCATCCACCGCCATGCGTGCGCCCTCTTCGGTGTCTTTACCCATGTGTGCAGATGGCCCTGACAAGGGGCTGACATGGCCTATCTTGACGACAAGATCCTGTGCAATGGCATTGCCTGCCAACAGGATGCCTGCAGAAGATGCAGCGACGATGAGTTTGATGGTAGTGGACATGAGTATTCCTCTCTAGGTATAAGTTTTAAGTATTAGTTTTGAAAAATCGGTTTCGCCTTTCGGTGATGAATGATTGTCTGGCGCATCTCAATGCACAAGGCAATAATTCTAAGGGTATGAATTAACAAGGCTAATGCGTAAAGACAGGCCGCGCCCTGCGCAGAAGCAGTGGCCAAGAGGGAAAAGATGGATTAGCAGGGGTAATACTATTGCACTCAATCTGCTATTGCAGCGAGCCAGAAAATCAGACCAGGCGTGCAATACCTGACAAAATTGCATTGCGCTGTGTTTCAAATTCGCGACACTCTTCCGTCAACCAGTCCTTGAAGATACTGACAGACTTTTTATTACCGACATGCTCATTGATGACTAAAAAATAAGCCGCACTGGCCTTGACGCAGATAGGTACGGTAGGCTTCAATTGCCCCTGGCTGAGTTCATCGAGTATCAATGAAGTGCGCGCCATCGCCATGCCCTGTCCGTAAGTGGCGGCATTGATGGCCAGGTGCGAGAGATTATATTGATGCCCGTGGCGCACAAAATCCTGTACTTCATTGTCATTGCATTGGGTAGCAATACGCATCCACTCGCCCCACTCGGCATAGGGCGGCGCATTCTCCCAGGGTGAATCATCATGCAGCAGGATGTGGTCGGTAAAATCAGATGCTTGCGCCAGCGCCGGGTAGCGCGCCAGGTAATCACTGTTCGCCACCGGCAGCAGGTATTCAGACATCAGCCTGCTGGCATGGTGGTTACTCTGGTCTGGCCCCTGGCCGTACAGCACCAGGATGTCGATGGATTCTGCACTCATCTTCAGCGCACTCATGCCAAACAGTTCACCGCGCAAATGGATTTCCACCTCTGGATACAGCCGCCCAAAACCACTGAGCCTGGGCATGAGCCACATCATCGAGAATGAGGGTGATGAGCGTATCGCCACGCTCTTGTTGTTCAGGCTGGGTTGTATGGCCTGCAATTGCAATTCCAGCTCCTGCAGCAGGCGATTGACCACCCTGTGCAGCTCGCTGCCCTCGCGCGTCAGCCGCAGGCTGCGCGTCATGCGCACGAACAGGCGCGCCCCTATCTGCTCTTCCAGCCCCTTGATCTGCTGGCTGACCGCCCCCTGGGTGACATGCAACTCAGCCGCCGCACGGGTAAAACTCAGGTTGCGCGCCGCTGCATCAAAGTATTTGAGTGCATGTAAAACCAGGGGAGTAACAAGCTTTTGGGTGCGCATGGGCGGGCTTTAAAAAGTGGTGGTACGGTGATAGTAAGCTTAAAAGCAAGCTTGAAAATAAGCTTGAAAATAAGCTTGAAAATAAGGGCGGCACATCAACTTATATTATCAAAATGGAATGCGCGAATCTATTCACTATTCTATTCAAATGACCGCATCTTTACTATGAAAAATGACCAAAATTATCTATTCATTGATAACGCAATAGCCTTGTTGATAGAACAACTGACAATTACCATTTATTGCAATAAACGGAAAATATCTGCAATCGCAAACGTCCAGAGCTACGGCGTAAGAAATGTCATGCCATGCATTCCCTGCTAAAATGCCGCTGCCCTTAAAAGACAAGCTTGCCATTGCAAACTCAATATGAGTTCTACCCTGATTTTTGATATTACACAAACGGCCTGGACTGACACGCTGAATCTGTTTCCGATCATTCCAATGGTCGCTGGTGCCGTCATGATTGGCATTAATAAGTCACGCAAGCGGCAAGGCTTGCCTGCCTACACCTGGAGCTCACGCTCAGACAAACCTGCCCCTTTTCTACCTTACTTCTTTCTGGGAGTTGGTCTCTTCTTTACAGCACTGATATTCAAGAACAGTTATTTTGGCTATGCAAAACTGCGTTCGGAATATGAAGGAGGAAAATGCGAAGTCATCGAAGGCAAGGTAGAAAATTTCCATGCGGGTGAAAATATAAAAGGGGTGCCGGCAGAGTCTTTTGATATCAAGCAAAAGCAATTTTCCTATTTTGACAAGTCTGACAGAGCTGCCTTTCATCAAACCGCAGCCAATGGTGGCCCCATCAGGGAAAACCAGCAATTGCGCATTGCCCACTGCGATGGTGCCATCGTCAGGCTGGAGATTCTGGATGATGATGCAGCGCCGCCTGATGACACTGGCAAGCAAACGCAATAGCCCCGCTAATAGCCCCGATTAGAAATTATCGTTTGTTGCGCAAAACGACAGCACCCACAATCGCAGCCATCATGTGCACCCGCTCATGAATACGATTGGGGAAATACAATGCACGTACTTAACGCAACACACCAGGCAGCCATGCTCATCACGGCAAGCATAGCGATGAGTATCTTTAGCAACTCAGCAATGGCGGGCGAGACGCTGGAGCGTATCAGCCGTAGCGGCAGGATCGTGCTGGCGACCAGGGATGCATCTATTCCTTTCTCCTACAAGGACAATAATGGCAAACCCCTGGGTTATACCGTGGACATCTGCCTCAAGCTGGTGGATGCCATCAAGCTGCAACTGAAGCGGCCTGATCTGCGCATAGACTATATGCAGGTGACGCCGTCCAGCCGTTTCAAGGCCATCACTGATGGTCAGGCGGATCTGGAATGCGGGCCCACTACCAACACTGCAGAGCGCCGTGCGCTGGTGGGTTTTACGATTGCGAATTTTATTGCCAGTGCCAAGATGCTGGTCAAGAAAGATTCTGGCATACGCAACTGGGCAGATTTGCGCAACAAGACCATCGTCACCACGGCTGCCACCACCAATGCCAAATCGATAGCTGACCGCAATGACGTAGGTGCCTTGCGCATCACCCTGCTGGAAGCGAAGGACGACCTTGAATCCTTTCACCAGGTAGAAACCGGCAAGGCCGATGCCTTTGCCATGGATGATGTCTTGCTCTATGGCTTGAAAGCCATGTCCAGACACCCGGCAGACTACCAGGTCGTCGCCAGCCCGCTGACGGTGGAACCGTATGCCATCATGTTTTCTAAAAACGATCTTGAGTTGAAGAAGCTCATGGATGCAGAAATGGCCAGGATCATTTATAACGGCGATGTCGAAAAGCTGTATAAAAAATGGTTCAACAATCCCATCCCGCCGTCTGGTGTGAACCTGGATATGCCCATGAATGCCTTGCTGCGTAATTCATTTCAGTTTCCGTCTGATAAGGTGGCGGATTGATGCTGTGCGACCTCATCCTGCACCTCATCCCACACCTCAACCTCCAGCCAACTCCAGCCGCACAATTTCAGCAAAATACTGCGCACCCGTCGCCAGGATTTCATCATTGAAATCATAGCCCGCATTGTGCAAGGGAATACCGCCCTGGTCGAGGGCGATGCCATTGCCAATGAAGCTGAAGTTACCCGGCACGACTTGCAGGAAAGCCCCAAAGTCTTCAGAGATCATCATCGGCTGCACGTTGGCATCGACCTTGTCTTTGCCGACGATGTTCACAGCCGCCCTGGTGGCGACATCGACAAACTCTGCGGAATTAACCGTGGGGGCAAACTCATGGGTATATTCAAACACACATTCTGCACCATGCATGTGGCAAATTCCTTCGCTGATGTCGCGCATGCGTTGTTCCAGCATGGCTTGTACCTCACGCGAATAACTGCGGGTATCGCCCTTGATGATGACGTTGGATGGAATCACATTCCTGATGCCATCAGTGATGAACTCAGTACAGGAGATCACTGCCTGCAAGCCCGGATCAAGATTGCGCGAGACAATGGTCTGCAAGGCCAGCACGATTTGCGAGGCGATGACTATCGGGTCTATGCCCATGTGTGGCCTGGCAGCATGGGTGCCGCGTGCCTTGATGTGGATGACAAAATTGTCTTCCGACGCCATGATGCCGCCTGCGCGGGTAGCGAAAGAGCCGGCAGGCATGCCCGGCATATTGTGCACACCAAAAATTGCAGCGACAGGGAAACGCTCGAACAGGCCATCCTGCATCATCGCCTTTGCGCCGCGCCCGTGTTCTTCTGCCGGTTGAAAGATAAAGCGTACCGTACCGTTAAAGTCTGGCCTGGCGGTCAATAATCTGGCTGCGCCCAGCACCATGGCCATGTGGCCGTCATGCCCGCAGGCGTGCATTTTACCGTGCGTGCATGAGGCATGTGGCCTGCCGGGTGCGTTCTCGGTGATGTGCAGGGCATCCATGTCGGCGCGCAAGCCTATCGCCCGCTTGCCATTGCCTGCGCCCTTGCCTGCGCTCAGGCTGGCGACCAGGCCGGTGCCGCCTATGCCGCGATGCACCTCCAGCCCCATGTCCTGCAAGGCTTTGGCGACATAATCAGCGGTTGCGATTTCTTCAAAACCTGTCTCTGGATGCTGGTGCAAATGCTTGCGCCAGGCCAGCAATTCTGCCTGCAATGATGATTCCAATGATTCATTCATGATGCCTGTCCTTCCAGGAATTTTGTTGAGAGAGTACAGCCTCTGCCGATACGCCAAGCAGATCGCGATACACCGTTGCTGCCGTTGCGCCTTCGGTATTGATGACCAATACTCTTGAGCTGGCATCCAGGCCCACTTGCTTCATGCAGACATTATTGGCACAGATACTCAGCAGGCCAGCCAGACCCGCCACGCCAGATTCACCAGCAACAATGGGGATATCAGCCTCGCTACCCGCCGCCAGCACGCGCATGGCCTGGATAGCAAGTTCATCTTCTATCGTCAAAAAATAATCGACCGCAGGCTGCAAGAAGCGCCAGGCCAGGGGCGAAGTCTCGCCGCATGCCAGACCCGCCATGACGGAATCAATAGAGCCTGTCGCCCTGCTCGGCCTGCCATATAACGCACTTTGATAAAGGCAATCCGCCTGCGCAGGCTCCACCACAATGAAGCGCGGACGCTTGACGCCATACAATTCCCAAAAATAACTGACTATTCCTGCAGCCAGGCCGCCGACGCCGCCTTGCAGAAAGATGTGGGTGTAGGCGCTTGCTCCCTCATTTCCCGCGCTCTGCTCCACCACTTCAGCAGCGATGGCTCCATAGCCTTGCATGACATCACGCGGGATATCTTCATAGCCCTCATACGAGGTATCTGAAATCACCTGCCAGCCATTGGTGCGTGCCAGTTCTGCGGCTACTTCGACCGACTCATCATAATTACCGGTGATACGCACTATCCTGGCACCATAGGCTGCAATTGCCGCTTCGCGCTCTGCACTGACATGCGCATGCAAGACAATCACACATTGGCAGTCTGCGCATTTCGCGGCGGCTGCCAGACTGCGCCCATGGTTGCCATCTGTGGCGCTGATGACGGTGTAGTCTTGCAGCAGTTGTGCATAGCGGCCTGTCAGCACCTGTTCTGGGACGATATCGTGCGCAGGATAGAGACGCAAAACCTGCCGCACCAGCGCGACAGGCGCACCCAGTGCCTTGAAACTGCCCAGCGGTGAACGCACTGATTCATCCTTGACATGGACACTGCCCACCTGCAGCTTGCCTGCCAGATCAGGCAAGGCATATAGCGGCGTTGCATCGCGGGACAGCTCTTTCCAGGGGGCCAGCCAGCGCCGGCTTTCCTGTGCACGCTCTATGTTCATGATGGCAGCAAGATCAGCTGGATAAGACCGGCGTACAGCGTGTGGATTGGATAACAGCATGCTTGTTCCTGACATTGGTGATGATGGTGACTGCAATAATATTCCGTAGTGAGTGGTAAGATTTACGAAAATAGGGCAATAAAACGCAATGTTTTTGCATGGATGGCCATAGTTAACGATAACGGAGCATGTATGATCACCCTGGACAATTTTGACCGCCGCCTGCTGGCAGAAATCCAGCAAGACAGCCGCCTGCCACAAAGCACGCTGGGGGAAAGGGTTAACCTCTCCACTGCCGCCGTCAACCGCCGACTCAAGCGCCTGAGTGATGACAAGGTCATAGAACGCTTCAGCGCACAACTGCGCCCCGATGCACTGGGCTACCCGCTGACCATCGTCGTCGAAGTGGAAGTTGAAAACGAACGCATGGATTTGCTCGACACCATGAAGACTGCCTTTCTCGCCTGCCCCCAGGTGCAGCAATGCTATTACGTCGCTGGCGAATGTGATTTTGTACTCATCTTCATCGTGCGCGACATGGCGCAATACACAGCACTGACGCGCCAGCTTTTCTTTGAAAGCAATAATGTCAAACGGTTTAAAACCCTTGTGGCGATGAGCAGGGTAAAGACGGGGCTGGATGTGCCTGTCGATGAAATCTGATGTCTGTCACTTAAGTAGCCAGATTAAGCAGTCAGATTAAGCACCATACTATGCATTAGAAAAACTAATGCCTGAACATAGAATTCATGGTTTGCGGTATCTGTTTTGAACAGGGATGATGGCGACGTAAAACCAATCAAACCAATCAAAACAAAACCAATGACCAGCTCTCTACCACCCCGCATAGGCATCACCCCCGACCGCAGCGCTACCGCAAGCGATATCGAAGCCCTGTTCTTTGTACGCCGCAATTATTGTGCAGCAATCAGCGACAATGGTGGCGTGCCGCTGGTGCTGCCGTATGACATGGACGCAGTAGAGACTTACCTGGATCAGATCGATGGCTTGCTCATCACTGGCGGCATGTTCGATGTAGACCCTGCCCTGTATGGCATGCCTGCCCGCTATCCAGAAAAAATGGCCCTCAAGGAAGACCGCACCGCATTTGAACAAGCCATGCTGCGTGCCGCCATTGCGCGTGACATGCCGGTGCTAGGCATTTGTGGTGGCATGCAATTGATCGCTGTCGAGATGGGCGCAAAGCTGCACCAACACATTCCCTCTGATATTGCCACCAGCATAGAACACAAGCAGGCTGAAGACTGCGATCTGGCCAGCCATGCCATCTACATCCATCAGGACAGCAAGCTGCACGCGATTCTGGGTGTCGACCGCTGCGAGGTCAACAGCCTGCATCACCAGTCAGTGTTTGGCCCTACGGATCAGGTCAAGATCGCCGCGATTGCCGATGATGGCGTGGTAGAGGCCATAGAAGTGCCCGCTCTGTCGTTTTGCATGGGCGTGCAATGGCACCCTGAATACCGGGTTAATGCCAGCGAAAAAAATCTGTTCACGGCCCTGGTTGCAGCAGCAAAGAAAAGCGCCGCACGCCACCTGACGGCTATCAGCGTTTAATTTATTTGATTCATCAAGCTCACTCAATAAGCCCATTATGAAAGTTTGTATCATCGGCGCAGGTGTCATCGGCCTCACTACCGCTTATGCACTGGCAAGGCGCGGTCACGATGTCAGCATTGTTGAAGCACATGACGGTGCCGGTGAAGGTGCCAGCTTTGGCAATGGAGCACAACTCAGTTACTCTTATGTCGCGCCACTGGCAGATGCTTCGGTCTGGGCCAGCATGCCCTCTTACCTGCTGAATCCGGATTCACCCTTGAGCTGGCGTCCCGCCCTTGATCTGTCACAGTGGAAATGGCTGTGCGGTTTTTTGCTTGCCTGTAATCAGCGCAAATCGCGACAAACTACCGCAGAGCTATTGCGTCTGGCCTTCTATAGCCGCGATTGTCTGACGGATTTGCAAGCTCGGTTATCACTGGATTTTGATCTGCGCCAGGCTGGCAAGCTGGTCATGTATTCATCTGATGCTGCGCTCAAGGCTGCAGCTTCGCAAGTCGCCTATCAGGCGCAACTGGGATGTGAACAGCAAGTCTTGTCTACCCAGGCTTGCCTGGATATAGAGCCTGCCCTGGCACATGCAGCTGCGCGCTGGGTGGGTGGTGTGTACACGCCATCTGAAGATGTCGGTGACTGCGCCCGTTTTTGCAAAGAGTTGTCGCAAGCACTGACGGATAATTATCCGAATGTGAAGTTTTTGTACGGCACCCAGGTCAATGGCCTGCTCGTGCAGGCAGGCAAACTGCAGGCGCTGCAAACCAGCCAGGGCGATATCAGTGCCGATGCTTTTGTACTGGCGAATGGTTCGCATGCCGCCACCCTGGCCGCCAAGGCTGGCTTGCACTTGCCCGTCTACCCGCTCAAGGGCTATAGCATCACGCTGGATGCGCCTGCGGCTGATGCCAGCCTGCCCAGCGTCAGCATCACAGACAGTGCCAGGAAGATCGTCTACGCCCGCATCGGTGAGCGCCTGCGCGTAGCGGGCCGGGTAGAAATCGTCGGTCATGACATGCAGATCAATGCTGCCCGCGCACAGAGCCTGCTAAAAGAAACGCAAGAACTCTTCCCATCAGTCAGTGCAGATGCAAATGCCATACACCCCTGGGTAGGCATGCGGCCAGCAACGCCCACCGGCATCCCCATTATAGGTGCATCACCCGTCAGCAATCTCTACCTCAATGCAGGTCACGGTGCACTCGGCTGGACGCTGGCTTGCGGCAGTGCCGAACTGTTGGCCCAGCAAATCGATGGCGAGCAGAGTGCTATCGCTTCAACACCATATCAATATTAAGGACACCACATGCAAGTCATCACCAACGAACAAGTCGCATCGCTTTTGACAGTCAAGGACGCCATCACCGTCATGCGCGAGGCCTTTACACACTATGCAGTGGCAGGTGCCATGCAAGAACGTGTACGCATAGACAGCGGCAAAACCAAGCTCAGCGCCATGGGTGCCATCATCCCTGGCCTGAATGCTGTGGGTGCCAAGATTTATTCCACCATCAATGGCAAGTTCACCTTCGTGATCGTCCTGTTCGCAGCTGACGATGGCCGCCTGCTGGCCGTGATGGAAGGCGACACCATGACAGAATTCCGCACCGCTGCCGTCACCGCCGTCGCTGCCGACAAACTGGCGCGGCAAGACGCCACAACCCTGGCCATTTTTGGCACTGGCGTACAGGCCCGCGCCCACGTCCCGGCCCTGCTGGCCGTGCGCAATTTCAGCGAAGTACTGGTGGCAGGTATAGAAGGTCAGGACGCTTTTGCCCAACACATCACGACGCAATACGGCATCCCCGCCCGCGCCACCAGCGCTGCTGAAGCTGCCAGCCAGGCCGACGTCATCCTCACCGCCACCCGCTCCGCCACACCGCTGTTTGATGGCAATGATGTCAAGCCAGGTGCCTTTGTCGCTGCCATCGGCTCCAGCAAACCCGATACCCTCGAAGTGGACGACACCCTGATACGCCGCGCCAGCAAGATCGTCGTTGAATGGAAAAAACAGGCCGCCTATGAAGCAGGTGATTTGCTCTTGTGCGACAAGAACAGTTTTGCATGGGACGATGTGCTGGAGATGACCGATGTGGTGCAAGCTGCAGGCATACGCAACAGTGAATCAGACATTATTCTCTACAAGGCCATAGGTGTAGGGCTGGAAGACGTGGCGCTGGCGGAGTTTGTATATCGGAAGCTGGGAGGGTAAGTTTGGCTGAATAAGTTTGGCCGGAAAAATTTATCTGCATAGACTTGGCAGGGTGTGCAGTGTGCACCATTTTTATTCTTACTCTGGCGATTTTTAAAATTGCAAACGGTGCGCACCGCGCACCCTACCAGTTGGTGGTCACCCGATCTCAACGGACTTTGCGCAGATGGATCCCAGCCTGCGCTGGGATGACGACTTTGAGAATGCGGCTGGATTGAGACCGGGATATTTGATCGCCCACTATCGTAGCAATATCATTCCAGCGCAGGCTGGAATCCACCGGGCTGGCGCACCAGTGGCGTTCGTTGCAATCGCCTGACGTTGTTATAAGCACGCAAGCCGCCCACCGCCATGAGCATGCGCGACATCCCATCATCGCCGTAACGTAGCCGTTACGGCTGCATCACGATAATTGCTGCGGACAGGAGCAGTATTTCCCTCTTCTCCGCGCATGGCATAAAAGCGCACAAAAACAGATCAAGAACTCCGTGTTCCAGTCTACAATTGCACCTGATCCATACACACATCACGTGCCATGCTCAATTTTTTCCTCATCATCCTCTTCTGCACCGTCCTGCACTTATTCAGCATCGCCATAGCTGGCCGGGCCGCTGGCACCAGGGTACTGGAATTATCCATAGGCATGGGACCGAAGGTGTTCAAGCACAAAGCTTTCATCCTGAAACTGATCCCGCTGAATGGCTATGTCAAATTTATCGACGCCCGCCAAAGCCTGGTCAGTGAAGCCGACCTGCCCTTTGCATTTGACCGGCTAAGCGTGTGGCGGCAAATCATGGTCACCCTGTCTGGCTGTGCCGCCCTGATGGTGCTGGCCACAGCTGTGCTGGGCACAGGTGCGTGGCAAGACTTCATCGCGTTACCAGCACAATATGTGATGGGAGCGCTGTCGCCTTTTGGGACGGCACAAACCCTGCTGCATGAAGCCGGGCGCGTTATCAGCAGCAGCGCATTGCTGAGCCTGCTGGGCATAGTCGCAGCCAAGCTGGCGGCTTTTAATTTACTGCCACAGGCGGGTTCCAATGGTTACTACATACTCATGTTGCTGATACAGGGGCCGGGCGCGAACCAGTCCTATCCTGGTGCTTTCCACAAGCTTGTTGTCTGCACGACGATTGCTGCCATGATCTCCTGGTGTCTGGCGATAGCGTATGCTATCTGGACACATTTCGGCCTGTAGGTCCTACCAAACACATCTATTAAAATCACCACCTGTCCACGTATTATCAGACCCCGCCGCAGATAAGATAAAATACCTCATCCCCCCAACAGCCAAGGACTCCCATGGAAAACTACGCTTCACTCATCGGCATCTGCGCCGCACTCACCGTCGGCGTCGTCAGCCCCGGCCCCAGTTTTGTGATGATAGCCCGCACTGCGATGGGTTCAACCCGGGCTGAAGGTGTCAGTGCAGCCATCGGCATGGGCATGGGCGGTACACTGTTTGCACTGGCTGCCTTGTTGGGCTTGCAAGGTGTCTTGCTGGCGCTGCCTGTGCTGTTTATGGCTTTGAAGGTATTGGGCGGACTTTACCTGGCCTGGCTGGGTTTCAAAATCTGGCGTGGTGCGCATGAACCTTTGCAGATCAATGCAGCTGAGCAATCAGGTGAACGCAATTTGCGCAAATCACTGTTGCTGGGTTTTACTACCCAGATCAGCAATCCCAAGACATCCATCGTCTATGCCAGCGTGTTCGCCGCATTCATGCCGCGCACACAAAGCCTGGCGTTTGATGCCTTGCTGCTGGCGTGCGTCTTCATCATCGAAGCCAGCTGGTATGCAATTGTCGCCGTCACCCTGTCTTCAGAAAAACCACGCACGACTTACCTGCGTTATAAGGCATGGCTGGACCGCGTTGCCGGTGGCGTGATGATGGCACTGGGTATCAAGCTGGTGGCATCTGCACGTTAAGGAAACATGTAAGGAAAAAACATGAACCTGGAAGAATACAAACAAAAGTATGCTGACAAAGACGATGCCGCGCCTGGCTGGGATGCCATAGACGGCAAACTGAGCAGCATCTATGGTGAGCAAGAACCCATGCATTTTGCCCCCGCCATCCGGTATATGCTGGGTGGGCCTGATCCGATTGACGGCCTCAGCATCTACAAAAGCAATGCCGGTGGTCAGGCGCATTATCATTTTTGCAGTTATGGTTTTTCTGGCCTGTATTATGAAGAAGAATCCGCCGGTGGTGAATTCAGCGGCTGGGGCTTTGAGCTGACCTTTCGTCTGATGGATACCGGGCAGAGCCGTGATGAATTGATGTGGGCTTGCAACCTCGTGCAAAACCTGGCGCGCTATGTGTTTAATTCCAAGAAGTGGTTCGAGCAATATCACTGGATACCCGCCAATGGCCCGATACGGCTGGAGTCCAACACCGACATCGTCGGCCTGTCCTTTGTCACCGACCCTGAGCTGGGCATCATAGACACACCGCACGGCAAACTGGAATTCTTGCAAATGGTGGGCTTGACCAGCAAAGAGCTGGAACTCATCAAGGCAGGGACCAGAACGCCGGAAGAAATAGTAGATGCGCTACGGTTAAGTAATCCGCTGTTGATCACGGATCTGGACAGGGTGGGATGAAACAATGCAGCTTGCCGCACAGGCATGACATTGCATCATCTTGTCCAGTAACACCGGCATCTGCGCGTTGCTGTACGTTTTCCGTGAATTGTAGGGTGCGCCATGCACACTAATCATCACTCCAGCATCACAATAGAAAAAAGACGCTTCATCGCGAATGATGAAGCGTCTTTTTTTTATAACCGGTACTGCCTGCTGCTAAAACCCCTGCAATTTATTTTGTTGCT
>JAZJXP010000115.1:0-13607 GCA_040390835.1 Pseudomonadota bacterium
TACCGAAAGCGTCATAATACAAGGTACGATTAGTGAAACGTAATCGTACGCATGTGGCGCTGCAAATAACGAGGGGGGGATTGAGCAAACTCCATAGTCACCATCTATCGACCCCTGCGCGAGTGTAATGAAGGCTTTATTCTGTATCATGGAGCAACCGTGATTATCAAGTAGCATAGAAAGTTGCTGCTTAACATGCGTACGATTACGTTTCACTAATCGTACCTACTACACTGGATGCGGCAAGTCATGACTTCGACATCATTGTGGGTCTCGTTCAATCAAGAGATCCGCCAGCTTTGCACCAATCTCACAGCAAACGACGGGCAATTTCAATTTGAGCTGGAAACTGTATTTGGATTTCAGCTGGTCATCAATGCAATAAACTCTAGATGGGAAGATACAGACACAGGCTGGAGCTTTTGCAGCTTATGTCCCTGGCTTTGCAGGCAGTTGTACACGGTGTTGAAATTGCCATTCTCCCAAAGGGAATCAGCGCATTCCGAGCCACAATATAAGCTGTCCGGAATAAAACATGCACGGCTTGAAGACAGCGCGCTGGCAAACAGGCTGATGGTTGCAATCATCAGTTGCCTGCATTGATCAACATTGTAAAATTTTTTCCAGCGGGTGTTGTCGTTAAAAACGACTGCATCTTGGCACAGCTCTGCGCGCCAGCCGTAGGGACCATTCAAGCAAAAATACATTTGCGGCATATCATCACCGGCATAGTTTTTCTTTGGGATGAATTCTGGCATTGTCCAGTTGGCAGTATAAACCTCTCTGAATTTTTCCAGATTCAAGGCCTTGAAACCGGCATTAACGGGCACTTCGTAGTGGTCATGCCACAGCTTGAGCATGTCCGCGTAACTGGACTGCAAGGCTGCCAATACCGAAGCAAGAGACGGCTCTTTAAGGCCTATATCGACTACTACTTGCAGATCAACTCCCATTTACTGGCTCCATGCGATACTTGTTTGGGACTGCTATACCAAGGCACGTGGTGTTGCTCACATATACAAACTCTTATGATGCAAATAATTGCGGTACACGATCTTGAAATCATCCAGCTTGCGATCATCATCCTGTATCAATAAATCACGCACTTCATATTCATTGCCATCAATTTTATAGACCCAGAAATCGAGTATCACTTCGGGATGATCTTGCGATACGATGGAGACGCCTTTGCCGCCGCCTATCAGGTTCGAGTATTGATAGACCATGAATTTTCCTTTCAAAATCTTTTTGTCTATCTTCAAACCATCAAGAACCTGGGCGGCTCTTTCATCCGCTGCAGGAACTTCATCGCGCTTGTCGGCATAGGTATTCAAAAACTTGCGCAGGTGTTTGACTTCGGCAGTTTGATACGACTTGCCGTATTTGCTCAGTTGTTCTTTATTGAGTACCAGTTCTTTGGGTGTTTGTGCTTGTATAGCGAGGGGTAACAGGAACAGGGATAACAGGAGGATTTTACGGAGTGGCATTATTTCTTTCAGTGTTTTTTTGCCATTATAGTATATGGCGATATGCGATGACGTAATCCCCAGGGTGTGCACGGCGCCCCCTATCCTGGTGGCATTGCCGTCAATCTTTCTCCACATACAACTCACGCGCCATGACGACGACATCGTCGACGCTGAGTTCACTGAAATTGCCGATGTACAGATGGGGAATGGCCGCCCTTTCCAGCACGGCACGGGCGCTGGATTTAAGGCGGGCGAACATCAGGTGTTTTTTCTGCAGATATAAGGCGGCGCAAAAGTCAGCAATGGCTTCTATGCTGGAACTGTCGAGGTCTGGGGATTCTTCAAGGCTAATGACGACTACTTTGGCGTCGCTGGTGGCGACATAGTGCTTGGCTTGCGTCAGGGCGCGTTCGGCGTTGGCAAAAAACAAGCCTGTCTCTGGCCGCAAGATCAACACGCCGGGGATGACTTTGGCTTCAGGATAATTAACCAGGTTGACGAAATCATGGCCGTTGTTCAAACGACCGAGCACAGAAATACTTGATTCTGCCAGCCTGCGCAATAACATCAGCAAGCTGATACCGATGGCGACCAGCAAGCCATCCAGCACACCCAGCATGAGCACGGCGACCACAGCAGCGAGGGCCACGAACCTGTCCCTGTGCAAAGCAAAATACGGGTAAAACATGGATGGT
Source organism: Pseudomonadota bacterium (assembly GCA_040390835.1). Classification (GTDB taxonomy): domain Bacteria; phylum Pseudomonadota; class Gammaproteobacteria; order Burkholderiales; family Burkholderiaceae_D; genus Undibacterium. Next base: position 2,165 of record JAZJXP010000115.1, read on the forward strand.
CGTAGCGAATGGCCGACGGCATGGATGACGATGGCCGCCAGCACGGGTGAAGGCGTCAACGCTATCATGGGCAATAGACTCAGCATGATAATCAACAATGCTGCCGCTGCCGACCAACCGGCCACCTTGCTGCGCGCGCCATTGCTCTCATTGGCGGCAGTGGCAGAAAACCCCGCGCCCACCGGCAAACCCTGGAACAGGCCCGACATGAAATTGGCCGCCCCCAGCGCCAGCAAGTCACGGTTGGGTGCCACGATATCGCCATGACGTATCGCAAAATTGCGGATGGAGCTATACGACTCGGCATACAGTATCATCAGCATGGCGATACTCAATTCACCTATGCGCAGCCACTGCACATAAGCCAGTGTGGGCAGGCTGGGCACTTGCAGCCGCAAGCTTATCTGCCCTACCAGTTCTACTCCACGTTGTGCCAGGCCCAGCCATTGTCCGGCCAGTATACCCAGCACAATGACCAGCAGACCGGCTGGCATATAGGGGATGCGCGCCAAAGTAAACAAGAGCAGCAGCGCCACCACGCCCACGGCCAGTGACAACCAGTTCCAGCTTTGCGCCTGACTCAGCAAGACATAGATAAAACGCGGCATGTCGGTGTAATGCACATGCGCGCCCACCACATGGGCAAACTGCTTGATGATGATGACGGCAGACAAGCCAAAGGCAAAACCGCGCAGCACGGGCCGCGCAATGAAATCAGAAATACTGCCCAGCTTTGCCACTCCAGCGAGCATGAAAAACACGCCCGTCATGATGACCAGGCCCATTGCCACCAGCAAGCGCAAACCCGTATCGCCATTCGACATGGCCGCCGATGCTGATGCCAGCACTGCCGCGGATGAAGAGGTGGCAGCAACGATGGCAAAGCGGCTGCTGCCTATCAGGCCATAACAAATCAAACCGGCAAACACGGCAACTATGCCTGCCTGCGGCGGCAGGTTGGCGATGCTGGAATAGGCCACGGCTTCTGGCAATAGCAGACCCGCCAGCGACAAACCCGCGATGATGTCAGACCAGGCCCAGGTTTTGTTCATGTGGAGTTTTTTGGTGAGTGCGCTTGGGTGTATGCGTTTTTTGCAAGCGCATATTGGATAAATGATTTATCTTTTAATTCACCCAGTATACGCCGCGCAGATACGGACGTGGGAAATCTCAGGTTTGGGCAGGTATTTTAAGGGGCTGAACCATGAAGTATCTCAAAGTCACCTCAGCAGGGTGTGCCGTGCGCACCGCATGGATGACAAATCCCTCTCATCATTGCATAGTTCAAGCCCTGCTTTTTTGAGTCTTGTCAGTGCCGGGCTCAGCGGCTTGATCTGCCGCCATGACCTTATCGGCCGCAGCTTCATAGGCATTCTCATACCTTGCCAATCTGTAGGCATTGAGCTTAGCGCCTCCCATCATCATGACGATCAGGCCGCCTGTATGATGGAACATCTCATAGTATTGCATTAACAAGCCCATGGTAAAAAGTGAGCCGCCTGTACTAAGAACCATGCTCCAGGTTCTGGTCTTTGGCAGCGTAAGCAAAACAGCATAGGCCAGTATGATCAATAAAATGGGTGCAGAAACTGCAAAATTTTGCAGGCCGCGCATATTTTTGAAAAAGAAATCTGTCTGGAAAAAATATTGCCAGACTGGTGGCGACCACATCACTATTGTCAACAGCCAGATGCCAAGGAGTGTGTCTTTGCTTTTGGGGATCTGCATTGCGGCGTTCTTTGATTTGAATTGATGGCATGCTGAACTACAGCTACCGCATAAGAATATTTTTTTGTTTTTAGCTTCGTCCAGTTTTCAGGCACTTGTGAAGCTGGTTTGCTTATCTGGACAGGCAGGCTACTTAATCCTGCCGCTCTATCCCGACAAGTTTCAAGGCCAGTACGGCAAGACCCAACACGATGCCAACAATGATGTCAGTGATCTTGCCCGAATAGGGCAGCAGGAAGATGCTGTACATGATGCAAGCCAGGATGATGACAATGCAAGCCCCCACGATCATCGTCCTGATGATTGTCGCTTTGCCTGCGGGAGGTTTGCTCATGTCAATCACGCCTTGCCAAGCCAGACCTGGATTGTGTTACGTACCTTCGTTCCACATTTTACTTCGTATTGGCAAAAAGTATTTTGTACTTCGCAATTTATATTTCCTATCGGCAATATGTTCACGTACCTGCATTAGCTATTGGCGTACTGTCGGAATATAAAGAAGTTGCATGCTTCAGGCAGTTTCATGGCCAGCTTGTGCTGAACCTCGCATGTGCGCTTGACGGATGACAACAGCAAGCTTAAAGCAAATGCCTGTTTCTGTTGCGCAGCAGTTTGCTGCCCGCAGGTCAGCTTGCGCTGGTATCACTATTTGCACCAAACCTATTTACGCAAAGCTGCATCTTTCAACAAGCCTCGTGCACTGGCAAAGTCACGTACTTTGTCGACACTGATACGCTTGGCAGCATACTCCCCGACACCTGATTTCCAGCGCAGTTTGCTGCCATCTTTCATTTCAAAGAGCAGACTATGTCTGCGCGAACCCCATGTCCAGCGCACACCATAGCCCAAGGCCAAGACCAGCAAACCCACTCGGATGGTAGTACCTGATGCCACACCATAATTGCCAAGCATATAGAAAATAAACAGTATCAAGGACACCAGCAAGATGCCTGAGACCAACTTGAACACGTGCCAGCCTCGCTTATAGATCACACAAGTGCAGTCGCTGAGCCGGTGCGGTATCAATTCATAAGTACCTTTGATAGTGGCTTGCCTCACAACGGATATTTGATTGCTTGAAAGCCAGGCGACCTGGCCATGTTGTTTCGCATATTCCTGTGCTGTCAGTAATGAGGCGATGTATTCGTCCTGTCCGGTTTGCATATTTTCTTGTTGGGTGATTTATCTAAGGATGATGCCAGCGACGCCATCATTAGGCAATAAGGCATAAAGTTTTTCGGTCAATAGGCAAGTTTGCCACCTGAATCCTGCCAGCGAGCCGCTTGCTACCTGGCTTACTGACCGCATAGTACCCGACCCCCTACCCCTGCAAGTAAAGCCGCATCCCTTCAATTAAAACAATACTGGCTTTTACAATCGTTTTCAGTCGCGAGCAACAGGCTGCTATCTGTTGCTTAGACAAAACTTGCCAGGCATTTGCAAACAAAACTGCAGTGAATTGCAACATAACGTTACAAAGCAAAATATCTTGCCTGAAAATCGGCTAACTTCTGCTTTTTTATTTTCCAAAATCAATATTATTCCCACATAGAAATTATTTGAATTTATCATTTTCTCTTAACTCCACACAAAATGATGACAAATTGACGACAAAATTAAACTTGCTAATATATTCCAATATTTGATACATTGAGTTACATTTATCCGCAATACGAAACAAATGGTGCAATTGTGAATATTCTGAATTGGCGAGAACTGTGGACTGCTGGCCGGGTACCGGAAGCTATCGATACAAAGAAGTTGCATGCCTCAGGCAGTTTCATGGCCAGCCTGCGCTGGGCCTTGCATTTGCGCCTGACGGATGACAGCAGCAATGTCAAAAGCAAATGCCTGTTCCTGTTACGCAGCGGTTTGCGCCCGCAGGTCAGCTTGCGCTGGTATCACTATCTGCACCAGACCTACTTGCGCAAGGCCACACCTGGCGACATTGCCCTGCTGGACGCCATCCACCGTCCTTTCTTTGACCGCCAGATTTGCTGCGTTACACGCCTGCGTCTGCTGCGCAATCATTTTCATTTGTCGGCCCAGTTATTTGGCAGGCACCGAGCCCAGGAAATGCTGACTGGCAGTGACTTCACACTGGCGACCTTGCAGGGCAAGGATCAGGAAGACTATCGCATCAGCCTGTTTCGCAGCTGTGCCTTCAAGCGCGAAGGCGGTCTTAGCCTGGGCCTGTTCCAGGGTGCAAACCTGCTGCAATGCATCAGCTTTTCTTTTGACCGTAAAGACCACCAATTGATGATACGCGTAGGCGGGTTGCAATCCTGCAAGCACAATGCCCGTGATGCCATGCGCGCCTGCACCAAGAACCTGCATGGCATACAACCACGCCTGTTACTCATAGAAGCACTGCGCAGCCTGGCCCGCGAGCTGCATTGCACGGGTATAGAATGCATCGCCAAAAAGAATCACATTTACCAGTCCTGGCGCTACCGCTTCAGCAAGACCATCAAGGCAGAATATGACAGCCTGTGGCAATCCGCCGGAGCTGCCGCACAAGCGAATGGCAATTACCTGTTGCCGGTGGCGAGTGATGATGTAGCACTGTCAGAACGGCCATCCAACAAGCGCAGTGAATACCGGGCGCGGGATGGCTTGACGATGAGGATGCGGGAGGGGATCAGGCGGAGTCTGGTGGGGGTTTGATGCTGGCTTGATTTGAGCTTGCGGCTAGAGCGCTCCCCTGCTAGCCTACCGCAATTGCGATCATCGCCATCACCACCGTAACGTAGCCGTAACGTGAGGCGCATTGCAATGCGTCGCATGGGATCATCATATCTCCAGGCAAAACATCGGTACCGTATGCGGAGTGCACATGCGGCGCAATATATTGCGCCTTACGTCACGGCTGCGTTTCAACAATGCCGCTTGTCCTGGCTTGAAGACGTGATTGCTTCAAAAAATAAGGCGATTCGATTACGGAGAATCGCGTCTCCCTAAGCCATCCCTGCCTGATTTGGATACACTATCCAGTATCAGTTGCATACCCCCACCCAAGTACACGACGAACACCGCCAAAACAATTGGAGATATTCATGCGCAATCAAGCAATGTCAAATTCCAAGGACCTGTGTGCGCAGACGCTTTATCACGGCACACGGGCTGACCTGAAAATTGGCGATCTCATCGCGCCGGGCTACAGCTCCAACTACGGCAAGGGCAAGAAGGCGACTTACGTCTACCTGAGCGCAGCCCTGGATGCAGCCACCTGGGGCGCGGAGCTGGCAGCAGGTGACGGCCCCGGCAGGATTTATATCGTTGAACCGGTTGGCGAGATCTTCGATGACCCTAATCTGACGGACAAGAAGTTCCCAGGCAATCCGACGAAGTCATACCGTTCCCGCGAACCGCTACGTGTCGTGGGCGAAGTCAGGGATTGGCAAGGGCATCCGCCAGAAACCCTCAAGGCCATGAAAGACCATATTGAACAGCTGAGGCTACAGGGGATAGAGGCGATTGACGATTGAGTTACTTCCATGCATGGGCATGTGGTGCCATTATGCTAGATGGGATGGCTTGACGAGCGCCACAGTCAGACTCACGAATCTCGCAGCCATTGCAAACTGCTTTTTTGAGCGTAGCCGTAAGGTAGGGGACAACATATTGCGCCGCATGTGTACCTCGCACACGGCAAAGATAATTTACTTGAGGATGCAATGATCACAATGATCACGCAGGCGCCTCATGTCAGATCTGCCTCTCTGACTAGTTGCAAATTTGTATTAGCTGCAGTGCACAAATCGCGCAAGCATCAATAAACCACACCCGCCCGGCCTCAGTCTGCAATTTCCAGCAAAAAATCGTGTAAACTTAACCACACTATAGCCTCAACCGGAGAACACGCTTGATGACAGCCCAGCACGAGCCCACGTCTGCCGCCAGGGTATTGCTACCGGCCTGCCTCTGGTATTTTGTGCTGGCGGTGGCGGGTATGTGGCTGACGCGGGGGGAGAACCAGGTTTCCATTTTGTGGTTTGCCAATGCGCTGGCAGTCGCCTATATGTATGGCCAGGGGCGGACGGGGCAATTGCAGATACTGGTGCTGACCATGGTGGCCAGTCTGGTGGCGAATCTGCTGACGGGGAATAACCTGGCGGTTTCTACCCTGTTCACGCTCGCCAATGCGCTGGAAATCGTGCTGGTCAGTTATACCATCCGCCATGCCGGGTTGGACCAGGGCTTCGAGCAATCCAGTGGCGATATGCTGAAACTGATCTTGCTGGGCTTTTTGCTGCCTTGCGCCTGCAGCGCCACGCTGGCGGCCGCATTGGCTGCCTGGGTCGGCCTGGGTGAGTTTGAGCTGATCTTCACTGGCTGGTATGTGGCTGCATCATTGGGGTTGATCCTGATTTACCCATTGGTGCGCATGATGCGGCGTGATGCAGCGCCCGCCTGGGCCAGGCGGATCAACTGGCAACGCTTTGCCCGGTTTGCCTTGCCGATACTGGTGCTGGTACTGGTCTCGCTGCTGTATCTGCCACTGCCCTTCCTGTACATTTTGGTGGCGCTGACATTTGCTACCCACAAACTCAATTTTGATGAATCGCATTTGCTGACTGTGCTGGCCATCACAAGCCTGGGTCTGATGTTAAGCCTGGGCAATGTCATGCCACTGGGTGGCGTGGCGCGCTGGCAATTATTGTTTGTCTACCTGCCTATCCTGATCACTTCAGTGCCACCGATGTTGATGGCAGCAGCGCGCAATGAAAACCTGATCAAGGAAGCCGAAAGGCAGCGCTTTTCTGAAGAGCTGCAAAAGAGCAAGCAGTCGCTGCAATCCACCATCGACCATATGCCAGCAATGATAGGTTATTGGGACCAGCAATTGCACAATCATTTTGCCAATGCTGCCTACCATAAATGGTTTGGCCTGACACCTGAGCAGATACGCGGCATGCATATACGCGATGTCGTCGGCGCAGAAATATATGAACTGAATTCCCACCATATGCAGGCAGCACTGAACGGTGAACCGCGGATATTCGAGCGTTCCATCGTCGACCCCGAAGGTAATCTACGTTATGCCCTGGCCTACTACACACCGCATATAGTGGCCGGCCAGGTACAGGGTTTTTATGCCTTCGCCACCGATATCACACCGCTCAAGCAGGCCCAACTGCAAGAAAACCGTGCCCAGGCCAAGCTGACCAGTGTCATCGAGGCAGCCAGTGAATTTGCCATCATCGCTACCGATATGAACGGCATTATCACCCTGTTCAGCAAGGGGGCAGAACGCATGCTGGGCTATCAGGCCAGTGAACTGGTCGATAAGGAAACACCCATCATTTATCACCTGCAAGAAGAAGTGGTCAGCCGTGGTGCAGAGTTGAGTGCTGAACTGGGCCATGTCGTACAGGGCTTTGAAGTCTTTGTCGCCAAGGCACGGCGCGGCTTGCCGCAAAGCCAGCAATGGACTTATCTCAGCAAGCAGGGCCAGCACATCCCGGTCAGCCTGATCATCAGCACCATCCATGATGAACATCAGCAAAACATCGGTTTTTTAGGCATCGCCACCGACATCAGCCGCCAGAAACAACTTGAAGCCTCGCTGATTGCCGCCCGCGACCAGGCCGAGATGGCCAGCCGCACCAAGTCAGAATTCCTGGCCAATATGAGCCATGAAATCCGCACCCCCATGAATGCGGTGCTGGGCATGAGCTATTTGCTGGGCAAGACTGACCTGACTTCTTCCCAGCGTCATTACCTGGAAATGATACGTTCGTCCGGCCAGTCTTTGCTGGGGATCTTGAATGACATCCTGGATATCTCGAAGATAGAAGCAGGCCGCATAGAATTGTCGCCGACCCGCTTTTATCTCAAGGACGTACTCAGCGCGCTGGCGAATATGATGTCGGTCAATGTCGGCGAAAAGCAGCTGGAATTGTCGATGGGCATAGACACTGCTGTACCCAAAGAATTGATAGGCGACGCCCTGCGCTTGCAACAGGTGCTGATCAACATCATCGGCAATGCCATCAAGTTTACGGCCAGTGGCGAGGTGTCGTTGCTGGTTCAGAAAGCAGACCCAGCAGGCCCGGCAAACCCAGCAGAAGCAACTGCAGAAAATATCCAGAACGAAGACGCTTTGCAGATCCAGTTCATCATCCGTGACACAGGTATAGGCATGTCGGCAGAACAGATTAGCCGTCTCTTCAATGCCTTTGAACAGGCCGATGCCTCGACCTCGCGCCGCTTCGGTGGCACGGGCCTGGGGCTGGCTATCTCCAAGCGTTTCGTGGACTTGATGGGCGGTGATATTCACGTCCATAGCCAGGAAGGTGCAGGCACGGAGTTTGTCGTCAGCGTGCCCATGCTACCCGCGCCTGCATTGGCGCAAGATAATGCAGGCACGGCAGTCAGCGGCAACCAGGCCAGAAAAATCCTGGTGGTGGATGACAATGCCACCAGCCGCAGCTACATTGCAAAAACCATAGAAGCCTGGGGCTGGCAAGCCGACACCGCCAGCACCGGTGAACAAGCCCTGCAAAAAGTGCGCGACCATCTGGCCCGCCTGTCCCACATGCCCGCTGCCGAAGATGAATATTGCGCCATCCTGATCGACTGGCATATGCCCGGCCAGGACGGCCTGGCCACCCTGGCTGCCATCAAGAGCATGCAAGCCAGCCCGCGCATCCCCCTGATTTTGATGAGCAGTGCCTATGACCGCAGCGCCCTGCAAATGGATGGCCAGCCCGGCGCACCCGATGCCGTCTTGCTGAAACCCGTGACCGGCTCCAGCCTGTATGATGTGCTGCAAGAAACCAGCCTGCATCTGCACCATGCTGCCACCGCACTCTCTGCCGCAAACCAGAACAAGCAACAGACCATGAACAACAGCAGCAACAACAGTAACAGTAACAGCCCCGTCAAAGTCGGCGCTGGCAGTTTCAATGGCAAACATATCCTGCTGGTAGAGGACAATTATTTCAACCAGATCGTCGCCACCAAAATACTGGAACAAACCGGTGCCAGCATCAAGGTCGCCAGTAATGGCAGCGAAGCAGTAGAAATTTTTAAAATCGCAGAAGAGCAGTTTGACCTCGTCCTCATGGATGTGCAAATGCCCATCATGGATGGCTGGACCGCCACAGAAATCCTGCGCAAGGAACTGGCCCTGCCCATCCCCATCCTGGCCATGACCGCCGGTGTCATGACGGCAGAACGCGAACAGTGCCTGGCGGCGGGCATGAATGACGTCATCTCCAAACCCATAGACATAGACCAGATGCTGGGCGTACTGGCGCGCTACCTGTCGCCAGAGCAGCCAGTTGCCCCAGTATCTACATCTGCGCCTGCGCCCTCCCACAAGCCGGTTGCCGCTGCACCACCTGCCAAGGCAGAACCAGAAGTGCTGCCACCTGTGAACGCAACAACAACGCCGCCTGCCAGCGGCATCTTTGACCCAGGCAAAATCATGGCACTGGCCAAGGGCAATACTGCCCTCATCAAAACCCTGTCAGGCGTCATACAAAACATGATCAACCATGCCAGGACAGATTTTGACCAGGCCGTCAGCCACTGGCAGCAAGGTGACGCCCAGCAAGCCGCCCGCACCCTGCACACCATGCGCGGCAGCATAGGCACCCTGGGTGCCAAGGACTTTGCCGGGGCTGCACTGGCGCTGGAACATGCCATCACCCAGCAAGACCAGCAACGCGTGCCAAAATTGCTGGCCGACGCCGACCACCAGCTCAGCCTGACTATCTCCAGCGTACAGGCGTGGCTGCACGAACAAATGGCGCACAACGCTACGCCCGCCTCTACCGCAACTACCGCGAGCCAGATCAAACCGGCTGAACTGCAGGAATTAAAAACCTTGCTGCAAGCCCAGAACATGCGCGCTACCGTCCGCTATGAAGAGCTGCAGGCCAACCTGAAACAGCACTGGCCCGCCGGGCACCAGCAAGCCATGCAAGATGCCATGCTCAACCTGGACTTTGCCACCGCTTTAAACTTGCTGGAAGAGATAAGCGTATAAATATTGCAACAAAGCAAAATTCGATTGCGTTCTGCATAACAAATGTTATGCTGGGAACCCAGTCTGGCAATTGCGATGAACTTAGCAATGCGTTTTGCAATGAATAAAGGCAATAAATATAAGCACCATGTAGAGCCATGCCCAACAAAAAATCCCTGGCCAGCCTGATAGACAATCTTGAATTTTTGACGCATCGCCCGCGCATACTCGTCGTGGATGATCAAGTCATCAATATCCAGGCCTTGTACCAGATTTTTGCCAAGGACCATGAAGTCTTCATGGCCACCAGCGGCCAGAGCGCCCTCGATTTTTGTAAAAAAAACCCGCCTGATCTCATCCTGCTCGACGTCATGATGCCCGGCATGGATGGTCTTGAAGTCTGCGCCCGCCTGAAGCGGGATGAATACACAGCCGACATCCCCGTCCTGTTTGTCACCGCCCAAAACGATGCCAACCAGGAATCACGCGCTCTCATGGCCGGTGGCATGGATTTCATCAGCAAACCCGTCAACCCCGACGTCGTGCGCGCCCGCGTGCATACCCATATCACTCTCAAGCTGCAGCGCGACCTGTTAAAAAAACTGGTCTTCACCGACCCGCTGACCGGCCTCGCCAACCGCCGCAGTTTTGACCAGGCCATCGCCAAAGAATGGCGGCATTGCCAGCGCAACAGCAAATCCCTGGCCGTGCTGATGATAGACATAGACTGCTTCAAACAATACAACGACACCTATGGTCATCAACAAGGCGACACCTGTCTGGCCGCCGTCGCCACCTGCCTGCAAACCAGCCTGGGCCGTCCACACGATGTCGTAGCCCGCTACGGCGGCGAAGAATTCATCTGCCTCATGCCTGAATGCGAACTCGCCGGTGCCATCACCAAAGCCAGCACCCTGCTACGCGCCATCACAGACCAGACCATCCCCCACAGCACATCCAAAGTCAGTAACATCGTCACTCTCAGCATAGGCGTCGCCGCCACCATCCCCAACGACCAGCACAGCACCGCCGACCTCATCGCCAGGGCAGACCAGAAATTGTATGAAGCCAAACAGGCCGGGAGGAACCGGGTTGGGGCTTAGGATGGGTTTTGCTGGATGCGATACATATACCCAGATAGTAAACATCGCCGTAACGTAGGGCGCAATATATTGCGCCGCATGTCCGCGTCACGCACGGCAAAGATATTTGACTCGGAATGCGACGATCACATACGGCACATTGCAATGCGCCTCACGTTACGGTTACGTCACGATAATTCTTCAACTCCGTACGCCGTGCGCACCGATATCACTACGAAAAAAAACGCGCCACATCTCACAATGGCGCGTTTTTCTTTGCTACTTGATTACTGCTTAATTTACGGCTTACGCCGCAAACTTATTTCACTGCTGGCGTTACTGTTTTGCTGCTACCTGCTGTTGCCACTTTGCCTGCATCAGTTTTCACTTCCGCTTTTACTTCTGGCTTGACTTCTGTTTTCACTTCAGTCTTTGCCTTGGCATGCTTTTCATGAGCGACATGCTTGGCGTGTTTTTCATGTTTTTCTGCTGTTTTTTCTACTGCTGCAGTTTTTCCTTCGACTGTTGGTGTTGCTTGTGCAACTGCTGTAGCAGGTGTAGTTGCTGTCGTAGTTGCCGTCGTTACTGCCTTGCTCACTGGTGCTGTAGCAGTCGTAACAGCTGCGGCTGGTGTTGCTGCCGTCGTTGTCACTGC
>JAZJXP010000116.1:0-7083 GCA_040390835.1 Pseudomonadota bacterium
TGGTTTGCTGGTATCGACAGGATTGATGGTCTTCGATGTATTCAGCGCGACACTGCCGCTGGATTGATTGGTTTGCGTATAGATGGAACCGTTGGTGCCCTCGGATACATCGATAGAATCAGCAATCAGGCCAATCGCGTCCTTGAGTGTGACGGTGAGTTTCTTGTAGGTGGTTTCTATACTGCTGGCCTCGGGGGCCGGGGCAGAGTAGAGGAGTTCTGCAGAACGCAACGAGTCTGATGCCATGGGCACGACGTCTATCTCGTTATAGTAGCGCCATGAGTTGGGGAAGCTCTTGTCATAGGCTGCGGCAAAGGCCGCGTTACCAGCAGTGGGGGCGGCGAAGGTCAGCACCGGGAACAATGTCGGGAGAGCGATATTGTTTTGCTGGAGCTGATACAGCAGCCATGGCGCAAATACGGTGGCGAGATTGCCGCCCAGGCTATGTCCGACCACGCTAATAGAGATATTACTGCCTATGGCATTTGCTGTCAGGTATTGATAGATGGTTTGGCCGGACGCGTTGACGAGCTGGGTCAGGTCTGTCAATCCATCAGAGGAACCCTGCGACACCATGGGTTGTGCATCGCTGGCAGGATAAGTCCAGGCTGTCTGTTTGTAGACGTTGAGATCCTGGATGAACCAGTTATCAAAAGCTTGCCAGCTAAAGCTCAGCAATGAGCCGCGTATGGCGACGACATATTGCGAACTGCCGTTGTAGGCGATGAAGGCGATATTGCCATTGATATCAGTAGTGGCGGTCCAGACAGCGGTCCAGCCATTGTCAAGATTATTGAGTGTCGTGGTCGGGTCTGAGCAGTATGCTGTGGCTGCCAGCGTCATCGCCAGACCTGGATTTGGGTCAGATGTATTACCTATCGTTGTAGTCATGGTGCTCTCCTAATGAAAGTATGTGCTATGGCTTCAAGTGTTTTGTGGCATTGCGGTCGGTATCTACTGCTTGCTACTGGTATTAGATTCAAATTCTGATTTGGCAATTTAATCGACAATGATTAATAAGACAAGCCGATTTTCATATTCGTGTTTTGTCTTTGTTGTTGCATCGCTTGCCTGGTAGATGAGGCAGGGTAACTGAGCTTGGAATAGCCTAGCTTGCAATCACTCTGTGAGATATTGAGGAACCTATGCAATAATTGATAGTCTATTAAGTTTGCATCTGAATTTTCAGCCGTCAATTTTTCTTGTATCGGCCAGAGAATTCAAGGTTTCAAGTGATTCATGGAGTATTAATTGTTGAATATTTCCCCGATAAAAAATGCCATTGTTGGCTCTTCAATCTGGGTGACGATGCTCTTATCTGGCTGCGCTTCCTTGCATCTGGATGAAAGAAATCCTCATATAAACGTCAAGGCTACTGGCAGCGACACCAGTGTTCCGCGGGCACATTATGCTTCCAAACTTGGTTGTACAACGGAGGCTGCAACTGAAAATGCTCCATGTCCCCATCCCATGTTTATCGGGGTGGCGATTTCTGGTGGAGGATTGCGGGCCGCAAATTTTGGTTTGGGGGTAATAGCGCAACTGCGTAGTTTTGGTTTGTTTGATGAAGTCACTGCGCTGTCTTCAGTATCTGGAGGCTCGCTTGCCGCTGCGGCGGTCAGCTTGAAACCTCTGGATAATGATGCGGATTTTGATCTGATGTCGTCCCAGCTGCGCAGGGATTACTTGTCTTCATGGGTATATCGCTCAGCCAATCCCATTAATTTCGTGCCTACCCTGACATCTGGGAAAAATGCCACCAGAATTTTGGCAGATGTGTTTGATGCCGGGATTTACAAAGGTGCAGTCTATGGCGATTTGGGGGAACGCAAGCCGGGCAAGCCATCACTTTATATTAATAGCTCGCATGCGCACCGTTTTGTCGGGGCAGATACGCTGACAACCCGCGGGCTTAATTCTTCAGAAGCCAGTTTGCAGGGCTTTACCTTCACTGATGCGGCGTTCAAAGAAATTGGTTCTGATTTAAATCAATTGCGTGTTGCCGATGCTGTGGCGGCATCTGCTGCTTACCCTGGTTTGTTCGTGCCGCTGGCACTAAAGAACTTTAGTGCTGACAACGATATTTATCATCAGCCCAGTCCCAAGTTTTTGCATTTATATGATGCTGGCTCATCTGATAACCTGGGTGTTGATGCCCTGATCCGCGCTTATTCAGAAATTCTGGTTGGTACTCAGGACCTGTCCTGTTTGCTGATACTGGTTGATGCACATGTCAACGACAGGGGTGATTTGAGTGGCTCGTTGGCCGATACCCGAAGCAGCATGATTGACTATGTCATTAGTCCTTCCATCTATCGCGCATTCGATTCATTGCTGGAACAACGCCGGGAATGGCAGCTGGATATGCTGGGTGTGCCGCTGACGTCTGACCAGTCTTACAGGTTCAATCCCAACGTCAATATCCCTTTAAAGAACTATGCGTTTTCCGGAGCAGGGACTTCGTCTGCGCGCGGGCGTCATTTTGCTCCTGATGAAGTTCCTGGGGTGACCGTTGGCAGGTCTATTAATAATGCAAACTGTGCAGTCTGGCATATAGGGCTGGATCGCTTGCTTGATCTAACCAAAAAAGGCAATCCGCGCAAACGTAATGGGTTTTTTCAGCAAGCTGCTACAGATGAATACAGGGATGAATCCCATCGCGATAACCAGCTCATCAAGTTGGACAGGCTTGTCAATTCCATACAAACAAACTACAAGCTTGCTTTGAATGGGCCTGGCCGTTGCGATGAAGTGCCTATTCAAAATTCCCTGTTTGAAGCGGCGCGAGTGTTGATGACGACTGATACTGATTCAAGTACCAAGCTGGTGACATGGCTGAAAGAAAATCATCGCGAGGGATTGTCGCAAAATATCAGTAATTTGCTGGCGTCAAAAGCTGTGCAGGAGCAGAGGGATATTGTTCAGGTACCTCGCTATTCAGTGCAAGAGCCAAACTCGTCGCATCCTTTGGCGTCGTGGATCAATTGCACTAAATAGCTTACTTCCCCATCCATTTGTGCAGTAAGCGGTTTTTCAACGTCAGAATTTCTTGCTGGTTTTTGGCTTTTTTATTGGCAATAGATGTTGCCACTGTTTGTTGAGATGATATTGAGGAATAGCGATGACCATCTTTGCCCATAGCCCAAACATTACTAACTTCAAATCGCGACGACGTGATGTGATTATCGAGAAGTTCCGGCGTGAGTTTTGATATGGCCATGCGTTCTGTTGCACGCCAGCGTCGATGCCATAGTTGTTTATCATTGCGCTCACTGGAACATACGGCAATTCCCATGATAGGTTGTTTGCGGTAGCTTCTGCTCATGGTGGAGTGACTGTATTCATGCACATTAGAATAATAAAGACCTGGGCTAGCCCAGGTCTTTGCATGATGCTTGTGTCATATAGATGTTGGTGTTGATATGTTTTAGTATCATGCCGCGATCTTGTGTTCAGCCCAGTGATAATCTATCGCTGCACTTGGTACGCCGACAGAATTGGTATTTTCTGACGACATGCTGATGTGGCGTATATATTCTCCTGTTGCTTGCCTTTGCCTCAGATTGTCAGCGAATTTGAGAGCGGCAATCATGTCGCCGGTATCAAATTCTCTGCAGTGAGACATTTTTATTTGCTTGTGGATTTCTATCCAGAATACAGCAAACATGTTTACCTCCCTTCCTTAGAAATAAAAAATAGCTTAAAGCTGGTGGGGATTTCCCCTTAGCTTTTTACTTATTCTTGCGATCTACGTATGCATGAATAAGCTTGATCAATTAAATGTTGTTACGGATCTGAATATCAGTACCGGTGTTTCCGTGGTCTTGTTACCGACCACGACCGCTTGCGCGGGTTTTACTGCTGGGTCTGTGCTTATATAAAAATTTATAAAAGCAGCAGATGATTAAACAAAAAGCCCGGAGCCTATTAAGGCATCCGGGCTTTTCAGCTTGAGGTGGGGAGGAGCTGTTCTTAATTTGCTCCTGCTACCTGAAGGGCTGACCTTCGGATGCGGTGATTCGGGTTAGGATTAAACTGAAACTTGCCTGGATTTGATTGCTCGTTACGGGAGACCACATGTTTTGTGGCCGTGCGAATAATGCTATCGCTATCATTGCGTTTGGATATCGTGCCAGGTGTCGCCGCCAGGTCTGTTAGCGCATCACGATAACCCAATCCCGCCACTGCCTTGGCCGACAATGCTGACAGCAAGCCCTGTGCCGTTAAGCACATGCCTTGTTGCAGTTGAGGGAACCAGGTAGTTTTCACGTGTCGTCCTAAATAAAAATGTTTAAAAGTCTTGCCAAAATCGATGAATTGATCTTGCCACAGCTTTTGCAAAAAATCCAGCATGACGTGAAGAAAATTGAATGTTTCATGTTGTTTTTATGCGGCGACCGCAAAAATTGCTTATATCCTGTATCATCGCAGCCGTTACTTGATGTTCATTCATCTCCAATACAAACCCAGTAATATTAATTTCCCCATGTCCGGACATAAAATAAAAGCCGAGCTCAGAATCCGTGAGTTGATGGTTGAAAACAAGATTCGTTCGGTTTCTGCCTTGCACCGTTTGCTGATCGCAAGACGGGTGACAGTCTCGCATTCTCAATTGTTACGCATCGTCGATAACAAGGCAGAACACTGGAAGGTTGAATTTATTGAAGCCTTTGCCGAATTGTTTAATTGTTCTGTGCAAGATTTGTTTCGTTTTGAAAAAGTGCCAGTCGCTGAAGTTGCGACTGAGGCTGTAATTGAAGCAGCAATTGAGGCACCTGCTGCGGAATGACAGTTTGATTACAGGTTTGATGTAGCTCAAATTGCAGTTCATGCAGCCGTCATAATTTTGAGTTATAGTATGTCTAGCTGCTGTACATACAACCGATATGTATGACGGTAGTGAGGTGTGCTTGGTTCGCATTTAAGCGGACAAGCCACCGTCCAGAATTCATAAAAATGCGGGAGCTGTGTAGACGGCTCCCGTTTTTTATTTGCGGGTCAAGTGTTTCTCCCGATATGCGCCCGGGCTTATGCCCGTCCATTCCTTGAAGGCATGGTTGAAGGCGCTTTGTTCCTGATAGCCAAGCAGGAAGGCGATGTCCGCCAGGCTGAAACCTGTCTGCAGCAAATAATCGATGGCAGTGTCTTTTCTGGTTTGATCCAGAATTTGCTGGAAGCTGATACCCGCTTCACTCAATTTACGCTGTAGCGTGCGCTGGCTTAGCAATAATTCTTGTGCTATCAGTGGCAATCTGGCTTGGTCTTGCGCCAAAGTATTGCTGATAGCGGCCCTGACCTGGGCAATGATGCCGCCATCTTGTTGGGCTTGCTGCTTTTGTCTGAGTAGTTGCTCGGCATGATGTTGCAAGACCGGGTACATGCTGACATCGGCATTGGGCACAGGCCAACTCAGCAAGGCAGTTGGGAAGCGAGCGCAGTTGAGCGTTGCATCAAAATGAACTTCCTTGCCAAACAGGCGATGATGTTCTTGCAAATCGTCTGGTGCTGCATGCCTGAAATAAACCGGGGCATCAGGTAAGGTCGTACCGGCAAACCAGTTACCAAATACCCGTATGCCAGCAAACACGCTTTCAGCGAGATGCCTGCTGGCCTGCGGATAATGGCTATGCCACTGGTATTCTGTCACCACATCATCGCCTATCAGTGCTGAGCGCCCCAGATCATGAGCCAGGCCTTCATAGCGCATGGTTTGCTGGAAAGCCTGTTCAAAATCCCTGCAGCTCATGAGTATCATGCCATACACATTGTAAGTGCCAAGTTTTACTCTTTCACCTACATGCAAGCCAAAGTGCTGGTCTTTGCTCAACTCTGCACCGGCATCAAGCAGGCGTATATAGTCTGCAGCGGCTATGCTTTCTTGCAGCTTGCTCAGGGCATTTTCAGCCATGCCTGCCATCATCGCCAATGCGCGCAAATTCAAACCACGTTCATTCGCCAGTTCAAGCAAGGGTTGCAGGTAAGCGGCAGCAACCCGTCCGTCGGTGCGGTTGTCCGCGACTGATCCTGTATGTGAATTTGGCATATTAAAACAAGAACCTTGTCATGAAAGCGCAATACCTGGAGGTGACACTTGATTAAGCTACAAGTCAATTGGTAAGTATATAAGCTTGGACTTAATTCAGGGACAGAAAATGCGACGTTGGAATGGTTGGGGCGATGACAGTATTACTTATGCGATCAATGCAGATGCCTTGAGCTTTTTGCAGGAACGCATAGGACAGGGCGTACCGCAGACAGATGCCGAGCTGGACCAGGTATGCCAGCAAGTGCCAGCTAGCCGCTTGCCAGTACATTCTTTGATAGACACAGACTCTTTGGGTCGTGTGATGCATAGTTTGGGCCAGAGTTTGCCTGATTGGCTAAAAATGCGCTTTGGCAAAATAAGTCACTTCCCTGATGGCGTGGCTTATCCTGAAAGTGCTGAGCATGTGCGTGATTTGCTGGATTACGCCAGGCAGCATCGCATAACTTTGATACCTTATGGTGGTGGTACCAGTGTGGTTGGCCATCTTGCGGTGGCTGAAAGTGTGCAGCCCATCTTGTCTGTTGATATGTCGCGCATGTCGCAATTGCTGAACCTGGACAAAGAGGCACAACTGGCGACCTTTGGTGCTGGGGTCTTTGGCCCTGACCTGGAAGCGCAATTGCGTGCCCATGGCTATACGCTGGGGCATTTTCCGCAATCTTTCGAATACTCGACGCTGGGTGGTTGGGTGGTCACGCGCTCGTCTGGTCAACAGTCACTGCGTTATGGCAGGATAGAGCAATTGCTGGCAGGTGCGAGAGTAGAGACACCGGCTGGGCGACTTGATATCAAGACTTTCCCTGCATCTGCTGCCGGGCCAGACCTGCGCGAAATCTTGCTCGGTTCTGAAGGGCGCATGGGCATACTGACGGAAGTGACTGTGCGCATTACACCGTTGCCGGTATGTGAAGAATTTCACGCCGTGTTCTTTGCTGACTGGGATGCTGCACAAACAGCGGTCAGGACTATTACCCAAACCAAGCCAGGTTTGTCGATGTTGCGCCTCTCAAATGCGACTGAAACCCTGACCAGTCTGA
>JAZJXP010000116.1:7146-36474 GCA_040390835.1 Pseudomonadota bacterium
CACAAAAAGTTGATCGGCCTGCTGGAATCCTATCTGCGCTTACGTGCTTGCGATGAAGGTAAATGCGTGTTGCTCATCGGTGCCAGCGGCGAAAAATCCCAGGTGCGCCATGCCATCAAGTCGGCATTGAAAATCACAAACCAATATAAAGGCGTGCATGTAGGTAAGACCATGGGCGAGAAATGGAAGCAGGGGCGCTTCAGGAATGTGTATCTGCGCAACAGCGCCTGGCAGCAAGGCTATGCCATAGATACAGTAGAGACAGCCTGCGACTGGTCCAAGGTCAAGAGCATGATGCTGAGTATGGAGCAGGCGGGCAGGGATGCCATGGCAATCGAAAATGAACTAGTGCACGCCTATACACATTTATCCCACCTGTATGGGCAGGGTGCCAGCGTGTATTCCACCTTTGTTTATCGACTGACGGGTGATTATGAACATGACTATGCGCGTTGGCGCAGGCTCAAGTCTGCAGTCTCTGCTGCTATTGTCGCCAATGGTGGCACAATAAGCCACCAGCATGGCGTAGGTAGTGATCATGCGCCTTATCTGGAAATTGAAAAGGGCAGTTTGGGAATATCCAGCATGCGTCATCTGTTCAAGCACTTTGACCCGCTGGGCATCATGAATCCGGGTAAGTTGTTGCCAGCAGAAGATGTCGCGCAATGAAAAAAGCCAAATCGCGCGCTGACGTACTCAACGCGCTTGCTAACCATAAGCGGGACTGGGACATCGTCGTTATAGGTGGTGGTATAACCGGCGCAGGCATATTGCTGGAAGCTGCAAGGCGCGGTTTAAATGTTTTACTGGTCGAGCAAAAAGATTTTGCCTGGGGCACGTCGAGCCGTTCATCCAAACTTGTGCATGGCGGCCTGCGTTACATTAAGGAAGGTAAAATTTCCCTGACCCGGGATTCTGTGCGCGAGAGGCAACAACTGATGCAATCTGCTGCGGGTTTGGTAGAGCCGCAGAGTTTTGCATTTGCCGACTATCGGGGACGCAAGCCGGGGCGCTGGATGTTTGCCCTGGGTCTGGTTATTTATGACTTTCTGGCTGGCTTGCGTGGCAAGCATTATTTTTCGGCACAGGATTTTCAAATGCTGGCACCGCATATACCTGCTGCCGACTTGAAAGGTGGCTCTTGCTATCTGGATGCCAAGACTGATGATGCTCGTCTGGTACTGAGGGTTTTGCAGGAGGCACGTACTGCTGGTGCGACAGCATTGAACTACCTTGTAGTAAAAAATGTTACGTATGAAAACGAGCAGGCCAGCGGCGTAGTTTTGCAAGATGCATTGGGTAAGCAAGAGTATCAGCTTAAAGCCAAAGTCATCATCAATGCAACGGGAGCCTGGGCAGACGGGTTGCGTCAGCAGCAGGGGCAGAGTGCAAGACTGCGCCCCTTGCGTGGCAGTCATTTGCTATTGCCTGCCTGGCGCTTGCCGGTGGCACAGGCAGTAAGCCTGATGCACCCGCGTGATGGCCGCCCTGTCTTTGTCTATCCCTGGGAGGGTGTCAGCCTGGTCGGGACGACAGATGTGGATCATAGCTCTGACATGCAACAGGAAACTGCCATTACAGCAGACGAAGTCGCTTACCTGATGGAGGCGATGGACTTCCAGTTCCCGCAATTGCAACTCAAGCTCGATGACATTATCGCCAGCTATGCAGGCATACGGCCTGTGATTGATACTGGCAAGGCAGATCCATCCAAGGAAGGACGTGATCATGCCATCTGGCTGGAAAAAGGTTTATTGACAGTCACGGGCGGCAAGTTGACGACTTTCAGGCTGATTGCGCAAGATGCGCTAAAGCACATTGCTCATTTATTTCCTGGCCATCAGTCTGATCATAAAGCGATTAACTTGTTTACCCACCCATCAAATTTGTCGGATGAACAACAATTAAACCATACACAAAAATCACGGTTGCAAGGCCATTATGGTGAATCCGCTGCTGAGATTGTACAGATCGCTCAGGATGGTGAACTGGATTACATACCAGGCACATTCACCATGTGGGTAGAATTGCGCTGGGCAGCACGACATGAGGCGGTAGAGCACCTGCAAGACCTGATGCTGCGCAGAACAAGGCTGGGTTTATTGGTACGCCAGGGTGGCCTGGCATTGTTGCAACGCATTCGTACTATCTGCCAGCCCGAACTACAGTGGGATGATGAGCGATGGGAAAATGAACAATCTGCCTATCTGCAACTGTGGAACAGGTATTATGCTTTGCCAGACAGGGAGAGTATTCCTGTCTGGAGCAATCTGCGGCAGTCTATATAAAATAAAACTCATGTCCAAACAATATATCCTCTCCATAGATAACGGCACCCAAAGCGTCAGGGCTATTCTGTTTGATTTGCGCGGCAATATCGTCGCCAAATCCCAGGTGCATCTGGAGGCTTATTTCTCAGATCATCCAGGTTGGGCGGAGCATCATCCTGAAGATTATTGGCAGGCGGTATGCACGGCATGTCAGCGGTTGTGGAATGAACAGGGGATTTCACCTGCTACGGTACACGGTGTTGCCGTGACCACGCAGCGCGGCACCATGATCAACCTGGATAAGCAGGGTTTACCCCTGCGTCCGGCCATCACCTGGCTGGATCAAAGGCGTACTGACATAGTCCCGCCGGTAAATGCCTTGTGGATGACAGCTTTCAAGCTGGCAGGCGTTGCCAGTACCATCAATTTCTTTCGTGGTGAGGCGGAGGCCAACTGGATCAAGGCACATCAACCAGAAATTTGGGACAAGACGGACAAATACCTGATGTTGTCCGGCTACCTGAATTATCGCCTGTGCGGCAATTTCATCGATTCCATAGGTTCACAAGTCGGTTATCTTCCCTTTGATTACAAGGGCTTGAAATGGGCAGGCAAACTGGACTGGAAATGGCAGGCGCTGGCGGTAAAAGCAGAATCCTTGCCAGAACTGGTGCCGCCGGGCACGGTGATGGGACATATCAATCAGGCGGCTGAGGCAGCGACTGGCATACTGGCTGGCACGCCTTTACTGGCTGCCGCGGCTGACAAGGCTTGTGAAGTGATAGGGGCGGGCTGCCAACAGCCTAACATCGGCTGTCTCAGTTATGGCACGACTGCGACTATCAATACCACCAGTAAAAAATATCTGGAAGTGACACCCTTTATACCCCCTTATCCGGCAGCGATCCCCAATTCATATAGTACCGAGGTGCAGATATTCCGTGGTTACTGGATGGTGAACTGGTTCAAGGAACAATTTGGACACCATGAAAAACTGCAGGCGGCGGAGCAGGGCGTGTTACCGGAGGCCCTGTTTGATGCATTGGTGAATGCCGTACCGCCAGGTTCCATGGGCCTGATGCTGCAACCTTACTGGACGCCCGGTATCAAAGTACCAGGTGCAGAAGCCAAAGGAGCCATCATCGGTTTTGGTGATGTGCATACGCGTGCACACATGTATCGCGCTATTCTGGAAGGACTGGCTTATGCCCTGCGCGAAGGTAAAGAGCGTATAGAAAAACGTAGCGGTGTGGCGATCACGGAATTGCGTATTTCTGGTGGTGGCTCACAAAGTGACGCTGCCATGCAATTGACTGCAGATATCTTTGGCTTGCCGACTTCACGTCCACATATTTATGAAACTTCAGGTCTGGGTGCTGCTATTGACGCGGCTGTGGGGTTGGGCTTGCATCCCAGCTTTGATGTTGCCATCAAAGAGATGACGCGCATAGGCGAGACCTTTGAGCCTATTGCTCATCATCACCAGATATATAATGAACTGTATCACCGCGTCTATCAAAAAATGTACGCCCGCTTGCAGCCTTTGTACAAAGAGATACAGCAAATCACTGGGTATCCTAAAATGCACTGATGCTGCAAATGAGTAACTGGCCTGCTATCATTGCCAGCATGACGACACTAGTTCTCTTGCCTGGCATGGATGGTACAGGCACACTCTACACGCCTTTGCATACAGCATTGAATGGTAATTGCAAGTTACTGGTAATGACTTACCCGGTAGACCAGGCACTGGGCTATACAGAACTTGAAGCGCTGGTTCAAGCTCAATTGCCGGCGGATGAAGACTATATCTTGATGGGCGAATCGTTCTCAGGTCCTATCGCTATATCCATCGCTGCTATTCAGCCCGTACGACTGAAAGCCTTGATACTGTGCGCGACCTTTGCACGCAATCCTTATCCTTGGCTGGCGGTTTCCAAATATGCGCTGCCTTATTTGCCAACCAGGCTGGCACCTTTGAGCGTACTCAGCCATTTGTTGTTGGGGCGTTTTTCCAGCAAAGAATTGCGCAGGCAGTTGGCAGCCGCTTTGGCACAGGTCAGACCTGCCAGCTTAAAGACACGCCTGTACGCAGTATTGAGTTGCGACGTCAGAGAAAAACTCACGGCAATCAAAGTGCCGGTACTTTATCTGCAAGCCACCAGGGACAGGCTGGTGCCAGCATCTGCCCACGCAGACATCAACAGGCAATTGCATGAGATGGAAACATGCCAATACGAAGCGCCACATTTTTTATTGCAGACGAAAGCAGATGAGGTCGCAAGAGATATTCTGCGGTTTACCTCAGAAATCACAGTATGAACCCATCTCCTGCATCACAATCTCAAACTGATTCCAAGCTTAATGCCCATGTTTATCAGGCTGAATACGCCGGACGCCTGAACCGTGTTCTCGATCATATAGACCAGCACCTGGATGCTTCCCTGGAATTGGGACAACTGGCCGAAATAGCGCATTTTTCGCGTTTTCATTTCCATAGAATATTTGCGGCCTGGATGGGAGAAACACTGGGGGACTACCTGCGTCGGCGACGGCTGGAAACTGCGGCCTGGCGTTTGTCCTGTGATCTGCAGGCATCAATATTGGATATTGCGCTGGCCTGCGGTTTTGCTTCTGGCGAAGCATTTGCCCGCGCGTTCAAGATTCGTTTTGACTCCACTCCAAGTCAATGGCGTGCCAGTAGTGATGAGCGCAGGTTGGCACAGGTGCGTGCTATTTATGAAAAGCGGACAAAGCAAGACAGCAATCTGAATCAGATACTTAGCAATCCTGATCAGGTAAACGTGAGCGGAATTTGTGAAGATGGTGGCTCTCATCAACCACTTCGGAAGTATCTTATGGAAGTAAATATTGTTCAATTACCTGCAGTACGAGTCGCTTATCAGCGTTATATAGGTCCTTATGGACCTGGTGTCACTGAGTTCTGGCGCAATAAAGTGGCACCTTGGATACAAGTTCATGGCTTGCAAGATCAAATCTGCTATGGCATAGGCCATGATGACCCTAGCATTACGGCTGCTAACAAGTGCCGCTATGATGCTTGTGTTACTGTCTCAGAGCATTTCGTAGCAGGCACTCAGGCAAATGTCAAAACACTGCCAGGTGGTGCTTATGCAGTTGCCAAATTCAATGGGCCTGTGACGGCTGTGAATGATGCCTGGATGGAGTTGATGCGCGAATACTTGCCAGCCAGTGGCATGCAATGTGATGACAGACTCTGTTTTGAGCAGTTTTCGGCGAATTCTGCGCTGGACCCACAGACAGGAATATTTTCTTGTCTATTGTGCATCCCGGTTAAAGCCCTGTAGATCTACAGAGATACAGAAATTTAAAAGGGACTCTCAAGTAACTGATGCCCCACTTGCGATGAAATAGAGCTTGAATCAATCCAATAATACCGAGCCATCAGGGCCCCATTTTACTTTGGTAATTCCTGGCTCGGTTTCTTCCAGTCTTTTCAATTCATGTTCCTGCGGCGTTATCACGCCACGTTGCAAGCGCAATTCGTCTGCCAGAGTTTGGTCTTCCATTATTTGCTGGCGACGTGCTGCTGCCAGTTGTATGGTTTCCAGTAATTCGTCCTGATTCCAGGGTTTTGCTATGTAGCGAAACACTTCTGCATCATTGATGGCACCCAATATGGTCTTGAATTCGGCAGAGGCGCTAAGCATGAGACGTATTGCATGCGGCTGCATTTCTTTAGCTATGGACAAGAACTGTATGCCGTTCATGCCAGGCATATGGTAATCAGAGATGATAAAGTCGAAAGCTGTATTACTGAGGCGCTTTATCGCTTCCTGAGGGGAATTAAACAATTCCATCGTCATTTCCATCTCTTTTGCGACGCTTTTCAAGCTTCTTTGCAGCGCAAGCAAAACATTTTGTTCGTCATCGAGCATTAATATTTTGTACATTATTTTCTCCTGTTACTGTGTACACGTATGACCAATTTAGCACCCGAAGGATGCTCGAACAACGTCAATTTATCGATCACGCGCTGGTCAAGTACGTAGTCAGCTGGTAAGAGCAGCATACCTTCTTTGGAAATAACATCTGCAGAAAGTATCATGCCAGGTTGTAATTGCGCTACGGTAATTTCTTTATCGTCAATATCATCAGCCTGATTACTGATGATTTGCTTGAAAGCAGCAACTACCTTTTCATCATAGCGATTGCCAGCACCACGTATGATCAGAGCCTGCGCATCTTCCATATGTACGCGTTTTTGTACCAGACTGCCATTTTGCAGATTGTCATAATCGCTCGTCAGTGACAATATGCGCGCGCCTATGGGAATATTCTCACCGACCAGGCCATCTGGGAAGCCTCGGCCATCAAAGCGTTCATGCTGCGCACGTATGATCTTTGCGGCTCCTTGTAAATCTTGCAGCGGCATCAATAATTGTTCGGCACGCAAAGTGTGCTTATGAAAATGCCCTAATTGCTCACCATTCATTTGATTAACGGGTGTTGCTAGTAATTCATCAGAGAAACCTATTTTACCTATGTCTGCCAACAAAGCCGCTACAAAAATTTCTTGCGCCTCACGTGTATCCAGATTAAGTTTTTTTGCGATTCTTCTGGATAAATCGGCTACGCGTCGTGAATGCCCAACCAGTTTATCGCCACGCATTTCTACTACATTGGAAAAAACCTTGATCGATGTCAGGAAATTACTTTTTAATTTATCGTTGGCATGTAACAGGGATGCATGGGCTTTTTTGAGGTCTGCGGTGCGTTCATCAACCTTGATTTCAAGGCTGGCATTCAGGGACTTTAGTTCCTCGTTCTGACGCTGGGTTAGTTCTTCCAGCCGTTTTTTCTCTATTTCCAGTGACTTGCGTTCCAGCGCCTGTTTGACGACCAGCACAATGTCATTATCGTTCCAGGGCTTGGTAATATAGCGATAGATTTCGCCCCGGTTGATGGCATCAATCGTCGATTGTATGTCGGCATAACCTGTCAATAACAGACGTATGGTGTCTGGCCATCGGGCTTTCACTTGTGTCAAAAATACCGCGCCATCCATGACTGGCATGCGCATGTCGGAAATAACCAGGTCAATCGCCTCTTTTTCCAGTACCTCCAGGCCTTCCTGGCCGCCATTGGCGATAAATATTTTATAAGAGTGTTGCCTGAAGAGCCTGCGCAGTGAGGAAAGGATATTCGGCTCGTCGTCAACGAAGAGCAATACTGGCATTGCTTCTGATACTGACTCTTCACTCATGTGGTGTCACCATCAGTGTCCAGGGGTTGATCTTTATGTTTGATAGGCAAGCTGATGAGAAAATTTGTACCACGGCCAACTTCGCTATTGACCGTAATTTTTCCATGATGTTTTTGTATGATGCCATAAGACAGGGAAAGCCCTAGCCCCGTTCCTTTACCTATTGATTTTGTCGTGAAGAAAGGATCGAAAATTCGATTGATAATTTCTTTGGGTATGCCACTGCCGTTGTCGCCAATTTCAATAAACACCTGGGTGTCATCGCAACTGGTGCGTATTGTGATCTGGCCGCGTTCAGCTATGATGGCATGAGAGGCATTGACCACCAGATTCATGACGACTTGATTGATTTGTGATGCCAGACATTCGACATCAGGAATTTTACCGTATTCCTTAATCACGTCGGCCTTGTACTTGATTTCATTATTGACGATATTCAGGGTTGAATCTATACCCTGATGGATATTCGCCCATTGCCATTCCTGTTGCGAGTCGACTCTGGAAAAATCTTTTAAGTCCTGAACTATTTTGCGTACTCTCTCTATACCTTCACGCGATTGCTGAACCAGTTCGGGGATATCCTCCTTGAGAAAAGATAATTCCTTTTCCTCCTTGATTTCAGTGAGTTCGTTTTTTATGCTGGGGGAAGCGATATGCTGCTCAGATGATTCATAGACTTGGATGATGGCAAACAAGTCTTTGATATAATTTTCAAGGGTAGCAAAGTTGGAAAAAATATAGCCTATGGGGTTATTGATTTCATGTGCCACACCGGCGGCAAGTTGGCCTATGGATGCCAATTTTTCTGATTGTAGTAACTGTTCCTGCGCCATGGATAACTTGGCATTGAGTTCGGTAAGTTCGGTATTTCTACGCACCAACTCGTTCTCTACCGATTCTCTTTGCTTGATATCGGCTTCCAGCCTGCTATTGGTTTCAGCCAGTTGCAAGGTACGTTTTTTGATCAGGTTTTCCAGATTGCTATGGGCCTGGCGCAAAGCATTTTCTGCATCGCGGCGCTCGGTAATGTCTTCCAGGGTCTCCATTGCACCAACAATTTTTCCTTCATTGTTGTGCAGCGGTGCGGCTGTAAAATGCAACCAGAGACCGTGCTCATGCAAGTCAGGGAAAAAATCGATAGCTTCGTAAGCACCGTGTATCAATTGAGATTGCGAGAATTTATTGTGATAAAACTTGTGTACCACAATATCATCGTGACCTGACAGGACCAGATCGGCCAGCACAGGCCGGTTATCGCGATAAAAAGGTTTCCACTGATTGCGGGTTGAGATCATGCTGGCAGCAGAGTAGCCAAGAACAAATTCACAAGCCTTGTTCCAGTGGGTGATAATGTGATTAGAGTCAATGACGAAGGTTGGTACTGGGCTACTGTCAAGAAACTGCGCCAGTTCTATGCCCATCTTGTTGAGCAGAGGGGCATCAACTTTCAATTTGTCTTGCTCTGCATGGAAAACAGGGATGTGAGCATCAGAAACTGAAGCTGCGGAAGCGGGCATGTCACCATTTCCTGGCAAGGAAAATTCTTTGTTCATTGTTTTACCTGGTCTCCGATGTAACGCAACTCTTTTATTTTGCCTTGATCTGTGACTGATGTTTAATGTGCTGGTTTGCTCTTTTTTAATGGCGATTACGATCATCCATGAGCATGACGATTTTTCCTGTTGATTTATGTTTCCCACCCAGGTTCTTCCACTGCGCATTATAAAGTTGGCCGTGTACCTGCACGGGAAACCAGAGTCCTTCAGAAAATTCGCGGATTCCCGGGCCTGCATCCGGTATCATGTACTCAATCTGACAACCCAGTTCCAGTCTTGATGGCGGAATAATTTTTTCAGCAGAATTATTGATGAAAACCACCATATCTTCATCATCCACCGCAATGATGGGCAAGGGCACATATTGCAAAACTTCACGTATGATGCTCAAACTAAGTTCATCACGGCTGATTTGTTTTTGTTTTTGCTCCAGCATTTCAGCCAGTAGCTTGTTGGCGCTGATCAGTTCCTGATTTGTTGTTTGAACTTGCAAAGTCAGGCGCCGATTTTCATCTTCCATTTCTTTATAGTGAAATGCTTCACGTATATTCGCACGTATTTGCTCATCGTCCCACGGCTTGGTCAGGAATTTATAGATAGCACCTTCGTTGATGGCATCTGTGATGTATTGCAGTTCGGTATAACCAGACAAGATAATACGAACTGTATCAGGATATTTTTTTTTCGCATTTCGTAAAAAATCTACTCCCGTCATGATTGGCATTCTCTGGTCGGAAATGATGACATCGACCCGGTTTTTTTCCAGAATCTCTAAACCTTCATGTCCGCTGTCGGCTGTCAGTATGCGGTATTCATCTCTGCGCAACAGCCGCTTGAGTGCATTCAATATATTAGGTTCGTCATCGACAAGAAGCAAGGTACGGTCAGGTTTCCCCAAGCGTAGCAGATGCTTGTCCAGAACTGGTTTCTCTTGCAGGAAAAGTTGCATTTGTTCTGAGTCCAGAGGTTTTGCGAAGAAATGTCCCTGTATCTGGTCGCACATATTATCGCTCAGGAATTTGCATTGGGCCTCAGTTTCCACTCCTTCAGCAATGACCTTGATACCCAGACTGTGCGCCATGGAAATAACAGCTCTGGTAATGGATGCATCGTCAAGATTGTGCGGTAACTCCTGAACAAAAGACTGATCGATCTTGACATAGTCAAACGGATAATGCTTGAGGTAGCTCAGGGCTGAATAACCAGTACCGAAGTCATCCAGTGACAAAGTAAATCCTTGTTTTTTGAAGTCGCTGAATACTTTATCTATGCTGTCGCTACGATACATCAGTATTTGTTCTGTTATTTCCAGTGATACTTTATCTGGTGTGACAGCCATACTTTCCAGTATTTCAGAAAGGCGGTTGTTAAAGTCATTGCTTTGCAATTGTATGGGCGAGATATTAATGGCAACACAGGGGGGATTCAATCCTGTCAAATTCCAATGGACGATATCTTTGCAAACCTGCTTGATAATCCATTCACCCAGACGCACGATGAGATCAGATTTCTCAGCGGCCGGAATAAGTACTGCAGGAGGAATCTTGCCATGGATGGGATGCTGCCAGCGTAACAATGCTTCTGCTCCTACCACATGTCCTGTCTGCAGATCGACCGTAGGTTGATAGTGCAAATGCAATGCATTAGTATCAATGGCGACATTGAGTTCAGCTTCTATATCAATACTATCTTGTTCTATCGTATTCATGGCGATAGCCCTGTTTGGTCTTCAATATGCTGTATGTGATGCTGCAGACTGACTAATAGAGAGCAGTATCATGTCTCAGTCGATGTATTTGTCTGATGCAAAGGTAACCAGACGGTGAAGCAAGTCCCTTTTCCCATGACGCTTTGCACGTCTATGCGTCCGCCATGTTTTTTGATGATGCCGTAGGAAAGCGATAAACCCAGGCCAGTGCCACTACCTACGGGTTTGGTCGTAAAAAAAGGTTCGAAGATGCGATTCAGGTTCTCTTGCGGGATGCCAGAGCCGGTATCCAATACCTTGATCCATACCATGTCTTTCTCACAGCCTGTGCTGATTTTGATCATGCCGTTTTCTTTGATGGCATGTGAGGCATTCACCAGCAAGTTCATGACTACCTGATTGACCTGGGAAATAATGCATTTCACCAATGGTACCTGGCCATATTCCTTGACGACATTGGCTTTGTATTTGATCTCGTTTTTGACGATGTTGAGGGTGCTGTCTATTCCCTGGTGCAAATCGGCTTCCTGCCAGTCTGTTTCACCGACATGGGAAAAATCCTTCAAAGACTGCACGATATCTTTCACGCGTTTGAGCCCATCCATGGATTCGCGCACCAGGTCCTGTATGTCTTCCTTTAAAAATTCCAGATCTGCCTTTTCTTTTAACTCATCCATTTTGTTGACGGCAGCTGGTGGAGACTGTTGTTGTATCAAATCCTCATACTGATTGATGACTTCAAATAATTTTTCTACGTAATTCTGCAAACTGCCGATATTTGAATTGATAAAACCTATCGGATTATTGATTTCGTGCGCAATCCCAGCGGCCAGTTGGCCAACCGAAGCCATTTTTTCTGATTGCAATAACTGTTCGTGGGCTTCTTGCAGTTTTTTGATCAAAAGGTGTTGTTCTTCACCTTTCTTGAACAAGGCGGCTTCCATCTCCTTGCGTTTGGTGATGTCGGTCAATGAACCCACAACTTCAACAGGATTGCCGTCCTTGTCACGTATCAACCTAAGCATGTCATGCATCCATACATACTGGCCGCTACGGCTCATGAAGCGGTATTCGTAAGTTCTTTCACCCTCGGTAAAAAGTTTGGCAATGCTGGAGAAAATCTCGGGTACATCACTAGGATGTATATGCTCAAACCAGAAATTGGGGTCAGCAACCATCTCATCAGGATGGTAGCCAAGCACATGCAAGGCATTGTTGCTGACGAAAGTCATTTTGAAATCACCCGTGGGCACACTGCTATAGATAATGGCCGGAGTATTGTCGATCAGGTATTGAAGCCTGGCATCCGTGGAAATGCCTACGGCTGAAGCAGGCAGAGGGGCAGCATTAGCTGCGGGTAGAACACTGAATTCATCAAATTGATTCACCATGACCACCATTAGGAAAAAATCAATAGAAATATTGTTTTTTTAAAAATTCCCGTATGACTACATATTAGAGCAACAAGTATGTAAAGTGCTATTTTTTTCAAGCAGGCTTTATATGTTTTAGCTTTGCTTAGGACAAATATTCTGAAAATTGCGTATTTTTACTAATAACTCATGAATTAAGACTAATAAAACATGGACTTACGTCAGACGGAAGAGAAATATTTTTGGATAGGTTGTTGCTTTTTGATATGTT
Source organism: Pseudomonadota bacterium (assembly GCA_040390835.1). Classification (GTDB taxonomy): domain Bacteria; phylum Pseudomonadota; class Gammaproteobacteria; order Burkholderiales; family Burkholderiaceae_D; genus Undibacterium. The sequence goes on from JAZJXP010000116.1 coordinate 19,573, forward strand.
TTCAACTGACACTCTCTCTACTTTGCTCAGTATCCAGGTAAAACCATGCGAAAGAAAATGATCTTATTTTCTGCACAATTTCAGCGCGCAAATGCACCGAAAAGTAGAATTGGCATATTTTTAAGTTATTTTTGCATCATTTTCGTCAATTATTTCTGATGTTTTCGTTGATCGCATGCACTGGAATAGTTAGTAAATTTCTGGTATTGCAGTCTGGCTGACGTCATGCACATCTGTCCCTACCAGATTTGCAACTATTTAATTATTGGAATCCGTGGTTCGTTTTTTTGTTTTTATCAGCTGGCACGTTATCTGCTATCTGCCTTGGTGGAAGTTCGGTTTTTCTTTCCATGACCTCACCACTACCAGGAGAAAACATGTCACGTCGTACTGTTTTGAAAGCAACTGCTGTCGCCGCAATGACTCTGGCCGCTTCCGGCTGGTTAACGCAGGCACAGGCCGCCGATACCATCAAGGTCGGCATTCTGCATTCCCTGTCTGGCACTATGGCTATCTCGGAGACATCGCTCAAAGATGTGGCCCTGATGACGATAGATGAAATCAATGCCAAAGGCGGTGTCATGGGCAAAAAACTGGAAGCGGTGATCGTTGATCCGGCATCCAACTGGCCATTGTTTGCCGAAAAAGCCCGTCAACTGGTATCGCAGGACAAAGTATCCGTCGTGTTTGGTTGCTGGACTTCGGTGTCGCGTAAATCAGTTTTGCCAGTCTTCAAGGAACTTAATAGTCTGCTGTTTTACCCAGTGCAGTATGAAGGTGAAGAACTGGAGAAAAATGTTTTCTACACAGGCGCTGCACCTAACCAGCAAGCTATTCCTGCCACTGAATACCTGATATCGAAAGAGGGTGGTGGTGCCAAGCGCTTTGTCTTGCTGGGTACTGACTATGTGTATCCACGTACTACCAACAAAATCCTGCGTGCCTTCCTGCATAGCAAGGGTGTCAAGGATACTGACATCGATGAAGTGTATACGCCATTCGGCCACTCTGATTACCAGACCATCGTTGCCAATATCAAGAAATTTGCTGCAGGTGGCAAGACTGCAGTTATCTCCACCATCAATGGTGATTCAAACGTTCCTTTCTACAAAGAACTCGGCAATGCTGGCTTGAAGGCAACGGATGTACCTGTAGTTGCATTCTCAGTCGGTGAAGAAGAATTACGCGGTGTCGATACCAAGCCATTGGTAGGCCATCTGGCAGCCTGGAATTACTTCCAGTCTGTAAAAAACCCGGTGAATACTGAATTCATCAAGAAGTGGAAAGATTATGCCGCCGCCAAAAAACTGCCTAATGCCGCAACAGTCGTGACTAACGATCCAATGGAAGCGACTTATGTAGGTATGTATATGTGGAAGCAGGCCGTTGAAAAAGCCAAGTCCACAGATACCGATAAAGTTATTGCTGCCATGGCCGGACAGACTTTTAAAGCACCATCCGGTTTTGAATTGACGATGGATAAAACCAATCATCACCTGCACAAGCCAGTCATGATAGGCGAGATCAAGGCGGATGGTCAGTTCAGTGTTGTCTACAAAACCAAGACACCTATCCGTGCGCAACCATGGAGTCCTTTCATCCCGGGTAATGAAGGCAAGCAAAAACTGTAATAAAGGAATGATATTTACGGAGTGATATTTAGCGAGTTATACCTGCACTCAGGGCTTTCACATGTCGATTGCCCTGAGTGCTTTTCCGGATTTTCCATCCCTGACCTGGTTGCCTATGATATTTCGTAAAATCTGCGCGAGCATAGTCTTGTTCGTGTTCAGCCTGACAGCACACGCGGCTATCGACGGTAAGCTCTTGCAGGCACTGGCGGGTGAAGATCCTGATGTGCGCATAGGTGCCGTCAATTCCATCGCAGCCCTGGGTAATGAAGAGGCTGTGGAAGTATTGACTGCACTCAAAAATGAATCTTTATTTGCCAAGGACGTCGCCGTTTATCTGGTCGATGGTGACCAGGTCAAGGACCTTAGCACTGGGAAAATGCAAAAGCTGCCGGATGATGCCGAGGCAATCACCATCAATAACCGCCTGCGTGCCGCACTGGATAGCGCGTTGTCAGGACTGAGACTATTTTCACCGGACAAAAATACCCGTCTCGTCGCTGCCACCGCACTGGAAAAAGAAGCAACGCCAGAACAATTACCCTTGCTGAACAAAGCCTATCTGAAAGAAAACGATAGCGAAATCAAGTCCCGCCTGCAAATGCTGATTGCTACTGCCAATTTGCAAGCCAGCGACCCGGTGGTGCGCAAGGCTGCCGTCAAGGCTTTGCTGGATAGCCCCAACCCCAATTTAAAACCTGTGCTGCAAAAGATGCTGGCACAAAATCCTGATGGTAGTTACAACGAAGCCGATGCCAGCATACGTTTGGAGGCAGCCAATACATTGAATGCCATCGATGGTCGCCTGGCGCGCATGGAATTTGTCGGCAATCTGTTTTATGGCGTCTCGCTGGGTAGTGTGCTGTTACTGGCTGCTCTGGGTCTGGCAATCACTTTTGGTCTGATGGGTATCATCAATATGGCGCATGGTGAATTGCTGATGATAGGTGCTTACACTACCTATGTCTGCCAGATGCTGTTCCGCAAGTTCATGCCAGGTGCTGTGGATGCTTATTTATTGCTGGCTCTGCCCGCTGCCTTCCTGGTCTCTGCCGCTGTTGGCATTTTGCTGGAAAGAACGGTGATACGCTGGTTATATGGTCGCCCGCTGGAGACCCTGTTATGCACCTGGGGTATCAGCTTGATTTTAATGCAGGCCGTGCGCTCGATTTTTGGTGCGCAAAATGTTGAAGTTGCCAATCCTTCCTGGATGTCTGGCGGTATTACGGTACTGGGTTCGCTGGTGCTGTCTTATAACCGCATTATCATTATTTTCTTTGCCCTGTTCGTGGTGCTGGCAGTCTGGCTGATCCTGAACAAGACACGCCTGGGCTTGTTCGTGCGTGCCGTGACACAAAATCGCCGCATGGCTGATTGCGTAGGGGTGGCAACCGGCAAGATAGACATGCTGACTTTTGGCCTGGGTTCTGGCATTGCAGGCTTGGGTGGCGTGGCCTTGTCGCAATTGGGTAATGTTGGCCCTGACCTGGGGCAAAACTATATCGTTGATTCTTTCATGGTCGTAGTGCTGGGCGGAGTAGGGCAGTTGGCCGGTACCGTGATTGCGGCTTTTGGTCTGGGTGAGGTAAATAAATTTCTGGAACCCGTGGCGGGTGCCGTCATGGCCAAGATCGTCATCCTGGTATTCATCATCATTTTCATACAACGCAGACCGCAAGGCTTGTTTGCGCTCAAAGGCAGGAGTGTGGAATGAATGCGACTACGACGATTGCAACAGCAAAGGGTCTGTTTTCCAAACCAGCATGGACAGGCATACTAGTGTGCGCAGTGATTGCCGTGCTGCTACCTATCCTTAACCTGAGTTTTCCTGCTGGCCATGTATTGCATATTTCTAGCTATACGATTGCGCTAGTTGGCAAGTTCATGTGTTATGCCCTGGCTGCGCTGGCGCTTGACCTGGTCTGGGGTTATACCGGGATTCTGTCTTTGGGACATGGCGTATTCTTTGCGCTGGGTGCCTATGCACATGGCATGTATCTGATGCGTGCTATTGGCCGTGACGGCGTTTATCAAAGCAATCTACCTGACTTCATGGTTTTCCTGGACTGGAAAACTTACCCCTGGTATTGGGCGATGACCGACAGCTTCTGGTATTGCATGGCGCTGGTGGTGCTGGTGCCTGGTGTGCTGGCCTTTATCTTTGGTTTCTTTGCCTTTCGTTCCCGCATCAAGGGTGTATATTTCTCCATCATCACCCAGGCCATGACATTTGCCTTCATGCTGCTGTTCTTCCGTAATAATACGGGCTTTGGCGGCAATAATGGCTTTACCGACTTCAAGCGCATTCTTGGTTTTACCATTACCGCACCTGGCACCAAGGCAGCGCTGTACCTGATTACCTTGCTGATTTTGCTGTCAGCCTTGTTCCTGTGCCGTTGGATAGTCACTTCCAAGTTGGGGCGCGTGCTGCAGGCCGTGCGTGATTCAGAGTCGCGGCTGATGTTCATCGGTTACAACCCCTTGTGGTTCAAGCTGTTTGTCTGGACGCTGTCTGCCATAATTTGCGGTATTGCTGGTGCGCTGTATGTGCCACAGGTGGGCATCATCAACCCGTCTGAAATGTCGCCAGCCAATTCCATAGAAATGGTGATCTGGGCCGCAGTAGGCGGGCGCGGTACTTTGCTGGGACCTATCATCGGTGCTTTTACTGTCAATGGTTTGAAGAGCTGGTTCACTGCGGCTTTCCCGGATTTGTGGCTGTATGCCTTGGGCTTACTGTTCATACTGGTCACCTTGTTCATGCAACAAGGTGTGTTGGGCCTGGTGAGCAAGTTCAAAAAACAGCGGGAGCCTGCATGACTTATATGATGAGTGGCGTCTTGCGACCAGGGCAGCAGTACGAGAGTGCTACTGGTGATCAGGGCGTATCTTATGGCCGCATTAAGCAGGAAGGTGTGGATACCACCCACGGCGCTATCCTCTACCTGGAAGATATCGTAGTTTCATTTGATGGTTTCAAGGCTATCAATAACTTGAACCTGGATATCTCCGTAGGTGAACTGCGCTGCATCATCGGCCCCAATGGTGCTGGCAAAACCACGATGATGGATGTGATCACCGGTAAAACCCGGCCCACATCCGGCACTGCATTCTTTGGCCAGACCATGGACCTGACACGTATGAGCGAAGTGGATATCGCTCATGCTGGCATAGGACGCAAGTTCCAGCGACCAACAGTGTTCGAGCAGCACAGTGTGTTCGAAAATCTTGAGCTGGCCATGAAAATGGACAAGCGTGTCAAGACCACTCTGTTTGCTCGTTTGAACAGCGAACAAAAAGACAAGATAGCCGCCATCCTGCAATTGATACGTCTGGATGGGCAAGAGCAAAGACAGGCCGGTTTGCTATCGCACGGCCAAAAGCAGTGGCTGGAGATAGGCATGTTGCTGATACAGGAACCGCAATTGATCTTGCTCGATGAGCCAGTGGCTGGCATGTCGGATGCAGAGACCGCACGCACTGCTGAATTACTCAATGAATTGCGCGGCAAGCATTCCATCATGGTAGTCGAGCATGATATGGGTTTTGTCACTGAAATTGCGCAACAGGGCAAAGTCACGGTATTACATGAGGGATCTGTACTTGCCGAGGGCACAATGGCACAAGTGCAGGCTGATGAACGCGTGATTGAAGTCTATCTGGGACGCTAATGAAAGCTAAGCATGCTTGAAGTCAAACAACTGCATCAGCATTACGGTTCCAGCCACACCTTGCGTGGCATTTCACTGTCACTGAAAAAAGGTGAGTGCATGGCTTTGCTGGGCCGTAATGGCGTCGGCAAGACCAGTTTGCTGAAATGCCTGATGGGTGTTTTGCCGGTCACTGAAGGGACGGTCAGCTTTGAAGGCCGCGACATCAATAAGCTCTCGCCGCATGACAGGGCCAGGGCAGGAATAGCCTATGTGCCGCAAGGCCGTGAGATTTTTGCCCGTCTTACCGTCGAAGAAAACCTGCTCATGGGCATGGCTAGTCTGCCCGCACGCAAGGCAGGCAAAATCAAGGATGAGGTATATCAGCTTTTCCCCGTATTGAAAGAAATGCTGCACAGACGCGGTGGCGATTTATCGGGTGGTCAACAACAACAGCTCGCCATTGCCCGCGCCTTGCTGGCCGAGCCCAAACTGATCATTCTTGACGAACCTACCGAAGGCATACAACCATCCATCATCAAGGATATTGGTCGTGTCATCCGCTTGTTGCGTGAACGAGGCGACATTGGCATCTTGCTGTGCGAGCAGTATTTCGATTTTGCCCGCGAACTGGCAGATCATTTTGTCGTGTTGTCGCGCGGTGAAGTGGTGGCCTATGGCGGCCAGGAATTGATGGATGGTGATGACGTCAAGCGGCATCTGGCGGTATAGTGCAGTCTTTACCTTTCGCTAGCTGAATATGGATGTCTGTAGTCCGGCATTACCTTCAAATGCCACAAAATCACACTGGCAAGCCAGCCTGCAACTGGGCTTTAGCAAGGATGGCGATGTCACACGCCTGACGGAGCGCAAACACAACGGCCCCTTGCGTGTGCAAAAGCCTTTGTATCCTGAAGGTGATGAAGTTTGCCATGCCATCGTCATCCATCCCCCAGGTGGGGTAGTCGGCGGCGACCAGTTAAAGATAGATATCAAGCTGGCTGCTGATACCCATGCGCTGGTAACGACACCAGGTGCAGCGAAATGGTATCGCAGTAACGGCTATATATCAGTGCAACATATCAGTCTGAAACTTGATGCAGGTGCCAGGCTGGAATGGCTGCCGCAAGAAACCATCTTTTTTGACGATGCCTGCGTCGATTTGCACCAGACCATACACCTGGCGGCAGATGCGAGGCTGATTGCTGCAGATATTTTCTGTTTTGGCCGCACTGCCTCTGGCGAGACCTATAACAGCGGCAGGATCAAGCAGCATTGCAGCATCTATCGTGAAGGCAAGATGATCTGGCATGAACAGGGCAGTTTGCAAGGTGGCAGTCCTGCCATGCAAAGTCCACTAGGTTTGAACGGCAAATCAGTGTCGGCGATGGTACTGGCTTCTGGTGCCATGCTGTCCGGTGAACAATTGCAGGTTTTGCGTGAACAAACATCGGCCTTATTGTCTGAGCGTGAAGCGGAAGCCATGTGCGGCGTCACGCAAATGAAGTCTGTCATCGTTGCACGCTACCTGGGCAACTCCAGTGAAGTTGCCCGGCTCTGGATGCAGATGGTGTGGCAGCATTTACGCCCTGTCGTGATTGGGTGTGATGCCAAAATTCCGCGCATCTGGAACACTTGATTCATAGCCTGCATTACGCTTGATGCAACCCAGACCTGCCAGGCTGGAACGAACTGCCACATCCAGCGGTGTGCGTGGCTCTTCACCCAAAAAGTCTACCAAAGCCTGATTCGACATTTTGACTTCTGTACGCCACAGGTAACGCATTTCCAGCATTTCCTTCAAAGTTTGCTGGAAAGGTGCCAGCAGAGCGAACACAGGCCATGGGAACCAGCTCGCTTTCAATGTTGGCTGGGCAGTGACGCGGCCAATTGCGGCAACCATTTGCTTGCCATCATGATCCCAATGGCCTTCCATGTGGAAGCGGGCAAAATTACCAAGTTCATTTTCACGTTCAAGCAAGCGCACCATGGTTTCTGCTACGTCAGGCAAGTAAGCCCATTGATGGCCGACGCCAGCGCTGCCAGGATAGCGCACTACACTCACTGGCTTGCCTGGTGTGACCAGCCCTTGTGAAAACCAGTTGTTGGCTGCCTTGGGACCAAAGAAGTCACCGGCTCTGACGATGAGGGATTTGACACCCTTGCTGGAAGCCAGGCGCAGGCGGTGTTCCATCTCTACCCGGATTTTCCCTTTTTTGGTGATAGGGAACTGCGAAGCGTTTTCTGCAATCAGCGGGAAGGCATCGGGGCCAAAGTTATAAACAGTACCTGGCAACAGGATGCGTGCGCCACTGGCCTGGGCTGCGGCGATAGTGTTTTCTATCATAGGCAGCACCAGCTTTTCCCAGTCACGGTAGCCTGGTGGGTTGACAGCGTGGACGATGACAGATTTTCCTGCTGCAGCCTGCATGACATCGTCTTGCACCATGACGTCGCCTTTCATCCAGATATGGGCCGCTGTTTTATCTTTTACCTGATCAGGATTGCGATGCAGGGTAGTGACCTGCCAGCCGCGTTGCATCAGCAAGCGTGCCACTTCACCACCTATGCCGCCAGTTGCGCCCAATACCAGGGCTTGCTTATTTGTTTGATCATTAGCTTCTTTACTGGTCTGGATATTGTTTTGTACTTGCTGATTCATGTTGATTCTCCTTTAATGGGGTAGTTGATGTAGCCATTGTGTATCTTTGCCAAGCTATATACAATTCTCTAAAACTGCATAGGTGATATACATTTCTGTATGGATGACAAAAATATCCACTGGGACTACTACCGTACTGCCCTGGCGGTGCTGGAAGAAGGCTCACTATCAGGCGCTGCCCGCGCCCTGGGTTTGACGCAGCCGACAGTAGGCCGGCATATCGAGGCATTGGAGCAGGCCTTGGGCACCAGTTTGTTTGTGCGCAACCAGTCCGGCCTGTCACCCACAATCGCTGCGCTGGCAATGAAACCTTATGCAGAAAGCTTGCGGGCAACCGAAAGCGCCTTGCTGCGCAGTGTGTCAGCAGAAGCAAATGAGGTAAGGGGCACCGTGCGCGTTACCGCATCAGAAGTCATGGGGGTAGAGATATTGCCAGGCATGCTGGCAGGCTTACAGCAGAGTAATCCTGAGCTGAGTATAGAACTGCAGATATCCAACCACACCCAGGATTTGCTCAAGCGTGATGCTGACATTGCCATACGTAATACCGAGCCCTTGCAAGATGCATTGATCGCCCGTCGTGCTGGTACGATCAGCCTGGGCTACTTTGCTCATGCTGATTATCTGTCGCGCCATGGTATGCCAGCTGATCTGATGGCGCTAAAAAACCATAGCGTAATCGGCTATGACCGGGAATTTCCCTATATCCGGGCTTTGCAAAAACGTTACCCGCAAGTACAGCGCGCTGATTTTTCCTTACGTGCTGATAGCGATCTGGTACAGTTTTCGGCCATACGCAAAGGCTATGGCATCGGTATTTGCCAGCTTGGTCTGGCCCAGCGGCATACTTATCTGCAACGCGTGCTGGCAGATGAATTCCAAATTGATTTTCCGGTATGGGTAGTCATGCATGAAGACTTGCGGTCCAGCCAGCGCTACCGGACTACCTTTGATCATCTGGTTAAGGAATTACAGGCTCTGCTGCAGAAGGCATGAAGTACTCAGTGCTTGACCAGCAAGTGCGGATGCTGGGCAGATAATTCCTGCCATGCATCAAAACCGCCTGCAAATGGCCGGACATCTTTAAATCCCAATTGCCTCAGGGTGTGGGCTGCATGCACAGCACCTGCATCGCCAGGGCAGGCGCATATGGTGATAATCATTTCATGCAGTGGCCAATGTTGGGCAGCATTACCAACCTGCTTGACCTCGCTGACCATGGCATGGGGTATGGTGCCGGTTTCTGCAATCAGCGCCGGGCTGCGCAAATCGATGATATGGGGCAGAGCGCTGGTTTTTAACGCGTCTGACATTTCAGTCGCGCTGAAATGAGGAATGGATGCGAGTTTTTCAAAGCGTTTCTTTTGCCAGAATTTCCAGGCCAGCCAGCTCGATACCAGAGCAATGAAGATTGCAGCAATACGTATCCCTTGCGCCGACAAAAATACCAGGCCAGCTTCAATTTGCGCCTGCAAGGCAAAGCCTGCCAACAAGGCCAAACCCGACCACAAAGCTGCACCTGCTGCAGAGGCAAGCATGAATGATGTACGCGGCATGCCCAAAGCACCAGCTACCGGCGGTGCCACGGTAGAAAAACCTGGGATGAATTTGCCCACGACCAGCGACCACACACCCCAGCGATGAAATCTTGCTTCCGTCTGGTTCACACAGGAACCAGGGTTGATCGACATCTTGCATAAAAACTTCAACACGCTATAGCCAAATTTCTTGCCCGCCTGGTACCAGATCAGGTCGGCAATCAAGGAAGCCCCCACCGCTGCCATCAACAAAACCAGCAATTGCCCGGACTGTGTGGCCTGACTGGCATTGAACATCATGGTCGGTACTGCAGGCACAGGCAAGCCCAGTTGCTGCAGCAAGACATTGACAAACACCATCAAACTATCGTTGTGACGAAAAAAATCTGTCAACCAGCCTTGTTGCATATGCAATTCCATTAGTAATCATACAGTGGCAGGCATAGTGAACGATAAGAATAAAATTCGTATATGTTTATGCCTGAGTGAACCCCTATTGTAGGGCATTGCAAGACTTTGCATATCATGCATATGCTGCCTGTTGCAAACTGAGCAGCCACTTTCCAGCAGTATGCGAGATTTCCAGATCAGGCAGCCAGTCCATGTGCTGGTAATCCGGCCCTGGCAAGTAATTCTGCATATCTGGCTGGATCGACATTCGAGCCGCAAACAATCACAGCCACCCGTTTGCCAGCAAGTCTTTGGCGCAAGGGTCCAAACAAACCTGCCGTGGCAACCGCTGCGGCAGGTTCGGCCACCAGCTTGACGTCATGATATAAATCCGACATGGCAGTACAGATTTCATCATCACTGACCCTGACAACCTCATCCACGAAACGCTGGCATACCCTGAAACTATAATCCATGGCATATGGCGCGCAGAGGCTGTCGGCTATGCTGTTAACCTCCTTTAATTTTTCTGGCTGACCAGACTGGAAGCTGCGGTACATGGCATCTGCACCATAGGGTTCAACTCCATACACGGCACAATGTGGTGCCAGTTGTTTGACTGCAGAAGCAATGCCGCCACATAAACCGCCACCACCGATGGGCACGATCACCGCATCCAGTTGCACCACTTGCTGCATCAGTTCCAACCCCACGGTTGCTGTACCCAGTGCGGTCAATGGGCCGTCATAAGGATGGATCATGGTGCGCTGTTCTTCTTCAACGATGCGCTGCCCCAATGCGAATGCCTTATGCATGTCAGCTTCCAGTATCACTTCCGCACCATCCTGCCGGCAGGCCTTGATGCGGGTAGGGCTGGCATGACGGGGCAACACCACTTTGCAAGACACTCCCGCCAGTTTGGCCGCATAGGCAACCGCCATCGCATGGTTGCCGGCACTGACGGCAACCACCCCACGCTCACGCGCATCTGCATCCAGCGCAGATATGCAATTCAAAGCGCCACGCAATTTGAAAGTGCCGGTTTTTTGAAACAACTCCAGCTTTAGCCAGACTTCAGTATCAGGTTCCAGCTTGTCCAGCGCAGACCCCGTTTGCCAGTGCCAGACAGGGGTATGCAAAACCTGTTGTGACAACCTGGCAGCAGTCTTGCGAATATCTGCCAGCGAGGGATAAGGAAAGCCTGTGCTCAATAGGGTAGATGGCGAAGAGGCATGGGCGTGCAAAGGCCTGTCTGTGGCGACATGGGACATAAAAACTCCAGAATAAAATCAGCAAAAAAATCAGAGAAGGCGTGAGCGTGATAGTTACAGTAATAGCGCTCAGGGCATCAGAATAGGATGAGCTGAAGGGCCGCCAGGCACCGGCATACGCCGTAGCTTAACGACCCGGAATAATTCGAATAATGGAAATGTCGCAGATGGAAACAACAGGCAGCGCAATCGCGTGCACGACAGCAGATGCGGCATTAATAGCGCATAAGTTCGTGTTCAGCAGTGGGTGGGTAATTGCGTCCATGAGAAAACTGTAACCGATCTTGCTAGCAATGGCAAGAGGGAATTTTTACAAGTTCATCTCGCAAAGATTTGCAAGACGACGATTCACAGAGGTTTCCAATTTAAAATTTCATCATCAGCATCTGTTTTGATAACTGAGTTCATGACCATAGCGACGTAAATAATTTTAATGCGAATTTCATTTAATGGATCCTCGAAACTTTCTTGATACTTTGTGAGTAGCTTTCCTTTATTGTGTCGAAAAAAAGGAAGCCATCTGTCCTTGACCAGAATTTCAACTTCTCCATCGCCAGCAAAAACATTTACTTTTGATACATCTATTGGATTGACTGCGATGTGCGCCTCAGTTCGGAATCTAAGGTCTGTTTGTGTTGCAACGAACTGCAACCATTCTTCGATGGAGATAGGCTCCGTACATCTGCCGCGTCTTTCGATAATTAACTCTATGCCCATATTTCCCGTTCGTTGGTTCTACTTGCAATAATCAGATGTGACCTGACGATACCAGGATTTAACTTTAATCATCGTCAGATCAAATTCAGAAGTAATTATTCAATTCAAGGCTTCTTTTCCTCACGCCTCTCCACAATAATTTTGGGTGTTATAGGTACTTCCTTTACAGTATAACCTTCAGGCACCCCAAATAAATTCGCCGCCGGTTCAGTGCGTTTCAAATTATTCAGCTTGTAATTCCATTCACCTGTACGTGGGTCCGTCTGTTTTGCATAGACGGTCATTTGCAGTTCTGGTGAATACCAGCTTTCTGAGCTGACGGTAATCGGGTTTTTATTGCCGACTTCGCCAGCAGGGATTTGGTAGGAGCGCATTTTTCCTTCTGCGCGTACGCCGTCAATGTCACGGCTACCCAGGTCTTTTGTGTTTCCTTTTGCTGTCCAGCGGTTGTCCAGGAATGCCATGGACATGGGGCTCAGGGCCATGAGACTGCTGAAATTGCCTGATGTTGAACTCAGGCTGGTATGCAGGGTTTGCATGTCGCTGACGTTGCCAGCGCGGATCACTCTGACCTGGACTTCTTCGCTGCCTTCTGCCTTGTCGCCGCTGGTTTTACGCTCTATACGCTTGACGATGACTTCGTCACCATTGCGCTGGGTTTCTAGACTGACTGTTTTGCCTTCCTGTTTCAGCTTGTCCAGTTTTTCTTTGGCGGCATCAAGTTTCTCTTTGACGTGGGCCATTTTTTCATCAAGGTCTTTACCCATGTGCATTTTGGTTGCCATCTTTTTTTCTGGCATGAGGATGTAGCGCAGGTTTTCAACCGGGTCCATGATGACAACGTATCGGATATTGCCCTTGCTGTCGCGCGTTTCCTGGCGGGTGCGGCCAGCAGCATCGCGGTAGCTGAAGTTGCTGGTTTTATTGCTGATCTGGTTGCCATCGGCCAGGGTCTGGGTTTTCTCTGTGACGATTTCCGCGCTGTACGGGGTATTTTTTATTGGTTTGATACTGTGCACGCCTTGCATGCTGACAAAAGCCTGGCTCATTGCGTCGGCCACGATTTTGCTGACGTTTTTTGTATCGGGAATATCTGCCAGTGCCAGCATCGGCGGTATTGGGGGCATTGGGGGAATAGGCGGCAGAGGTGGTACTGCAGGTACTTGTATGATTTCGACATGGCGACGCACAGGTTTCTCTTCGTCTGGGTTTGCAGTGTCATTGTCTGTATTGGCATGTGCCATCGCCCAGGCAGAGCTTAACAATATGAAGATTGGCAGTTTGGTTTTCATGATGCTTCCTTTGCTGTGTGTCATTTTTGTCTTTCGATGCTGCTTAAGTTATTGAGTAGCGTTATTGAGTAGCTTATTGTTTATTTCAGGAGTCGCATGGCTAATGGCTCGCCATCGGCAGCGACCAGCATTTGCGCTTGCACCATGTCACCGGCTATTTCTGGTGAGACTGGCATACCCATGCTGGTGAGCCAGGCTGCCGGGACTTCTGCTTCCAGCATGCTTGGTGTTTCGTTATTCAGGCGCTCCAGCGGTACCAAGGCGACAAAAGGGGGCTGTTCCGTATTTGAAACTGTGGTGCTGTCTGGTGTCAGTTGATGCAGCGATGCTGGAAACATTACTGTCAGCATGACCAGGCCAAAGCTGCCACTCAGCGTTAGTAAACCGGCCAGCCACGGGCGCAAACGTCTGCTGCGTGCCAGCTTTTTATCCTTGGTCTGCTGTTTGGCGAAGGCCAGTAATAAAGCCTGCTCGGTTGATGCTGGCGTATTCAGCTCCTGCAAATCCTTGCGCAAGAGGCTGAATTGCTGGTCCAGCAAGGCATCTGTATTGCTGGCGTCCTGTGGGGTATTCATAGGGTCTTTCATCTTTGTGTTCCGGTTTTTGCTGCTGCATCGGGTCGCCAGCCCAGTCTTTCGCTGTATTGCAGTATCGCTGCCCGCGCCCGCGACAGGCGTGAACGCACTGTTCCTATATCTATGCCGCAAATCACGGCTATCTCTGCGTATGACAGTTCCTGCAATTCATACAAAATAATCACGTCGCGATAATGGGGGCGCAGTACCGCGACAGCTTGCCGCACATGCTCAGTCATTTGTTGGTGGAAGATGACGTCCGCCGGTTCTGTTGTTTCACTCATCAAGACTTCTTCTCCATCTTCTTCGCCAAATCCAGGCAATGGTTGGTGGCGGCGTTCTGCCTGGTCTTGTTTCAACAATAAATTCCTGGTCACGCCAAACAAAAAATTCTGCAAACTGCCCAGGCCTGCGTCATAACGGTAGGATTTGCTCAGCAAACCCATGAAAACATCCTGCACCACGTCAGCTGCCAGCGCACTCTGGCCGCATCGCATCAGGGCATAGCGATAGATAGGGCCCTGATGGCGCTGGTACAGACGTTGAAATGCAGCAACATCGCCGTCGCGCATTTGTGTCAGCAAGCTGGAATCTGTCTCTTGGTTATCCACGTTTATTTGTTGGTTGTTTTAAGGTATTACTCTCAGGGACATCAAAAGTTCCAATTATTTTCGCCCCATCTGCATTTATATGAAATGCACCAACTTGGTGAGAATCCGCCTTTGTTTGGTGCGCATTCTTGCAATCCAGGCTATTTGCCCTTGGTTCGAAACTTGCTGTGTTGCTTTTTATAATGTTTTTAGTGGGATGGCCTGTTACCAATGTGGACTTGCTTGTTATTTTGGAAATGGCGATAAATAATAAGTTTGGTGAGAGCGCAGACAATAAGCGAAAGAAGATATGGATCTGACACCCAGAGAAAAAGATAAATTGTTGATATTTACCGCCGCCTTGCTGGCAGAGCGGCGCAAGGCGCGTGGTTTGAAGCTGAATTATCCTGAAGCAGTCGCCCTGATCACTGCCGCCATCATGGAAGGCGCACGCGATGGCAGGACGGTGGCTGAACTGATGTCTGAGGGCACGCAAATTCTCAGTCGTGCCGATGTCATGGAAGGCGTGCCGGAAATGATTCCTGATATCCAGGTTGAAGCAACATTCCCGGATGGCAGCAAGCTGGTCACCGTCCATCACCCCATTCCTTAGGAGAAAACCATGATACCAGGCGAAACCCTGATAGAGGATGGTGATATAGAACTGAATGTGGGCCGGGCAGTCGTCAGCATTACTGTGGCCAACAGCGGCGACAGGCCGATACAGGTGGGTTCACATTTCCATTTTTTTGAAACCAATCCTGCACTGCAATTTGAACGTCAACTGGCTTATGGCATGCGCCTCAACATTGCTGCCGGTACTGCCATCCGTTTTGAGCCGGGGCAGCAGCGTAGCATAGAGCTGGTGGCTTTGGCGGGCGACAGGAAAGTCTATGGCTTCAGCGGCAAAGTGATGGGGGCACTATGAAAATTTCACGTCACGCTTATGCTGAAATGTTTGGGCCGACCACGGGTGACCGCATCCGCCTGGCAGATACTGGCCTGTTCATCGAAATTGAAAAAGACTTTGCCATCTATGGCGAAGAAGTAAAATTTGGCGGTGGCAAGGTGATACGTGATGGCATGGGTCAGTCACAAAGACCACATGCCGAAGTGATGGACACCGTCATCACCAATGCTGTCATCATTGATCACTGGGGCATAGTCAAGGCCGACATCGGTATTAAAAATGGCTTGATTGCCTGCATAGGCAAGGCGGGCAACCCCGACATACAGTCTGGTGTTGACATGGCAATTGGCGGCGCGACCGAGATCATTGCTGGTGAAGGCAAGATAGTGACTGCTGGTGGTATCGATTCACACATCCATTTTATTTGCCCGCAGCAGATTGAAGAGGCATTGATGAGTGGCGTCACCACCATGCTGGGTGGCGGCACTGGTCCGGCAACTGGCACGGCAGCCACCACCTGTACCCCCGGTCCCTGGCATTTGCATTCCATGCTGATGGTGGCGGACGCTTTTCCCATGAACCTGGGCTTTATGGGTAAGGGCAATGTCAGCCTGCCTTTGCCGCTGGAAGAACAGGTCAGGGCAGGTGCCATCGGTTTGAAGCTGCATGAAGACTGGGGTACCACGCCGCAAGCTATCGATAACTGCCTGACCGTGGCTGATAATATGGATGTACAGGTTGCCATCCATAGCGATACGCTCAACGAAGGCGGCTTTCTGGAGCACACCCTGGCAGCATTCAAGGACAGGACTATCCATACCTTCCATACCGAAGGTGCGGGCGGCGGCCATGCGCCGGATATTATTGCGGCAGTGGGCGAGGCGAATGTGTTGCCATCATCCACCAATCCTACCCGACCCTACACCGTCAATACTCTGGACGAGCATCTCGACATGCTCATGGTCTGTCATCATCTTGACCCGGCAATCGCTGAAGATATCGCCTTTGCCGAATCACGCATACGGCGTGAAACGATTGCGGCTGAAGATATTTTGCATGATATCGGCGCCATCTCCATGATGTCTTCCGATTCCCAGGCCATGGGGCGTGTTGGCGAAGTCATCATGCGCACCTGGCAAACGGCAGACAAGATGAAGCAACAGCGTGGTTCGCTGGCAGAAGACAATGCGCGTCACGATAACTTCCGCGTCAAACGCTACATCGCCAAATACACGATCAACCCGGCGCTGACTCATGGCATTGCCCATGCAGTTGGCTCATTGGAAGTGGGCAAGATTGCTGACATCGTCTTGTGGAAGCCAGCTTTCTTTGGTGTGAAACCATCAATGATCATCAAAGGTGGCATGATCGCCGCAGCCCAGATGGGTGACCCGAATGCATCGATACCAACCCCACAACCTGTGCATTACCGCATGATGTTTGGTGCCTTTGGCGGTGGTTTGAATTCAGCTTTGGAAACCCCCCAAGGCCAGATCGCTTCCAGCACCACGGCAGTGATCGCTGACAAGAATGCCGAAGTGGCTTTGATCGTCAATCAGGTGGATCCCCAGTATGCGGCGGGGAACTTCCAGGATGCCATCGGCCGGCTTTACTACCTGACCCGCAAGCCTGCAACCTCTACGTCAGTCATTTGCACGCTCGGCGGCGCCCCGGGC
>JAZJXP010000117.1:0-1487 GCA_040390835.1 Pseudomonadota bacterium
GACCATTTGGGTCTGCAGGACGGTTGAAGTATGCGATGTAAAGCTTTTGGATGTCGATGAGCGAGTTAGACATTAAGACCTTAAGATATTTATTATTATGGCAAGCAATGAATTTCACATTTGCTTACAATTTCAAAAACCTGCCATGATCTCAAAAATCGCCCACTTCCCTGTGTGACGCAAATCACAATTCAGAAACTATCTTAATAATCCCTCCAATTTCTGCCTCTACAAAAAAACAAAAAAGCCATTCAGGTAAAAAATGGTTTCATTTGCGAAAATATATTCACTTCACGACAAAACCATCTTGAATTCGTCCTGATTTGCGAGAGTCAGAATTTTTAAAAAAATGAAGTTATGCGTCAAAAATTTTCTCCAGATGTGTGATGCAAAAAAATATCTTTAAGGACATGTGAGTGCTAGATCAAGCTTGCCACCAAAACGCTGCAATGCCATGACCCGCATGATCAGTGCCTGCTCAGGCAATATATACAGGGCATTTTGTGGCGAAGTGCCTTGCGTCATTAATAAAGCTTTGTCCTGCGTGTGCGACAGGCCTAATACATGACCTAGTTCATGTCCCAGTGGCTTTCCTATCAAGAAATAGGGATTGGCGTGTTTGTCCTGGCGATTCATGAGTACATCATTAAATACTACTTTACCTGCTGGCAAATTCCCAAATGCATCGGCAACTTTGCCCGTTGGGGCGGGCATGGCCGAAGCAAAAATTACTGTCAGTTGATTGATGCTCTCATTCCATGCAGGCATTTCACTCGCTGGACGGAATCTGAAATTGAAACCTATGCGCGCCTGCTGGTAATAACGGTTGACGAGTTCAATATAAGGCGCGAGTTGCTCAGGCTTGTTCCATATAGCCGAGTCTTTGAAAAACACATCTACATTGATACCTATGGTTTTCCTGCTTTCTGCTTCAGTACAAATTGTCGCATTCGCCGCACAAACTGGCTGCTGATCGGGGAAAATCTTTAATGCACGTGGCAAATCGGCAGCATGCAGATGTGACCAGTCCAGCGCTTGCCATTGATATTTGGCAGGCAGCAATTTGCCGCAGTTTTCTGCTGTAGCTTCCATTGCCAGGTTTGCAGAAGCACTTTGCTCCGGGCCCGCAACATCAGCCGTTGATGCCATCAGCAACAAGCCAGCCGTAGTGAAGCGGCAGATCGACTGCATCACTGAATTAAGTGCGTGAGGAAATAGATGCATAGAAAGTAGCGTGATGTCTTTGATGTGATTGTGATGCCTCACAATCAAAGGCGCAGCAATTTTATTGTATCTGTTTCTGATGGCAACAGTTACAAACAAGCAAGCCCGGCACTTTGCAGTGACGGGCTTGTTTGTTTTTATAACTTTGCGGCAGGAGATAACTCTCCTGCCTCGCTACGAATCGAATTAAGCGATAAAGTCGCCAGCGACGATGGAACCTGCGCCAGTGATTTTAACGATAAAGTCAGTTGCATCAACAGTAC
>JAZJXP010000118.1:0-38700 GCA_040390835.1 Pseudomonadota bacterium
CCCCAAGCCTATAAACTTCTTCCCCGGCTCTTGCTGGCGATTTGAAAAATCCATTCCGGCTGTCTCCTCGATCTTAGAATATGAAGGCGGTAATAATAACCGCTGTTGGTGTTAAATTTGCGTTTCTTGGCTGAAAACTTTTCATATTTTTTGTAGCAAGCATATGAATCGCGTCTCAGGATAATTTGTAGAGCTTGATTTGTGTCTCAGCATGGGCACCCAGTTTGTATTTCACCGATAAAAATAGCTAATCAATAAGCAATAATTAAGCAATATTTGAACCATGTTAAAGGCCCATCCATACTGCAATAAATTACCTGTATGGAAAAGCTTTGCACTACATGGTGTCTATTGCGCACCAAAATCAAATCAGCACTGCTGAAGTACTGCTCCAAAACAGCGCTCACCAGCTTCCTATTGTCCTACAAAGACCACAGCGCTCAGAGCTGGAATCGTAAATCGTCCGCTGATACTCTCATACTTCGCTTCTGCTGCAACACGTTTATCTGCTGCTTGTGTAAGCAAATGTGTAGGATGCAATTGATAGCCGCGCTGACTTTGTTCGTCTATGACTATTGATTGTGCCTGTGGACTGATATTGATGAAATACATGACAGAACCAAAATTCGCTTCCGCTAATTGTTTACCATCCAGATGTGCTGCAATCAACAAGGGATTTTGTGTGGCCCCCGTATTGTAGAAATGCAGACGTTGTGCGATATCGGACGCGGTGGACAATCTGAACAGGCTGGAGCTGGCTCTGATCTGCAACAAATCACGGAATTGATCGCGGCAGTAGGCAATATCTTCGCGGGTCGGTTTAATATTTGCCTGCTTCAGCGCAAGCTTGATGTATGGGTAAAACTGGGCATTGTCTTTTTCTGGTGGTAAGCCAGTAGCAAAATAATTGTCGCTATAACTCCAGTCCAGCCGGTTGAACCAGTCGCCAGAATTGAAACTATTGCTGTCCATGGATTTTGAACGCAAGATATCGACGCCCGCATGGTAATAGGCTACACCCTGACTGAAAGCGGTTGTTGCCAGGGCTAATGCCTGGATGCGGGCGCGGTCTGCGCTGCTGGTTTCCAAAGGCAGGCGATAGGCATTGATATCGAACAGAGTC
The DNA here is from genome assembly GCA_040390835.1 of Pseudomonadota bacterium. GTDB lineage: Bacteria > Pseudomonadota > Gammaproteobacteria > Burkholderiales > Burkholderiaceae_D > Undibacterium. Next base: position 1,124 of record JAZJXP010000118.1, read on the forward strand.
TGGTTATCATGGTTTTCTGCATAGTTGACTACCTCGCCAGGCTGGCTGGCATAGCCTGCAGGATGGCCGCCATAATCAATATCCTGTAATTGCCTGGTCTTATCATCAAAGGTTTGCATGCTGAAGCTGCGTATTGAGCCTGCCAGACCCAGCCTGATCATGTCAGCTGCCCGTAACAGATCTTGCCGTGGCCGGGCTTTGTCTGACCATGCATTTGGCATATGGACCAGACCATTGATATAGCCCTGATTTTTGACTATGCCTTCACCAGCATCACCATGACCGCCACCACGCAGAGCGTCGCGGGCGCGGTCACTGAAGCTGCCGATGCCGCTGCCATTGAGTGACAACTGCGATGCCTGGACAAAGCGCTTGCCATCCGCAATTTCACCAAAATTCCAACCCTCACCCAGGAATTGAATCTGGCGTCCGGTTTCTTGCAGTAGCTTGGCTTGCATGTCTTCCATGGCCTGTCTGGGTTGATGCCCCATCAGATCAAAGCGGAAAGAGTCAATTTTGTAATGCCGCGTCCACAAGCTTACAGAATCACTCATCAGTTTGGCCATCATGGTGTTTTCTGTGGCTGTATTGTCGCAGCAGGTAGAGCGCTCAATCTGCCCAAGCTGGTTCAGGCGTTGATAATAGCCAGGAACGATACGGTCCAGTACTGAATAGGGCGTTTGCCCGGCACCTGCAGTATGGTTGTAAACCACATCCATGCCTACACGCAAGCCCGCATTATGCAAGGCCATGACCATTTTCCTGAATTCGATAATGCGCTTGCTACCATCACTGGCATCGGTGGCATAACTACCCTCGGGCGCATTGTAGTGATAGGGTTCATAACCCCAGTTATAGCAATCCTTGTCAGCATACTTCGAGGCCAGCTTTTGTTGTTCTTCACCATCTGCTTTGCCCTTGATGGCGGGTGTCTGACAATGGGATTCAGATACCGTAGCAAAGTCAAAGACTGGCAGCAAGTGGATATCTGTCATGCCAGCCGTGCTCAGGGCCTGCAAATGCCGCATACCATTTGAGTGTGCTTCGGTAAAGGCAAGGTACTTGCCGCGCCAGGCAGGTTTTACCGTGGCATCATTAATAGAAAAATCACGCACATGCAATTCATAGACTTGCATATCAGTTTGATTTTTTATTTTATAGCTCAGTTTTTGTTCGTCCCAGCCCTTGGGCTTTAATTTGTTGGAAGACAGGTCAGCTATGTAACTGCGCTTTGAATCTGTGGTCAGACTGACGGAGTAGGGGTCAGTGACGCGATTGCGCACCAAGCCCTGGCCGGGAACGTGAACGTCAATCAGGTAAGTGTAATACCTGCCAGACAAATCAGTTTTATCACTGGCCTGCCACACCCCCGTATCGGCATCTAATTGCATGGGCAGTATGGCTGTGGCTTTGGTCTTGCCATCCTGATACAGGCAAACTGAGATTCGCTGAGCCGTGGGTGCCCAGACTCTGAATTGTGTCTGTATTGTTTTGGCGCTTGCTGCTTTGCTGATGCTCGCGCCGTAATCATTCAGGTCGCCAGCGGCCTTATATAAATCATCCAGTGCCCCCGCTATTTGCAGGCCAGTGTAATCAAGAATCTGGCCCTCACTATCTTCTGTTGCGATCATTACTTGCGCTTGCTGCAATGACCTGAGTTGCTGCAAGCTGGCGTCAGCAAGTTGATATTCTTTGCCAGATCCAATATAAGCAAAGCGTTTTGCAATGCTGCTGTCGAGAACTTTGCCTGAATCTGTCAGTGTAAATACTTCATCAAAGCCAAGTGGCTTGCTGCCTTTGCTGAGTTTGAGTTGTCCTGTTCTTGATGTATAGAGCCTGACTTTGCTTCCCGGCACCATGCCTGGCCAGCGTATCAAATTACTGGAAAGCCAATAGGCGCGCGCTTCTTTTGTTGCCATTGCGGCTGGCGTCAATGTGCTCTCAAACTGCGCAGCATTGCATGCGGCAAAGCTGGCGATGGGCGCATTGCTGGCGCTAGCATGAATGCCATAAGTCGCTGCATAAGTCGTTAGTGCACACCTGAGCAAAATGCGGCGGTAGTTTTTTGTATGTGCAATGGCTTGCTCAAAGAACAAAACTGTCTCCTGAGTAAAACAAGCTTTAAGGTCTGATTTTAATAATCTGCAATCACAAAAAGTAGTGTGACTACATAACAAAAATCATGTTTACAGCCAGTTTTACCGGTTTAATTGTGGCTTAAGCCAACATTTTTTTTAATTTTAACTCAATAATCGGAAATTTGTTAGACATGAGCTGTTGATATATGTAGTATTGCTACATAAAATCTGAATCCGAACCTGTTTTCTTGTGTTGGTCAGAATCAGGCGCAAAAAAAATGAATGGTGAGATGTTGAGCAATAATCCAAAAAAATCAGATGGTGGCGTCCCTCGCTTGCTGGCAGATATAGGTGGTACCAATGCGCGTTTTGCATTGGAAATGCATAAACACGAATTTACTGCTATTGCCGTATTGCCATGTAATGCCTATCCCGACCTGCAATCCGCCATTGCGGCTTACTTATCGAGCGCTGCAGTGTTGGCCGTATGTCAGTCCGCAGTAAAAAATGCTGCGATAGCCATCGCCAATCCTGTGGATGGTGATGTGGTGCGCATGACGAATCATCATTGGACTTTCTCCATAGAAGCTTTGCGGCAGGCTGCCGGGTTTGATAATCTGGTGGTTGTCAATGATTTCACTGCATTGGCGATGGCATTGCCACATCTGGCTGAGCATGAGCGCGTGCAAATTGGCGGTGGCCAGCCGCAGCTCAACCGTGCCATAGGTTTGATAGGCCCCGGCACTGGCCTGGGTGTATCTGGCATCATCCCATCTGGCGCGCACTGGTTGCCTTTATCCAGCGAAGGCGGGCATGTGAGTTTTTCTCCCAGCAATGAAATCGAGATAGAAATCCTGCGCCAGGTCTGGAAAGAATATTCGCATGCGTCTGCTGAGCGGCTGATTTCTGGCATGGGTCTTGAATTGATGTACCGCATCCTGGCGCAAATGGACAAGCATGCAGATGCTGCAGAAATGAGTGCCGCCGATATCACCCGCCGTGCACTCGATGGCAGTTGCGCCATCTGTACCCGTACTGTGGACTATTTTTGCGCAATGTTGGGTACCATCGCCGGCAACCTGGCCATGACCCTGGGCGCGACCGGTGGTGTGTATATAGGTGGCGGCATCGTGCCACGCCTGGGTGAGTTTTTTGCGCAATCAGCTTTTCGCCAGCGCTTTGAAGCGAAAGGTCGCTTTGCAGAATATCTGGCACAAATACCGACTTACCTGATCACTGCAGAGTATCCTGCATTTTTGGGTGTCTCTGCGATATTGAATGAACGATTGTCCTTGTCGGACATTGTCGCTTGAAATTTGAAAAAGACCTTTCACCACAGAGGTCTTGATTTTGCAGTCAAAACGAAAATACAAATCCATGAATAACTCTTTGGCAGTGCAAGCAAGTGACTGGTGGCGTGACGCGGTTATTTACCAGGTTTATCCGCGCAGTTTTTCCGACAGCAATGGCGATGGCATAGGGGATTTGCCTGGCATTACTGCCAAGCTTGATTACGTCGCCAGCCTGGGTGTGGATATTGTCTGGATCTCGCCGTTCTTCACATCGCCGATGAAAGACTTTGGCTATGATGTAGCAGATTATTGCGATGTCGACCCCATCTTTGGCACGCTGGCTGACTTTGATGATTTATTGAAACGTGCGCATGAACTGGGTTTGAAGATCATGATAGACCAGGTCTTGTCGCATTGCTCGGAACAGCATCCCTGGTTTGTTGAAAGCCGCAAGAGCCGCGACAACCCCAGGGCAGACTGGTATGTCTGGGCCAATCCCAAGGCAGATGGGTCACCGCCCAATAACTGGTTATCGGTATTTGGCGGCTCTGCCTGGCAATGGGATGCGCGCCGCCGTCAATACTATATGCATAATTTCCTGGTCAGCCAGCCTGATCTGAATTTTCATTATCCTGAAGTGCAGCAGGCGCATCTTGACAATATGCGATTCTGGTTGCAGCGTGGTGTTGATGGTTTCCGTCTCGATGCCTGCAACTTCCATTTTCACGATCAGGCTTTGACTGATAATCCACCCAGCCAGGTGCGTGATAATAAAACCGTGCAAGATAATAATCCTTACGGCATGCAGGCGCATATACATGACAAGACGCAGCCAGAGAATCTGGCCTTCCTGGAAAAAATCCGCAGTCTCTTGAACGAATTTGGCGCGATCGCCATCGGTGAAGTCGGTGCCGATGATTCGCTGGCGGTGATGGCTGATTACACAGCGGATGGTAATAAACTGCAGATGGCCTACAGCTTCAATTTGCTGACGGCGACTTATTCTGCTGCCTATATACGCCAGCAAGTGGAAGAGTACGAAGCACGTGTCAAGGGTGGCTGGGTATCCTGGTCGGTAGGCAACCATGATTCAGTACGTGTCATGACGCGCTGGGGTGGGGCAGAGGCAACGCCGCAATTTGCCAAGATGCTGCTGGCCATGCAAATGGCCTTGAAAGGTACGCCTTGTCTGTATCAGGGTGATGAGCTGGCGCTGACAGAAGCGGACATTGCTTATGAAGATATACAAGACCCTTATGGCGTTACCTTCTGGCCAGAATTCAAGGGCCGCGACGGCTGTCGCACACCTATGCCATGGCAGGCAGATCAGTTAAATGCCGGTTTCAGCACTGGCAAGCCATGGTTGCCAGTGCCGGCTGAACATGCTGCCAATGCGGTTTCTGCACAGGATCAAGACGATCAATCCGTGCTGAATTTTGCCCGCCATATTTTGGCCTGGCGCAAGAAATATCCACAACTCAGTAGAGGCGAGATCAGTTTCTTCGATGCACCTGAACCCGTATTGGCGATACGTCGTGATCTGACTGGCAGCAATAGTCTGTTGGCAGCCTTTAATCTGGGGAGCCACCCCGTCAGTTTTAACTGGCCTGCAACCGAGAGCGTTACGCAATTGAGGGATGCTGGCTTGCCAGGGCAGGTCACAAATGGTGTGGTGGAATTGCCAGCCTATGGTGCCTGGTTTGGGGAATTGATCAAGTAAATGTAATGCAGAGCGCTTGACAGGGCTGTACGATGTTCGTGCAGCCCTTTTTTTATTTCTCTTCAAGATAAAACTTGATTTTTTAAGTCAGGCTATTTCACTTTAAGATTGCTGGATTCATTGGCCGCAGGCGAAGGTGGTTCGGCTATTTTTCCAAGCAGCTTGCTTGAAGGTGTCGCTGGCATGCTTAATGAATCGAGAGTATCAACAGTTTCATGCTTTGTGCTTTTCTGTGCCAAATCCGGATACGCTGTTTTGCTTTCAATTGATACTGTTCCTGCAACTGATAATTTTTTGTCGGGGCACATCTGTTCGGCCAGCTTTGTTGCTTCCTTTATTTCTTGCGCAGGTGCCTGACGTTGTGCCATGGATGTAATGACCATGTCCCAGTCTTTGGAATAAGATTGCTGCTCGTTGGCATTCAGTGGACGCTGCCGTTCAGTTTTTAAGGCTTGTTCTGCCGTGGTTTGTGAGGCGATTGATGTTTCGCGATTATCATAAAGTTTACTTTTATTGCGGTCAAAAACTTGTACCTGTATTGGTGTGTCAGTTTGCTTGCTTTCCACCAGTTGCAAGGTTTTGGGTAAGCCCTCGTAGGCCGAGGCTTCTACTTCACGAGGGACCCAGCGTGGCGCACCCTGTTGCACACCTTCTTCAAAGCGCTTCAGCACACCAAGATGACTGACTTCTGGCTGTACTGCCAAAGCACGCACTATCACTTCATATCCAGCGTCTTTTAAGGTATTGATTTGTTTTTCGGTGCTTTGAGGATTACCCAGCGTGCCATCAATCATGATATTGCGCCGGTTGGCGACGGCAGAAGAAAACAGCGATTTACCCCATGCGCTGGCATCTGCATGAGAAAGATCTGCTGCGATTTTTTCTGTCGCAGGATCGCGCTGCCATGAACGATAAGAGGGATGGTTTTCCCGCAAATTGTCTACATCAATATGCACTGTTTTTTCAGCCGACAATTCTTCCATCGTTTTTCTTGCCAGGCCCCCTTTGCCTGATCCAGGTTGTCCGCCCAGAAAAATAGCAACTGGCTGTTCTCCAGATTCAAGTGCGCGCGTGCTGGCGAGCATTTTTGCTTCAATTCTTTGCTTGAAGATTTTTTCATGAATCTCTGAGGATAGTTTTCCTTCGTCGCTCATTTTCCACCTTTCGACGCAAGATATGCATCGCGCTCAGCATCTTCAGTTTTGAGTTGCAGCGTGTATGTCTGTATCAGGTGATCCAGTTCTTCCATTTCCAATGTGAAAAACGTGCTGCGTTTCAGTTCCAGTGCCAGTTGTTCTTTGAGCAGGATAGCCAGCCTTGCCTCGTCAGGACTACCTTTGCTATCTTCGTCGTGCATCCAGGCGGAACGTATAGCGATCAGGCTGCCAACGATATTTCCTGCCAGCTCAGCTTTTTGTTCTCTTCTGTGGGTTGCTTCATCGAAGTTACTCATGAATATCCTTCAAAAATTTTATTCAAAAATTAATTTTATTTTACGACGATTTGCTATTGAGATAACAATTTTTCTGGGACTGAATTGTTTCTACATATGACAGACACGTAGCCGCAGCAGTCAAACGTTAATGCTCAGACCAAGCTATGAGGTGGAGTTGCTTGCACATCAATAGAGAATTGCTTGCGATAATTGCCGGGGCTGTTGGAGACGATGCGGCGGAAGTGGCGGCGCAGGGACTCTTCCGAGCCAAAGCCCGCCAGTTCAGCTATCTGTGGCATGCTGCTTGCTGGTGACTCCAGCAACTCCTTGGCGATGGCAACACGTTCACGTATCAGCCATTCACCCGGTGCCATACCCGTACTGTCCTTGAAATGGCGCTGCAGGGTGCGGGTACTCATAGCGGCTTTTTCTGCCATGGAGGCCAGATTATGCGGCAGGGCTGGGTTGGATCTGACCCAGTCCATCAATTTGGCCAGGCGAGCATGTTCATCGCTGGGCATGGGGCGTGGTACAAATTGGGCTTGGCCGCCTTCACGATGTGGTGGCACTACCAGGCGCTGTGCCACCAGATTGGCGATCTTGGCACCATAATCTTTGCGTACCAGATGCAGCAACATATCCAGCCCCGCAGCAGAACCTGCCGAAGTCATGATCTGACCCTGATCCACATAGAGGGCATTGGCCTGCACCAGAATATGCGGATAGCGCTTGAGTAGCTTTTCGGCATAGCGCCAGTGGGTAGTGACGGTCTTGCCATCGAGTATGCCCGCTGCAGCCAGGATGAATACGCCAGAGCAAATAGTGCAGATGCGTGCGCCACGTGCATAAGCCAGGCGGATTTTGTTCAGTAATATTGCTGGCGGTATTTCGTCTGCATCACGCCAGCCGGGGATGATAATGGTATCGGCCTGGTCCAGCATGCTAATGTCATGTGGCACCTCTACCGTGATACCGCCTGCAGCCCGCAATTTGCCAAGTTCGGCAGCGCAGACGGCGAAGCTGTACCACTCTACCCCCAGTTCAGGGCGGTTCAAGGCAAATAATTCGACAGTGCAACCAAATTCAAAGGTGCACAATTGATCATAGGCAAGGGCGACGACAAGATGCGGTTTCATGGCTTAATCTTACCGTATCTTTAGTTTTGCGACAGGTATTGTGAACTTAAAGCGATTTATTCGCGTAACCAGTCACGCAATTCGTAGTACCAGTATGCGCATTGTGCGGCCATCAAACCCAACGTACCAAAACTGGGTGGCAAACCGTAATGATCCAGGCCATCAGGTAATGCCTGATTAGTGGCAATCGCCTGTGCGACTACTTCCCCGGCAAGAGTGGTCGGGGCCACGCCATGACCACCAAAGCCCATGGCATACCAGACCCCATTTGGCAGGCAACCGATTTGTGGCATCTTGTGCTGGGCATAGCTCATCAGGCCACTCCAGGCATATTCCACTTTTGTTCCAGCCAATTGTGGGTATACCTTGAGCATGTCCTTGTACAATAATTCGGCAACTTCAGCAGGTTGCTTTTCACGTATGGAAATTCGCCCGCCCCAGAGCAGGCGGCTATCTGCCAGTGGGCGGTAATAATCAAAGGCGAAGCGGGTGTCATACACCGCTGCTGTGGTTTGCATGGCGGTTGGCAGTTTGTCCCCCAGTTTTTCGGTCGCCATGACATAAGTGGCGATCGGTAATACCGAGCGTGCCAGTTTGGGATAGAGGTTTTCAATATATCCGCCACAACACACGACTACATGTTTTGCTCTCACAATACCATTTGCTGTGCGTACTAATTTTTCAGCCTTATCGGTTTCTATGGTGCTTACGCGGCTTTGTTCAAACACGCGTACGCTGCCAGAACTCAATATCTGAGCCAAAGCCCGGGCATATTTCAAAGGGTGAAAATGGAAGGCATTTTGTTCGTGCAGAGCACCAAAGTACCGGTCGGTGTGCAGGGCCGCTCGTGTCTTTTCCTGTGACCATGGTATCCAGTCCACGTCAAATTCTCGCAGCATGAATTCTCTTTGCTGCTGGAGTTTTCGCTCATCGTCAAACCAGTTGACCAGCAAGACGCCACTTTCATTGATGTCACAGTCCATGTGATATTTCGCGACGCGTTGCCGTATCAAGGCAACTGCATCCAGCGTGAATTGATACAATTGACGTGCAGGTTCGCGGCCTATTTGTTTGATCAGATCTGCATTGTCGAGACTGAAACCGCCAAACACAAAGCCACCATTACGGCCGGATGCTCCATGCCCAATCTCTTCAGCTTCTAGCAAGACGATATTGTTGACACCACGTTCCACCAATCCCAATGCTGTCGCAAGACCGGCAAAACCCCCGCCGATGATGCAGACTTCGCAATCCAGGTTTTCTTGGAGACGGGGATAGTTAATAGAATTAGCGCTGGCCTGATAAAAGGTTTGCTTCAAATTTTCTTGAGAGATCATAGACTCTTACTCATGGGCTCTTATCTTAAACCCTTAGCGCTGCGGAAAAGCCGTCAAATTACACGCAACAGCGCAGTCAAGGCAAGCCTGACTTTTTATACCTCGTTGTTTACTTTTGTTTTATTGCCAATTACACTGTGCTGGCAAACTTTCTATAAGAGTTGTCGTAAACGTTTATGTCAATCAAGGCGCCAAAGCTGCCGGTCTTGCCGGGGTCAGGTTCATGCATGGATATGCACTAATGGACAGGCGCTTGACTGACTTATGGAACTTTTATGGAAACTCAAAAAAATCTCTCCCCTGGTTATCAAATGCGTAAATTACCAGCACGTTATGCAGGATTGGTCATGCCCTTCCTTTTATCGATATTGATGACCTTTATCGTCTCGTTCATCAGTACCTTGCGCAGTGTTGGATTAGTAGATCATTTCCTGCAAATCTGGATGGGTTCGTGGGCTTTGTCATGGGTGTTTGCGTTTCCCACATTACTGATGGTTTTACCCTTGGTCAGACGCATGACCAATATTCTGGTTGAAGCACCCGGTTAAGCCAGGTTAGACACTTTCATGAACATGGCTGCCACATACTGGAAGCTATGCTTTTGCCTTAAACCGCTCCTTGTTTTCTTGCTGATCTCTGCTAGGCTGATCTCTGAAGGAACTACCAGATAAATAGAAACATCTGCTTACAAGTATTTACTATTTATCACGTACAGATCATTGCGAATTTTATATTATTGTTTTTTGTAAATATATTCTTTGATGGTGCAGGATTTTCATCCACTATCTCAATTCGTAACAATGAACACCGCATTTCTACAAGTAGTAAAAGACCGCAAACTTGCTCATGTACTGAGGCAGGTTGCAGATGATTTTGAAATTCTGGATTTTTTCAAACAATATGGCAGTTGCTGTTTTGGGATGTCCGCCATGCTCGCCCAAATACTGACAGAAAAAGGTCATGCCGCCAGAGTTCAAGGCTGCTATGGCGAAATCAAGCAAAATAATGGTGTGTTTTATATAGGCTATAAGGGATTTACGCACGAGCAGCAAAAGGAAGGTCATGCAGTCTGCATAGTTGATGAACAATATCTGATCGATTTTGGACTGGGTAGCTTAAGAAAATTTTATGCAGAGGATTTCAGTCATGCGTTAGCCTGTGAAATCTCTGGCGACAACCCGGTTCTTGGTCATCTTGATCTGGATAGCGGCGCAACGATCACGTGGCGTACAGACTGGGTTTCACCCATGGTGAAATTGGAATTGGAACATCAGCTTGCTGCAGTGGAGCGCATATTAAGCGGCTACTATGATTTCCAAAAAAATCGTATGGCGTACCTGATCAAAAAGCTATTCGTAGGTAAAAATATTCCCATCCCCAATCCCGCCGTATTGGCCAGAGTCAAAGCGCATTCATCGGCACAAGCGCAAGACAAAAAATTGTCTGAGTTGGTTGATTAAGACTTTATTGGCTTTTCAGCAGATTTTTTAACCGCCAAAGCCTTGCTTTCTTTTTTCAGGGCTTTGGATACCGGGCATACCGCTTGCATGAACGAGGCCAGCGTGTTAGCCAGATTGTCCCCTTGCAGACGATAGAAAACAAATTGCCCGCGCTTGTCGCTGGCAATCAGCCCTGCCGACTCCAGTATGCGCAAATGCTTGGACAAGGAAGGCTTGGTCATTTCAAAACGCGTAGCAATTTCACCGGCAGACAATTCTGTCTCCGATAAATAAGCCAGAATCTTCCGGCGTGGCGTCGATGCCAGGGCTTCAAATACTTTTTCCATAGTGAGCAAATCAATGATGATAATTCATCATAGCATCTTGTCGTCCAATGGTGAAGTTAATTAGATAATTAGACATTTAGCTAAATAAGGTATATGCTTGATTCATCAACTCATGTTGGTCAGCTTATGTTCATGAGCTTATTTTCAAGAGTTATGACGGGTAAACAAACATCATGGAATCTGAAAAAGATACTACAGGTACTACTACTGTCTATTACAACAGCGCCTGTCCGGTATGTGATGCGGGCATACGCGACCAGCGTGGGCGCATGCAGGCGTGCAAGATCAACTGGGTTGACGTGCATACTGAACCTGACGCAGTGAAAGCAATTAATAGCGAGCTGGAAACCGTACGCGAACGCCTGCACGTGCGCAATGCCAATGGTGAGCTGTTGATAGGTGAGCAGGCATTGGCTGCATTGTGGTCGCAAGGCAGTGGCCGACGTTGGCTGGCCTGGCTGACATTACGCCTGAATTTTCTCACCCGGCCATTGTATAACTTCATCGCCAGACACCTCTACCGCTGGAACCGCAGGCGCGGTTACTGGTAAGCCTGTCCCTACACCATCAATCAATAGAGAATGCCATGAGTACAATTCACACGACAGAAAGTAATGCAGATCAGACTGAACTGGCACGCTTCAATCAATTGGCAAGCCGTTGGTGGGATGAAAATTCAGAATTCAAACCCCTGCACAGGATTAATCCACACAGGCTGGAATGGATAGACCGTCTGGTTCAGCTTGCTGATAAACAGGTCCTGGATGTAGGTTGTGGAGGCGGCATTTTGGCTGAGGCTATGGCACGCAGAGGTGCAAAAGTGACAGGTATAGACCTGGCAGACAAGCCCTTGCAAATCGCGCAATGGCATGCGCAAGCTCAGGATGTAGATGTGCACTATGCCAAAAGTAGTGCAGAAGCCTGGGCTGAAGGACGGGCTGAAGGGCGGACTGAGAAGCATGCAGGACATTACGATGTCATTACCTGCATGGAAATGCTGGAACACGTGCCATCTCCGGCAGCCATCATTCAAGCCTGTGCAGAGATGGTCAAACCTGGTGGCTGGGTATTTTTCTCAACGATCAACCGCAATCCCTTGAGTTATGCGTTGGCTATTGTGGCGGTGGAATACATCATGCGCATCCTGCCGCGAGACACACATCAATACGCACGCTTTATCAAACCCGCAGAATTACTCGCTATGGCAAACGCGAGTGGTCTGGAATTAAGGGGCAAACATGGCCTGGGCTATAATCCGCTAACCCAGCGCTTCCGCCTGCATGGTTTTATGGGTGTGGGCTACTTACTGGCGATGCAGAAGCCATTGCTGGCTTAATTGCAGGTGTCAAATCGAGTAAGCCTGAATAGCTGAGCAGCAAGCCCAAACCAGGCATGACAAAGCCCACATAAAAACGATAGCGTCCATCTTCTATGCATTTATAGGCTTGTGATTGAGGGAATAGCCGCACCGGCACAGGTATGCCATACAGACTGGCGCCAAGGACGCGCCAGTTCCAGCCACCACCTTCCAGAATAGCCACTGTCAGGCGGAAATGCATGAGCCCCGTACTTTCTTGCCAATGGCCATGCGGGTACTGGCCATGCGCCGCGAATACGGTGACCAGCTCTTGTGCAGCACCATCTGGCGCGATGAATTCTCTGGCCCAGATCAATTTGCCTGCTGCATGACTGATACTGACTTTGTAGCCGGACCGTGCATGTCTGGTCGGCACCCCCAGTTTTTTTGCCAGCCTGCGCCCCAGTAGGCCAGCCAGGCCCTTTCCCAGCTTGATATCTATCTCGCCTTGCAAGGTGCCGCCGTGGATATGTATTTGCTGCAAGAGAGGATGCAAATTCTGAAAAGAATCGCCAAACCAGGCTTGGGTCGAGGTAATAAGGGGAGTATGAATGAAGGTTTCTGTCGTCATGGAGGTCATTGTAAGTCCTGCAAATTAAAAAACCGTAGTGCGAGCGATAGCTCTCAAGCGGCAATCGCTATTTCTTTTTCTTCAATTTGGCGCAGTAAAATGCTTGCTGGCATGAGAAAACCAAGGTTCCGCTTCTTTTTTGCAGCCCATGGCATTAAAATCCCGCACCAAACACCTATTTTTACAATGCTATTGCGCCACACATATATGCAGGCACTGCAATAAGAACATACAAGCGAACGTACAAGAGAACGTACAAGAGAACGTATAAGAGAACGTATAAGAGAAAGTACAAGACATGGTTTTTAGTACGGTTACCTTTTTATTTTATTTTTTACCTATTTTCCTCGTCCTGTATTTTGTACTGCCGTTTCGCCACATACGCAATATTGTTTTACTGGTCGCCAGTCTTATATTCTATGCCTGGGGTGAACCGAAAAACCTGCCTTTGTTGTTGATTTCTATCTTGCTCAATTATCTGTGTGGACTGGGCATGGGGACGGCGCAAGAGAAAGGCGGCACTGGCAAAGCCGTTTTCATGGCTGGTATAGGTTTTAATCTCTTATTACTGGCCTATTTCAAATACTTCAATTTCGCATTGGGCAGTGTGGTTGCCGTGCTTGGAAAGGCAGATATTAATATGCCAGAGGTGGAGGCTGTTACGCTGCCCTTGGGTATCTCTTTCTTTTCTTTCCATGCGATTTCTTATCTGGTGGATGTGTATCGCAAAAAGACCGCGCATGAAAAAAATCTGTTTGCCCTTGCCATGTACATCACCATGTTCCCGCAATTGATTGCCGGGCCCATTATTCGCTTCTCTACCATTGCCAGGCAATTGCATCAGCGCCACCATACCTTGCGCAGGGTGGAGCTGGGTAGCAAGATTTTCATCCTTGGTCTGGCGCAAAAAGTTTTGATCGCCAATAGTGTCGCTCTGCCAGCCGATCAGATATTTTCATTGGCACCGGAAGCTCTGGGCTTTGCCAGTGCCTGGCTGGGCATCATTTGCTATACTTTACAAATCTATTTTGATTTCTTTGGTTATTCGAATATGGCGATAGGATTGGGCCTGGTCACAGGCTTTAGCTTTCCACGCAATTTCAATTACCCCTATGTCGCGCGATCGATTACTGAATTCTGGCAGCGCTGGCATCTGAGTTTGTCACGCTGGTTCCGTGACTATCTTTATATACCGCTGGGTGGCAACCGTGGCTCCAGCCTGGCTACCTACCGTAACCTGTTCATTGTGTTTTTTCTGTGTGGCCTCTGGCATGGCGCGAGCTGGACCTTTGTAGTCTGGGGTCTGTATCACGGTGCTTTTCTGGTACTGGAGCGCATAGGTCTACAAAAAGCCATGGCGGGTTGGCCAAGGCCATTCAGACATATCTATACCATCTTGATTGTGATGGTGGGCTGGGTATTTTTTCGCTGCGACAGCTTCTCACAAGCCCTGCATTACCTGGCGGCCATGGCTGGCGGCATGTCTGCAGATAATGCCATCGCACCCGTCATGAGCTTTATGAATGGCACGGTGATCACAGCTTTGGCCGCAGGAGTATTGGTATCGACACCCATCTTGCAGGTACTGAATAAACCAAATGCGCCAGCTAGAATATTGGCACCTGCGATCAGTCTGATGCTTTTTATTTTGTCGGCTGTCAGTTTGGCGACGGGAGCTTACAACCCTTTTATTTATTTCCGTTTCTGAGGCTGGATCATGAATATGAGCAATTCCAGCGCATCAAGTTTACACGCCGCCATGAAAAAGCGCTTGTACGGGCGCATCATTTACGGGCGCATCATTTTTATTATCGCTTTCTTCGGCATCTTGCTGACGCCAGCCCTTGTCCATTTAAGTGGAAAATTACAAGGCCCCAGCATAGAAAACCGCGCACTCGCAAGCAAGCCGGTATTGCCTAAAACATTCGCAGAAACCTTGAAATTCCCTGCGCTGGTTGATGCCTACCTTAATGACCACTTCGGCCTCAGAAATAATCTGGTGGCCTGGAATAATAAATTGCGTTATCACTTGCTTGGCGATATCAATGCCGTGCAACTGACTGCTGGTAAAGATGGTTATATCTTCTTCAACTCGCACGCGGCCAGTACGCCCTTGGCCATGATACATTTTTTGTGTGGGAAAAACGTCACAGAGAAAGACCGGGCTGAGATAATCAGGACTGCATCTGGCTTCATGCAAATGGCGGTACAGCTTAAACCGGAAAGTTATCTGTTGCTGGTGCCGACCAAGCCGGTCGTCTATGCAGATAAATTACCAGACTGGTTGCAACAGCAATGTGCGCAATATACCCCCAGTTTGCCCGGCGTCGTAGCCACACTCCAGTCCTTGCCAGGACTAAAAGATAAAATTATTTATCCACTGACAGAAATGCAGGCACTCAAGAAAAGCATGGCCGTATTTCCAAAAAAGACTTTTCACTGGACAGGTAATGGACCAGAGCCGGTGGCGCAACTGGTTGCAGAAAATTACCTGCATCGCAAAAAATTAACGACACTGACAAGCAATCTGCATGACGTCGCATCCGACATACAGCAATTCTTGCCGGGCGTGGCATTGACTGTGCCTACCCATGATCCAGATTATGCCAAGGCTGGCATTACTGCCTGCCTTGGCGTTGCCTGTTTTCCTGAGTTTGCCGACACGGCGGGAAAAATTGGTGATGTCTCACGCTATCGCCATAGCAACAGACAAGGTCCAAAATTACTCGTGATCTCAGACTCATTCGGCCAAGGAATTGCAGGCTTCTTTTCAGAATACTATGGCGAAGTCTGGCATATCTCTTTGAATAGCATCAATCAACTCAGTGATAAAGAGCAAGTCAGGTTCAAACAGATTTTGCTCAACGAGTATGTACCTGATCAGATCCTGTATGTCTTCCACGATGCTGCAGTGTCCTATTTTGAGAGAAACGCCAGCATTCTGTTAAACGCTGGTCAATAATTTCTCCCATGCCTCTGGCTCCTGGTCTACGCAGTTGTACTGTGTTTAAACAAAACATCGAGATCAACGTCAAATAGTTCAGTAAGGAACTGCAGGCTAGCTTCAAGCAGATATTCCGCTTATTTCTTCTAGTCCTACAAATCGGCGGTCCCGTGTCCTATATCTGGCTACCTGGGGCGCTGTTACGATACATTCCATGCCTCTGCATTAGTGATTCAAAAAATTAATCAGGCTAATCTGTTCTTTTTAAATAAAGGAAACATCATGAAAAAAGTAATTTCTATCTTAATGATTTCTGTTGCAGGTTTTACTGCAAGTTCCAGTTTTGCTGCCACCGACGTGGCAAAAGCCAGCTTCAAGGCGACAGAAGAACGTGCCGAAGCTGATTTCAAAGTAGCTAAAGCGAAGTGTGATGCATTGAAGGATAATGCAAAAGACATTTGCGTAGAAGAAGCTAAAGTCGTGCTTACACGTGCCAAGGCAGAAGCTTTGGTGAACTATGAAAACACGCCAAAAAATCACGTCAAAGCAGCTACGGATGTTGCCGATGCTGAATATGCACTGGCTGCTGAGAAATGCGATGACAAATCCGGCAACGATAAAGATGTGTGCAAAAAAGAAGCCAAGGCCACTCAAAAAGTAGCGATCGCTGATGCCAAGGCAGGTAAGAAAATTTTTGATGCTAAAGTGGATGCGCTTTCAACAGCACTGGATGCCAACTACAAGGTTGCAATCGAAAAGTGCGATGCCATGTCTGGTCCATCCAAGGATACATGCGTTGCTGCTGCGAAAAAACAGTATAAATAATATCGATAAAATTAATTTCTAATCAAATTTGGAGCTGGCTTCACGCCGTTGTCGCCAGCTCCTTATGCACGTTGACGTTGCAGTGCATTTTTTACGGCAGTTCTTTTGGCATTTCCCTCCATCTGATGCATAAGCTTTGAAAACAAGTAGTTAAAAACAAGCAGTTGAAAACTTACACAAGGAGTAAAAAAATGAATAACTTTGTACAAAAAATCATGGGTGTTTTTCTGGCAATGATGATGGTCACTATGCTTGGTTGTGCTTCAACTTCGAAGCAGGAAAGTACCGGTGAGTATATTGATGACACTCTCATCACCACCAAAGTGAAAGCTGCCATTGTCAATGAACCGACTTTGAAAGCAAGTGAAATCAACGTCGAAACTTTCAAAGGCATAGTTCAGTTAAGCGGCTTCGTCGCTGATCCTGCTTCCGCCAGTAAGGCTGTCAGCGTGACGTCTGAAGTAAAAGGCGTGAAATCTGTCAAAAACGATATACGCGTGAAATAGACGTATGCATGACGCGAGTGTCGTGCAAATTTTCAAAGCACTCGCGTTTTGCTTGAATCGCACTTATTGACTTACTTATTTGCTCAATTAAGTGCCGGAGTCGGTGAATAGCAGGATGCCATCAATTTGCCAGCGTCCTTCAATTATTCGCTTGTCGGCGATCACGTGACAGCCAGACGTGATTGCCATCTGCTCCACAAACAGGAATCTTGCTGAATGTGGAGTTTTTTTATTTGTGTTCGCTAACGCACTGAAATAGCTTTTCTCTCAACGTAAACTCAAGTTACTTTTATCAGACGACCCAACCAATTGCAATCTGATTTGCAGTGAATCATGTCTGATGCAAGTACTAAATTTTTGTAGACCTCATTTTTATACAGGAGCTTCATGATGAATTCAGATCAAGTCAAAGGCACGGCAAAAAAAGTGGCAGGTAAAGTCCAGCAAGAGGCAGGCAAGCTGGTCGGTAACAAAGAGCAGCAAGTCAAAGGAGCTGCAAAACAAGTTGAAGGCAGCATGCAAAAAGCCTTAGGCAACGTCAAGGAAGCATTCAAAGACAGTCATAAGCATTAAGCGACTGACATTTTTCGGGCAGGCGCACCAGCAATAATGGTGCCAACGCCCGAAAATTTTACCAACTGCATCAAGCAAATCGCTTATTACATGATTAGAACAATTCAGACAAGTGGACAAAAGCGATGGATGTACCTCTACCAAATATCCCTTCTGGCAGGGACTGCAATAATGACAGCTTAGCTGGCAATACCGCGCTGCCTGATGCCAAAACGCTTGCACTGACTGATAGTTCACCCCAGCTGTTTCCCGGTATTCATGTCAACGCTCGTGGCCTCGCCTTGACGATACTGGCAACTGTTGCTCTCATTTTCGCTCTACGTGCAGCGCAGCGATTTTTCATTCCCCTGACCTTTGGCATTTTTATTGCCTACACCTTATCCCCCTTGGTCAACGCATTGCAACGCGTGCGTATGCCGCGTGTGATAGCGGTTACGGTAGTGATGATCAGTATGCTCACTATCATAGGCACGCAAATCAATTCATTGCATACGGAATTTGACGCAATTCTTGACCAGTTACCGGTAGCGACCCGCAAGTTTTCCAATGAAATGAGTAAGCTGAGAATTGGCCAGGCCAGCATGATGCAAAAGATGCAGACAGCAGCCACAGAAATAGAAAAGGCAACTAGCCAGGCAACAGCTGGTCCCCAGCCGAATGTGAAGAAGGCGCTAGTCAATGAAACACCCGTGCTGAAATTGCGTGAATTGCTGCTGGCAGGATCTCTGGGCATCATGGATTTACTCGGGCAGACAGTCATGATGCTGTTTCTTGTTTTCTTCTTGCTGCTGTCAGGCGATAAATTTAGACGAAAACTGGTCAAGATCACCGGTCCGTCGCTGACACAGAAGCGCATTACCGTGCAAATTCTCAGCAAGATTAATACATCGGTACAGCAATATATGTTCATGCTCTTGATCACCAACGGCTTGCTGGCTTTGCTGACCTGGATTGCATTTCATTTGATAGGGCTGGATAACGCAGGTGCCTGGGCCGTAACCAGTGGTCTGCTGCATATCATCCCTTATTTCGGTTCGATTTTAATGGCTCTGGCAGTCTGCCTGATTGCCTATGTGCAGTTTGGCACTATCTCCATGGCCTTGCTGGTAGCGGGTATATCGATCGCAATTGCAACACTGGTTGGTACCGTAGTCACTACCTGGATGACAGGTCGTATTACGCAGATGAATACAGCAGCCGTTTTTATTTCACTCTTGTTCTGGGGCTGGCTATGGGGGGCGTGGGGACTGTTGCTGGGCGTGCCGATGATTGTGATCGTGAAAGTGATGTCCGAACATATTGATGGCATGCAGACCGTTGCTGAGTTATTGAGTGACTGAGTAAGATGAATGGAAAGTGACGAGCAATGTGTAAAAAAATCACCCCCAATTGTGGGATGATTTCTTTACTGAACTGCGCATCATGATTTTAATTGCGATAAACGTGATTGTTTTTTACGTAGACTTGAGCGCCGACTCGCAGATCGACAATATTGTCCTGCACGATGGTTTGATAAACGCCATTGTCCAGGCGCACACTGATTTGGTATGCCTCATGTGACTGTTGGTTACGATTATTTTTTTCTATGTTGTTACCGACGATAGCTCCGCCAACTACACCCGCTGCAGTGGCGGCTGCATTGCCCAGACCACCACCTACCTGGTTACCCAGGATACCGCCGACAATCCCACCAACGACAGCGCCAGCGCCAGGCCCTTTATTTTCACTGCTGACCTGTACCACCTGTATTGATTCAATCACGCCGTAGCTGCTGTAGGCTACCTGTGAGGCAGGGTAGCCCGCTGTCGAGGATGGCGAACTGCTACCGCATGCACTCAGCATGGCAGATGCGGCAAGAGTTACGGCTATGACAGTTTGCTTGCACATATTCATGATCATTCTCCACTGTTAGTGATGAGGAAGATCATAAGTTTTACGACTTCATCAGTCGGTGCGATAACGCACTTTATCCTCAAGACAAATGGATATTCATGCTGCATGGCATCTCTCTTGTAGGACTAGTCCCACATTGTGCAGCGCGTTCAACGTACAAGCGGCTGCCAGACTCTCTGATGCCTGTTTTAAGAAGAACAAACTAAAGTGTAATCAGTTTGACGGACATCACAAAAACGCTGAAAAGCAAGTGATGTCAATATCAGGAAAATAAGGTTTGCACCTGACGATTATCGCAGGAACAAAAACGACATTGGATGTTTTTGAAAAGAGGAAAAAAAATGAATATCACTCAAACACAGGTTTCTATGACTGCACATCCGTCGCTGATTTCTGGTGGGACGCTGCATCGCAGATATTCAGTGGATTACACACCGGCTGTCAGCGCGACAGACATTGGTCTGCTGGATGAACCTATACAAAACGATATCCTCGCTGCTCTGCCTGAAGATGAGCTTGCATTTCTCTTGCCGCATCTGGAACTGGTGCATCTGCCGTTTGACAAAGAACTCTATGAATATGGCGCGAAACTGTCCCATGTCTATTTCCCTACCACAGCAGTGGTCGCCTTGCTGTATGTACTGGCTGATGGTGATGTGACTGAAATCGGTGTGACGGGGCATGAAGGCTTGTTGGGTATATCTGCTGTAATGGGTGAGCGCGCTCTGGGCACGGCCATGGTGCAATGCGCTGGTGACGCCTATAAGCTCAAGGCTTCGGTATTGAAGGAAGCTTATGCCAAAGGCGGGAAGTTACAGCAAATACTAATGCGTTATACCCAGGCTTTGTTTGCCCAGATGGCGCAAAATTCTGTATGTGGCCGTCACTATTCAATAGACCAGCAATTATCACGCTGGTTGCTCGACAGGCTGGATCGCCTGCACTGCAATGAAATAAAAGTGACCCAGGAGATGATCGCCAATATGCTGGGTGTGCGTCGTGAAAGCGTTACCGAAGCAGCTGGAAAATTGCAGAGTGAAGGTTTGATCCAGTACAAGCGCGGTAACATCACCATGCTCGATCGCGAAGGCTTGGAAATGCATGCCGGAGAATGTTATCGCGTGTCCAAACAAGAGTTTGAACAAATCCTCTCTACGGCCATGGCGCGCTAGTGTCTTTATGAGAGGTGTAAGCTAATTAGCCTGATGGATTCTGGCACTATCAGTACAATTTAAAGCCCCGTTGTGAAAGCAACGGGGCTTTTTTTATACCTTAAAAGGAATAAAAGCCTCGACGACAGTGCCGCGATTTTTTTCACCTGGCCTTACAGAAAAACTGCCACCTAACAACAAAGCACGCTCACGCATGCCCAATATGCCATGCGATTTTGGCTTGGTAAAGGCCTCTTTCTGTATGCCTATGCCATTGTCGAGAACCTGTAGCCATAAACCCTTGTCAGTGCGTTTCAGGCTGATCTTGACCTCGGTGGCTTGGGCATACTTGATGACGTTGTTCACTGATTCCTGAGTGATGCGAAACAAGGCTATCGACCAGGCAGGGTCTAGGGTATCGAAATCTTCTGTAATATCGGTGACATAAGATAAGCCAGCGATCGCTGTTGCTTCTTCACAGTAATGCTGTATGGAGGCAGACAAACCCAGGTTGTCCAGCATGCTGGGGCGCAAGTCTTCTATGATGCGCCGTTTCAAATCCACTGTGTCAAGCAGGGCACGCTTGGTTCTTTGCAACTGCTTTGCCAGTTCAGGTTCTTTGTCCTTGAGTTTTTCTGTAACGACCGAGATATCCATGCTGATCGCTGTCAGGTTTGAACCCATTTCATCATGCAATTCGCGCGCCAGTTTGGCCTTCTCTTTTTCTGATACATTCAATAAATGGTGCGACAAGACCGATAATTGTTCAGTGCGTTTTAATACTGTGCTTTCCAGATTATCGTTGGCAATCTTCAATGCGTTTTCTATGCCACGCTGTTTATAAAAACTGCGATAGATCAAGCGGTAAAACAGTATCAATACCAGTAATGCAATGCTATTGGTCGCTGTACCAAAAAAGAGGGCATCTTTATACTCTTTGTAAAAAGTCTGGCGCCTGGCAGCCAGTACCTCGTTTTCTTCCTTTTCCATGATGATATCCAGCAGTCTGATTTCATCCATGACATCCCGGCCATCACCAACTTTAGATATCTCCACGATACCTGTCAGACCAAATTCTCTATAGGTTGACATGCCGGCTTCAAAGATTTTGGTTTTGCTGTTATACAATCTGCGCAATTCTGCCAGATTCTTGATCTGTGCCGGATTGTTTTGCAATAGTCTTTCCAGTTCCTTGAAATCATTCTCTAACTTGCTTTTAGCTATTTCCCAGGGCCGCAAGTAGACTTCATTGCCGGACATAAAATAGCCACGCAGGCTGCTTTCAGAATCCATGATGAGCAGATTGATATTCTTGAGTTTGTCTTTGACGCTCCAGTTATGTTCTACCCAGTCATTGTTGATCTTGAGTTTTTCCATATTCTGGTAAGCAGAATAGGCATTGCCGATCAAAATGAAGAGGCAAGTCACAAATAAAAAAGTGATGTATAGCGGGATCGAAGTTGATGTGTTTTTTTTCATGGGAATTTCCTCAAATAGCATCTCAAAGTATCATGTGAGTGCTGAAGAAAAATAAAATCAGTCATGCAGATTTTCATTTTTGCTTTTATCAGTAAAGGAGATTTTTTTACTTGCAGCCTATGAAAAACAATACCTGAATTGATAAATTATGTGTCATAAATCTTGAGAATTTTTTTCTAGCCCCGCAAATTTGAAAAGGTAGGTTTATTCCTACAAGCTATTCCGCGAAAGCTTATTGCTAATCAAGGTAAGTCTCCTTAAAATGATTTTCATTGAGGCCTAATGAAGTTACATGTGGTCTGATCACAGCGAGTTTCAGTTCGCAAGAGTTTGGAACATAATGGACGACAAGAAAAAATTGAAAGTATTTTTAATCGAAGATGCGCAAAGAATTCGTTCAGTGCTGATTGAGGTATTACAGCAGACGGAAAATGTAGAAGTCATCGGTTTCGCAGAAAGTGAAAAAGAGGCTTTGTATCAATTGCGTTCTATCGAATGGGATGTCGCCATCGTAGACATAGGCTTGCGTGAAGGCAGTGGTCTGGCGGTATTGTCTGGCTTGAAAAGCGATGGTCGTCAATATGGTTCACGCCTGGTATTTACCAGCAACCCCAGCAATGCTTTAAAAACACGCACCATGTCACTGGGTGCGGCAGGGTTTTTTGATAAGTCCCGCGAAATGGATAGCCTGGTAGGTCACATACAGGCTCTGGCGCATTAGGCTTTACTGCACGACGCTGAACAGTTTTTCTTTCCTCGTTTCTTCACTTATGCCCGCCTCGCTTGTGCTTGCCTATTCCAGTAAATTATTTTTCATTGCGTAATACGTCAGGTCGCAATTTGATTGCAGATTCATTTTCTCCATGACGCGAGTGCGATAGGTACTGATGGTTTTCACACTGAGTGACAGTGTTACTGCAATGTCAGATACAGATTCACCTTTGGCCAGTCTTAAAAATACCTGAAATTCACGGTCTGACAAATCAGTATGCAAGGCTGTTTCTGCATCATGGTCAAATCCCTGTGCCAGAATTTCACCCACGTCTGCACTCACATAACGACGTCCGGTGGATACTGTTCTGACAGCCTTGATCAGTTCATCGGCATCACACTCTTTGTTCAGGTAACCATTGGCACCCATTTTCAAGAGATTCACTGCATATTGCTGGGCCGGGTAACCGCTCAAAATCAAAATAGGTAAATCTGGCTGCCCTTGTTTGATCGTACGCAAAGTGTCGATGCCGCTTTGGTCCGGCATGCTGATATCGAGCAGCATGACATCACAAGCCTCTCTCCTGGCGATCTCCAAAGCTTCACGACCAGTCGTCGCTTCTGCCACGACTTCGAAGTCGCTGACTTCTGAAAATATTTGTTTGAAGCCGGCCCGTACAATTTGATGGTCGTCACAGACTGCGATACGTATCATTTTCTTCCTTCAAATTTGCGAATACCCAAAATTAGCTAAACTAGTTTCTAACTAGTTTCTATATGGCATCACAAAAATTCATTTAACCAGAAGCTGGGCGAGCTTTTAAATACTCACCACGCTTTTTCTGTGTCCGGGCATCTATCCACGATATGCCCTTACTTCTTCCTATAGCATAGCACCTCAACGGGATATGGGTAAATATTGTCAAAATTCCCCGCCAATCACACCTGCTCCATAACTTTAGTCAAGTTCAGTATATGCCACATGCGTTTGAGCAAACAATCAAGGGGGGCATCAATGGGGAAGTTCGTGACCTGTCCGCAATAGAGCAGCAAGAGTAGTCTTGCTGCTCTTTGAAGATGATACTGCGGTAAGGGCTGCAAAATTAACTTGAATCCTGTACGGCCCCTTCTTTGCTCTGGCGCAAATGCTTGCTAGCGTGTCTGACGGCTGAATAAAACGCCGAGTGCCACCACGGTCGCCACAGCCAGCCCCAGCATCGTCATAGGCTGTTTTCTCACCTGAACACGACAGGTATCAAGTAGTTTAGCCTGTGATATATACAGTCTTTCGCTGTGTTCACCCAGTTTCGTCACTGCCTGACTGGCGCCTGAACTTAATTTGCTGGCAGCCTGCTCTTTAATGACAGCCAATTGCTCGACTACAGGTTTGACTGCTTCGGTAGTTTTTTCCTGGACCTGCTCCACCAGGGTTGGAGGATTATCACTGGTCGGAAAGGGTATGGAAGGACTATTGATATTGTTTGCAGTTGTTCCTGCAGTTGTCCCGTTCACCGGGGCTGCACTATTGCTTGGATTGCTAGGCATGATTACTCCTTGTTCTTTGATCAAAACCAGCGCGCTACTTCAGATAGCAGGCAGGAATATTGTTCGTACAGACTTATTGAGGTGCCACGCCATTCTCAGCAACTGGGCGACTTACTTTTGGGGGCAAGTTGCCGCCTTCACCTTCCCAGGTACTGATTTCGGCTTTATGCAATTTCTTGGCAGTATGTCGTTCGTGGTATCTTTTTTTGCCAAAAGCAGTCATCAAGGCCCAACTGGCAAGACCGGCGACGAGGAATAAATGTTTGGGGGCTATCATATATATCTCCAGGTTGTATTCAATTGTTTCAGATAATCTGTGCTCAGGACCGTGAAATCGAAGTGAGGCTATTTTGCTGGCGCTTGATGCATTGCCGGATCACCTTTTGGGCGTCACGGATGGCAACCTGGCATCTGGCATTGGTCAGCATTTGATAACCGCTGGCGCGCAAGTGCTGCTTGCCGAACAGGTGACCTATTCCCAAGCTCAGCGCGCCCTGCAAAAAAAATACCCCACTTTTAAATAGACATGTATTCATTGCGATTTCTCCAGAAAATTGGTGAATCCTGATCTATGCGGTAAGCCAGTGCTAATTCATACCCCGCCAGCGTGTAGCTGTATTGTTATCGACTTGCACTGCATACTAGCATCGGCCCAAATGCCTCCATATAGGACATGAACACCAGGCTTTGTAGGAGTAGATGAAGTAAATTGGCTCTGCTCAGTTGTAAATCACTGTAGGCAACTTGAATTACTGCCAGCTAAAGTTCAGGTCTTGAACCAGACCCGAATTTAAAGTCCGAAGTTATATCTCTTAAGCTCCTACATGGCAGTAAGCCCATGTCCGATACGCTTAAATCGCTCAGGGTTTTAGTATGTGCTTATGTCAAAGAGAGATATTTTTCCTTGACGAAATTCCTGTCATGCCAGTAATCATGATGACAGGCAAGTTATCGGCAAGCTGCTCTGCCTGCCTTGTGTGGCAACAATGCGGCAACAATGTAGCGACATACAGTGTGCAAGCATGTTCAGCATTAACGCCGGCTTTTTCACTACCAATAAAGGAAATATCATGGATAACGACGATATCATTTCTACCCTGAACGACCTGATAGAAACCAGCAAAGACGGCGAAAAAGGATTCAAAGTCTGTTCCGAAGATGCCAGTGGCCGCCATCCGCAACTTAAAGCCATGCTGGCTGAACGTGGACGCGAATGCGCGCTGGCAGCAACTGAATTGCAGGAACTGGTGCGCAATCAGGGTGGTGATCCAGAAACCGGCAGCAGCGTATCAGGTGCATTGCACCGTGCATGGACCAATATCCGTACTGCCATTACCGGCAAAGATGATGAAACAGTGCTGGATGAGTGCGAACGCGGCGAAGATGTCGCCGTGAAAGCCTACCGCAAAGCCCTGGAAACAGACTTGCCTACCCACGTACGCCTGGTTGTAGAACGTCAGTATCAAGGCGTACTGCGTAACCATGACCTGATCAAAGCCCTGCGTAACCAGGTCAGAACCCACGCCTGAGCTGGATACTGACGCGGTGTATGGCTTATAAGCTTTTATGCGAATGAGCCAGTCTGGCGTGTGTAAAAATAAATCCGCTGCGGCGCGAGCCCAGCGGTTTTTTGTCTTTCATGCATTTACCTGTATTCATTCCTGTCAGAGGCAAAAGTCGCCAAGACAACAAAACAGTTATAATTCGCAACATGAAAAAGCTGTTCCGACTATTTCTGTTATGTGTGCTGATGTGTGCTATTCCTGTACAAGGAGTTTTAGCTGCGTCCAGAATATGTTGTTCGACCGCGCATCAGCAGACTTCTGCTGGTCAACAGCATGCACATCAACATCATGCAGATGAGTCAGACCACAAAACTGTAATCGATCACGATGCCTCTGGCGAGGAGTGCTGTATTGCTGCAGCTATCTTGAACACGCTCTTGCCCACAGCATTACTGCGTCCCATCTCAGAAAAAATCGATCTGATTTTTTCATCCTACGCTGGCCATATTGGTGACTGCCCAGAAAAGCCGCCCAAGTTCTGAATCCATTTGATTATATTTTTCCCTGAATTATTCAGGGTTTGATCGTCATCGTTGCTGGCTGGCATGCTGGCGGACTCTATTCGCGCATGCCATGTCTACTCATCCGCAGCAACGGGACATTTCCATCATTGGACAAGGACAAGAATCATGAACACAATTAAATTAGTAAGCCGCACTGTGCTTGCCAGCATGCTGCTGGTATTGGTGCAGGGTACATCTAACGCCATTGCATCTGGCACACACTCAGGTGGCCACGGTCATGATGATGCAGCCATAGGCAAGCCCGGCGATGCGGCTGACGTAAGCCGCACTATCACCGTAGACATGAATGATGATATGCGCTTTAGCCCTGCCAATCTGCATGCCAGACAAGGTGAAACCATACGCTTCGTTATCAGCAATTCAGGCAAACTCAAGCATGAGTTCGTGCTTGGTACAGAAAAAGAGCTCAGGCAACATTATGAACTCATGAAGAAAAATCCGGAAATGGAGCACAGTGATCCGAATATGATCACCCTGGCAGCAGCGCAGAGTGGCGAAGTGCTCTGGCAATTCAGTAAAGCAGGCAAGATAGATTTTGCCTGCCTGCAGCCGGGACATTATGATGCAGGCATGAAAGGCAAGGTGCAGGTCAGTAAAGACCGGGCCATCAGTGCAAGCCGCGCCTCTGCACATCAACATTAATTCAACATTAATTCAACATTGATTACGGTGACGAGACTCTATATGAAGCACATTAAAATATTCGCAGTGACTGTCCTGATTGGCATGAATTTGCAACTTGCTTATGCTCAGGCAAGCATGCCAGCCAGCACGGATAGCAACATGGCTGCAAGCGCCAGCAATGACCTATCTGATGGCGAAGTCATCAAGATTGACAAGAGCACCAACAAGATCACACTCAAGCACGGGCCCATCAAGAATCTTGATATGCCGGGCATGAGCATGGTCTTCAAAATCAAGGACGTCGCCATGCTCGACAAGCTGGCCATTGCTGATAAAGTCAGGTTCAGGGCAGAAAAAATCAATGGCGCAATCTATGTGACTGACATTCAAGTCGTAAAACAATAGTAAAAACCCAGGCTGACCAGGCCAGGAAAACCAGGTCTGGTCAGCCTGACCGGGATTAACCAAGAGTAACCAAGCCGGAGAAACACAAATGAAAAGAATCGCATTGCTGCTATCAATCAGTATGTTAACTTCCATCGCCAGCGCCAGTGAAGCAACAGATGCACTGGATGCATTCCACGCAGCCCTCGCCAGTGGTGACAAGAGCAGGGCAACAGAATTGCTGGCAACGGATGTCACCATCTATGAATCTGGTTATGTAGAACGTTCAAAGGCAGAATACGCAGGGCATCACTTGCCAGAAGACATCGCTTTCGCCAAAAACGCAGACCGCAAAGTCCTGCAAACCAGCGAACGCATAGAAGGCAAGCTCGCCATGATCTGGCAAGAAACCGAGACCAGGGCAAAGCACAAGGGTAAGGACATCCACATCTTTGGTACTGAAACCAGCCTGCTGGAAAAGCAGGGCGAGCAATGGCGCATCGTCCATGTTCACTGGTCTTCACGCAAATCCAAATAACAAGTTGATCTTTGCATCACCAAACTTTGACTGGTATCAAAGTTTGGTGCGCGATTTGTTTTAGTCTGCAAGGAGTGTTAATTGATGAACTGCATTGGCGAACTGTACGCCAACGCACCGAAGTCATATTTGCGACATGCCACTATGACCATCAACAGGCAAAAAATAATCTCATGCGCGTGATGGCGCAAGTGTAATCGTGGAGAAATCAAATGCGAAAATTAGGATGCTTATTGTCGATGATGGCAATACTGATGTTGTCGGGCTGTGGTTATAATGGTTTCCAGAGCGGTGATGAGCAAATCAAGTCTAGCTGGTCTGAAGTATTGAACCAGTATCAGCGTCGCGCTGATCTTGTGCCTAATCTGGTGAACACTGTCAAAGGCTTTGCGGCACAAGAGAAAGATGTGTTGCTGGGTGTTACCAATGCCCGCGCCAAAGTGGGCAGCATACAGGCTACGCCTGAACTGCTGGCCAATCCAGAAGCCTTTGCCAAGTTCCAGTCAGCACAGGGTGAATTGTCCGGTGCCTTGTCCAGATTACTGGTAGTCACTGAAAATTATCCACAACTCAAATCCGACGCCAATTTTCGTGACCTGCAAGCACAGCTCGAAGGCACAGAAAACCGCATTGCCGTAGCGCGCAACCGTTATATCAAGGCTGTGCAAGAATACAATGTGCTGGTACGGTCCTTCCCGTCCAACTTGACAGCCATGATGTTTGGCTATCAGGTCAAGCCCAATTTCGCGGTGGAGAATGAAAAAGAAATTGCCAAACCACCCAAAGTAGACTTTGCTGCGCCTGCAGTGAATAGTGCGGGCAGCGCAAAATGAATGCCCTGCAAAAAACAGCAATAGCATTCTTCACATGCATGTTGCTGTTTGCCCTTGGTGCTCGCGCACAGATTGCCGTACCACCCCTACAAACCCGCGTCACAGACCAGACTGCCACACTCAGCATTGAGCAAAAAACTACTCTGGAACAAAGCCTGCAAAGCTTTGAAAGCAAAAAAGGTAGCCAGCTTACGGTGTTGATAGTGCCGACTACCGCGCCAGAAAGCATAGAGCAGTATGCCTTGCGCGTGGCAGAACAATGGAAACTGGGGCGCAAGAAAGTGGATGACGGCGTCATTCTGTTGATCGCTAAAAATGACCGCACCATGCGCATAGAAGTTGGTTATGGCCTCGAGGGAGCACTCAATGACGCCACCGCCAAGCGTATCATTGCCGAAACCATGACACCTTACTTCAAGCAAGGTGACTATTACGCAGGCATCAAAGCAGGTACTGACCAAATCATGCGCGTCATTGATGGTGAACCCTTGCCCGCCCAAACCAAGGGCAGATCGGCAGATGTCGGTGGATTCCAGCAATATGCGCCGATATTATTTGTACTGGCCTTGGTCGTCGGCGGTGTCTTGCGTGCCATATTTGGCCGATTGCCAGGTGCCATCATTACTGGTGGTGTAGTCGGTGTCATCGCCTGGTTTGTCATAGGTGCTGTATCCATGGCGGTATTGGCCGCTATCGTCGCCATGGTATTCAGTCTGTTCAGCGGTGTGCTGGGGGCACGTGGTATTGGTGCCTATTATGGTGGATCAGGACGTGGAGGCTTTGGCGGTAGCAGTGGCGGTTTCAGCGGCGGCGGTGGTGGCTTTGGTGGTGGCGGCGCATCGGGAAAGTGGTGATATGAAAAAACTCAATTTCCAACGCATCGCAAAACACTTGCTGAGCAGCCAGTCCCAACTAAAAAGCGTCTTCCCGGCCAAGAGCCTGCATGCCATAGAACTTGCCATCAAAGACAACGAAGCAACACACCAGGGGCAAATCCGCTTTGTAATAGAAAGTGCGCTCGACTGCCACGCCCTTTTTGCAGACCAGTCCACCAGGGAGCGTGCCATAGAAGTCTTTTCCCAGCAGGGAGTATGGGACACCGAATACAATAACGGTGTCTTGATCTATGTGCTGCTGGCAGATCGCGAAGTGGAAATCATTGCTGACAGAGGGATCTATCGTAAAACCGGGATTGATGTCTGGAACCAGGTTTGCCACTTAATGGAAGACGCCTTCAAACTGGGGCATTATGAAGAAGGTGCAATCAAAGGCATACAGGCTGTTGGTCAACATTTGATGATGCATTCTCCGGCAAATGGCGAAAATAAAAACGAATTGCCGGATAAACCAGTATTACTATGATTAGAAATTAAACTTAAACGCATTTGATTTCGTCATGCAAAGTCACTGGTTTTTTAACTTGTGTAGGGCCGCATCAATTTTGTCCATATCGGCACGTTGTTTCGGTGTTATGGTGCCATTTGCCCACAATTCCATGAGTGCCATTCTCTGACGATTCAATAGATAAGAATTGGGTGTGGCTAACAGCTCTTCAATATCATACTCGTTGACACTCAAATTTATGGCTGGCGAGTTTTCTGGTGCAGAATATTCGTCAGAGTCTTCATCTTCATTCATCGCCAGCTCTATGGCTTCGGCAGTTCCCTCCAATAACTCTTCAATACTCTCGGGTTCATCGCCTTCATAGGAAATGATTGCGTCAAAATATTTAGCCAATGCAGTGCTGACTATCATGACGCATGCCAGATCCTTCATGCTGCTATGCCATTCCAGGCTGATGCAATAATCTTTGCCATTTGCCAGCGCAGCAAGTTCTTCGTCTTCATCAATCAGCTCTGCCGCTTCATCATAGGATATTTCAAATCCGGCGCCTTCCGCACCCTTCAAAATGCATGGCGAGAAACCCGAGTCGTCGAATGGTGTGAAATCTGGATGCAATTGCAGATCAAAGCCCAGGTCATCAATTGCTGTTTGCAGGGTCTTGCGATCTGGCACCAGGGCCCGATTGATGAAAGCAAATTGTGTGTTCGACATAGAGCTTGTTCCAGATATTGTTGAGTGCTTGAAATAAATAAAAAGGCGAGTGGTTTTTATTTTACAGTTGATCACCTGATAAGAGTTTCTAACAGGTACCTGGAGCAACACATAGATGCCAGTTCATCCCTGTTGATGAAACGCTTTCCAGTTATCGGCGTGACAGGTGTTGCCAGTCTCGCAGGTCATGGATGATAGAGCCGATTCTCCTGTTAGAAAATGATTCAAAAAAAGCATTGTCAAATGATGAATGTTTAGTGTCTAATGGTCTGATTCATGAAAAGATAAACTCATTCAAAAAAAACAAGAAATGGGCAAGCTTTCATCATGAATTAAAATTCTCTCTACCAATCCCTACCACAGCTTATCGTCATGCCATCGACTCTAAAACAGTTTTTTGCTTTCCTCGCCTTGTGCACCATATTCTTTTCTGGCAATGCCACTGCCATGACCATGTTAAGGTCCAACCAGACCCTGATACTGTTTGGCAAGGTCGTGCCAGAAGATAGCCAGCTATTCCGCAAAAAACTTGAAGAGGGGCCGGTCAAAACAGTAGTGATGACCGAAAGCCCCGGTGGTAATATGCGTGCCGCCTATGACATTGCGGCGCTCATTACAGAAGGCAAAATGAACACCGCAGTCAACGGCAATTGCATGTCTGCCTGTGCACTCATTTTTATGGCTGGCACAGAAAGACAAATGCTTGTCAGCAAGCACCTGGAGCGCACACGCCTGGGTTTTCACGCTCCGCACAATAAAGTAACCAAAGAAATCTCCACAGCAGCCATCCCCAGGTTCCGTGAATGGTTGCTCAAGGTAACACAAGGCAAATTCCCTGAAGAAGTCCTGGACCGTGCCATGAACATAGAAAGTGCAGGTGACATGCTGTTCTTCTATTACCCCGACGAAAACTACCTTGGTGATATCCGCTTCTGCACCCAGGGTTCGATGCGTTGTGAAGCCATGAAAGGCTACAACATCGTCAAGATCGGTATCTTGACGACTGCTGAATTGTTGAAGGTAGAAAGCCTGGATGACACAGCGCAGAGTGCCGCCAAACCACAGGAGTAACTAACACGATCATTCTGCAAGATGAGTTCAACAGCAGGCTTTCCATTCACCATTTAAAAGGAAATGAAATGAAAGACGCAACGACAATCACTACCCTGTTTCCCGGTAAATTAACCGTTTGTACTTACGGTGGGTTCGCCCCGGTTTGCTATAAAGACGAGAATAAGAAGCTCACAGGTCTGGACGTCTTCTCCCTGGAAAATTTTGTCGACGGGCTCAAGCCGAAGCTACAAATAGTATTGATAGAGCGTGACTTCAAGGACCTTTGGACTCTGCCTGGCGAAGATGTCTGCGATATCGCCGCTGCGGGTATTCAACGACGTGCAAACCGGCTGGTAGGGGACTGTGCATCATGGAGTGATTCCTACTT
Source organism: Pseudomonadota bacterium (assembly GCA_040390835.1). Taxonomy (GTDB): domain Bacteria; phylum Pseudomonadota; class Gammaproteobacteria; order Burkholderiales; family Burkholderiaceae_D; genus Undibacterium. The sequence goes on from JAZJXP010000118.1 coordinate 33,427, forward strand.
TCATGTTAAAAGGTCATTGCTGGTGCGCTCTGCCGATCAGGATGCCTTTAACAACTACGAAACCCTCGTAGGCAAAACCATCATCGTCACCCGCGATTCAACTGCCGATATCGATGCACAAAAACGTTACGCCGAACTCAACAAGATACTCTACGTCGACCAAGTCGCCAAGGGCCAGCCCGATGCCCAGGCTTATATCGTCGAAAAATGGATAGGTGAACACAAAGCTGACGCCTTTGCTGAAGGCGACGTCAGCAACAGTTACCTTGCTAACGAATACGGAAAATACGTAGCAGGCGGCTTGGCACTGGCTGATATCCACGATATCGAAGGCCCGAATGAAAGCTTCAATTTCGTCACTCGTAATGCCAGTTCAGGATTGCTGGAGCAGTTGAATATCTTCATTAAAGATAACAAAGGCCGTTACCCATTGGGTCGGAAGAATATACAAATTAGTTAGTACACCTGCTCAGAAGTACGGCCGCAACTCTTCCGTCAGACACGCCAAGAGTTGCTGTCAGCATTTGCTACAGTCTACGACTATTGAGCACATAGACAGCGCCTGCGGCCTCAATACCTGGCTACTGTGGGTGGCGATGGCATTGTTCAGTGCACTGGCTGAGAGATAGTCTTTGGAAACAGAAGGCAGGTAAGCTCCCTGCAGCCGCTTGATCGCTTACCTCTCAACGACCCCGACAATAGTGCGCCTGCTGCCAGCCAGCGCCTTCCCTATCCCCGCAAACGACACAACATTAAGCGGCAACTCCAAAAGCACATGCAAAAAGCTCAGGAAAAATAAAACCTGCAATCCCAGATTGTAATCATAAGCATACAGCGCCATCGACAACAGCCAAATCGCAATCGTCAAAACCAAGGTCTGCCTGGGAACCTTGTGCCACTTGATGACCGATGTTTTTGAAAACCAGTTCAGGTAATGATAGGTATAAGCAAAAGCAATAAACCGCATGATCACAAAACCTGCATTGCTGGTAAAAATCTCGCTAGTCTTTTGTAGAGTATCGAGATGAAAAATATTGATCAAACTAAAATTCAATAATTCAAATTGAAAATAACTTTTGTGAACATAATCACTCACCGCATACTGCAAGCCCGTTGGTTGGATAAGAAAAAAACTCGCGGCGCATAAGATCAAAACCGCGATGGACAAATATCCCGAGAACGACTTTTCTTTCAAGGCACCAAACAACATAAACGCCAGGGTAAAAATAAAAACGTGAATAACAGTGGGAAGAAAAAGACCTATCCAGATTAAGTAAACCGGAGATTTATTGACCAGGCCTACAGCCAGCAAAGCCAGAACCACCAGCGCAATCCGATAAAGTCTGTCTTCTACCAGCGCAAAAATAAGCGACAAAAAAACAGCGAGCGCAAGCACGTCTGTGGCAAAAGTGCTGTCTTTAGAGAGATGTAAAAAGGCCGGGAAGAACAGCAAAACAAAGCACAAGCCAATCAAGGGAATAAAATCGTATTTACCCTTGGTGAAATAATTTTTCTTATGTAGCCAGCCGATTTCGGTCAGGTAATGCAATGGCCCCAGCACGCCGTATGAGAATAAAAATAATTCGAAAGGAATGACGAATGCGACAACGCAAGAAAAAATGATCAGGGCAGTGTTTATATAATTAATGCGGTTGGCGGTCATGATTCACAACACTGATGAAAGTAAAGAATTTGAGATATTAGCTGTTTATTCGCCAATGCCACTTTGTAGCGGATTCATCAGTCGATGAGAAACTAACCGGGTCAATTTAGCTAGCAAACGAACACCCTGAACAATTTTTTATTTTTTTAAGAAATTTGATTTTCCCTCAAAATATGGTCATAGATTTTTTTACATAGGACTTTTATCGCTGAAGGCATTTCCCAGCTTTCCGGGGATTCTTTCATAATCCGAATTGCCTCATTGCAAAACTTTTGCTTATTGTAAATAGTGCCCGAGCTATCTGCGAAAAGTATCTTTTTCTTAGCTGGAATCGTATTATCTAAAAAATTGTTTAACAAATATCCGATACCGTTACTCTTTTGGTAAAAATATCCCTCTTCAGTTTCGTCTAATTTGGAAATTTCAATTTTAAGCTTCTTTGTCGTCATTCCAGTAAAGAGTGTTTTTGCAGTGTTAATGATTACGCTACGTGGTAATGCATTTTCAATTTCCTTGCACCGCCAAACATATAAGTTTTCTTTCAGCTGAGCTCTAAAAACTTCTTTCCTTTTTGCTTTCCCAACGATATCTCCATCACATATTAAAAAGGCTTTCGCACTCACACGCATTGCACACAGCCCATCCTTTAGCCCTCCGTCAATATCATCATCATCAAAGTTCCAATGTACCAAATTACCGCCTTGATATTCGACAAATGCATAGTGATAGTTTTCAATAAGGCGCAATAGCTTTGCTTTTAATTTCTCACTATCAGGAAGATCGTCTATATAACGCTGCATGAAAACTCTCAGGTATAGGCGATCTGTTATACCCTCAACCCAGATTGTAGAATTCGAAAGATATACTGATGAAGGCCTTACACCTAATTCCACAAATACGCTTCTGTCATCCTGAGCGTATTCAGTGATTGAGAATTTCCCTGTTTCCTCTGGTTTCTTAAATCTGTGAACTGTCACTTCGTCTCTGACCTCCATTAAATCAAGAAGATGATTTGAGTGTGTCGTGACGAAATACTGATGCTCTGTTTCCTTTATCAAAAAGATTGCAAGTTCACGCAATAGTCCTGGATGTAATGATTGTTCAGGTTCTTCAATGAAGAATAAAGAAGGTTCTTCACTTAGATATGCAGCTGATGTAATGATCAATATTTGTTGCAGCCCATCTCCAACTTTATATATAGGTAGTTGTGGTGCATCCTTTCCGATTTGAATTTCAATCGTGTCTTGTTTGTATGCGGGTATAAGTTCTACTTCCTTCCCCTCAAAAAAATACTGACTCAGTAATTTTTGGTAGTTATGAATAGACTGCCGTTGATGCGGTTGCCCGAATAGATTTCGAGTCAGCAATTCGTATAGATGAAGACCCGTAATGATCTCAGAATTCTTTGACTGGTTTATACCACTGCCATATCCGATACCTTTGTACTCATCACCGTCAAAATAATCTTGTACGGTTCTATTGAGGTATGGGTCTTTTTTTTCAATCTCTTGATAGGGTCTCATACCCCGTAGTATTGGGATGTAAAATCTTTGCTTAGCTTTTCGATCTACACCTAAGATTGGAGGCAGTTTATATTCTTCCCCACGCTTTTTAGCTCCAGCTACCGTTGCGGCAAACCTTCTTACGTTCTCATTAGGATAGGTACCCGAGTTGGCCATTCCATCCAGTGTGCTCATGAAATTGTTGTATTGGGTATGTAGTCCTGATAGGTCTTGGTTTGATTTGGCGACGTTCTCAATCAATTCATTTAATTGATTTCTGGAAAATTTTTTTCCATCCATCCATCAACATTCTGATACGCTTCTAGGACATCAGCAATTATTTCATTTACTCTGGAGAGGTCGTCCATGTCCAAATACTTCAACTCTTGCGAGGATTTACTTTGGAATAAGGCGCGAATAAATTGGCTTTTTCCGGAATTGTTCGGGCCGATGAATAAATTGAATTTATTAATTCCGATTTGACGCTTACCCTGAGTGTCGCTGCACTGATAGTCACTTAATTTGGTTGACCATATCTTAGTGTACATAGGTTTTCCAACGATAACGTTATTCAAAAAATCCAAGCACGTGCCGACCATTTATGGTGCAGTCGCTAGATTTGACTCATCTATAACCAACCCTACTCAACTCAAGCAATCAGTTAATCAAAATGCTTCCTTGTCCTCATACGCTTCAATTCAGCACCGTAGATATTTTGACATTGTTTGGACTACTTTTGCCATAGGCACTACACGGTTAAACGCCATTCTGCATTTAAAAAAACATATTTATTTTGCTAGCATGTATTAGTTCGTTAGTGGCCGCTCTCGGCTGGACTCATGCATTTCTGGGCGATGCCAAAGTCAACACTCCGTACACATATTTACAGAAAAAATAATTCAATTAATTAAATAAAAAGCGATTGCATATAGCGGGTTGCAGCACTAGAATTAGGCCGTGAATGCAGAAGACGACTACATATTGTGCATATGCAGTCTTTTGAGGCAGGATCAAAGAGGAACTTCAGGCAAGGAACGCGAATCCCTCGCCTGAAGAAAAGAACACCAAAAGATGCTCTTCGTATTAGCAATCGAAGTTTATTAGATAGGCTGGCGTAAGGCAAGCCTAACTTGCATCAATTGAGTTCTTTTCAAAGTTCAAAATCGAAGATTGACTTTGAGGACTTAAAATGTTTAATGAAATCAATAGAGCAAATGCTCTCAGCTACTCCAATATTTATCAAATCAGCTATGACTTGATAAAATTCAAGGACTATCCATCGCTTTACAGGGCCATTGAAGGACTTGGCCCGAATGTTAGAGTACTTGAATCACTTTGGTTGTTAAAGCATCCAGGTACTGCAATAGGCATCAGGGATTACCTAAGATCTATTGTAGACAATGACGACATGCTGTTTGTTTGCAAGCTAGAACCTGATGATGGAGGCTCGTACAACCTTCCTATTCATGCCCAGCATTGGATGATTGCCAATGCAGATTGGGTTTACGCATAAGGTTGCTGCGCAGTTTGCCCCCTGTTGAATTCATCTTTGCTCTTCGGGGGGCATCAGCCACTCGCTGAAAATTGCCCCACTTTTTGCTGCATATAATAAATTTACTTTTGCCGATGTGCTGAATTACTACAAATGCGAGGATGAGCAAACACCATTCATTACAATGCACAAGACAAAAGGTACAGGTATAGACAATGTGCTTGTTGTACTTGAAGAGTTTTATTGGAATAAATATGATTTCGGGTCAATTTTTGATGATGAAGAATTGGATATAGCTAAACGGGAAAAAAATTTAAAACTTTTTTACGTTGCCTGCTCACGCGCAAAGAAAAATTTGCGCTGTGTAAGACTTGTTTCCCAAGAAGAGAAATCAAAATTTCTTAATAGATTTAAAGATTTTAAAGTTGCTGAAATTGAAATACCTGCCTCGAATTGAGCGAACAAACAAAAAACCCGCTAAAGCACAAGGCTAAAAGCGGGTTCTTTGCATCTGGCAGATCGCTCTGCAAGAAAATTCTGGTGGTGATAGGTGGACTTGAACCACCGACCCCAGCATTATGAGTGCTGTGCTCTAACCAACTGAGCTATATCACCAA
>JAZJXP010000119.1:0-1419 GCA_040390835.1 Pseudomonadota bacterium
AGCAACAGCAACAGCAACAGCAACAGCAACAGCAACAGCAACAGCAACAGCAACCAGTCTTTACGCTATTTCCTTATAAGCATATACACCCCGTGACGCCCACGCCTGACAAAGTTAAAATAGCAGCTTCATCCCTTACCCTGCATAGTCAACCACCATGAGCGAATTTGTACTTACCTCCGTCAAGAACAATATAGGTTATATCACCCTCGACAGACCCAAAGCATTGAACTCGCTGTCTCTTGATATGGTAAGAGCGCTGACGACGACCTTGCTGGCCTGGCAGGATGATCAAAGCGTGCGGGCTGTATTTATCCACAGCAGCAGCGAGAAGGCATTTTGTGCGGGTGGCGATATCCGTTTTTTCTATGACGTGGGCACTGCCACACCCAAAGGTGATTCAGCCCTGCTGGAAGATTTTTTTACCGAGGAATATGCCTTAAATCATTTAATCCATTTCTATCCCAAACCCTATATCGCGCTGATGAATGGCGTCGTCATGGGTGGTGGCATGGGCATCGCCCAGGCGGGCGAAGATTGCCGCTTGCGCATCGTCACTGAGCGCACCAAGATGGCGATGCCGGAAGTGAACATCGGACTTTTCCCTGACGTAGGTGGCGGCTATTTCTTGTCACGCACTGAGGGTGAAATTGGTACTTACCTGGGACTGACTGGTGAAATCATTGCCGCCGCAGATGCCATCTATGCCGGGCTGGCAGACGTCTATATTCCCACTACAGAAATACCGGCATTGATGAATTTACTCAGTGAAAGCACAGCCGCAGACCTGCGTCTGGCGATACGCGATTTTGCTGCAGCGTTTGCAGATCAGCTAAAACCGGACACCAGCAAACTGGCTGCGCAACATGCCGCCATCAACGAGATTTTCGCAGGCAATAGCGTTACTGCGATCTGTGAAAAGCTACAGCAAGACAACAGCGAATTCGCCCAGCAAACCCTGACCACCATGCAAAAGCGCTCACCCTTGCTGATGTCAGTCACACTGGAACAACTGCGTCGCAGTAAAGGCATGTCAGTCTCCGCCTGCCTGCGCATGGAAAGAAACATGGTACGCCATTGCTTCAAGCATGGTGAAGTGCTGGAAGGTGTGCGGGCCTTGGTGGTAGACAAAGACAATACGCCACGCTGGTCACCTGCGACATTGGCTGAAGTGACAGCAGAACAAGTCACAGGTTTTTTTGCCGAAGCCTGGCCAGCTCATGCGCATCCTTTGCGATATTTGGAAGGATAAGATTAATTAAGAATCTCGATCAATCGTAAATTCAGAATTCTACATAGCGTTCGTATTGACGTTGCTTTTGAAGTTGCGGTTGTTTTTGACTTTGCAGTTGCTTTTGACTTACCGCAGTTCCCATGTGTAGCCGCCGTTTGTGCTGTACAGAAAATGGATTAAGAAGA
>JAZJXP010000120.1:0-4958 GCA_040390835.1 Pseudomonadota bacterium
CCGGATGATGTTCGGCGCTTTCGGCGGCGGCTTGAAAAAGTCGTTCACCTTTGTATCGCAGGCAGGGCTGGATGCCGGTCTGGCAGAACAGCTGAAGCTGAACAAGACCCTGATCGCCGTCAAGAATACGCGCCATATTCGTAAAAAGGACATGATACACAATGGCCTGACGCCGAAAATGGAAGTTGATTCAGAAACCTATGAAGTTCGTGCCAATGGTGAGTTGCTGGTGTGTGAACCGGCAAAAATCCTGCCTATGGCCCAACGTTATTTTTTATTTTAAATATGCTGACACTACAAACAAAGATAGCGACTGCCGACAGCATAGCCGGGCAACTGGTCTTGCCGTATGAATTGCGTGAAAAAAGCCGCTTGCGTGCCACCCTGGCCAGCGGTGAAGATGTGGCCGTGTTTACCGTGCGCGGTACGGTCATGCGCCATGGCGACCTGATGTTGGGCAGTGATGGTCGCGTAATTGAAGTCATTGCCGCTGCTGAACCCACGTATAAAGTGGAGTGTGATACTGCCTTTAATTTATTGCGCTGCGCCTTCCATTTAGGTAACCGGCATACACAGGCGCAGGTCGGCGACGGTTTCTTGCGCATACGCAAAGACCCGGTGCTAAAGGAAATGTTGCAGGGCCTGGGTGCAATCGTCACCGAAGAGCAGGCCAGTTTTGAGCCGGAATCAGGCGCTTATGGTGGTGGACATCTTCATGGTGGTGATGATGGACATCCGCATAATCCACTGGCACCGATACCTTTGCGCCAGCGCATACACCGTCCTTCTGACAACAAGGCTTGAGCATGCAGTCTGCGGCCTTACTCCACCTGTTGCAACTTGCCAGCCCGTCTTTGCCTATCGGTGCCTATAGCTATTCGCAGGGGATGGAAGCAGCGATAGAAAAAGGCCTGGTGCGCAACGAAGCGACAGCCAAAGAATGGATCATCAATTGTCTGCATGAGGTGGTGGCCCGTTTTGAAGCACCAATACTGTGGCGCTTGTTACAGGCTTTTGAGGTCAGGGATCTGACTGCTGTATCGCACTGGACCAGCCTGTTCATTGCCGCCAGGGACACGGCCGAGTTTCGGGCGGAGAGCATACAAATGGGTTATTCGCTGGGCAAGCTGGTGAATGACTTGAAGATTGCTGATGCTGAGCTACTGGCGATATTGCTGGCACAGCATGAATTGCCTTTGCCCACGGCCATGGCAGCAGCGGCAGTTGCCTTGCAGGTACCGCCAGAATCAGTTTTGCTGGGCATGCTGTTTTCATGGGCAGAAAACCAGGTGCTTGTAGGTGTCAAATCCATCCCCCTGGGCCAGGTGTCCGGGCAGCGCTTATTGCTGTCGCTGCGACCGGAACTGGAGAAAGCTGCAAGGCTGGCGCAAGAACTGGAAGATGATCAGCTATCGAACTGGGCACCTGGATTGTCTTTGCTGTCCATGCAGCATGAAGTGCAGTACAGCCGTCTTTACAGATCATAAAAATTAAAAACAGGAAAAAATAAATGAACACCCAAAATTTAAGCTCGCCAGAACCAAATCCCTTACGTGTAGGCATAGGTGGCCCGGTCGGTTCCGGTAAAACTGCATTGTGCGAAATGCTATGCAAAAGCATGCGCGACCAGTATGAAATGGCAGTTATCACCAATGACATCTACACCAAGGAAGATATGGAAATCCTGCTGCGTGCAGATGCCTTGCCTGCAGAACGTTTGATGGGGGTGGAAACCGGTGGCTGCCCGCACACCGCCATACGTGAAGATGCTTCCATTAACCTGGAAGCGATAGCCCGCATGAGTGCCGATTTTCCTGATCTTGATTTGATACTGGTCGAATCTGGTGGCGACAACCTGGCGGCGACCTTCAGCCCCGAACTATCTGATTTGACCATCTACGTCATTGATGTGGCCGGTGGCGAAAAAATCCCGCGCAAGGGTGGGCCAGGTATTACGCGCTCTGATCTGCTGATCATCAATAAAACCGACCTGGCACCGCACGTAGGGGCCAATCTCGACATCATGGCGCAAGACGCCAAGCGCATGCGTGGCGAACGCCCCTTTGTATTTACCAATCTGCGTACCGGTGACGGGCTGGAAGCAGTGGTGAGTTTCATTCGCAAACAAGGCATGCTGGACGAAGTTAAAAACTAATCTTTAATCTGGAATCTGGAGATCAATATGAAACTAAATAAATTGCGCTGGCTCAGTGCGGTCGCTGCCCTCGGTGGTGCCATGATTTCATTGCCAGCTTTGGCGCATGACAGTGTGCTGCATTCCATGAATGCCTTGCAGGATGGTTTTCTCCATCCATTCACCGGACTCGATCACTTGCTGGCCATGTTGGCAATAGGTATCTGGGCGGCGCAACAAAAACATGCGCGAGGGTGGCTGATACCGGCCAGTTTTCCTTTGATGATGGTGGTTGGTGGCGCACTGGCACTAGTCGGCATAGCTTTACCAGGCGTGGAGCATGGCATCGCAGCCTCAGTGCTGGTGCTTGGCTTGTTGATCAGTTTTGCAGTCAAGCTGCCTGTTAGTGCGGGAGTGGCTTTGGTGTCCGTATTTGCAATGGCGCATGGTTATGCCCATGGTCAGGAAATACCTGTCAATGAATCCGCAATGCTGTATGGTGCAGGATTCGTGCTGGCAACCGCCTTGATCCATGCCGCGGGCTGGTTTGCCAGCAATACTGCGCAAAAAGTGCTGACTGGCACATTGCCACGTTTTGCTGGCGTGGGCATTGCTCTGGCAGGTGCATTTTTTCTGTCCTCACTTGCTTGAACTTCGCTTGATTCTTCCTCGTGGTTTCTAAATTTTGTCTTATGGGCAAGGATGAGTAAATTATCCTTGCCTGTCCCTCTTGTCGCATAGTAATAATCGACTGTGCCGATTTCGTCTTTCAAAATGCATACAAACATCAAGACTGGGCCTCTTTGCGGGCTTACACTTTGTCATGTTCGAATCTGGCAGCGCGTGAAATAAGTTTGCAAATAGCTTATATTTACTGTGATCGATTTCTTCGCGATTTGTCAGCATCAGGTTCTTTGATTGATTTTCAAAAATTGACCGGTTAACTCCGGAGACAAGGTAAATATCATGTGGCAAGGCGTCATTCCCGCAGTTACGACAAAATTCAACCAGGACGATACGCTGGACTTCAAGGAAATGGAACGCTGCTTCCGTTATTTGATGGATGCCGGTTGTGATGGTCTGATCGCTTGCGGCTCCTTGGGCGAAGGCCCTTTGTTATCGCACGCAGAGCGTATCGATGTGCTGAAATTGACAAAAGAAGTAACAGGTAACAAACCTGCCATCCTGACAGTCGCCGAGGCAGCAACACGTGACGCCTGTGCCCTGGCAGAAAAAGCCGCCAAAGCTGGTGCCGATGGCTTGATGGTTGTGCCTAGCACCATCTATCACACCAATCATCGTGAAACAGTAGCAACCCTGCGCAGTATCGCTGCAGCCGGTGATTTACCTGTCATGATTTACTCCAATCGCCTGGCTTACCGCGTCGATGTAACGACAGACATGCTGGAAGAGTTGGCTGATGACCCACGTTTTGTGGCAGTAAAAGAATCTTCCGACGATATCCGCCGTACTACAGAAATCATCAATCGCCTGGGCAGCCGTTATGACTTGTTCACTGGTGTGGATAATCTGGCTTTTGAGGCTTTGACTGCCGGTGCAACAGGCTGGGTAGCTGGTCTGGTAGTTGCTTTCCCGCATGAGACTGTGGCTATTTACCGCCTCATCAAGGCTGGCCGCTATAACGAAGCGCTGGATATCTACCGCTGGTTCCGTCCTTTGCTGGACCTGGATGTATCTACGTATCTGGTACAAAACATCAAACTGGTAGAAACACTGGCCATCGATTCAAATGACCGTGTGCGTGCACCGCGTCTGCCACTGGAAGGTGAGTTGCGTACACGTGTAGAGCAAGTGGTCAGCGCTTCTCTGGCGAATCGCCCGGTTTTGCCAACATTTAACTGATATTTTTAAGTTGATGTGATGGCACAGGAAACATTTCGATGAAAACGACAGTATGTGTCATTGGTGCTGGCATAGTCGGCACCACCTGTGCCTTGAAAATGCAGGAAGAGGGTTATCAGGTCAGTTTGATTGATGCGGCTTCCCCCGGCTGTGGTGTGACTGCAGTTGGTATGGGGCATTTGGTCGCCTTGGATGAAACTGAGCAGGAGCTGGACTTATGCCTGCTTTCTTTGCGCTTGTGGAAAGATTTCTTCACTGAATTTCCAGGTGTAGGTGAAGTCAGTCAGTGTGGCACCTTGTGGGTGGCAGAGAACGAAGACCAGCTTTCTGAGGCGCATCATCGCGCACAAGCAATGAATTCGAGGCTATGGCGTGCCGAAGCGCTGACTGGCGAACAGGTGCAAAAACTGGAACCGGCATTGCGACCTGGCCTTGCCGGTGGTGTCAGGGTATTTGGCGATAGCGTGGTGTACCCGCCCAAGCTGGCGCATTTCATGGCTCAGCTTTTGGTCAAGCGCGGTGGTCATCTTATTCTGGGTAAACGTGTCGCGCAGCTGGCAGCAAACCAGTTGATTTTTGATGATGGCAGCAAGCTCAATGCCGATATCATCATTGTCGCTGCTGGTCTGGAAGTAGCCAAACTCTTGCCAGAAATTGCCGTGTTTGGCCGCAAAGGCCATTTGGCGATTACTGACCGCTATCCCGGTCGTCTATCACATCAAATCGTCAGTATGGATTATGGTCAGGCAGCAGTTACTGCAGATGCACTGGCCGTGGCTGCCAATGTGCAACCACGCAGTAACGGGCAATGGTTGATTGGTTCCTGCAGGCAGGATGGGCAGACAGATAACAGTCTGGACTCCAAGGCGCTAGGGGCAGTCTTGCAGTCCGCCATGAAGCTATTGCCTTGCCTGGCCGACATGCAAATCATACGCGCCTGGGCTGGCATGCGCCCGGCATC
>JAZJXP010000120.1:4968-8329 GCA_040390835.1 Pseudomonadota bacterium
CACCTGACGGTCACCCCATTATCGGGCTTCATCCTGAACTGGCTGGGGTGTGGCTGGCAGCTGGGCATGAAGGGCTGGGTGTGACCACGTCCATGGCGACAGCAAAAATGCTGGCAGACCAGATTGCCGGACGGGCTGGGGAAATAGATTATCAGCATTATTCACCTGAGCGTTTTTTCCCTGTGCGGGAGCTGAAATATGCGTGAGCATGGCCCAATAATTGCAAAAATCTGGATCAATGGCGCGTCCTTTGAAGCGACAACAGACATGAGTGTAGCTGCAGCCCTGATGCGATATGACAATATGCAGACACGTCAGTCGGTTTCGGGTCAGCCACGGTTTGCCGTATGCGGCATGGGTATATGCCAGGAATGCCGGGTGCGTATTAATGGTCAGTCACATAAACTGGCCTGTCAGGAATACTGTCGCTCAGGCATGGTGATTAATACCGAAGGTACAGGTACAGGAGCCTGAATATGGTAACAGCGATTTTGCCGTTTTCCACGGACATCCTCATCATAGGTGCTGGTCCTGCAGGCCTGGCAGCGGCACTGGCTGCAGCCAATCAGTCGTCCATAATCACCGTTATTGATGAAAATCAGGCACCTGGCGGACAAATCTGGCGTGGTGGCCCTGCTTCATGGAGAGACGAGCGTGCGCATGACTTGTGGCGTGCTTTGGCAAATTGCCTGAATGTGCGGATGGTATATGGTGTGCGTATAGTTGCTGCTACTTCTGACAAGGAGTTTTTGCTTGAAACTTCAGATGGTGCCCAAAAAATAAAATGGAACAAACTGATTATCTGTAGCGGTGCCCGTGAACTGCTATTGCCTTTCCCTGGCTGGACTTTGCCGGGCGTTACTGGTGCTGGTGGCTTGCAAGCCTTGATTAAAGGCGGTATGCCGATTGAAGGCAAGCGTGTCGCCGTTGCTGGTAGCGGGCCTTTGCTGCTGGCAGTGGCAGAGACAGTCATACGCGCTGGTGGCCAGGTAGTCAGCATCATCGAGACAAAAAGCAGTCAAAATTTAATACAGTTTTTCGTGGCCTTGCTCAAGTCGCATCGCGGCAAGCTGCTACAGTCATTGAAATTGTTTTGGCAACTCAAGCGCGTACGCTATCGACACGATGCAAGAGTGGTCAAGGCGCATGGTGAGCAGCGCCTGCTCGGCATCAGCTTGCAGCATGGTGACAAGAAAATTGACTTGAGCTGTGATTTGCTTGCTTGCGGCTTTGGCCTGTTACCCAATCTCGAAACCGGTACTCTGCTAGGTTGTGAAATCAGGGATGGCAGCATTGTTGTCGATGCCAATCAGGCCAGTACGCGTGCTGATGTGTGGGTGGCTGGAGAGGCTTGTGGCATAGGCGGTGTTGACAAGGCTTTGGCAGAAGGGCACATTGCCGGTTTGGCTGCGATTGGACAGGCCGCTGGGCAAGATGATATTGCACGCCGTACCCATGCCAGGCAATTTGCAGATTTGCTCAAGCAGGGTTTTGCCACAGACGACAGCCTGCGCAAGTTGTGCAAGTCAGACACTTTGGTGTGCCGCTGTGAAGATGTCAGCGCCAGACAATTGCGCGAATATGGTGACTGGCGTACAGCGAAATTGATGACCAGAGCAGGTATGGGCGCGTGTCAGGGCCGTATTTGTGGTGCAGCCTGCCAATTTATGTTTGGCTGGGATGCGCCAGGCTTGAGACAACCGGTTTTCCCGACAAAAACATCAACTCTTGCTGCCCTGAGTGGTGCGGCGGGTAATGTTGAAAAATAATACTGAACAATAAGACTGAAAAACAAGGAAGAATAAAGATGAAAAAACTGTATATCAATGGTAGCTGGCATGACGGCGCAAATGTTACTGTCACACATAGTCCCTCTGACTTGAGCGAAGTGGTAGACGAATACGCCAGTGCAGGTAATGAACAGGTAGAACTGGCAATTGCTGCTGCGCGTGATGCTGCAGAAGGCTGGCGTAACTCAGGTGTGCAGCAAAGGGCAGATGCGCTCGACAAGATAGGTACAGAAATCAATGAGCGCAAGGCAGAACTCGGTAGCCTCCTGGCACGTGAAGAAGGCAAGACTCTGCCAGAGGCGATAGGCGAGGTAGGCCGAGCTGCTGCCATTTTTAAATTCTTTGCCCAGGAAGCCTTGCGCATACGCGGCGACAAACTGGCTTCGGTACGCCCGGGGGTGGATGTTGACGTCACCCGCGAACCGGTAGGCGTGGTCGGTATCATCGCCCCCTGGAATTTCCCTATCGCCATTCCAGCCTGGAAAGCCGCACCGGCACTGGCCTATGGTAATACCGTGATCTTGAAACCTGCAGAACTGGTGCCAGGCTGTTCTTGGGCTATGGCCGAGATCATCAGCCGTTCTGGTTTGCCTGCAGGTGTATTCAATCTTTTGTCTGGCCCTGGCCGTATAGTCGGTGAAGCACTGAGCAAAGATAGCAGGGTGGATGCGATCAGTTTTACTGGTTCCGTTGGTACTGGCAGCAGGGTGCTGGCAGCTTGCGCAGCACGCCGCGCCAAAGTGCAACTGGAAATGGGCGGCAAGAACCCTCTGGTGATATTGGCAGATGCTGACCTGGATGTGGCAGTCAATGCGGCAATCCAAGGGTCGTATTTTTCTACTGGCCAGCGCTGCACGGCATCTTCTCGTCTCATCGTTGAGGAAAAAATCTATCCAGCATTTGTGGCTGCGATGGTCGATAAATTGAAGAGCCTGAAAGTAGGGCATGCCTTGCAGGCGGGTATAGATATAGGCCCGGTGGTAGACAAGTCTCAACTCGATCAGGATTTGCGCTATATACAGATAGCCAAAGATGAAGGTGCCAAACTGGCCTTTGGTGGTGAACGGCTGTCGCGTGATACTGACGGTTATTTCCTGAACCCGGCCCTGTTCGTAGACTGTGATCCTGCCATGCAACATACCAGGGAAGAGATTTTTGGCCCGGTAGCGTCCGTCATTCCAGCCAAAAATTATGAGCATGCGCTGCAACTGGCAAATGATACTGAATTTGGCCTGACAGCGGGCATTTGCACGACCTCATTGAAATACGCCACTCATTTCAAGCGTCACGCCCGTGCAGGTATGGTCATGGTCAACTTGCCTACCGCTGGCGTTGACTACCATGTTCCATTTGGCGGCAGCAAAGCATCAAGCTATGGTGCCCGTGAACAGGGCAGTGCTGCTGTAGAATTCTTTACTACGATGAAGACCAGTTATACCGGTAGCTGATCTTTTATCGCTCTATAATCTTTCTTAAAAAGCAAAAAAAGCAGCTGAGCTGCTTTTTTTGCTTTTTGTGCTTGTTTTAACCCCATTCCTCCCTTCCTATCACTGTTCAAGCCGTTATTTGCG
>JAZJXP010000121.1:0-10094 GCA_040390835.1 Pseudomonadota bacterium
TCCATCTGCGTCCGGTCGCTGTCGTGCCTTACAAGTCTGTGGCTGCGGTCATGGCAGCGGCACAGCGTCTTGGCGTGACCAAGATCGGTATGGTTGGGAACGAGCAGTTCTTGAAGTAGAAAATACTCACTGCAGGCGCTAATACAAGTTGTTATAGCGCCTGCAGTGGATAGGTCGAGTAGCAAGCCTGTTTCATTGTGCTGGATGGCAATAGTGTGGTGGAAACAAAAGAGACAAAATTAAATTTAACGATACCACTTAAATACCTATTGACATCCACTAGTAAAAAAACTTACAGTGAGGCTTAAAATAGTAGCAGAAGTACAGATTCTGATCCGGCCTGATAAAACTTACCACCATTTACTTATCAATGAACAAACAAGCAGAACATCTTTCTACGGCTGATTTGTCAGCGACTGCAGGTCAGTCCTCAGCAAAACCTGCTTGTACATATTTGATTGGTGCCGATGGTGGCGGTACTGGCACGCGAGTGGTGTTGGCTGATGCTAGTGGTAAAGAGCTCGGTCGTGGTAGTGCAGGTCCTTCTGGTCTGGCGCATGGCCGGGATAAAGCCTGGCAATCAATCTTGCTGGCGACCCAGCAAGCCTTTGCGGCAGTAAACTTGGACATGCCAGCCTTGGGGGACATCGCAGTCGGTTGCGGTCTGGCAGGTGTCCATAATATTCACTGGGCCAGGGAGTTTGTTGCGCTCAATCCTGGCTTTGGCGCTGTCTGCGCAGGAACTGATGGCTATACCACTTTGCTGGGTGCACTTGATGGCAAGCCTGGCTCTATCATTGCTCTGGGAACTGGTAGCGTCGGTGAAGTTTTGCTGCCTGATGGCCAGCGTCGTGAAGTAGGTGGCTGGGGCTTCCCAGTCAGTGATGAGGCCAGTGGTGCCTGGCTGGGCATGCGTGCCGTCAATCATCTGCAGCGCGTGCTGGATGGCCGTGCTGCCAGTAATCCATTTTCCAGTGCCGTGCTCACACATTGTGGCGGTGATAAAGATGCAGTATTCGCCTGGCTGGCCCTGGCCAATCAAACCCGTTATGCCGAACTGGCACCCCTGGTCATACGTTTTGCGCCAGAGGTAGAGGTTGCACGTGCGATCATGCTCGAAGCTGGTAAAGAAGTCGCCATCATGGCACAGGCCCTGGACCCGGAATCTGCATTGCCTATCGCCCTGTGCGGCGGTTTGGCAGCACCGGTAGCCAGCTATTTGCCAGCAGATTTAAAAGAGAGAATACAAATGCCCAAAGCAGATTCCGCAGTCGGGGCTCTCATCCTGATACAACAGCATTTGCAAGCCAAATAAATAGATAAAAAAGAGAGAAAAACATGCTGGCACAATTGATAGACTTTAAACCTGATGCAGAAAGTTCTACCCCCTTGTATCTGCAATTGGCGAACAAGCTTGCGAATGGCATACATAGCGGATTGTGGCAGCCAGACGAAGCCTTGCCGTCCGAGCGCATGTTGTCTGACACTCTGGAAATCTCACGCGTCACCGCACGCAAGGCCATAGACATGTTGTGCGAGCGAGGCATGCTGACCCGCAAGCATGGCTCTGGCACTTACATCACGCCCAAGCTTGAACAACCGCTGTCGCGCCTGACCAACTTTAGTGAGGAATTGCGCAACCGTGGTTTTGTTCCTGGTTCACGCTGGTTGTCACGTGAAACCGGTATCGCTTCGCCAGAAGAGATTTTGTCGCTGGGCCTGTCGCCGAATACCGTGGTATCGCGTTTGAAGCGTTTGCGTACCGCCGACAATGTCGTGATGGCGATAGAAAGCTCGACCATTCCGGCAATCTACATGCCCAATCCCAAACTGGTGAGCGACAGCCTGTACGGCTATCTGGAATCACAAAACCTGTCGCCGACACGCGCCCTGCAGCATATACGCGCCGTGAATGCGACTGCTGAACAGGCGCGCCTGGCAGACATCAAGCAGGGCGCTGCCATGTTGTTCATTACCCGTGTTGCCTACCTTCCTAACGGCGCTGCGATAGAACTGTCGCATTCTCATTGCCGTAGCGATTACTATGACTTTGTGGCGGAGTTGTTCAGATGAGCTTGCAACAACAAGTGCAGGGACAAATACTGACACCGCAAGGCTGGGTGCGCGGCTCTCTGGTGTTCGACGAAAGAGTGCAGACCATCACTGCTGATGCAGAGAGCACTGCCGATGCAGAATCCCTGCATTACATTTTGCCTGGCTTTGTCGATTTGCATGTGCATGGTGCCGGTGGTAAAGACACCATGGAAGCTGGCGACGCCGTCGAAATCATCGCCCGCAAACATGCCAAACACGGCACCACCAGCATGCTGGCCACCACCATGACGGCACCTCTGTCTGACCTGGAACTGGCCTTGAAGGCAATCAGGCCACTGGTGGATAAACGCAGCAGTGGCGCTGCCCGTATACTGGGTGTGCATCTCGAAGGGCCGTATATCAATCCCGGCAAACTCGGTGCGCAGCCAGATTTTGCCCACACCGGTTCGCTGGAACAGGTGCGCCATCTTGATGCAATAGCACCGATACGGCTGATCACCGTGGCACCAGAAATGGACGGCCATTTGCAACTGGTACGCGAGCTTACCGCCATAGGCATGCAGGTACAGATAGGCCATACCCTCGGTACTTACGAAGAGGGCAAGGCAGCGCTGGAAAACGGTGCCACCGGTTTTACCCATTTGTACAACGCCATGTCGCGCCTCGATCATCGTGCGCCTGGCATGGTAGGTGCAGCGCTGGCGCATGCGCAGTTTTCTGAAATTATTCCCGACTTATTGCATGTCCACCCTGGCGCCATCAAGGCCGCCATGCGTGCGATACCGCATCTGTATTGCGTTACTGATTCGACTGCAGCTTCCGGTATGCCGGATGGGCAATACATGCTGGGCCGCCAGGTCGTGCATAAATGCCTGGGTGGTGTGCGTCTTGAAGATGGCACGCTGGCTGGCAGTACCCTGACCATGGATCAGGCCTTGCGCAATCTGGTCAGCATAGGCCTGGATCTGGAAGATGCATCGAAGCGTGTTTCTACCTACGCAGCCGATTATCTGGGATTGAATGAGCGTGGCCGCCTGCAGGCTGGCAGCTACGCAGACCTGGTTGTACTGGATCGCCAGCTCAACCTCATCGCTGTTTATGTAGAAGGAGAAAAGATTGACCTCGCAGATGCTTAAGGAAGCCAGCTCTTCCGCTGATTTTGTTGCCGAACAACTCAAACATGAAGGTGACCGTTATGCCGAGCTTGGTGCACACTTGCGCGCCAAGCCACCAACATCCGTCGTCACTGTCGCACGTGGCAGCTCAGATCATGCCGCCAATTATGCGGCTTATCTGATCATGGCCAGGGTAGGGCGCATCGTCGCCTCTCTGCCCATGTCCTTGGTGACTTTGAACAAGGCACCACTGGCAGCAAAAGATGCATTGGCGATCGCAATATCACAGTCTGGCCAAAGCCCTGACGTGGTCGAGCCTATCCGTTATTTCCGTGAAGGTGGTGCAACTACTGTTGCCCTGGTTAATGACGCCGCATCGCCTCTGGCACAAAGCGCAGAATGGACCATGCCTTTGCACGCAGGTCCGGAACTGAGCGTGGCTGCGACCAAGAGTTTTATCACTTCACTGGTTGCCGGAGCACGCCTGGCAGGCCACTGGCAAAACGATGCAGAATTTTTGGCAGCGATAGAACAATTGCCTGAATCCCTGCATGCAGCGACAAAACTTGATTGGTCACCCGCGATAGAAGTCTTGCAACCCGCATCACGCATCATGGTGGTTGGCCGTGGCATCAGCTTCCCCGTTGCACTGGAGTCCGCACTTAAATTCAAAGAGACCTCTGTCATCCAGGCAGAAGCTTTCAGTGGTGCAGAAATCAAGCATGGCCCCATGGCCCTGATACATGATGGTTACCCATTATTGATTTTCGCAACCCGTGGGCCTGCACAGGCTGGCCTGATTGCCCTGGCAGAAGAAATGCGTGGTCGTGGCGCGAATGTCTTGCTGGCAGCACCAGAAAATGTCAAGGAACGTAACCTGACTTTGCCAGTTGCGGCAACGCCTGATCTTGATCCTGTCGTTGCGATACAAGCCTTCTATATGATGGCAGCAAACCTGTCGATTGCCCGTGGCCTCGACCCGGACAAGCCAAGACACTTGAGCAAAGTCACCAAGACAAATTGACTCAGCAAAAGCAGCAGGCTATTTTTTAAAAACTTAAAAAATAGATACTGCCCCCAGTATTTTTATTAACAGCAAGATTGGTATGGTCAAAATGCGAAATTGCTTAAAAATATTGGGGAGTATATGTAAAAGATTGATTTCGGGGGCGAAGTTGCGTTTGCTCTTGAGCGCACTGCTATTGAGTTTTGGCTTGCATGGCAATGCCTTTGCCGTCCAGAAAATCGAATTCTGGACCATGAGCCTGAAGCCAAAATTCATTCCCTATTTTCAGGAACTCGTCAAAAACTACGAAGCACAACACCCCGGCATCAAGCTTGAATGGGTGGACTTTCCCTGGGATATTCTGCAACTAAAACTGATCACCGCCATTGCTGCCGGTACGCCACCGGCACTGGTAAATTTGAGCGTGCCCTGGGCAGAAGAAATGGCGCGTGATGGTTTGCTTGAACCCGTAGATGCCTTGCTGGCAGCGCCAGGTGCCACCAATGATTACACCGATGCAGCGTTGGCTGACTTGCGTTTTAACGGCAAGGTGTATGGCTTTCCGCATTACAGCAACGTCAATGTAATTGCCTATAACCGCAAGATACTGGCAGCGGCAGGCATCTTCCAGGCACCCCGCAGCATGGATGAATTGCTGACCCAGGCCGTCATGATCTCCCTCAAAACTGGCAAGCCTGGCTATGCTCCTGCGCTAGGCAAGATCGATGGTTTTTTCATGCAACAGGGACTGGATTTAATGCGTGATGGCAAGGCGGTTTTCAATTCGCCTGCTCATGTCACTCTTGTTAAAAAACTTGCCGCTACCTACAAGGCTGGCGGTTTTTTAAAAGATAAATTATTTGCTGAAGATAATTTCCCTGCAGTGGTAGATGCCTATCTGGGAGGGCGCCTTGGTGTCATGGTCAGTGCACCAACCGCCATCAAACGTATACAAACTGATGCACCAGAAATTTATGCGCAGACCGGTATCTTCCCTGTGCCGCCAGGCCCGACGGGCATCAATGATGGCGGCTGGATGTTTCATTTCGCCATACCCAAAGGCGTAAAGAAAAAAGATATACCTGAAGTCGCAGCCTTTGCCCGCTACCTTACCAGCGATGCCAATCAGTTGACGTTTTCCCGTCAGGCTGGTGTCATGCCCACTACCAAGCAGGCGCTGGTAAATCCCTACTTCAAGAAAATATTACCGAATGCGGGCGCATCAGAACAGGCATTGGCAGTTGCGGCAAACTCCATGAATTCTGCCCGCAGTCTGTATGTCAGCGGTATAGATGATTATGATGAATTGCGCCGCTTCCTGGTCAAGGCAGTGGAGGCAGGTGTCACTGGTCGCCGTGATATACAAGAAGCTCTGGATGAAGCCGTAGGTATCTGGAATCGTAAATTGCAAGGGCCAAAGTTGCCATGAGCAAGCCGCATATATACGTACCTGCGTCCGCACCTACGTCCACCCTTGCATCCACAACAAGCAAGCGCCGCAATCTGCTGGCCTATGCATTCCTGGCACCAGCCTTGCTATTGCTGCTGATGTTTTCTTTCTGGCCCGTCATGTATGGCTCTTATCTGAGCTTTACTGATTTCAGCCTGATACGCGAAGTGCATTGGGTGGGCTTCGCTAATTATCGCGCCCTGTTTGCGAATGATATGTTTTTGACCGGGCTTAAAAATTCCCTGCTGTTTTTGCTGGTTGTACCTTTCACGCAATTAGGTGCCATCTCACTGGCAGTGCTGGTGAATAATCAATTGCCCGGTATCCGCTGGTTTCGCGCTGCCTATTATGTGCCTGTGGTGACGACGGTTTCTGTAGTTGGCATCATGTGGGGCTTCATGTTCCATGAGCAGGGCACGCTCAATTATATGCTGCTGCAATTGCATATCATTGCTACGCCACTGGGCTGGTTGTCGGACGATACACTTGCCTTGTTTGCTGTGATGTTTGTCTCTTTCTGGCGTGGCCTGGGCTGGTACATGGTGATGTACCTGGCTGCCTTGCAGTCACTGCCAGCCGAGATGCAGGAAGCAGCAATACTCGACGGTGCCAATCGCTGGCAACGCTTCTGGCGCATCACCGTGCCTATGCTGAAGCCGACGATTTTGGTCTGCAGCATCATGTCAGTACTGGCGGCTTTGAAGGCCTATCAGGAAGTTGACGTGCTGACCCAGGGCGGCCCCATGAATTCCACCTTCACGGCCTTGTATTATGCCTATGACCAGGGTTTGAAGCACCTTAAGCTGCCGCGTGGACTTGCTGCGAGTTTTGTTGTATCCCTGTGCTGCATGGCGATTGCCTTTGTCTGTCTGCGCTGGCTAAAACCGGGGCATGAAAAATGAGCGCATCTGCCAATAAACTCCTGCGCACAATGTCGCAATATGGCTTGCTAAGCCTGATTGCCGTTATCTGCATTTTCCCATTCTGGTGGACATTGGTGGTGGCGATGTCGACTGAGGGCAACCTGTTTGAATTCCCGCCCACCTTCTGGCCGCGTGGTATTTCGCTGGATAATTTTGTCGAGGCTTTCCGCGTCATCCCTATCATCG
Organism: Pseudomonadota bacterium; assembly: GCA_040390835.1. Lineage (GTDB taxonomy): Bacteria > Pseudomonadota > Gammaproteobacteria > Burkholderiales > Burkholderiaceae_D > Undibacterium. The sequence goes on from JAZJXP010000121.1 coordinate 6,736, forward strand.
CTTTCTACAAGAATTCATTGCTGATCACTTTGGCGACAGTGCTGGGCAAGCTGGTCGTGTGCTCACTCGCCGCTTACCCTTTATCACGCATGCAGTTCAGCGGCAGCAAGCTCATCATGGGCGTGATTCTGGCGACCATGATCTTGCCTTCAGAAGTCAATTTCCTGGTCAACTTCATCACCATGACCAAGATCTCTTTGGTGAATACTTACACCGCCGTGGTCTTGCCCAATATCGTCACAGCAGTCTCGATACTTTTGCTGAAGCAGGCTTTTGATGAAGTGCCGCAAGACCTGCTGGACGCTGCAAGGGTAGACGGTGCCAGTGAATGGATCATCTTTTACCGCATTGTCTTGCCATTGATCACACCGTGGCTGGCCACAGTCGGCATATTGACTGCGGTGGAGGCATGGAATGAATACATCTGGCCATCCATCGTCATCAGCAAGCCAGAAGACTTCCCTTTATCTGCTGGCGTGCTGTATCTGCGCGGCACATACGGCAGCAGTACCCGCGTGATTGCGGCAGGGACGATTTTGACAGTTGCACCTATATTGGTCGCCTTTTTATTTACCCAGCGCTTTTTTATGCGCGGCATGGATGGAGCAGTGAAATGACGCAAGACAATAAGCAAGACAATAAGCAAGACAATAAGCAACAAACCCTGACACGCGAAGAAGCACGCCGCCTTGCCGGGCAACTGGTGATGATACGCATGCCCATCACCAGCCTTGATGCGACATCCGCACAATTTTTAAAAGACAATCATATCCGTGGTATTTGCCTGTTCAGACAAAACATGGTTGACGAAATCCAGCTGAAAAAACTGACGGCTGATCTGCGCCTTATCTTGGGGGAGGGGGCGCTGATCGGCATCGATCAGGAAGGGGGCGCAGTCGTGCGTTCCATCTGGGTACCGCAGCCCCCGGCGGCAATGTCGCTGGGGGCCAGCGATGACCCTGAACTATGCCGTCAGGTGGGCGCTGCAGTTGCGCGCGGTGTCAAGGCACTGGGCTTCAACTGGAATTTTGCGCCTGTGCTGGATCTGAATAACAATGTCGATAACCCCGTCATCTCTGAGCGTTCCTTCGGCTCTGATCCCAGGCGCGCCAGTGAACTTGCACTGGCCTGGATGGATGGTAGCCTGGCTGAAGGCGTGGCATGTTGCGTCAAGCACTTTCCTGGTCATGGTGACACCAATGTTGATTCCCACCGTGACTTGCCTACCGTGAACAAGAGCCTGGAAGAATTGCAGGCGCTGGAACTGGCGCCTTTCCAGATAGCTGTCAGCCGCAATGCACCAGCGATGATGACGGCGCATATCGTCTACCCGGCCCTGGATGCAGAAAACCCGGCCACCATGTCCAGGCCCATCCTGACTGGCCTGTTGCGCGATCAGTGGAATTACCAGGGCGTCGTCATCACTGACGGCATGGACATGCATGCAATAGCAGGACGCTACGGCGTAGGCAATGCCGCAGTTCGTGCCTTGCTGGCCGGTGCCGACATGGTCATGGCACTGGGCACCACAGAGACACAGCTGGAAACCCTGAATGCCCTGACAGAAGTGATTTTGTCTGACCAGATTTCTCTCGCAGAAGTACAGCAAAAATTGCAACGCATGGCAGACCTGACCAAGACCTATCCTTGCATAGATACTGCCTACCAGACCGATATGGCAGACCGCATCCTCATGTCCAGTGCATGGAAGCGTGGCCTGACTACCCAGGGCGATGCACAACCGCCTGCTAAAGGCAGCAAGCTGCGCCTTGTCATCAGCGCCGACGTGGTCAGCGATGGTGTCTCTGAGGCTGGCATCCCCGCCGCCAAGGTCAGCGCCATGCTGGCGAGTTTGTATGATGTCGATACCGTCACCTTTGACAATGCCGACAGCTTTGACTGGAGCGCCTTACCAGATGATGGCCGCTTTGTCGTGCTGGCATCTACCGTGCGCATACGCTACAGCAAACAGGTACGCGACACCTGGAAGCCAGACCTGCACCTGGTCTTGTGGAACCCGTTTCAAATGCTTGATATTCAGGCTCCCGCATTGATTACCTACGGCTTTGCCGCACCAGCCATAGACGCCGCACGCGCCTGGTTTGCCGCAGAGGTGGTCGCCAGTGGGCAGATACCGGTTGCTGGTTTCACTACCGCTGCGGCATAAGGGAATCAGGGATGGCCGAAGTCAGACTGCAAAAAATCAGCAAATCCTATGGCAATAACCAGGTTTTGCAAGGCATAGACCTGCATGTGCGCAATGGTGAGTTCATGGTCTTTGTTGGCCCCTCAGGCTGCGGCAAATCCACCTTGTTGCGCATGATTGCCGGACTTGAAGATATCAGTGCGGGTGAACTGTATATAGACAATCAACTGGCTAACGACATCCCGCCAGCCAAACGCGGCTTGGCCATGGTGTTCCAGTCTTATGCCTTGTACCCGCATATGACCGTGTATGAAAACATGGCCTTCAGCCTCAGCCTCGGCAACATGAGCAAGGCAGAGATAGACACTGCCGTACAACACGCTGCCAGCATCTTGCAAATGACCCACCTGCTGCAACGCAAGCCGCGTGACCTGTCCGGCGGCCAGCGCCAGCGCGTCGCCATAGGCCGCGCCATCGTGCGCAAGCCCGGCCTGTTCCTGTTTGATGAACCGCTCTCCAATCTCGACGCCAGCCTGCGCGTACAAATGCGCATAGAACTCAGCAAACTGCACCGGGAACTGGCAGCCACCATGATTTACGTCACGCATGACCAGGTAGAAGCCATGACCCTGGGCCAGCGCATAGCCGTATTCAACGGCGGCAAAATAGAACAAATAGGTGCACCACTGGAGCTCTACGACAAGCCCGCGAATCTATTCGTCGCAGGATTCCTGGGTTCACCCAAGATGAACATCGTCAAAGCCAGAGTATTGCGCAATCTTGGCAACGAGGTCGAGCTGCAACTGGCCGCAGGCACGCATATCAATGCCCAGCTAGGTAACTACAATCTGCAAGCAGGTGACGAAGTCAGCCTCGGCATAAGGGCAGAGCATATAGTGCTGGCATCACAAACTACAGAGCACAGCAACCAGCTCGAAGTCTGCATCAGCTTTGTGGAGCATCTGGGTGATGCCGCAATCGTCTATGCGACGCTGGCAGGTGAAGAAAACCTGTTTGCCATCAAATTGCCTGCGGATACTTCGGATCTGTATCCGGGGGCGGATCTTTGCATACAACTGCCGGGACAGAGGTGTCATGTGTTTGATGGCAACGGTGTGGCCTTAGGCCGGTAATGCCTAGCTGTTCCTGGGAATTATTCTAGGGAACGTCTGATTAAGTTCTAATTTTCTTAAACTTCGAAACCAAGTGGCGA
>JAZJXP010000122.1:0-4882 GCA_040390835.1 Pseudomonadota bacterium
CTGGCAGCAGCAGTCACCAGGGACAAGGCAGCCAGCATGAACATGCGGCGTTTGATTTGACTGAAGAATTGCATCACGGTTCCTTTATTGATCGCTTATTAGTCTATTTGACTGTGCGCACTACGGCAACATCCACACTATTCTCTGACAATCTGGCACGGGTACGGTTCATTGTTTCCAATTGTGCATATGGGCCCAGGCGCACATGGTACATGGTGCCAGCGTCCGAGGTTTTTTCCACGATACGTGCTTCAAAGCCGATCAGGGCCAGCTTGGCACGGCTGTTTTCTGCTGCCACCTGTTCCTTAAACGCACCAACCTGCAAAAAGTAAATATATTTTTCGTCTGCATTGTCAGCCTTGGCTGCCGCAGCGGCTTCTGCTCTTTCTGCCCGCTCGGCGGCTTTTTCTGCAGCCGTTTTTTCAGGTGGTTTGACTTCAGGAGGTTTTGGTGGTGCTACGGCTTCTGCCGGTTTGCTGGCCGTCAGTTCCTTGTTGGCTTCTTTGGCAGCATCCTTATTGCCATACAAAGGCTTGTTGGGGTCCTGCAACTGCGTCAGCGGTATATCGGCCTTATCCGATTTGCCATTTTTATTGGTAAATGGCGTCGATGATTTGGTAATCACCATGGCCACGCCCACTGCGATAGCCAGACCCACTACCAGGCCGATAATGATGCCAGTCAGGGTACTACCGCGCTGGCTATTCTTTTGTTTTGGGGCGTTTTGTTGAGCTTTCATGCGTCTCCGACGAGTTTCGTTAGCTAGATGAGGCAATACATTTACATTTGTGTTGGTGCTGACACACCGATCAGTGCCAGACCATTGCGCAAGACCTGACGGGTTGCCAGCACCAATGCCAATCTGGCCAGTTTGATGGCTTCGTCTTCAACCAGGACTTTTTCAGCAAAATAATAACTATGCAATTCGCCTGCCAGTTCACGCAAGTAAAACGCCACCTGATGCGGGCCCAGTTCGTCCAGTGCTTTTTCCAGGACCTCAGGATACTCGGCCAGCTTGGTCAGCAAACTGGCTTCACTTGGCGCTGTCAGCGGTGACAAATCAACTGTGGTCAGCGCAGCATAGGCTGTTTCGTCAGTGGAGAATTGTTCCAGCATGCGGCAAATCCGTGCGTGGGCATATTGCACATAGAACACAGGATTTTGCTCAGAGCGCGCCAGGGCGACATCCACATCAAACACGAATTCAGTATCCGCCTTGCGGGAAATCAGGAAGAAGCGCACGGCATCACGGCCACGCTGCTCTTCGCCTCCACCAGACCATTCGATCAGATCACGTACGGTGACATAAGAGCCGGCACGTTTGGAGATCTTGACCTCGGCACCATCCTTCATGACGGTGACCATCTTGTGCAGGATGTAGTCGGGGTAGCCTTGCGGTATACCAACATTCAAGGCCTGCAAACCGCCACGCACACGGGCTATGGTGCCATGATGATCACTGCCCTGAATATTGATGGCCTTGCGGTAACCGCGTTCCCACTTGGTGACATGGTAAGCCACGTCGGGGACGAAGTAAGTGTAAGTACCATCCGACTTTTTCATGACGCGGTCTTTATCATCGCCATAGTCGGTAGTACGCAGCCACAGAGCACCGTCTTGCTCATAGGTCTTGCCCGCAGCCTTCAAAGCGGCGACGGTAGTCTCTACCTTGTTATCTTTGTACAAAGAAGTTTCAAGATAATAATTATTGAATTTGACGCCAAAGGCCAGTAAGTCTGCATCCTGCTCACGACGCAGGTAAGTCACGCTGAACTGGCGTATGGAGTCAATATCATCAACATCGCCACTGGCAGTCACTGGCGGACAATCACCAGCAGAGACTGTTTGCTTGCTTAAAAAGTCTTTTGCAATGTCGGCGATATAGTCGCCGTTGTAGGCAGACTCTGGCCAGTTTGCATCACCAGGCGCAAAACCCTTGGCGCGGGCTTGCACCGACAAAGCCAGGTTGTTGATCTGTACGCCAGCGTCGTTATAGTAAAACTCGCGGCTGACGTCATAGCCTTGCGCATCCAGCAAAGCAGACAAGGCATCACCCAATGCACCCTGACGGCCGTGGCCTACGTGCAGCGGGCCGGTAGGGTTGGCAGAAACAAATTCCACCACCACTTTTTCACCAGCGCCGCGCTGGCTTTTGCCAAACTCAGCACCTTTTTGCAAGATATTGCTGACTACTGACTGCTTGGCAGCTGCAGTAAGGCGGATATTGATAAAGCCCGGGCCGGCGATTTCTACACTGGCAACCAGCGGATTATCTTGTGCCTCGACTGCTGCAACGATAGCCTGTGCCAGCTCGCGCGGATTCTTGCGCAGCGGCTTGGCGATCTGCATGGCGATATTGCAAGCTGCATCACCATGGGAAGGGTCGCGTGGGCGCTCCAGCAAGATCGTCGGATTCAGTTCGGAACCCACCAACAAAGGTTCAACCGCGTTCTGGAATAATTTCAGTAATTCTTGTTTTTGTTCAGCTAGCATGGCACAGAATTTTTATTGTATTTTGACAATAAATAAAATAAGGACAGGGGACATTATACTGTCTACCCCTGCCCCTGTCTGAGATGCCGCAAGCGAATCTTGCATCTTCTTGTTACCAATTACTACTCATCCTCCTGCTCCATCGCGTTTTATGCTGTAGCAGAGTTTGTAAATACGGAGTTTGCAGACAATGCTTGTTTGTACATGATCAGCACATGCAGCATTTTGCCAAGGAACAAACCGTTAAACAAACCGAACAAGGCAGTGCTGGTGACAGCAAACAGCGTATTTGTGTGCAGGGCAGGATTCACATGCAAAGCCACATTGACGATGTATTTCATGACAAAGATAGACATCATCATGATCAATGGTGCCCAGCTACCACGGTAAAACACCGTGCCCTTGTCTGCCTGAATGCGTACATTCTTGTCACTGACCAGACTCCAGGAGATAGTTGCACCAACGGTCATCGTCGCCAACCAAGCCACCAGTACGACAGGATCTGCACCGAAACCGGACAAAATACCCTGTATCGACAATGCCAGCATCACCAGAGGAATGATGACGATAGTCCTGACTTTCAATTCGCGGTCTGCGCTGGACTTGATACCGCGAAATGCCAGGAAGCCCAGAATTGCCCATACATAGATTGGTGTGTTGCTGATAATTTGGTTCAACATGATGATCTCCTTGAGTGCCGTCGGTGTAGATTCGGGTGTTTGTTTTGCTGCGATGGAAGAAGTATTGCAAAGTTGATGCGGGCTGTATGCCAGAAAGCGACGAAGCGTTACTTCTTGCCGCGAAAGAGGTGTTTTTGGTCGTGAGTGGCCCGGCGCAGACGTGTAGAATGCTAGGTTTTCTTCGTCTGGATACGCTATGTGGTTTAAGAATCTGCAAGTTTTTCGTCTGACAACTCCCTGGAAGATCACTGCCGAGGAGTTACATACCCAATTGTCACGCATCGCCTTTGCACAATGCGCCTCGAACGAGATGCAAAGTCAGGGCTGGGCATCGCCACGCAATAATGACCAACTGGTACATAGCGTGAATCAGCAATTCCTGATTTCGCTGGCGACAGAAAAGAAATTGCTACCTTCCAGCGTCATCAACCAGGTGACCAAGGCACGTGCGCTGGAAATAGAAGAAGAACAAGGCTTCGCACCCGGCCGCAAGGCCATGAAAGACCTGAAAGAACGCATTACTGAAGAATTATTGCCACGCGCCTTTGGCGTCAAGCGTAATACCAACGTATGGATAGATCCGGTAAACCGCTGGCTGGTCATCGATGCCTCCAGCCCATCCAAGGCTGACGAAGTCATCAAGCTCTTGCTGAAGTGCTGCGACAAGCTGCCACTCGAAGGCTTGCGCACCAAGACTTCGCCACAAGCAGCCATGACAGGCTGGTTGGCCGGCAATGAAGCCCCTAAGGGATTCACCATAGACCAGGATACTGAACTCAAGTCTTCTACCGAAGACAAAGCCACCGTACGCTATGTACGCTACACATTGGAACCGGACGATATCCAGAAGCATATCAGCGCCGGCAAACAATGCACCAAGCTGGCCCTGACCTGGGATGACAAGGTCAGCTTTGTCCTGACTGATACATTGACGATCAAGCGCATCAAACCGCTGGATGTGCTTGATGAAAGCAAGGACAAGGGCAGTAATGAAGAAGAACGCTTTGATGCGGACTTTGTACTGATGACAGCAGAGCTGGCGAGTTTGCTCAGTGATGTGGTGTTTGCGCTGGATGGTGAGATGGACAGCGCACAGGCTGCTTGACGAACTGATGCCCTTATACTGGAAACCCCCGCTCAAGTAATTGAGCGGGGGTTTTGTTTTGTACGCGACTTTAATGCAAAAATGAAGACCTCTCAACACAGAGCCACACTGAAAAAATGCACCATATACACAGTGGCGGGATTTGAATTACAGGATTTGCAGTGCAGGAAAATGCAGACAAAAAAAAGACAAGCATCGCTTGTCTTTTTTCTTTATAACTGGCGGAGCGGACGGGGCTCGAACCCGCGACCCCCGGCGTGACAGGCCGGTATTCTAACCAACTGAACTACCACTCCTAATTCGTTACAACGTTTTCTGACTTGGTGGGTGCTGAGAGGCTCGAACTCCCGACCTACGCCTTGTAAGGGCGCCGCTCTACCAACTGAGCTAAGCACCCATATTCTTGCCTAGTCAGATAAACTTGATGTGTGTCACCACATCAACAGAAGCAAAATTATACTTCATATTTATGCTTCTTGTCTAGTCTTTTCCCTCAGCTTATCTCGCTAAAATCTGCGAAACCGCTTACAAAATCGACTATTCTCACTTAAAGCAAAACCCCCGCTTAACTAAATAAGCGGGGGTATGCGGAATAAAAGCCTGA
>JAZJXP010000123.1:0-8827 GCA_040390835.1 Pseudomonadota bacterium
TCAGGTTACGTTTACTTAATCAGAGATTCCCTAAAAAATTTAAGCTTTCTTGCGCCCAAACAGCTTGCCTATCAATGCGCCCAAGCCTACCACGGCGACCAGCGCCAATTTGGCGAACTTGGCGAAGAAAGCGAAGATGAGGGCAAACAGACCCAGCTTCTTGGCGGCGACACCAGCAACCAGTGCGGCCAGGCCATATTCAGCGACTTTATCGGTACTGATATTGAAATCGCTGTATCGCTTGCCATCTGTAAATTCCAGATGTCCCAGCAAATCCTTGGCAATGGCTTTTTGTTGTGGCAAATCATTCAATGCCGTCACCAGGTTCATGCTGATGTAGCCTTCGCGGCCCAGTGCATAGGTATTGTAGTTAACGCCCTGTCTATCGCTGCTGTCTTGTTTACGCTTGGTGATTGCTGACCATACCAGCCTGTGGGTTGCTACCTCGTAGTTAGGTTTTTCTGCCCACCCCACCAATTCTATTTCAGAAATTCCACGCTGGCTGCGTTCTTTATTGCTCTCTTCCGTACCCTCTTTCAAACTCTTCAGCAAATCATCGGCATTCCAGTCCTTGGCATCATCATCCTTGATATAACCAGACTTTTCATAATTTGCCACGATCATCCAGTCACCTTCTTCAGGAAAGATCGCTCCCAGCAAACTGGAATCGGGAGAATTACCCATGGCACGCATAATGCGGCCAGCCTCTGGCATGGGGATAAAAACCTGGCCAGCCGGCACCTTCAATACGGCCTGATCAATCATTTTGACTTCTGCAGGGCCAACCTGCATGACTTTCTTTGCGCTATCAAATGCCGCCTTGACTTCTGCATCAGCAGCCGCATTTTGCGCATAAGCAAAATGACTAAAGACTGCGACAAAAAAAGCGATTACCCACTTTAAAAACTGCCTGGCGATCATATTCATTCCCTGTAAATTTATATTTTGATGAGCACTATGCCATCACGGCATTTGACTATCATTTATGAGTGCTACCGATTCATGGATTTGTGTATTTATACACACTTAGTTTCCATAAAATTAAGCATAATGCCTTGAAAACCGGACTAAATCAAATCCATGCTTTGGCGATAGACGTTAAAATAGCGGCCTCAGCTAAAGCTCTCACCACATAAGCTGCTTGCTTTATTTATATGGCAGGCGCAGGCAAAATCATGACCATCCCCACCGTTAATCCAGCTACAAACCCAGAAAAACCTATGGAGATATTGCCTGCGGCAACCGTCGCAATGGCTGCACAACATCTGGGTGATGTACTGCAACTGGCGTTTGAGCATACTGATCAGCATCAGGCTGTAGTGGTCTATGACAGACGCTGCCCTCTGGCGGTGGCACTGACCAGCGCCTATCGCGCTTGTTTGCCCGATGCACGCTTCATCGATTTTGATGCAGAAACACCTGAGCTTATTCTGACAACCCTGAACGCCTTGCATGCCTCTGACCTGGCGGTGTTGATACAGTCCACCAATTTTCGCCTCGAAGCCTACAGGCTGCGCGTGGAATTATTCAAGCGTGGTTTAAAAGTCATAGAGCATCCCCACCTTGCCCGCATGGAAGGTGATGAAAACCTGTATTACATAGAGTCGCTAGCCTATGACGCCAATTACTACCGCGGTACTGGCAATGCCCTCAAACAAAAAATTGATGGCGCCAGCGGTGGCGTCGTTGATAGTGGCGGTGCCGAACTGATCTTCAGTGGCCGCTTTGAACCGGCCAAGCTTAATGTCGGCGACTATCGCCAGATGAATAATGTCGGTGGCCAATTCCCCATCGGTGAAGTGTTCACAGAATCAGTAGCGCTGGAAGATGTGTATGGTCAAATCCGTATCTTTGCCTTTGGCGATACCACGTTTACTGTCAATCGCCCGGAACAGCCGATTACCCTGATCGTGGAAAAAGGCCAGGTCGTTGATACCATCAATTCCACGCCTGAATTTGATCAGGTGCTGGCCAATATCCGCGCTGACGACAGCGTAGTCTGGGTGCGAGAACTGGGCTTTGGCATGAACAAGGCCTTCTCCAAGGACAAGACAGTGCGGGATATCGGCACTTATGAGCGCATGTGCGGCGTCCATTTATCGCTGGGCGCCAAGCATGGCAGCTATGCCAAGCCGCATATCAAGCGTGGCGAAGGCCGCCATCATGTCGATGTCTTCGCTGTTACCGAAGCGGTAAAACTTGATGGTGAAGTTGTCTACAGGAATGGTGCCTGGGTAGTTTGAGCGGCATCCATTAGCAAAACAACACAAAAATTCAACTACTCTCGCCCCGGATCAGGGCATAGCGGCTGCAATCTGTGCTTTCGCTGTTAGAATAATGCTCTTGTCCGTTCATAAAAAGTGCATCAACCATGACCCGTAAGCTGTTTGTTACCACTGCCCTGCCGTACGCTAATGCGCCCTTCCACCTTGGTCACATCATGGAATATATCCAGGCTGACATCTGGGTAAGGCATCAGCGAATGTCGGGTCACGAGGTACATTTCGTCGGCGCGGATGATGCACATGGTGCACCTATCATGATCGCGGCTGAAAAAGCTGGCATCACGCCACAGGCTTTCGTGGCGCAGATCGCTGCCGGACGCAAACAATACCTCGACGGCTTCCATATCCAGTTTGATAACTGGCATTCAACCGATGGTGAAGAAAATCATCAGTTGTCGCAGGACATTTATCGCAAACTAAAATCTGCGGGCTTTATCACCAGCAAGACCATAGAACAGTTCTTTGACCCGGTCAAAAACATGTTCCTGCCTGACCGTTACATCAAGGGCGAATGCCCTAAATGTGGTGCCAAGGATCAGTATGGCGATTCCTGCGAAGTGTGCAGTGCCGTGTATGCGCCTACAGAATTAAAGAATCCCTACTCTGTCCTGACCGGTGCGACACCGATCATGAAATCGTCCGAGCATTTCTTCTTCAAACTGTCTGATGAAAAATGCGTGGAATTCTTGCGTGGCTGGGCTTTGAAAGACAATCGTCTGCAATCCGAGGTGGCGAACAAATGCAAGGAATGGCTGGAAGGTGAAGGCGGCCTGGGTGACTGGGATATCAGCCGCGATGCGCCATATTTTGGAATTGAGATTCCTGACCAACCGGGCAAGTATTTCTATGTCTGGCTGGATGCGCCTGTCGGCTACCTGGCCTCGCTGAAAAATTATTTCGGCAAGACAGGTCGTGATTACGATGCCTTCATGGCTGACCCGACGACTGAGCAAATTCATTTCATCGGCAAGGATATTACCTATTTTCATACCCTGTTCTGGCCAGCAATGCTGAAGTTCTCTGGTTATAAAACACCAGACAATGTCTATGCACACGGCTTTGTGACCGTCTCTGGCGAAAAAATGTCCAAGTCACGCGGCACGGGCATCTCACCACTGCGCTATCTGGAAATCGGCATGAACCCTGAATGGCTGCGTTATTACTTCGCCGCCAAACTCAATGCCAAGGTCGAAGATCTGGACATGAATCCAGAAGATTTCGTTGCGCGTGTCAACTCTGACCTGATCGGTAAATACATCAACATCGCCAGCCGCGCTGCTGGTTTCATCAGCAAGCGTTTTGATGGTGTGGTGGCGACTGACTGGGCCACTGCGGATGACACCTTCCTCAACAATCTGCGCAATGTAGCGCCAGAAATCAAAGCCTTGTTCGAAGCACGTGAATATGGCAAAGCCTTGCGCGCAGCAATGGAACAGGCTGATCTGGTGAATGCCTATGTCGATTCCAACAAGCCCTGGGAACTGGCGAAGAAGCCAGAGAACGACGCAAAATTGCAGGAAGTGTGCAGCCGCTTGCTGGAAGCTTTCCGCATCCTGACCATCTTCCTGAAACCGGTCTTGCCACAACTGGCAGCACAGGTGGAAGCACAATTGAATATCGCCCCACTGCAATGGGCAGATGTTGCGACACCATTGCCACACCAGCACAAGATCAATCCCTATACGCACTTAATGCAAAGGGTGGATTTGAAGATATTTGATGACTTGTTTGATGCACCGGCACCTGTAGCCACTACGAGCGCTGAAGCGACAGGCACTGCAGAAGCTGCAGCTTCCGGCATCGAGCCACTGGCCGAAGAAATCAAGATCGACGACTTTGCCAAAGTCGATCTGCGGATTGCCAAGATCGTCAATTGCGAACACGTTGAAGGTTCAGACAAACTCTTGCGCTTGACTCTGGATGTGGGCGAAGGCCGCACCCGCAATGTATTCTCAGGCATCAAATCCGCTTACCAGCCAGAACAACTGATAGGCAAGTTCACTGTCATGGTGGCTAACCTGGCACCCCGCAAGATGAAGTTTGGCATGTCAGAGGGCATGGTATTAGCAGCATCGGCCGCTGATGAAAAAGCCAATCCAGGTTTGTACATACTGGAAGCCTGGCCTGGTGCACAACCTGGTATGCGTGTACGTTAATACCTGTGTACGTAAATACTTGTGTTCGTTAATATCTTAACCAGCGTATGAATATTGTTGTCCGTGAAGCTGCTATCGAAGATGCGCAACTTATCGCGCATCTGACCCGCACTTGCTGGACTGACAAGGTGGCAGCCACCTCCAGCGGCCATCATGAAAACAGTGAGCGTGTCTGCAATGATTTGATGCAGGGTGGCGGCTTTGTCCTGTTGCTGGATGATGAACCGGTCGGCTCAGTACGCTGGCTGCCGCTGGATACAGAAAATAATTGCTGGGAAATGCTGCGCATGGGGGTTTTGCCCGCTTTTCGCGGCTCAGCCCTGTCCCAGCATTTACTGGAAGCCGTCATCCACGCGGCCCAGACATCTGGCATAGAAGAATTGCGCCTCGGTGTACGCAGTGACCAACCCCGTTTGCTGGACTTGTATGCTGCATTTGAATTCGAACTCGCGCCTGAGCTTGAATACTCCCACGCCAATCCGGATGAACCTGCCCCGCACGTTATGCGGCGTTTCCTAAGAAATTAGGACTTATGCAAAATTGTCCCAGCAAGGCATCAGCGACGAAGACAGTACTTTAGTACGGCTAGGAGCTGTAACGTAGCTGGGGCGGTTTTGCGTAAGTTCTAAAATTAAAGAAATCGGCATACTTGCTCTTATCTAATATATTTTAGGTATACTATGTCTCAGTTTTGCTAATCCAGCTGAGTACTGACATTTTATTAATGCGGTCAGACTTAATCTGTATTTACACCGTCTTCGTATTAAACTTATCCTCACCCCTGTCTATCCTGCTTTGGAAACCCATCCATGAACAGCCCTGTTAGCCCTTCCGCCATCACCTCCCCTATTCCTGCCCGTCTGGTGCAATTGCGTGCTGCCATGCAGGCACAGGGGCTGGATGCTTATATCGTGCCATCTTCCGATCCGCATCTGTCCGAATATTTACCTGACCGCTGGCAGGGCCGCAGCTATTTCTCCGGCTTTACCGGATCGGTAGGCACGCTGATCGTTACGGCGGATTTCGCTGGCCTGTGGGTAGACAGCCGTTACTGGAGCTCGGCCGAGGTAGAACTGGCACCGACGGGTATCAAGATGATGAAAATCGCCTCAGCCGCAGCTACGCTCTACATAGACTGGCTGGCCAGCAATTTGCAGCCCGGACAAACAGTGGGCGTAGATGGCGCAGTATTGGGGTTGGCAACTGCCAGGGCACTGGAACAGGCACTGCAAAGCAAAGGCATCACATTCAATACCAGCCACGATCTTTTGGATAAGGTGTGGAACGAGCGCCCCAGCTTGCCTCAGGCTGCCATCTATGAACATGCAGCACCGTATGCCGTAGTTGCCCGCGCCGACAAACTGGCGATGATACGCGAGCAGATGCGCAGCAAAAACGCAGACTGGCATTTTGTGTCCACGGTCGATGATCTGGCCTGGATCTTCAATTTGCGTGGTGCAGATGTCAGCTATAACCCGGTCTTTGTTGGTCACGCACTCATCAGCCAGACTGACGCAAAGCTGTTTGTATCAGCAGGCAAAGTCCCGGCAGAACTGGCAGCTGTACTGGCAAAAGATGGTGTCAGTCTGGCAGACTATAGCGAAGCAGCAGCCACACTGGCTGGCCTGCCAGCAGATAGCAACATCATGATAGACCCGCGCAGAATTACTTATGGCTTTCGTCAGAGCATACCCGCAGTTGTTAAAGTTATCGAAGCCATCAACCCGTCTGTATTCGCCAAATCCCGCAAGACCGAGGAAGAGGCGCAATTCGTCCGTGAATCCATGGAACAGGATGGTGCAGCGCTGTGTGAATTCTTTAGCTGGCTGGAAGGCGCATTAGGCAAGCAGCGCATCACTGAACTGACCATCGATGAAGAAATCTGCGCTGCCCGCGCACGCCAACCTCATTTCGTCTCACCCAGTTTTAATACCATTGCAGGCTTCAATGCCAATGGTGCCATGCCACATTACCGCGCCACCAGGGAATCACATTCAGTGATCGAAGGCGATGGTCTGCTGCTCATCGACTCTGGTGGGCAATACCTGAACGGCACGACGGACATCACCCGCGTCGTTCCCGTGGGCCAGGTATCTGATGCGCAAAAGCGCGACTTCACCCTGGTCTTGAAGGGTATGATCAATCTCTCGCAGATGCGTTACCCACGTGGCACCTTGTCGCCCATGCTCGATACTGTGGCACGCGCCCCTATCTGGGCAGATGGTATTAACTACGGTCACGGTACCGGCCATGGCGTAGGCTATTTCCTGAATGTGCATGAAGGCCCGCAAAGTATCTCCAGCACAGCGGGAGAAGCCCATATGGCGATGGAACCTGGCATGATTACATCAAACGAACCCGGTATTTACCGTCCTGGCAAATGGGGTGTGCGTATAGAAAACCTGCTGCTGAACGTGCCCGCCATACAAACCGAATTTGGCGAATATCTTGAATTTGAAACCCTGACACTCTGCCCTATAGACACACGCTGCATCACTATAGAGTTAATGCGTGAAGACGAAATCAAATGGCTCAATGACTACCACACCATGGTCTTGCAACGCCTGTCGGGCCGTGTCAGCGGAGCAGCACTGGAATGGCTGAAGGAAAGAACCAAGCCTCTGGTACGCTCGGCCAGCTAATCGAATAATAGTCTTGCTTACCCACTGTCCCGGCAGTGGGTGATCATCAATTTGAATATGAAGAGGCAAGCATGGAAGACAGTAAACTTTTACAGGGCAGGAATTTTCACAATATGGATTTGACTGGCTCAAATTTCGGTGAAGTACAGCTACGCGGCAGCAATTTCCGTAGCGTTGATATGGAAGGTTGCCGCTTCGCGGATATCTCCTTCAAGGACGTGCTCATAGAAAGCAGTGAGCTTGGTGGCATGAAGATCAATGGCATTCTGGTGTCTGAGCTGCTACGTGTGTATCAGCAAAGCAAAAAATAACAAAAGCCGCATATGCGGCTTTTGTTATTTTAAGACCCTGCTTTTATACGCTGATTTTATACGTTAACTACTGAAACCGGAAACTGCACACAGAATTTACTACCCACATCTGGCGTGGATTCGATCAGCAAATTCGCCTTATGCCTGAGCAGCACATGTTTGACGATGGCCAGGCCAAGCCCCGTGCCCTGGGTTTCGCGTGAGCGGCTTTTATCGACACGGTAAAAACGTTCAGTCAGACGCGAGATGTGTTCGGCACTGATACCTATGCCATCATCCTGCACGGCAAATTTGGGCCCATTCGCGGTATCTATCCAGCTGATTTTGATATGACCGTTCTCTGGTGTATAGCGGATCGCATTCGTCACCAGATTGGTCAGGGCACTGCGTATCTCATCATTACTGCCACGAATATCGGGGCCTGTGCATTCCAGGGTAATTTTGTGTTTGCCTGCAGACAGGGCATGGGCTTCCTGCAATATCTGTTCAAGCAAGCCCAGCATGCTGATACGCTCCGGGCGTGGAGGATAGTCGACTGACTCCAACCTGGTCAGGGTCAGCATGTCTTCTACCAGACGCTGCATGCGCTCACCCTGTTCTGTCATCAGTTTCAAGTGCATATTGCGGGTATGGTTATCCAGGTTTTCCTGCATGGAAGCGATTTCCAGGAAGCCATTGATGACTGTCAGCGGTGTGCGCAATTCATGCGAGGCATTGGCAATAAAGTCGCGCCGCATCATGTCTATGCGTTCTGATTCAGTCACGTCGTGAGTCACCAGAATCTGACGGCGGTTTTCAAAGGGAATGATATGGGCAATCAGCTTGCGGTCGCGGAAAGACAGTGTCAGTGGCGTCTCGTAGCGCCCCAGGATGATGTAATCCATGAATTCGGGGCTGCGTACCAGGTTGGTCACGCGCATGCCCTTGTCCTGCGCATGGCTCAGGCCCAGATGGCTTTCTGCTGCCGGGTTGCACCATTCCAGAAACAGCACGTCATCCATGATGACCACGCCATCCGGCAGCAAGGTCATGGCCTGACGAAAACGCGCCAGCCATTCTGCCAGCTCCGCCTGGTTTTTTTCATCATCACGGCGCAATTTATACAGACGTGAAAATATGTCAGTCCAGGCCCCCCAGCCATCGGGCAGGCGTGAACTATTGGGATTGTCAAGCCAGTCAGCCAGGCGCTGTAAATAAAACAGCTGTACGCAAAACAGCGTGACCATACCGATCAAGCCCAATACCAAGCCTGTTACCGGACCCCACAGATAGATAGCAGATGCGGCTCCCATGAGAACCAGGAAGATGCGTACAAATGCAGAAATCCAGAAAATAAGGCGTGGAGACATGTTGGGTCCTGAATATTGCTTAGAGTGTAATTCTATACGTTTTGCTGATGCCAGTGAGCAGTGTCGTGTAGCCATTTCCAAACG
>JAZJXP010000123.1:8837-13694 GCA_040390835.1 Pseudomonadota bacterium
CACGACACTGCATAAAAGACTATGCAGTGGGTAGTATTACGAGAATTGTCGATTTATTTTTCAGACAGCATGTAGCCAACGCTACGCACGGTCTTGATCAGGGACTCAGCATTCTTCAAGACTTTACGCAAACGCAGGACATGGACGTCTACCGTCCGCTCTTCGATGACGACATGATCACCCCAGACTTTGTCGAGCAACTGGCTGCGTGAAAACACGCGCTCTGGATGTGCCATGAAGAATTTCAACAATTTGTATTCAGCATGGCCAATATCGACCTTGCTGTCTTCTATCTTGACCGTGCAACTGACCGGATCAAGTACGACCGGGCCTGCAGTCAGGGCAGTCTGTGCATGCTCAGGACTCTTGCGGCGTAGCAGCGCCTTGATCCTGGCTGTCAACTCACGTGGCGAGAATGGCTTGGTGACATAGTCATCGGCGCCGTGGTCGAGACCAGCAATCTTGTCTTCTTCCATGCTTTTTGCTGTCAGCATGATGACGGGGATTTCATTGAACTGGCGGTCTGAGCGTATCTTGGACAACAGACGCAAACCACTCTGGTCCGGCAACATCCAGTCCAGCAAAATCAATTGTGGCGTGCGGCGCTGCAAATATTCCCAGGCTTCAGCCGTCGTATTGACGGCAAAAGTGTTCCAGCCTGCTGCACGCAGGGAAAAACTGACCAGTTCTACGATTGCCGGTTCATCTTCTACGATGAGTATTGTTGTGTCTGTAGCCATCATTAATAATTAACTCTGTTGTTCCTGCTTGCTTGCTACATAGTCTGAATGACGGATATCCTTGCCTTCAACGATATAAATCGTATGTTCAGCAATGTTCTTGGCATGGTCACCAATACGCTCTATCGCCTTGGCTACCCACAGGGCATCCAGGGAAGATGATATCGTACTTGGGTCTTCCATCATGAAAGTAATCAGATTACGCATGATGGAACGGAAGTCATTGTCGATCAAGGCGTCCTGTGCAATCAACTGCACAGCCTTACCACCGTCAAGACGGGCAAAGGCATCCAGCGATTGATGCAACATATCAGCCACACTGCTCGCCAGTACACGCACTGTTTCGTAACCGCTGAACATCGGCACACCACGTTTACTGGCCGCTGCATCCCTGGAAATACGGGCAATTTTAGTCGATTCGTCACCGATGCGCTCAAGATCAGTGATGACCTTGCCAGTCGCCATGACAGTACGCAAATCATTCGCAGCGGGCTGGCGTTTGACGATCAGGTGGCTGCACATATCATCCAGCGCCACCTCCAGACGGTTGACTTCGAGGTCAGACTGGATCACGGCCTCTGCCTGTACCGCATTACCAGTGCGGAAGCAAGACATGGCATCGTGAAAATGGCTTTCCACCAAGCCGCCCATCAACAAGACCTTGGAGCGTATCGTCTCAAGATCCATATCATATTGTTTTGAAGAATGTACGCCTGTCACAGGTCTCTCCTGAATTCGCAATTGCAAAAAGTAAACGTCGAAAGTATGTGCAACAAACCAGCCCATGTTTATATGGGCGGGCCTGCACCAATACGCGCCGTTGTTAGCCGAAACGGCCAGTAATATAGTCTTGAGTTTCTTTCTTCACAGGGTTCATGAAGATATGGTCAGTCTCACCAAATTCGACCAGCTCACCCAGATACATATAGGCAGTATAGTCAGAGCAACGCGCTGCTTGCTGCATATTGTGGGTGACGATGGCGATGGTGTATTCCTCTTTCAACTCATTGATCAATTCTTCGATCTTGACTGTAGAGATAGGGTCGAGTGCTGAGGTTGGTTCATCCAGCAACAAGACTTCCGGTTTGACGGATACGCCACGGGCGATACAAAGGCGTTGTTGCTGACCACCGGACAAACTCAGACCGCTCTTGTTGAGTTTGTCTTTGACTTCTGTCCAGATCGCGGCTTTTTTCAAAGCCCATTCAACGCGCTCATCCATCTCGCCTTTGGACAGGTTTTCATATAAACGCACACCAAACGCGATATTGTCATATACCGACATAGGGAAAGGTGTCGGTTTCTGAAACACCATACCCACACGGGCGCGTAACAGGTTAATGTCCTGATCTGCATCCAGGATATTTTTACCGTTATAGATGATGTTGCCTTCGGCACGCTGACCGGGGTACAGATCATACATACGGTTCAGGGTGCGCAACAAAGTCGATTTCCCACAACCGGATGGGCCGATGAAAGCGGTGACTTTTTTGTCGTAGATATTCAGATTGATATCGCGCAGGCTGCGTGTTGCACCGTAAAAGAAATTCAGCCCGCTGATTTCGATTGCTTTTTTCTGTTGATTGTCTTGAGTAGTAGTCATATCGAGGCCAGTATTAATGCTGTGTTTTTTGGTTAAACAAAGTACGCGATAAAATATTCAAACCGAGGACGCTGAAAGTAATCAATAATGCGCCACCCCAGGCCAGCTCACGCCAGTTGTCGTAGGGGCTCATAGCAAACTGGTAAATCACCATAGGCAAGTTGGCCATAGGCTTGTTCATGTCGGCATTGAAGAACTGGTTGCTCAGGGCGGTGTACAACAAAGGTGCAGTCTCACCGGAGATACGTGCCACAGCCAGCAAAATACCAGTTACGACACCTGCTTTGACAGCGCGCAAACGTATCAGCAAAGCTACTTTCCAGCGGGGTGCACCCAACGCAAACGCAGCTTCACGCAAACTGGTCGGCACCAGGCCCAACATATTATCGGTAGTACGGACAACCACAGGAATGGCAATCAATGAAATAGCGATGCTGCCAGCCCAACCAGAAAAATGCTTGACGTGCGCAACATAGATCGCATACACAAACAAACCTATCACGATGGACGGCGCAGACAGCATGATGTCTGTCACAAAGCGTGTGACGAAACCAAACCAGCTTTTATCACCGTACTCTGCCAGATAAATACCAGCCAGAATACCGATAGGCGTCGAGATCAAGGCAGCACTGACGACCATCACAAAGCTACCAAAGATCGCATTCATCAAACCGCCGCCATCACTGCCGGGCGCAGGCGTTGACTCTGTGAACATGGCGATATTGACGGCACTCAGTCCTTTTGTCATCAGGGTAAACAATATCCACATCAGGAAGAAGATACCCAGTGCCATCGCAAATGAAGACAAACCTATGCCCAGTTTATGCATGAGCACGCGACGGCGGTACACCGGGTTGCTGGCCGATTGCATTGTTGAGTTTTCCATTATTTGGCTCCTTCTTTTCTGGACAAGCCCAGCAACATCAGTTTGGCAGCAGACAATACAAAGAAAGTGATGACAAACAAAATCAGGCCAAGCAAGAACAAGGAAGATGTGTGCAAGACTGTTTCTGCCTCTGCAAACTCATTTGCCAGAGTGGAAGCGATACTATTACCAGCGGCAAACAGCGACCAGGACAGGTGATGCGAATTACCGATCATGAAGGTAATTGCCATGGTTTCGCCAAGTGCGCGACCCAGGCCCAGCATGACACCACCCACCACACCTATCTTTGTGTATGGCAGTACGATCTTGCGCACTACTTCCCACTTGGTGCAACCGAGGCCGTAAGCAGATTCTTTCAATACCGGCGGCACCACTTCAAACACATCACGCATGACTGAAGAAATGAATGGGATGATCATGATCGCCAGGACGATACCGGCTGAGAGCATGCCCATGCCTATCATGGGGCCAGAGAACAAAATGCCGATGACCGGCAATTTACCCAACGTTGCAGCCAGCGCTGGCTGCACATATTGCGAGAACAACGGCGCGAATACAAACAAACCCCACATGCCATAAATAATACTGGGTACACCTGCCAGCAATTCAATTGCCGTACCCAGTGGACGTTTGAGCCAGTTGGGGCAAATCTCAGTCAAAAACAAGGCAATACCAAAACTGACAGGAAAGGCAATCAGCAAGGCGATGACCGATGTCACCAAAGTGCCGACGATGGCGATCATGCCGCCAAACTTGTCATTGACCGGGTCCCATTCTATGGTCCAGATGAATGACGGGCCAAATTCCTTCATCGCCGGAATCGAGCGCAGGAATAAAGAAATAATAATACCGACCAGCACCACCATCACAAGGGCAGCGAAAGTAAAGGTCAGTTTATGAAAAAAGAAATCTTGCCAACGCTGGCGACGCATTACTGCAGCCATTTTCGCAAGGTCGATCTGACCGGCCTGCGGTAGTGCGTTATTAGCGGGTGGGATTGCAGTTGGTGCAGTCATGTTGACGGAGGACATTTGGGTAGTCATGGGTGTCTTTTCCACCGGAAGGTAATCCGGATAGTTCCGGATTACCTCGATTTGTTTAGTTCAATGTCTGAACAGGTTGAAACTTTTTATTACCAGAGTGCTTTACCGGAAGCATCTTTGACTTTTGCTTTCCAGTTATCTTCAATCAGTTTGACAACCGGTGCTGGCAAGGAAACATATTCCAGTTCAGCAGCCATTGCACCACCGTTTTTGAATGCCCAGTCAAAGAATTTCAATACTTCTTTGCCTTTTTCAGCATCAGCCTGTGCTTTATGCATCAGGATGAAAGAAGCCCCAGTGATAGGCCAGGTGATTTTGCCAGGCTGGTTAGTCAATACCAGGTACATGCCTGGTGCTTTGCTCCAGTCAGCACCAGCAGCAGCGGATTTGAAGTTTTCATCATCAGGTTCAGCGAACTGGCCATCAGCATTTTTCAACAAGGTGTAAGTCATCTTGTTTTTCTTCACATAAGCGTATTCAACATAGCCTATGGAATTTCTGATTTGCTTGACGCTGGAAGCCACGCCTTCATTACCCTTGCCACCTACACCGACTGGCCATTTGACGGCTGTGGAAGAACCAACA
>JAZJXP010000124.1:0-15470 GCA_040390835.1 Pseudomonadota bacterium
TGCGAGTATTGTCTGGCTTGTATGAGCAGGCGGCCAGAGCGGCGACATCCTTGTAGAGACGGTCCTATCCCCTAAGCAATGTTTTCCTGTTTGGGGATAGATCGTCATTTACTGGTCCTGATGCAATTGCCTTGCCTGCTTCTGGTTCTTTTTGAGATTGATTGCCAGCAAGACGACAATGAGCTTGAAGATCATGAAGGCGATGAAGATACTCAAAGCCAGCGGCAAGATCATCAGGGCAACAGCGATCGCCACGCAGATCGCCAGCAAATGTGGCAGCGGCAAGCCCATCATGGCCAGGAATGCTTTGCGGCAAAAATAATAAAATTCATGGGCAGCCTGGCGCATCAATACTAATAATTGTTCGGTTTGAGCAGATTTCATTTGATTTCCCTTTGTTTTCTGGTTTTATGCTGTTGCAGCGATGGAGTCAGAATACGCCTGGTCTGACGGGCATGCAGCAGCTTTGCGACGAAATGCCTGAATACGGGATCAAGAGGTGTCTACAGCTTGCCAAAGGGATTGCCAGCACCGTCTTTGGCGCAAGCAGATTGATACAATTGATAATTCATGTAAGCAGTCTTTTCCAAGCCTACATAAACAGGTTTCCCAAGGTACAATAAAAAATCGTCGGCATTCCTTATTGCTATCATGACAGACCAAAAAAATACCGAATTCGCTTTCCTTGAAGCTTTTACTGCGGAATTGTCTGCCAAAAAACTGGTATTCCCCACTTCTTTGGGGGCGACCATGAAAATCAGGAAGGCCCTGAGTCAGGCTGACATTTCCACCGACATGGTGACGCGCATCATAGGTACTGAGCCGGTTTTATCCGCCAAAGTGCTGCACCTGAGTAATTCAGCCAGTTTTAATCCTCAGGGCAAGAAAATCACCGACTTGCGGGCCGCGACTAATTTGCTGGGGTTTTCTGCAGTACGCAATCTAGCGATCTCCATAGGCATGAAGCAACTGGCGGAGAATAAATATAATGGCAGCCTGTCTGCCCAGATGGATGGCTTGTGGCGGCGCAGTCTGCGTGTGGCAGCCCTGGCCATGGTGATTGCCAGAACCTATACCCGCCTGAGTGCCGACAAGGCCATGCTGGCCGGTTTGTTGCACGATATAGGAAAATTCTATATTTTGAACCGGGCCAATCATTATCAGGAGCTGTTCAGTTCCGAGCAAGTGCTATGGGATTTGATCGATCACTGGCATGCCAGCATAGGCAGCGCGATACTGGAAGATTGGGAAATTTCTGAAGATATCCGTGTTGCTGTACTTGACCACCGTGATCACCAGCCTGGCCCTACTCACAAAGCCGGGCTGATAGACGTAGTGACCGTAGCAGACTCCCTGGATGCGCATTTCGTCAATGAAAGCATAGCCGAACTTGACTGGAATACCGTACCAGCCAGTTTCAAAGTGCTGAATATTGATAAAGATAATATTG
Organism: Pseudomonadota bacterium; assembly: GCA_040390835.1. Lineage (GTDB taxonomy): Bacteria > Pseudomonadota > Gammaproteobacteria > Burkholderiales > Burkholderiaceae_D > Undibacterium. The sequence continues at coordinate 1,451 of JAZJXP010000124.1, forward strand.
ATGCCCTGATGCAGGAAACCAGGACTGAGCTGGCTTTGGTGTTGAAGGCTATTAACTAGAGTTCCAATACTAGAGTTTCAATTCTGGTTTCAATTCAACAATGCTCGTATACGTTCGTTACCAGCACGACTAACCGGTACTTGCGCACCACTCTTCAGGACAGCAACCTGGCTGTCCTTGCTGGTCTTTTCTATCGCTTGCAATGCACTGATCTGTAACAGGAAAGAGCGGTGCACGCGCACGAACTTGCTAGCGTCGAGCTGCGCTTCCAGATCAGACAGGCTCTGGGTTTTCATGTATGACTTACCTGCTGCGTGGATAAGGATGTAGTCATCCTGCGCTTCAACATAATCTATGCTTTCCAGTGGCACCACATGCACCTGACCACGGTCACGTATCAGCAGGCGTTGCAGTTTTTCGCTTTGCTGCGTCACCAGTGTTTGTATGGCTTGCGCTGACGACGGGGTTTGCTCTGCGAGCAGCTTGCGTGCCTTGCTCAGTGCCTCATCAAAGCGTTGTTGCGAAAATGGTTTCAATAAATAATCGACAGCATGCAGATCAAATGCTTTCAATGCGTATTGATCGTAGGCTGTAGTGAAGATCACGCCGCTGCGCCTGCCAGTTACTTCCAGCACTTCCAGCCCTGACAGTTGTGGCATCTGTATATCCAGCAAGACCAGGTCAGGATTGAGTTTGCTGATGGCATCAACGGCTTCCTGCCCGGTTTCGCATTCACCTATGACCTCTATATCAAGGTGAGAGCGCAAATACTCCAGCGATAATCTGCGGGCCAGTTCTTCGTCATCGACGATCAAGACTTGTAGGCGCTTATTCATACTTATTCATACTTATTCATACTCATTTATACTTGCTCATGATTATTCTGCTCAAAAGGCAAAGCCATTTCCAGTGTAAATTTTTCGTCTGAGCGCTGCCAGCTGACGCGCGCCTGTTCACCATACAAGGAAAAAAAACGCTGGCGCAGATTGCTGAGACCAAGGCCATTGCCGGTGCTGTTGCCGGGGGTGGTACTGACAGGGTTTTCTACTGCGATATGCAGCCAGCGGTCGCGTTGAAATATTGTGACTTTGATGATGCCACCCTTGGGTAAATTGCGTATGCCATGCTTGATGGCATTTTCCAGCAAGGGTTGCAATATCATCGGCGGGATCAGCGCAGTTTCCGCTTCTGTTGTGACTTCAAATTCCATGCCCAGTTTTTTGCCAAAGCGGATTTTTTCAACTGCCAGGAAATTTTCACAGAGCAGCAATTCTTCCCTCAGACTGATTTTTTCTTTCTCGGCTATCGCCAGGGTTTGCCGGAAAAAGTCAGCAAGCGCAATTGTCATCGTGCGTGCGGCGACAGCATCAATGGCAGTCAGTGCACTGATGGAGTTGAGACTATTGAATAAGAAGTGCGGATCAATTTGCGAACGCAAGACTTGTAGTTCAGCATCCCTGGCCAGCAGACGTGATGCTGCTTCGCGTCTGTCAGCTTCGCGTATATTGTCGAAGGCAATATACACATCAAAAGCCAGCAATGCCAGCAGGTAAACAGCAAAACCGGTGATGAAGAACAGCACCGACAAATGGCTGCTCATATGTAGCACTTCCACTTCATCCGAGGCCAGTACCAATACCTTGTTCCAGCCATAGCAAAGTCCTAGCCAGCTTATGCCAGAAATCATGGATGCGCTGGCAAAGACCAGGGCGGCTATGCTGAAGCTGCGGCGATTGAAGGGTAGTGAGCGACAAACAAAATAGGCCGAAGACGTCAGGAAACTACCAAACAGGGCTAGCGGCAGCGAGAAGACCAAGGCAAACGACCAGTTGACCAGATCAGCCGCCACCAGCAGTCTGGCGATCAGCACGCCTGTCATCATCCAGGCAGTGAGATAAACCAGAAAGCGGCGACGGTCTGACAAAATAGGATGCATGCAGTGGCTACTCAGTTAGTGATTTCAACACCGCCCATGACTGCATAACCCTTGATATAAAGCTTCTTCGCATTCAACATGGGCGGAACAGTTTTATCATCAAAGCCACCGAGTATGGGCGAGCCGTGTGAAACCACAGTCCAGTCATTTGGTACTTTCAGGACGATGCCGCCCCACATGGCAAATACATTCAGAGTTGCTTCAGATTGCATGGATGCAGTGCGTAAATCCAGTTCCACACCACCCATGATGCAATTGATTTCACCACCACGAAATTCCTGCGAACTGTTTTGCAGCTTGTTGCCACTCATGACCGCAACAATATTGCAGACAGCGTCCTGATTCATGCCATTGTTGATCATTTTTTCATGGTCACCGATCTTGCCCTTGAATATCACCATCAGACCAGCAAAGATCAAGAAAACCGGCCACCAGTCACGCATGCGGAAATAGATGATGCCCATATGATGCAGGATCAGCAAAGAGCCAAGTCCAACAAAGCCGCAACCTATAATGTATCCGGCTGTGGTATCGCTTTTTGATATCTTCAATGCGCCGACGAAGATGAAAACCATGGGCCAGAAGTGAAAAATTTCACGGGCATTAAACAGATTCAAGTTGTCTAACAGTGCCAGTGCGCCAAAAATCAGGAGCATGGCTCCGATCAGGATACGGCCCTGAGGATTATCGTTTTTCATGATAGTGATCCAAAAATTGTGAACGTTAATTTTTATTTCTGTACTTCTCTGGTGGCCAGCAAACCACCCACCAGGTGCTGGATGCCAAAGGCAATCAACAGCAAAGGCCAACTGGTGCGGAAGTTCCAGCCCCACAGCTGTTCTATGGATATATACAGCCACAGGGCAAATACCAGGCTGAAGCAGCCTTTGGCAATATGCTCAGGCTTGCCGGGACTGACAATATCAACCACGCCGCCGATGGCGATCATGGCTGGCAGTAAAAACCAATAGTCAAACGCATGAATCATGTCCATGCGATCCATCAAAAAGACGCTCCCCGCAACGATCAGGGTCAGGCCAAAAAACAAATTACCCTTGCTGTGCCGCTGAGCTTCAGAATTGCCAGACATATCTTATCCTTTCATTCGCCAAAAACTTCTGTGTTTTTGTTCCGTGATTAAAGATACTGAAAGCGCAGGTGCTTGTCGCTTCAATTTCGGCGAATGGCGGAGGTTCGTCGGTGATTGACGAAAAGCTGGTGAGGGCAGGGCAAAATTAGGTGAAATGGCAGCTCTGTGTAAAGAGTTGCGCCAATATAGTTTTAGCTCAGCAACTGTATGAAATGCTCAGCAGTACGTACGATGCGTTTGGATTCTGTGCCAAAGAGATCGTGCGTTTCTTGCACAATATATTCATTCGACCCCTTGGTGCAATACAGCAAACCACGGAAATTCGTACCCAGATAGGCGAACGGTGCCACCTTGGTCTTGACTGGCACGTCACTGCCTATCAGGGCGCGCAGTTTGCGTTCGACCTCATACAGACTTTTTTCATCCAGGGTGACTGTTGCCCCTTTAGGCGTTGGGAAGGTCGATTGAAACGTCGGGTTTTGCCCCATGGGGTTCCTGAACGTGATTTTAATGCCCAGTTTCAGGAACTTGGATACTGCAGTGAAGTCATTTTCATCGTACATGGCAATGTCCCGGATTTTATGCCGCTACGTGATGGCAGCGCTATATGATGTGGAAAGATTGCCAGAAATCAGCCATTTATACAACTTTTCTTATAAGGGGCAAGTGTTAAAACAGAGCAGCCTTATATTGTGTGTCCCTTGGCCATGAGCACTGCACCGGCCAAAATGAAAAGGACACCTGCCAATTCCAGCTTCAAAAGCGTTTGTATGGTTTTAGCCTGTCCTTGAGGAAGTTCAGGCAACTGGTTTTGTTTGACCACCTTGCCCCAGCGCAGGAATACCATGGTCGGGTAGATGGATAGCAAGCCCACGATGATGAAAGCCGTCATCTTGAGCATGAAGGCATGATTATGCAAATAGTAATCCTGGCCTTTTTCAAAATACATGACACGCAAGACACCCAGCACGATGATGAGCATGGCGCTCATGCCATAAATACTGTCGATGAAGCGCAGACTCCTGGCCGATGACAGAGTAAGGGGCTGGCGTATCAAGACTAGTTCTGCCAGCAAAGTGCCGACCAGGGTAAAGGCAGCGATGTGGTGCAGCAAGGCGACGAGTATATTCACGATGATGGTTCCTGTAATCGTTTTAAGCAGGGAAGTGCAGTAAGTCTAAGCCATTTGCACTCTGCTTGCTTAAAAATTAAGACCAGAGTCGTGAATTTTGTCGCCAGCCAGACAAAATCCGGCGCGAACAGTGTTATTGCTGCAGCGTTTCACATAAGGGTAGGCTAAGCGCTTGCAGGATATTGCCTTGCTTATCCTGGGCAAACGCCAGCACCGATAGGTTCTTGCGTTTTGCATTGGCAGGCAAATTCAGTTGGCTGGCAAAGTTGGCCACCTTGCCAGCAGTAAGTTGGTAAACCTCGCCCCATTCCCTGGCGACAAAATCATGCTGCAAAGTGGCACCGCGATTTTCACCCGCCTGTATCTTGCTGATCAGACCTTGCTCGATCAGGGCAAAATGCAGTTTCGCGTCTTGCATGCTATTGCCTTGCAGATTGAAATACAGCTTGTTATCTGCCAGTTTTTCTATGCCCATACGCAAGGATGCTGCTGCAGGTTTTTGATTGATGCGGCGGATGTCATCTGTCATACCATTGCGCCAGCTGCGCGATTCTTTTCCAGCGATGAAGATTTCTGGCGTATAGACAGTGCGGGTGTTTACCAGGTCTGCCAGGTTCCTTTGTCTGTCGGTATAAGTCTTTTTGGCAAACACATCTTTCCAGCCCAGGTAATCCCAATAATCAACATGCAGGGAAACGGGAATGACTTGCTCACTGCTTAGCCCAGTGCTTTGATACAGGCGGCTGATGGTTTTGTCGGCGGGTGGGCAACTGTCGCAACCCTCAGAGGTATAGAGCTCCAGCAAGGCAACAGTATGTGCCGGACTGGATTTGCTGCAGATTTCAGCGGCTTGTGTGTTGCTGGCTGCATAAGCAAACAAGCTGAGCAAGATCAGGGTTTTCATGGCTATCCTCATAGTATGGATGTCCATTGGTCGTTATTTGCCAGATTTACTTACACCTTAATTTCTTACTCTATTTGCTTTTTCCAGTCCGCATAGTTTTGCGGGACATTCGCATCAGGTACCATGATAGTCGCTAGGCTTAGTTTGAGTGCAGTCAGTTCTTCCTCTGCATCAGTGTATTCGGCAGACAAGGGCAGGCTTAACAGGCTGCCTTGCAATGCAGGCAGTTGCAAGCCAGGGTGCTGGTCTGACAAAACCTTTACCGCATTCTCATCAGCGTCACTCAATGTACCCTTGCTGGCATACACAATCAAGTTGTAGCTGTCAGGTGAACGCGTCCAGCTGACCTGGCGTGCAAACTGCTGGCGCAGGCGACTCAGCATGCCAGCCAGGACGCTGGGCTTGCCCCAGACATTGGCGACCATGATGCCATTTGCCACCAGATTGGCATGGCAGATGGCATAGAATTTTGCCGTGTTCAAGTCAGTTACCAGGCCATTTTCATCATAGGCATCCAGCAGCAAGACATCTGCATCGTAAGTGTTGGCCTGCAGGTGAGTTACCGCATCGCAATGTATGACACGCAGACGTTCATCATCTGGCGGCAGCATGAACAGCTCTCGCATGGCGATCACGTCGGCATTGATTTCCAGCACAGTGATGCGGCAATCTGGCAGATGGCGATAGCAGTATTTGACCAGCGAGCCGCCGCCCAGACCTATCAAGAGGATATGACGAGGCTGTGGCTGGAACATGAGCAGGCCCATGACAGTACGCGAGTAGGCACACACCAGTTCATCCGGTACATCCAGCTTCATCGCGCTTTGCATGCATTTGGGGTTCAGGTACATGATGCGCAGATTGCCGTCATCGAAATGAAAGGGGCGGCCCTCGTGCGCTTTTTGTAGTTCTTCCAGATGGCGGATATGTTCGCGCTCAGTCGCTGGCACCTGCTTCAGGAACAGGCTGGACAGGCTTTGCCGGGGTTTCTTCATATCCGCTACCTTTAAGTGTGTGAAGTGTTTGTTTAGTCTGCCAGTTGCGCTTTCAGTGTCGCAATCTGGCTTAGCAATTCACTGTTCTCAGTTTGCAGGTGCATAACTTGCTGGCGCAGACTGCTGAGTTCATCTGTATTACTGCTGCTGGCGCTGTCATGCCTGCCTTCGATAATTGCAGGCGCGGCGGCTTCAGCGGTAACAGCCTTGGCCGGGGCTTTTTGTTCACGTACTTTTTCCCTGACCTGGCGGGCGGCTTGTTGCAATTCCTTGCGGCCACCGGCTACAGCGGCGACTTGATCTTCATTGGGCAGGGAGGCAATCGCTGCTGCCGCGCTGATGGAGATGGTGCCATCGCGCACGGCTTGTACCAGTTCAGGTGCTGCCGCTTTCTGGATTTTTTCTATTTGTACCACTGCATTGCTACTGATACCTGCAAGACGGGCGATCTCCTGGCGGCTTTGCGTAGGTTTGACGACAGGGACGGCAACGTCACTTTCCGCATTTTCTGACGGAGCCTGCTCCTCCTGTGCCTTCATGCGGGCCAGGACGATTTCTTTTTTACGCAAGGCCAGCATGCCGCGCTGGAAGTCAGTCACACTGCGGCGACCCAGATGGTTGTCTATCATCCATAGTTGTACATCTTCGATATTGCTGAAGTTGTCATTTTGGATAGTGTTGTAAGGCAGGTTATGGCGCTGGCAAATCGCGTAGCGGTTATGACCGTCGATCAGAATCTCCCCCCAGCATACCAGAGCGTCACGGCAGCCTTCAGTCAGGATACTGCGTTCCAGTGCAGTGAATTCATGCTCGGTCAGGGGGTCTATATAGGCGCGCAAGGCCTCATGGATGATGATACTCATACAATAATATCCAGGCTGGAATGTTTCGGGGAAGGCGGCATTGTAGCCGAGAACGGGCGCAACACCGTTGTCAGCGGGTAGCACGTGTACAATACTGGTCTTTCGGCGTAATCTTTCAAGCGTAATGAGCGCTATGAAGTTAGCCCATTTTATTGACCATATTCGTTATAACGTGCCATGGGTGCAATGCATCCCCAACCGCAGTTTCCAAACGCACTTCATGACAGACAGGAAAAACCAGCATGATGACCTATGAAGAATATCTGGATGAAGTCACGACTTTAATGACAGAGAGATTTGACCTCAGCGATGATGAAGCCATCAAACATGTGATGCGCGCCCAGGCGGCTGAATTTTTTAGCAAGCATGACGATGTTCCTGAAATGCGCACGCAAGAGCGGGCAGAGCAGGATGCCAAGACGATTTATGACATGCGCAACAAGTCACGTGGTCATGCACCAGTCAAGCTGGTAAAAACTGGCGGCAAGCCACGCAAAGCCTGAACCGTCGCCATCAATGAAAACACCAAAACGACTGCAACCCCTGCAGGAAGAAGGTTTGATCGACGAAGTCATGCGCCAGCTCATGAGTGGCAAGGAAGCCACCGTGTATGTCGTGCGCTGTGGCGAAGAAATTCGTTGTGCCAAAGTCTATAAAGAAGCCAGCCAGCGCAGCTTTAAAAATGCGGCCTCTTACCAGGAAGGCCGCAAGGTCAAGAATAGCCGTCAGGCCCGTGCCATGGAAAAAGGCACACGCTATGGCCGCAAGATGCAGGAAGAAGTGTGGCAAAACGCCGAGGTTGATGCCCTGTATCGCCTGGCTGCGGCTGGTGTCAAAGTCCCCAAGCCATATATCTGTTTTGAAGGCGTGCTGCTGATGGATCTGGTGACAGATGCCGATGGCAATGCCGCACCCCGCCTCAACGACGTGGAATTGACGCCGGAACTGGCACGGAAATACCATTCCCAGTTATTGCATCAGGTTGTGCTGATGTTATGCGCCGGTGTCATCCACGGTGATTTGTCTGAATTCAATATCCTCGTTGACGAAGAAGGGCCAGTGATCATCGATTTGCCGCAGGCGATTGATGCCGCCAGCAATACCGAAGCAGGCGTCTTACTGGAACGCGACGTGAACAATCTGGCGACTTATTTTGGCCAGTTTGCACCAGAGCTCAACGGTAGCAAGTTTGGCAAGGAAATCTGGAAGCTGTTCACCGCAGGCTTGCTGACACCGGAAACCGTATTGACAGGCATCGTTGCGCAGGATACCCGCCCGGTTGATCTGGGCGCGGTCATGGAAGAGATTGAATCCGCCATCTTTGAAGAAAAAGAACGGCAAAGGCGTTTGCTGGAAACTTAGGCATTTTTTCTCGCGATAATTCCCTGCAATCCAGGGAACTCTTGCCTTCAGTCTTTGTCCATCCTGAACACTGGTGAACCCATCACACAGTTGTTTAGCACAGGAGAATCTGCATGATCAAAGGAAGTTGCTTTCACCTTCGCCACATAAGAAAAGAAGACGTTGTGCCCATGCTGGAGTTGATGAATCACCCTGATGCCAAGGGTGATTTTTTATCCCAGGAACTGATGTTGCCAGGCGTGGCAGAGAAAAGATTTGAAGATGAATCGCGTTCCAAAGATCAGTATGAGACTTTTCTGATCATTGATGAAAATGAGAAAATGATAGGGCGCGTGTTTCATTTCAAGACCGTGCCTTATTTCAATTCGCGCGAAATCGGTTATGGCATGTTCGTCAAGAACCTGCACGGCAAAGGCATCATGACCGAGGCTGTCAAATTGCTCAGGAATTATTTGTTCAGTACTATGCTGATCAACCGTCTGGAAATTCACATGAACACAGATAATATCGCTTCAGAAAAAGTGGCGATCAATTGTGGCTTCCAGAAAGAAGGGGTTGCTCGCGGTGCGACATTCTCGCGTGGCAAACACCGGGATATCGCCATGTACGCCTTGCTCAGGGATGAGTGGGAAAAACTGGCCTAGTTAGCTTGACTTCAAGCGTCATTTCTTAACCGGATAAATCTTGAGTAAAGCCGCATTGATCTTGCGCATTTGCTCAGCCGTCACATCCTTGCTGCAAACAATATAACGGTTCAAGCCTGCAGGCATGCCTTGCAAATCCATTTGCGTGGTCTGGCTCAGGCTTTCTTCCTTGTCCTTCAGGTATTCCCAGTCTTCCCTGTCTATCAGCATATAGGATGCGCGGTTGGCGGCAACCATGCGTGCCATGATCATGGGCAGGGTGGTGCTGCGCTCGACCTTGTTTTTAGTGGTCGTGAACATGGTATCCAGCTCGGGCCCATAAGAAACTGCATCGACTACACCCAGCGTCAGATTGGGATCGGACATCAAGGACTTCAGGGTACGATGTGCGGCAACCTGTTTCGCGGCAGCAGGGCTGACCAATAAGGTATGTGGCGGGTCAGTATGAAAAACCTCGGAAAACTGCACCAGCGCTTCTCTCTCGGCAATCCTGTACCAGCCAAAAGAACAATAATTTTTGGCACCGCCAGAAAAATTACTCCAGATGCGTTTTGCCGGTTCTTCTACAAAGCGGTGGGGGATTTGTGCGGTGTTGAAAACCTGTTTGGCGCGTTCCAGCAATATACCTTTCTCTACACCATTTTCCAGGTATTGATGAGGTGGCTTGATACGCCAGGCAACTGTGATGGCTTCCTGTGCAAGTGCACTTTGACTTATTATCAATATGCCTGTCATGCACGCAGTGCCCGCTAACTGGTAAAGATTCATTTTATTATCGCTGAATGTTTAATTCATTCTAAGCGATCAAATGACCCTGCAAGGGAATTTCAACTCTAAAAGACGGGGAATAAGTGTATTTTTTGCTGCAGAGATACATTTTTATGGGGGCTGCGATACTTGCAGGCCCCAGCGTCACTCATTGACGTCAGTGAGTAACTAGGTCAATGACGCTGCGGCCTGCATTTCAACTCTTCTTTCAGATATTCCTTCAGCTCTTTCTTGAGTTCACAACAAAGATCAAATTCGACCGAATACAAGGCTGGCATTGACGCCGCCAAAACCGAAACCATTGGAGATGGCATAGTCTGTTGCTATTTTTCGGGCCAATCCGGTGACAATGTCTATGCCCTCTGCTGCCGGATCTGGTTGTGCCAGGTTCAGTGTAGGCGGTGCTAACTGATCGCGCAGGGCAAGCACGGTGAAGATCGCTTCCACACCGCCAGCCGCTCCTAGCAAATGTCCTGTCGAGGATTTGGTGGCAGATACGGCTGGGCCGCGACCTGTCCCGAATATCGCCTTGATAGCAGCCAGCTCGCTGATGTCGCCGACTGGCGTGGATGTCGCATGGGCGTTCAAATGCCCGATTTGTTCGGGTGCGAGGTTAGCCTGGCGGATCGCCAGTTCCATGGCGCGCCGGCCACCGTCACCGTCAGCGGGTGGAGACGTCATGTGATACGCGTCGGCGCTGGTACCATAGCCTAACAGTTCTGCAATCGGCGTGGCACCGCGGCGCAAGGCGTGTTCCAGTTCTTCGATGACCAGCATGCCTGCTCCTTCTCCCATGACAAAGCCGTCTCTTTCGATATCAAAGGGGCGGGATGCCTGCATGGGATGCTCATTGAAGACTGTGGACATCGTTCTTGCGGCGGCGAATGCGCCAAAACTGACACGGTCAATGCAGGCCTCGGCACCGCCACACAAGGCAATATCGGCTTCACCGGCACGTATCAGGCGCGCGGCGTCGCCAATGGCCTGTGCGCTGGCGGCGCATGCGGTGACAGGCGCACCAAGTGGGCCACGAAAGCCGTGGCGAATGGAGATGTGTCCAGCTGCCATATTGGCCAGAAAACTGGGGACGGTAAAAGGAGATAGCCGTTTTGGTCCACGGCCATCGGTGGTTCTTACGGCTTCTACGATAGCGCCGAATCCACCCACGCCTGAGCCGACGATGGTAGCCGTCCTTTCGCGTTCGCTGTCGGTGCCAGGCTGCCAGCGGGCCTGGTTCAGGGCCTCTTGCGCTGCGGCCAGGGCAAACAGGCTGAACCTGTCCATTTTCTTGTGGTCCTTGGGTTCCACGGCGAGGGCAGGGTCGAATCCCCATGGGCGGTCTGGCGTCAAGTCCGGTACGACACCAGCAACTTTGGCTGCAATCCCTTCCGTGACTTCCTCAGGCAGTAAAGCCAATCCTGAATGACCATTCAAGAGGCGCTGCCATACAGTCTCAACCCCGCACCCCAGGGGCGACACTATACCCATGCCCGTCACGACAATTCGTCTTGTATTCAAATCATGCTCCTCTTTTGACCAATGAAAACGCGCAGATAATGATAGGCAAAATACGCCATGCAGCAGCTACGACACGCAGCCCGTGTCGTAGAAATAAGGACTTAGTATAGAGTGATGGTGAGGAAGGAGTTGGCGCATCACGCCAATGAATGTGCAAAATGCGCCATAATGAAGGACTATGAATCTATCCTGGCAAAGCACTCTTACTGTTTCGGCCCACTTCCTGCACGGAATGCTGCACTTTGTTCGTGCCCATCGTGGAGAAAAGGTGACTGCACAGGTACTTGCGAGTGCCGCTATCCCGCAGTCTCTCCTCCATCAGCCAGATGCACGGCTGACCCGTCAGCAATACGTCGCGCTGTACAGGACAGTCGCGGCGACACTGGACGATGAGATGCTGGGGCTGTGGTCCCGGCCTATCCGTACTGGCACCTTGAAATACCTCATGCTCAGCCTGCTGGACGCGCCGACAGTGCTGGTAGCCTTGAATCGCTTTGTCCGCTTCTGGAATTTGCTGCTGGATGATTACCGGCTACAGATTTCGACAAAAAATAATCTGGTGCGGCTGGCTCTGGTGGAAAGAACACCTGATACACAGGTTACGCCGCTTGGGCACGAGTTGATGATGAAGCTGATCCACGGCATCGCATCCTGGTTGCTTGGCAGGGAGATCAGCCTGCACCGTGTCGAGTTCAGCTTCGCCAGACCCAGGCATGCGGATGACTATGCTTTCCTGTATCCAGGCGATGTGAGCTTCGATGCTGGCACGACGGGCATTTATTTTTCATACCAGGATTGTGCGGAGTTGTTCAAACGCGAGAAGCACGAGCTATGGGCATTCTTGAAACGTGCTCCGGAAGACTGGACTTTCAGCGAATTTCATCGCGCTTCGGTGGCAGCCAAAACGCGCGAGTATCTTGAGCAGCACCTTGCACAGCCAGTGACGATACAAGATCTCGCAAGGGCATTGCACACTTCCGTGCGCACACTCAACCGTCGGTTTGCAGAAGAAGGAACGCATTTCCAGGCAGTGAAAGACGGACTGCGACGGGATATTGCAGTCCATAGACTGACAAATTCGAATGTAGGAGTAGCAGCGCTGGCCTTCGATCTTGGCTTTTTCGACGCCACTGGTTTTTGCCGCGCGTTTAAACATTGGACCGGCAGTAGCCCTTCTGATTATCGAAAGGGCAGCCGTCTGGATGAGTGACGATGGCAGAAAGCCACTACTCTAAGATATGACAAAGCCGCAGTGCCAATCAAAGCTGATCAGCACTGCGGCTTAAGTTTTATTACTTACTTTGCGTACTTTGATTACTGACGAACTGGCTTCTTGGCACCAGTGGCAGCACTGGATTTGGCCTTGTAGGTTGGCTTGCCGTTATTGGCTGGAAACCCAGGGCCCTTCTTCAAATTGGCTGTGGCTGCAAATGGAAACTTCACAGCAGATTTTTTCTCTGTGCTGGCAGTTGGCTTGCTCTCTGCAGTAATTGCTGCTGCATTGTCTTGATTGTCAGTTTTTGCGACTGGTTTTTTAGCCGGAGTGGGTTTCTTTTCCAAGGTTTTTTCTATCATGGTAGTCGTTGCTGCTGGTAATGGCGCTGCTGGTGTAATCACTGGCACAGGTGCCGCTGGTGCTGCAAGTGCTGCAGGTGCAACTTGAACTGTCGTTGCACTGGTTTTCAAAGGTTTTTTTACTGCTTCAGTTTTGGCAGGTTTGCTTGATTTTGCAGCTACTGGTTTGATCGTTTCTGGCTTGACTTCAACTGCTTTCACTTCAACTTTTGCTGCAACTGCCTTGGTCACGGGCTTGGCCGCGACTTTGCTTGCTGGCTTTTCTGCAACTTTAGCAGCAGCCTTAGGTTTTGCTGGTGCTTTTGCCGGTTTGGCTTCTGGCTCGGCCAGCAGGGTCAATTGTTTAGTTGCCGCTATCGGTTTGGCAGTGAGCTTCTTGACAGCTGGTTTTGCTGCCGGAGCGGGGATAGTTTTAGGGCTTGGGGCTGGTGTTGCAGCAGTAGTTGCAGCCACTGTTACTGCTGTAACAGCAGCGCTTTGCTTGCTGACGATTTGCCACAGTTCTGCCCTGGTGTCGCTACTGATGCTGGCCAGTTCACGACCATAGGAAAGGATTTTTTCCAATTGTGGCTGACCGTGGGTACGGCTCAAGTCCAGCAATTCTTGCGCTTGTTTGACGGCAAACAATTCATGGGCGACATTATTCGCATTTTCCAGTGATTGTTTGGCGGTATTGAAATTCAAGGCAATCAGTTTTTCCAGTCCACCAAAGGCCAGTTGTGACCATGCTTGAAAGACGGAAATTTGTTTCGCCAATTGATTCTGGGCAGCGGATGATAATTGTTCAGTAAGCAAAGACATGAAACTCTCCAGAGTAGGGGAATTGAAGTATCAGGAAGATAGACACCAATTGAAACAGCATATTGCTTAAAAAATGGCGCAATGCAGCATTATTTGTTAATAACGCATTCTATCGCTAGCCTGCTTAATTTGTAAGCATTATTTTTGCATCGCAATATTTGTTTGAAAGATATTGCTTGATTGACGAAAAATTAAGGAGGGATTGTTTATTCTAGTCTGCTTTGCATACCTGTCAAACTGGAAAGCGATCAGAATAAATAACTGGCGCTGAATACCAGGCTATTGCGGGAGTTATTTTGGTATTTTCCTGTGTTGTAACTGTGTTGGCAGCAACTTGCTTGTTGAAGGGGCCGGGGGACACACCTTTACCAACTGCATTTTGGGTTATCCGGTTGACACGGGCACCAAAGCTTCCATTTATCAAGGGGGAAA
>JAZJXP010000124.1:15480-17864 GCA_040390835.1 Pseudomonadota bacterium
CTGTGCTGTGGTCTGGTAATGCCATAAGCCAGTTGCAGCTTCCAGGAGGAAAAATTGCTGCCCACGCCTACGCGCACATCCACGCGATTACGGTTGACTTGCCCGACTTTACCGTCAGGATAAACCAGCCAGCCTATGTGAGAAAACACGTCTAAACGCTCTTGCAACTGATAGTCTGCATTGGCTTCCAGATAAATGGTTTTGGTGTTGAGCCCTATATAATTTGGCGAGTAATAAACTCTGGCACTGAGATTGTCGAACATCAGGCCGGTAAACACTTCGCCGTAATTGAGGTCGGTAGATTTTGGAAAAAGAGCAGCAGTAGCGCCAGCTTCCCAGATCATGCCTGAGCGCAGGCGTTGGGAAAATCCCGAATACAGCAAGATTTGCTCGCCATCGCTACTGCTACTATTGAGTTTCACTTTTGAACCGAAAGCCCCGGCATACCAGCCGTCCGGGGCGTCATATACCAGGTTTAATTGCGCCACGGGCTGCTCATTGCTCAGTGAGATGCCGCGATAGCTATAGTCTGATGCAAGTGTGATACTGCCACTGACTTGTGCATATGCCTTGCCTGTAACAGCAAAGATGGAAAAGACCAGGATTACACAAAATTTAAGCAATACCATTCCTTGATAAATGCGCATACAGGAGATGCATCTTATGCTGTTATGGCTGATTTGCCGTCGCTGCCGTTGCTGCTGCTTTTGCTGATGGGGCAGCCAACTGGCAAGAGCAGGCACATTTATTGGTCAGTCTGTTAAGGGTGGCGCACAGGTTGACTTGCCCGCTGACATTGGCGTCACTCTGGTTCACTGGATTGACCACCAGATCAGCCCGGATTTGCGCCAGACTGGCCGATGGTTTCAGTTCACTGAGCAAGGCCATCATGCCCGAGATATGCGCAGCCGAGTATGATGAGCCAGAGACAAAACTCCAGCGTGCTCCTGGCGCAGTCGTCGGTATGTCACGCCCTGGTGCAATCAGTATGTCATTCGCCAGCAGCCTGGTTTTACTGTCCGCCACCGCAAACACGCCAGGATGTGAAGCCGGGAAACCGCCATCGGCACGATTAGGGTCCATGGCACCGACTATCTTGATATTGCGGGAAATGGCGGCATCCAGCAATTGCTTCAACAAGCGGTCTGGCGGGCCGGACAAACTCATATTAATCACTTGCACACCCTGTGTCAGGGCGAAATTGAGTGCCTTGCCCAAGGTAAAGCTATTGCATTTGGTCTTGTTTTCAGGCTCTTGCCAACAGGCTCTCAGTGCCATGACATGGGTGTTAGGGGCGATGCCCTCGATGCCCACGCCATTGCCGGCACGCGCCGCGATGACGCCAGCCACACCGGTGCCATGCGTCTCACCGACATAGGGATTACCATCGATGAAATTTTGATTGAGCGAGATTTGCCCAGCCAGATCAGGGTGTTTGACTTCTACACCACTGTCGATGACCGCGACGACCACATTGCGGCCAGTCGCAATTTTACGTATCTCATCAAGCTGCCAGTATTTGTTCGCGGGTTGGACTGGGAATAGGGGATCACTTTTTGCCTGTGCATCAAAGGTATTGATGGTCTGTACCCAGGCTACTCTAGCATCCTTGCTCAGGCTGGAGATGGTCTGTTCTTCAGATATGGCATCGCTTTCTTCCATGACAAAGCAATCCACATTCAGCACTGGCATGGGCCAGTCTTCCAGCAGTTTCAAGCCATGTGCACGTGCCAGTTCTTCAGCGATACGGCGGCGTGCGGTACGGCTGACATCATTGCTGTAACCGCCGCTATAGCTGACGTCCGGGCGAAAATGCGGCGCAGGCAAGTGCAGCATGACCAGTATCCGGCGTTTGGTTTCAGGCTCTTTTGCTGTGTTCTGTTCCTGATCAATGACGGTGTCAGCGTTGGCCGGGCTAGTGAGCGATACCGCAGCCAATGAGAGAAAAAGACAAAGGCCGAATTTACTCAGGCTATTACCCCATCGTGCTTTCATTTTGCATCCCCCGAACCCAGGGATTCAACCAGCTCTATCCCTGCCTCAGAGCGCAACTCCCTGATGCTCTGCGTCAGCTTGGTATCTGGCACATTGAGCAGGTAGGCATTGGTAACCGTGGGGCCATCGATGATGCGGGCGTCGTTCATAGACATGATGCGTTGTATATCCTTGACGGTCGTTTCAGGTTTGAATACGACCACAATATTACCGGAAGAACGCTCACCGCTGCCGAGTACGCGATAATTGCTGTCGTCCTGTTTGGGCAGTGCCATAAGCGCGACCAGCCCGACAATGACGGCGGTTTGTGCGGCCATTACTGCCGTTCCCCAGCGCATGGAATTTTTGCCATCTGTCTTGAACATAGCAAGCATGCGTGTCAGCAAATT
>JAZJXP010000125.1:0-25425 GCA_040390835.1 Pseudomonadota bacterium
CTTTGAGATTGAGTTTCCTCCTATTTCACTGTCCTGGCAAATTAGACCACTACACGAGTTTCTTTATCTATAAAAAAAGACTGTATCCATGATGCCTGCTGCGGCCCGACATCCACAGCAATTTCTGCAGTGTCATAACTACTCCTGGGGACAGAAACCAGGACATGATTTCTGGGAGCCGCCAAAATAGCAGCAGTCCAAGGGAGTTTTTCAAAATCCAAAAAATACAGCATCAATTTATCGCTGGCTCGCAACTCATCTTCAGCCCAGTGAAGAGATGTTTTTTTAAAGTCGCTAAATTGAAGTTCGGCAGTTGACAGTAACAATGGGAAACTCATTTCTCTTTTCACGAGTTGGTAGGGGCCTGTCATATTTCAGATATTATTCCTGACCAGGTTCGCCCATTCTCTTTCAGTATCTAATTTCACCGACTTAATGAATTGCGCCAGCCCTTCATGGATATCTGCAGGCGGCGTATGTTTCGTCGCATCCCATTGCTGCTGCGAGCATGCAAAGCAAATATCGAGCTTGCTGCTCAGCTTGCCTTGTGCATAAAAATACACAGTATGATGGGGATCAAAAACACAGGCGGAGAAAGCCTGCTGAGTTTTATCAGAGACATGTTCAATCGCAGCAATGAAGTTTTCGCGGTCGCGTGTGGTCAGCGTCACGGTGCGATAGACTTTTTCTTTTGGCGTGGCCGCTTGCCCTGCTTGTATGAAGTCCAGCTCGGACGAGTGTTCAGTGACGATGATCTTGCTGGATTGGCGGATTGCATTGATCAAATCCACTTTATAGGCTGCGCCCTCGCCATTGCCACTCTTTTCAGAGGAACAAGCAAATGAAAGACTACAGACGAGCAGCAAGAGATATCGCTGAAAGCCTTGCTCAGGCTTAAGAAATTGCCACATCATGCATCAACGCCGCTTCTTCTCTTCCGCCAGTTGCTCCTTGTGCTTTTCTTTCCATTCACGCTCGCGCGCATCGATGACGGACAGTTCAAAATACTGTGCATCTTTTTCGCGGCGGGCGATGTCGAGTTGTTGCAGGGCGGCGGCGAGGTTGCCCTCTATGCCGTAAGCCTCGGCCAGGGCGACGTGCTGGGCGGCTTGCTTGCCTTGTGCAGCGTAAACTTTGGCCAGCAGGTTGTAGAGCTGTGCTTCTTGCCGGTACAGGACGATCTGGTCGCGTAAAAAGACGGAGGCTTGTTCTTCTTTGCTGTCGGCCAGCAGGGCCTCAGCATATTGCACGGCGACGCCGCGTGAGAGCGGCAAGTCGCGCATGCCTTTTTCTGCCTCTTTGACAGCGGCGGCAGTTTGCTTGTCACCGATCAGGATGTCGATGGACAGGTCGATATACATATTGCTGTAACTGAGCATGCTTTTATACGCGGGCACCTGCTCCAGCATTTTGCGAGACTGATCGAGCAGCTTGCGGGCGGTGGCAAAGTCCAGGCGTTTATAGGCGACAAAGGCCTGGCCATATTTGGCGGTGATCTGGTCTTCGAGTTTGCCAGTCTTGGCCTGGGTGTCAAAAAAAGTGCTGGCATCCATCAAACCCTGGGTGCTGCTGTCTTGCAATACCCTGATCCTGGCCTTGGTAAGTAAAAATTCCAAACTGTCGGCATGCTGGCGGTAACGCTGGTCTGTCAGGCGCGATTGTATGTCGGCTATCCTGTCGCTGGTCAGGGGATGGCTGCGCAAATACGGTGGCAGGTTATCGTTATAGTTGCGCATGGAATTTTGCAGGCGGCCAAAAAAGCTGACCATGCCTGAGGGATCAAAGCCAGAGTCCCGCAAGATCTGGAAGCCGACACGGTCTGCCTCACGTTCAGCATCCCGTCCAAAATTCAATTGTTTTTGTATCGCCAGACCCTGCCCGCCTGTGGCAATTGCCATAGCAGCATCAGGGCTGGAGCGCGCTGCCAGCACGGCCAGTGCCAGTGCTGCCAGCGGGATAAGCGCGTCGCCGCGCTGGCTGGTCAGCATGCGTGCAATGTGGCGCTGGGCCACGTGGCCAATTTCATGGCCCATGACAGAGGCCAGTTCAGATTCAGACTGCGCCGCCAAAATCAGGCCAGAATGAAAACCAATAAATCCCCCCGGAAAAGCAAAGGCATTGAGCACCGGGTCGCGCACGGCAAAAAACTCAAAATTGAAATTGGTTTCGCCACGGGCATCGGGCCGGGCTTCAAGCATCTTGTTGCCGAGGCGGTTCAGGTATTCGCTGGTGGGGGCGTCGTCCATGAAGTCCGGGTCGCGCCGCACCACGCTCATGATTTGCTCGCCCAGCTTGCGCTCAGCCAGGGGTGACAAATCTTCACGCGAGGTATCGCCCAGCGTCGGCAGGTTCTGTGCCTGGACTAGTCCGGATGACAGGTTGACGCTTGCCACGCTGGTCAACAACAAGACCGCCAGACGAATGGCTGGCAGCTGAAAAGCGCGTCGTAAAGGGTTCGCAATGCTATGATACTTGGACACTAATAGCTTCCTTATTTTCAGGGCTTACGCAAAATTGTTTCAGCCTGGCACGACCAATGGCATGTGCAACAGGGCTGGAGCGATTTTTCTTAAGTCCTCATCTCTATTTTTATCTTTTTACACCATTATCTTTTTACACAATAATGAGCACAGATACAAGCAAACCCGGCAAACCCGACCTGCCCAACGAATTGACTCACGAACTGACCCATTTCGACGCAGGTGGTCAAGCCCATATGGTGGATGTTGGCAATAAAAACAATAGCCACCGCATCGCCATCGCCCGCGGCCATATCCGCATGCTGCCTGCCACACTGGCAATTATCCAGCAAGGCAGTGCAAAAAAGGGCGATGTCATCGGCATAGCCCGCATAGCCGCCATCATGGCTGCTAAGCGTACCAGCGACCTGATCCCGCTCTGCCACCCGCTGGCACTCACCCGTGTCACTGTTGATTTTAGCATTGATGCAAGTAACAACACTGTTACATGCGAGGCCCAGGTTGAAACAGTTGGTAAGACCGGTGTCGAGATGGAAGCCCTTACCGCAGTGCAAGTCGGCCTGCTGACTGTGTACGACATGTGCAAAGCCGTTGACCGGGGCATGGTCATGACAGATATCCGTGTGCTGGAGAAACATGGTGGTAAATCAGGCGACTGGGTGGCGGATATCGACAAATGACAGCAAAACCAGCCACTTTGCTGGCGGTAGATGTTGCTTATGCTGACAATGATGGTGCCACAGCAGATGCCGCCGATACTACCGCTATTGGTAACAACCATGCCTATGCCGCCGGTGTGGTGTTCCATGACTGGAGCGATGACAAACCTGAGAAAACCTGCGTCAGCCATACAACCAGTGTGGCCGGGTATGTGCCGGGCGAATTCTACAAGCGTGAACTCCCCTGCATTTTGCAGTTGCTGTCCCAGCATGAAATTGAACCAGATTGAATCGTCATCGACGGTTATGTCTATCTGGATGGTACCAGCAAGCCTGGCTTGGGCTGGCATCTGTACCAGGCGCTCGGCGGCAAAGTCGCTATCATAGGCGTGGCCAAGTCTTCTTTTTCAGCCATAGATGCGGTAATGATTGCTGCAATTAAAGGTTTGAAATGTATGACTGTTAGAACTGACCGCAGGTTCTGTAGGAATGTTAGCGCAGTAATCGGCTCGCTGCCGAAAATCGTGCCGAAGCAAACACGAGATTTTTACTCATTGAAAATCAATGACCTAGAATGTTTGCTTAAGAGACATGCCCCGTCCTCTCCTTTTTCGTGGTGTCGCTTCCGACGGTGCCGCAAAATGCGTCTTAAAATTCTCGATAGTGATCGGACTTTTGCTTTCGCCATTCTGACTCACGTTCTTTTGCTTGGTAAAAAAAGAACGTGATGGCAGCGATTGTCAAACTTACGGCAGCGGAAATTATTGCAACAAGAATCGGCGTACCCATTAAGTGCTAAGAAACAGTTTTGAGCTTTCAATGCTCATAGATATTTGATCCGATCCGGAATTCGCTCGATAAACCGTAGGAAGGTTATTCAATGTAGAAGTTAAAGTTGACAGCCATGCGAGCATTGCTGTTTTTTCAAAAGCCGTTAAGTCAGTGGCTCGTTTCTTTAAGAATAGATGGATATTGTTCAGAACCCGAATGGCGAAATCTCGATGACTTTCCTCGTTAAGCATGGTATTTATTATTTCGACATATCGTAGAATTTCTTCGAATTTAACAACCTGAGAGCCAGAAGGGTTTTCGGTCTCAGATAGTAACAAAATTCGGAATGCCTGGGTATCAATTTGATACGTTTGGAACCCGGTTCGATCATGAGCGCAATCGTACGCAGTTTCAATAAATTCCCATGCCGTGAGAAGATTTTTGTTTTCCACCATCAGAATGGCATATTGCAACCAAAACAAGGGTTCATTATTTGTTCTAATGTCATAACGTAGTCTCTCGTAGATACCAATAACTAAGGCCGTCGAGTCGGAATGTCGTTTTAGTACATGTTTGATATTTGAATATTGTATTAAATTTGACATTAGGACACGATAGACTCTTTCGCTCTTCCTTGAGGCAGCAGCAAGTGCAGCGTTTACAATGCACTCAATAATTTCACCAGTATCCAATAAATTCTGCACTGCATATTCAGAAAATACTGATGATCTCACTCGGAATTCATCTAGAGTAATCTCAAAAAGCTCATCAGAGACTTCTTTTATGTCGTGAAATTCCTTGTAAGGATCAAATCCAGTTACTATTTTTATAAAACTTGGCTCAGTGAATACTTGGAAGCGACTCAAGAGGGTTGCTAACAGTAGAATTTTTCTCCTTGGGCCACTAGTGAAAATCGGTTCTAAAGTTTTAGTTATTTTATCCCGTATATTATTGCTTTCGAATATCTCAAGCAAAATGTCGCGCATTTCTGAAGAAGTAATGCCTTTTCGAATTTGTGCGGAGCCTAACCCTGCAGCACCACACAGATTCTTGAAAGCGTCTAAGTCCGATTCAGATAGGCGATTCAAGCCAATTCTTGCGTACGGTTTCGGAATATTTTTGTCAATTTCATGATAACGGACTTCGACGATGCTCGTTCTGATTTCAAAAATGAACTTGGCATTCGGCAAATCTGATTGTAACTTTAGAATGAAATCTTGAGATGACGTATAATTTTCAAAGAATATTACCGACTTTGGCACCACCTTGATGAGGTTTATTTCCTCTTCGAGGTTTGCGGTATTCTCCTTAAAGACGAAGCAGGAATATCCATTTGCGCTTAATTCAATGAGAGCAAGATAGATAAATATACTTTTCCCATTTCCAAGTCGGCTGTCTACTATTATGCTTTTGTTGACTTCAATTTCACAATGAAGTTTTTTTATCTCTTCACTTCTCGATATCACGTAAGATTGATTGGGAAGTGTGGAAACACAGCGCAAATAATTGAATGCGCCAAATATTAGTAAATCAGAGATTTCGCTTGCTGTTGGGGCCTTAATGCTTTTTTTATCTCTCTGCGGGTCGAAGTAACGAAAGCCTTTTAATGAAGTAATATCTGATATTGGTCTTGGTCTCGGCAGTTTTTTTATACCAGATGCAAACCCATCCAATCCGATAAAAAGGGTTTCCCCATAGTTTTTTGTTCTGCGGACAAAAAGGTCATCATGGGTAGGTCCTTGGATGAAAAATGTTCGCTTCGCAATTTCTGGGTTTTGTAGAAGAAGTGCGGAAATATGGTAGTCCACCAAGCTATAACCGACAATAAATATTTTAGACGCGAATTTTATATCGGCCTGAAATTGACTATACCAAGGGGATTTTTCTAGATATTGGCGCACATACGAACTTTGGCCTAAGACTAGACTTTCACGAATGTTCTCTGGAGTTGCCGCGCGAATACTTCCATGCAAGTGAATAATGCTATTTTTGGGCAGCTTTGTAGGGATGGGATCAGACGAATCAAATGAATTCAATGCAATGCTATTGTTTATCCTAAAAATTTCCACTGTATCGTCATAGTTTGTCGAATATATTCTAAGCCAATTTTCGGAAAGTATGGAGCTCTGATTTGGACCAATGCTCCGAATTCGAAAAATGTTATACAGTTCTTGAAATAATCTATTGTTGTCCTGCTCCGCAAATTCATCAGAGAGTACGGGAAGATCGTATTCGGTATCAGGAGGCAGGCCAAGTGCACTAATAAAATGGCGGCGAAGCGCGCTTCCATTGGGCGGTCTTTTGCCTAGAATATTCTCACTTTCAAAGCTAAAGCCTGCTCCAAATAGTAGCACTGACGAATTTGGATCAATGTTTTGGATTTTTTCGTAACTGTCCGACATATGTTCACCTTTAATTAATGCTTGTAGTCCACATCGACAATTGTGGACATCGACTTATAGTTGGTTCGACATAACTATTCGATACAGAACAATTCAAGCTCGTTACAAAATTACCACTTACATTCCTTTTAATAATTCCTCTGCCATGATCCCGAACGCGGTCGCTAGGCGCTCAATACCGTCCAGCGATAGGTTAGGCGTGCCGCGCTCGATCCGTTTCATGTGACTTCGAAGAATCCACACCGGTCAGCAAAGTCCTCTTACGATACCCTTGCCTCGTTGTGTAATCGATGCCTCTTCTTCCAATGATTTCCTCAGTGTTTCCACGCTGATACTGTCGAGCAATGTATATAAATTACCAAGCTCCAATCGTAACATTTTATTACATTCCAACCGTTAAATAAATTACAAATATCATGAAAAAAATAATGCTAACGTTGCTCTCGTCACTCGCAAGCTGCGCCGTAGCGGCGCAACGTACGTCGCGTGGGATTCCGCCGGACTGAAAAGAGCTAATCGAACACGTCAGCGTCTCGTCGCGGAAAAAGAGTTTTAACTACAGCGAACAGTTCGTCCTGATCAACATTAGCTCGCAATAGGCTGCAGACCAGACGGTACAAGCAATGATAGTGTGCAGCGACCAACTCAAAACCGCACATCTGAATCCAGAGTCAGATCTAACACTACGACAATTCATACAACAAAAACGCATAAAAGTAAGATCCTCTTTGTATCCCTTTTTTTGTTTTAGGAATCGATTCGTGCGTAAAGTAGTCAAAAAAACCGGTCGTAAATTCCTTACGACCGTTCTCTCCATAAGCTAAAAAAATCACTTCATCGTAAAACTCTGCTGCCCTGTATCGACTGCATAATTTTTCGCAACGTCCCAATAAGTGAAGTTGTATTTCACCAGGTCCCTTGCTTTGAGTCCGCTGACTGCGTAGCTATTGTTACCGTTGGATTGAGTCATGCGGAAGTTTTGTTGGCCGCCGGAGTTGACCGTGTAATGCACATCGGCCCATGACGAGGTGTTGATACCAAACTGCAATGTGCTTGCGTTGGTTTGCGTGGCACTGCTTGAAACCGGAGTCGGAGTCGGAGTCGGAGTCGGAGTCGGAGTCGGAGTCGGAGTCGGTGTTGGTGTTGGTGTTGGTGTTGGTGTTGGTGTTGGTGTTGGTGTTGGTGTTGGAGTCGGTGTTGGCGTTGGCGTTGGCGTAGGTGTAGGCGTTGGCACACCAGTGTCCCAAATAATATCGTCAACCGCCCACTGGAAAGTGCTGCCGGGCAGGCTGCCATCGACGCTGTAGATCTGGAACAGATCAGACATTGATTGCAAGGCGATCAAATTACCCGCAAGTGCAGAAATCGGGATGGTCGCTGTGCCCCAATTGCCGTCGCGTACCAGGCCATAACTCGCCACGCTTGCGGGAAATGTGACTGAACCCTGGTTGGTGTAAGTATCACCGATACCGACTTTGAAGGCGACGTTGGCGGGTATTTTGATCTTGAATTTCAGCGTGCCATTTCTGTAGTTGCTCATGTCACGCACTTGACGCGATTGTATGCTGCTGCCGAACCATTGGTTGGCGGCGGTGTAGTTCCAGGCGATGACATTGCTGCCTTCATACGGTGCGGTAGAACCCGCCGACATCGATGCCTGATTCCAGTTCCACACGTCGGAACTGACACCAGCCGCCTGTTTATTATTGACTGCGGTGAGATCGGTGAACACGCCAAATTTACCCACCTCGGGCACGTTGGGGTTACCCACTTTTACCGTGCCTTTGCCATCCAGCTCATAGACCCGCACATAATCGACATACATGGTGCCAGGCAAAGTTGTGGTCACTTGCGCTGGCGTTGCAGCGTCGGTGAAATTGCCGCCTACAGCAAGGTTAAACAGCAGGTAATACGGTGCCTGCAGCGAAGTTGAATTGACGGGCAAAGGATTTTGATACATGTCGCGCTCTACACCGTTATCGATGACGGTAAAGCGCATCTGTGCATCGGTCCAGTAAAGGCGGTAAGTGACGAAGCGATTGATCAAAGGTGTCGAAGCGATATACCAGTTCTTGGTTTGCCACGCAGTCGAAGCGGCACAACTGGGGTTGCCCGGCACGCAAGCTGCGTCCTGATAGGTAATGACGTTTGATCCTACATAATTATTAATCGCCGGGTAGCCAGCCAGTGCCCTGCCAGCGTTGCTATGCCCCATTTCCATAATATCGATCTCGCCGTTGCGCGGCCAGGTTTGCGGGCTGGTACCCAGCATCCAGGCGGCAGGCCACAGTCCGGTTCCGACTTGTGGTGTGCTGACGCGCATCTCCACCATGCCGTATTGGACTTGTACTTTGCCCGCAGAAGAAATTTTTCCGGATGTGAAGACGTTGCTGCCGATAACCTGGTTTTTTGCCTGGATAGCCAATGCGCGCGTGCCTGGTTCAAACGGGACGTTTTGTATCGAGACATTGTTCGGGCTGTAGTATTCCAGTTCCTGATTACCATAGCCGCACAAATTAATCTGGCAGCCATTGCCATCATAGGCAGTCCACAAACCAGTGTTGAGGCTGCTGCCATTAAACTCTTCAGACCAAATCAGCCGGCCTATCACAGGATTAGTGACACTGGCATTGGCTTGCGCGCCATAAGCCAGCAAGATACTCGCAGCAATGGCGGTGAGTGTGCTATTGCGTTTTTGTTTGTTGAGACGATAGTCCTGCCGTTTCATCATGCCTCCGTAATTTTCAATTTTAAAAACAGGAATTAGACGGCTTGACATGGAAAAGCACTGTCAAATACGTCTGTCTGAGCTATGTGTAAAGAGCATTGATACAAATTCCCGAACTTGCTCTCATTTAATTCACATTAAATTGGAAACGTTTCCATTCGAGGGTTTTAATATTGATATTATTTGTATTTTTTGTCAATGGAAATTTTAACGCTTGAGTTTTATTACTCTCAAGGCAACTCTACTGTAGATGTGTGCGCAAGGCGCTTATTGTGCGGCTGAGAATGGGCTACCGACGGTAAGCGATACCGGCAGAACGAAAATGGAAACGGGGTTGTAACCAAATCCGGTAGCCACATATCTGCCTATCACCTGGAAGCAACGCGGTACTGAGATGATTCTGGAGTAGCTGTACTAGTGGGCGAAACCAGGATGATGTTTCGCCAGAGACACATGGGTGAAGCTGCGATTCACGCAACCACACGTTGAAGCAAAAGGCACGACGGCATTTTGAAACAAGCGTGTGGTGGAGTAGAAAATATGATCGCCGTATGTTGCGAGTATGTTGTTCAACTACTTGGCTACAGGAGGCTAATGAGTGACCCCGTCTGTGTGGTCTTTCGATACTATTTATCTTGCAAGGTAAACAATTTATTATTACTTACTTTTCTTTGATTTCTTTGCTTTTGTCAGTATTTTGTCGACCAAAAATGTAAGACCAAACTCGCTTATGGGAGTTAAAAACATTAATTCCAGACAAAATAAAAATAATAATAAAAAAAACAAAGCTCAATGCTTTTATAGCAGTCTGATTCAAGCCTGCACTTTTACCATAGGATATAGTCAAGAATAAAAGCGCAAGGCAAATCAATATCGTAGGTATATGGTAACTAGCTTTCATTAATCTTCGCATTTTTCTGTACATATAGTAGACGACTGACAAAAATCGACGCCAGCGCTAAATCCTAAACCTCCGCCGCCGTGACCAGTAGCCCCTCCTACAGAACTGACATTTTTATCTAAATTCAAACCAATAGACGCTTGCCCGCTTACCGAAACTAAAACTCCAACCTCTACACCAACACCAACGCTTTGATCACTTGGTGAATCAGTATTACCAATTACCACTCCACTGGCACCAGCTTGATCATACCCGCCTACATTAGAATTCTTACATTTACATTGCTTGGCCGCCTCACGCTCAACGGGGTTACTTAGTAAAAACTTAGCCGCAGGTGTTTATTTAGCGAAACCCGAACCGTTACCTAAGGCGCATCCCGCGCAGGCATGGTCTCAAACACCGCCTGATAACGCGGGTCTTCTGCCCCCTTGGCTTTCCAGTAATCATAATATTCCGGATAAGGAATGGGGTGCAGGCGTTGCAGGGTGAGCATGATGCGGGCGGCTTTTTTGGGTTGGCCGTTAAGTGCATACATCTCGGCTTGCTGGCTGAGGATGTGGACGAAGCCGAAGCGGGGGCTCCAGGTTTCGATGTAGGCGATCTCTTCTGCCGACATGCCTTCATGCGGTTTGATGCGGGTCAGCTTGAAGTATTCAAAGAATTGCGGGAACAGGGTGAAGCGGGGTTTTTGCAGTAATTTCTCTTGCGACTGCTGGCCTGACTGCACGCTGCGCAAAGACCTGAAGCCGACGACGACGCGTTGATAATCGAGTGTCACTGCTGCCATGACGACACAGGCCAGGACAAACCCTGCCAGCACGATACCTGGTTTGATCACTGTGCCAGCGTCTGGCCAGCGCAGCTGGTGCAGCATGCCCATGATGACGCCAACCGGTATCAGCACAAAGGCATACCACAACGGGAACTCGACCATGCTGTGTACACCGACGGCAAACAGGCACAGACTGCAAAATTGCAAGGCAGTGCTGTTTGATGGTTTGGTTTTTGGTGCATTGGTTTTTGGTGCATTGATTTTTGGTGAATTAATGCAGGTCTGGTAAAACCACCAGCACAGGCCACCCATGATCAGTATTGTTGCTGGCCAGCCTAGTTCGGCGGCCAGGTTCAAGGGTAGATTATGTGCATGCTCGGCATAGGTGCTGGACGCGAAATCTGCCCCTACGCTGACCTGGCCGGGGCCGTAGCCAAACCAGCCGACACCCAGCCAGGGGTGTTGTGCTGCCAGTTGCCAGGCTGTTTGCCACAGGCCGGTACGCTCTGAACGTCCGCCCACATGGTCTGCCACGGAGCCTGCAGAAAAACCCAAGGCCTGGCTGATTTGTGGCAAACAAAAGGTCAGCGTTGCATACAGAATGACCAGGGCCAGCATGACGAGTGCACCCTTGCGCCTGTTTGAATCCAGTTGCAGGACGGTATAGACAAAAAACAGCGGCACCAAAATCCAGCCTATGCGCGATTGTGTCAGCACTGTACCCCACAAGATAAGGGCGGCGATGGCGGCGGAGCTGAAGGCAGAAAATGTGTGTGTGCGATAAAAATACCAAAGCCCTGCCAGCGCGAAGAAGTACAGCAGGGCCAGTTGATTTGGTTGCGCCACATTGGCAAACGGGCGCATGGCGACATTGGGGTCTTTGGCGATGTACATGACAAATGGCGTCGCATCCAGCCCCATGATCTGGATGTGCTGGAACACCAGCGACAGCGACGCTGCCAGCAGACTGGCCAATGCAATTGCTGCCACCGCCATGTCAAGTGTTGACTTGTCCAGCGCCAGGCTGCTGCCAAACACGATGGCAAGAGCAAACAGCAGCAAATACATGATGGGAAAGGCGACAAAGCTGGCTGGTACTATCATGCCTAGCACGACCTGTAGCAAGATCAGCAGCACGATCACTATTGGCAATGCCAGCAAAGCCGGAAAGCGCAGATGCACTGCGGCTGCCTTGACGGGCGCGGTCAACTCTGCTCCCAGCGTAGTTGGGGGTGCCGGGCGAATAACAAAATACGCCATTGCACCGACCAGACCAAGGCAGATGATCAGTTCATGGTAATAAGTTCTGTAGGGATGGATATGATAGGGATGTGCGTAGCTGAAAAAAATTGCTACTGCAAAAATGATCAATGCCAGCTTGCCTTCCTTTGCGGATGCCATTCGGGATACATTTCAAGAATTGGCCTGGTCAGACTCTGTGAGTCCTGCCAGGCCGGGTGAGCATTACAGTTTGAGGGCAATCGGCATGATGCCTTTATAGGCCGCCGTTTTTGCATCGATCACGGCAGGGAAGGTAGTTACCCGTATCTTGATTGGCTGGTATTTGCAGGTTTTTTCATCACAGCCGTTTGATTTAAGCCAGGCCTGTATGTCTGCCTTTTTGTCCTCATTATTTTTTTCCAGCGCCTCAAAATCCAGGGCATGTTTCAGCAGCTCGTCTTTCATGTCTGCATAAGGAATATGCAGATGCGGCATGTGGCCTTTACCACCACCCACAGATTCCATGGACTTGGCTGCACTGATATCAACAGGGTCAACAGGGTCTTTGACACCGACCAGCTTGGGTCCCCACAATGGCAGGGTGGTTTTTGCCTTATTCAGATTGGTGTCGGTGATTTCAGACGATTGTATGACCTGGAAAGACTCTCCCAAAGCGGCAATATACGCTGGGCGGGCCTCAAGCAAGGTGCTGACGCCATACAAGAATGCCGACATCTGCACAACAGCGATAACCGCCAGATCCAGCACCAGCCATTTCTTCTTGGGGTTGAAAACAACCAGCGTCAGTGCTGGCCCCAGCACGACGTCAATACCAACAATCAGGAAGAAAATTTCATAACCACCGATAGCACTTAACATGGGTGCCGGATACCACATATACCAGCACATCAAGAGCAAACACAGACCCACCATGCAGCTCAAAAAGAAATGCGTGGCACTGGCACGATAGCGAGAGATAGAAGTTTTCATAGTAGTTGACATGAATCGAAAGAAAAACCCAGGGACCGGCTTCGGTTCTGTCACATCAGGGCGTCTTAGCCTAATATGGCGCAGCGATTCCATCGACCTGACATTACCGACCGGGGCATCGGTCACAATCAAAGAAAAGCATGCATATTCTAATGAGCTTTGCCCGCCAAATCAAGACTGGCAACATTTTGTAGCAGGTGAACGCCATGCGTCCCCTGGACACAAGAACAGGGGTGGGATAAGCATTTGCATTAAAATCAACATTGCGGCACACTCTCATGCGTGATTCAGGCTATGATTTCGCTCTGTGCACTGCCTTTTTAAATCTTATTTCAAGTCCCTGCCATGAATGAACAAGATCAAACAAATACATCCCGGCCAAGCAATTGGTTGTGGCTGATATTCTTGCCACCTGCCTGTGCAGCAGCAGCCTATATTGCCTATCAGTTGGGCAATAAAAACATGGGGAGCATGGCTTACCTGGCAGGGCAACTCTTTATCTATGCTGCTGTTGGTGCAGCTGCATTTTATGGCTTGTTCTTGCGCAAGCGCAGCGGGGCTTACTACATCACTGTCCTGCTGTTTTTTTATATTGCCATGTTCGCGGCAGGCAAGATCAGCATGGACAAACAGAAGCTGCAAGCTAGTGTCGCCATGCAATCTGCCAAGGAGGAAATGCAGCGCCTGGCCACGGCCATACAAAAAAACAATGACAGCAAAGACGGTAATGTGCTGTCCCAGATTGTGGAAACCGGCCCGGCGACCACGCCCAAAGCAAGTGGCCAGTTTGGGGAAATGGAACGTTTCATGAAAGACTTCATGAATAGTGCTGCGGCCTTCAAGAATGATTATTTGCGCGAGCTCAATGCAGCAGACTGGGACCGCATCATGGATTACAAGCGCATTGCACATGATAAAGATATGCTTGAAAGTAAAGTCATCCTGGATAAGGCCAAGGCCATCATCGGCAAATTCGAGGCCAGCACAGACAGCTTGTATGACACAGGCAGGGCAAAAATCCGTTCACTGTCCCTCGATGAAGGCACAAAGCAAAGCATGCTGGAAGGCTTTAACCGGGGCGCACAAAATTCAAAAGCCCAGATCATGCAAAACTGGCAGCTTGAAAAGAAAGCCGTACAGGAAATTGAAAGCATGCTCATGGTATTGGCAGAAAAAAAGAAATGGACTATTCAGGGGGAACAATTGATGTTCCGCGACCAGGCCACTCTGACAAAATACAATCAACATCAACAGAAGCTGCAAGACATCCTCAAGGAACAGGAAGAAACGCAGCAACGACATCTCAAGAAAAGCAGTACTGAAATGGATAAGCTGAACAATAATTTCCAAAAATGAGAATCTGAAAATACATGAAAGTTTATCTTGACGACGAAAGAGTAACGCCTGAAGGCTGGACACGTACCTACTGGCCGGAAGACACTATCGCTTTGCTGCAAACAGGTGAGGTCACCCATCTGAGCCTTGATCATGACTTGGGAAATGATGACCGAGGCACCGGCTACGATGTAGTGTTATGGATAGAAGAAGCCGTCATGACCAAGGGCTTTATACCGCCACAGGAAATGCGCGTACATTCTGCCAATTCTTCTGCCCGGCAAAAAATGGAAGCAGGCATCCTGAGCATCTTGCGGCATCTGCAAAAGATCTAGGGCCCGGCCAATACCTTCACGGGCAAGACAAAACTCACTTTTGCGCTAAGTACCCTGAGCTGCAATTTCCAGATGATCTTGATCTCTGTGCGTCCCAGATTACCGCTGGCTGGCAGGTCTGCAGGCAGGCTAAGCGTGAAGTCTGTGCTGCCTGCGCCGTGGGCGATGTGTCTGCCCTTGAGCTTTTGCGACCACAAGGTTTTCGTGCTCGCGTCCTCACCGCTATTTTCCACATGGGTGCAGACGATTTCCAATGCCAACGGGTAGGCTGCAGCAGGGTGACGCATGGCCTGCCCCAGTCCGGTCATGAAATACAAAGTCGCTGGCACATCCCTGCAAGCTGGATGTAATGGTTGTTGCAGTTGCAAGACCACCTCACCGAGGCGCTTGCATAGGTAAATCTGTCTGCATCCATACGCCAGCATCATGGCACCAACCAAGGGAGAAAGCATGAGCAGATACTCACCCATGGCACAAGCACCGGCACAGTCTTTCCATATCTGCCAACTAAAAGCTGCACTGACAATCAACCAGATAACTGACACCACAATGGCAATAGTATGTTTTGCGTCTTCCGCATGTATATACTTGCCTGCTTGCAGGGGCTTTGCATTCCTGGCGCTTGCTGACAATACACTCATGAACACCCCAGCGCCGTAGCAGCCTGTGCCTGTTTGAAATACCGTGCATAGCCGCAGGCATCTTCGCCATACAAGTCTTTTTTGCTGCGGTCTGCTCCTGCCAGTTGCAGGAAACTGATCACGGCCAGCTGATTGTATTGGACAGCAATCATCAAGGGAGTGGAACCGCGTCCGCCATCGAAAACCTGGTCGATGGCGACCCCGCGTTCATGCAGGTAGCGCAAGCTCTTCAGTGCCCCTTTGTAGGCAGCATAATGCGCTGGCGTCCATACTTTGTTGCCTGGACGGCGCAGATCAGCACCAGCGTCTGCCAGCATCTGCACGATCTCTATGCCATCATTGTGTATGGCGGCAAACAGGGCGCTACGCCCGCCATTGCCGTTTGCGTCCAGCGGTGTCACCAGATCGACTTGCGCGCCTTTTTCCAGCAGGTAGCGCACTTTGGCAATGTCGTTGTTGTCGGCAGCTTGCATCAGCAGGCTGCTTCCCTCAGCATCTCTGGCGTTGACATCGGCACCTGCATCCAGCCTGGCTTTTAGCTGCGCCAGTGTTTCGGTTTGTACCTCTGTATGATCATTATTTGCACTATGCCTGCGACTGCCGCTATCACCCGCACTACTGAAAATGGCGACTGCGGTAATCGCAATCAGGATAAAGAAGATGCCATAGGCCCAGAACCAGCTACGGGTTTGCTTGCGGCTGTCGCCTGGTGGTCTGGGCAGACCAAATAGGGTAATAGGCTCGCGGGGGTATAGCTGCTCAAGCACCTCGCTGGCATTGACTGGCCCGCCCACACCCTGCCGCACTGGCAACTTGAAGATCAGGTCGGCATCCAGCACCTTGATGTTGAGCTTCCAGATAACCTCTACGTCTTTGTGATCCTGCGTGCCGCTGGCGGGCATGTCTGCGGGCAGGCTGAGGTTAAAGTCCATGCCCTGCGCACCATGCAAGACTTGTTTTGTGCCCAGTTCTTGTGACCACAACTGCTTGGTCGTTGTGTCTTCACCGCGCCGGTCTTCATGTTCACAAAGCACTTCCAGTTTCACTGGATAGTGCGTTGCCGCCGTGCGCATGCGCTGCCCCAAAGCCGGATCAAAGCGCAGTCGCAGCGGTAAATCTTCTACTCCGGTATATGGCTGTTGCGCCATGCTCAGGCCAGGATTACCAAGGCGCCTGCGCAAAAACCCCATGCGTATTGCTGCCCAGAACAGGCCCACGCCTGCCAGCGGAAACAGGGTGATGAAGGCGATCAACATGCCACCTGCATTCTTTTGCATATATACCGTGGCAGCAATCGGCATGCAGATCAGGTTCCAGATCACGGCAAACACGGTCAGGGCGGCGGCACCACTGCGTTCTGCCTGTAGTTCCAGCTTGCCTGAAGAGCCATATGGAGCATGCTGTCCATTCCCACTGAACACGCCGTCCGTTTCTTCTTCATCGGGCTTGAACCATATCGCCCACAACGCCCATAAGGCACCCAGGCTGACAGCCGGGAACAAGGTAGCAAAGGGGATGAGGAATATCAAACGATTGATGTGCATTTGCCTGTCATACGCGGCAAAGGCAGGGTCTTGCGGATCTATCCAGAGGGTGACGCTTTGATCGTTGCTGCGGGCTTGCAGCAGGTTGGCGTGGGTCCTGTGATTGTAGCCATTGTAACCATCGCTGTTATCGCCGCCAACACTGATGCGTTTGCTGCGGTAAGTCTTGCCGTCGTACTGATAGACAAATTCAGCATCAACCGAGTAACTGGGGCCATCTTCAGAGCGATGCTCGCGCAGCTCCAGCTTGTCGACTCTGGCCTGCACCGCCACCAGGTCACCGGCACGCCACCAGCCCTGCAGTTGCCGGGCCATCGGCAAAACACCACCGTACCAGCCACCTATACCAAATCCGACTACAAACACCAGGGCAAACAAACTGGCACCTAATTTACTACTTATTCTTTTTGTTTTTATCATGGCTGCAATGTAGCAAACAGATTTGCGCACTGCAATATCAGCAAGGAAATAATGATGGGTGGATGCAACAGCCATCATGGATCACAGGACATGTCATCCAGATGTCATCATTGACTGATTTAATAGAAGGCTTGTGATAAAAAATGGGGTGAATTATTGCCATATTTCACCCCACATATTTTGCCCTGCATTTCTGTTTTCGCAACTTGTACGCAATTTAAGGTTTGCGCCCCCTACCTGGGCAAGATCATGCCTGATCAGTGACCAAGCATGCCAACAGGACATGCTACCCAAGCCACACCGTATACACGATACCCTGTTGAATCTGCCCCAAAACCTGCACCTGGTTTTCTGCGCTTTCACAAAAGCTGGCGAGTGCGGCGGCGGGCGTGACCAGGCCCTGGTTAAGCTGGTTGGACCAGTAATCAAAGCCCGCCTGATCCGGTGCGCGGTGCAAAACGTTTTGATAAAAATTGGTAATCAGGGTCGTGGTGCTGGGGTTGCTGCCAGGCTTACTACCATATAGTTGCTGGAACTCTGCTGACTGGACAAAGCTTGCTGCTACTGAATTCAAGCTTGCACCATTGTCCATGGCCTTGATCCAATATCCCAGACCCGCCAAGTCAGGCTTATGACCAAATGCTGCCTGATACAGGCGATAAGCCTGACCGGCAACACCATTGAGATCAAAGGCAATGGTCGCATCGGTAAACTGCAGTCTTTCCACCAGGCCGACGGAATCTGAACCATCATTGCCCACATTATCTTTGAGAATGAAATACGCAGGTGTACCCGATATCGTATAGTTTGCCATCTTGCCGGACAGGACCAGCGTATCCAACCCGCCTTCACCGAAGATACCATCATTGCCGGGGCTGGCAATGATGCGGTCATTACCCGCACCGGCAGAAATATTGTCGTTGAGATTGGTGCCCATCAACACATCATTACCGTCCGTGCCGTTGATGGTCTGGCCTATCAGGGCGGGGTTGGATGCAGTCCAGAATGAGTAGGTACTTGAACCTGCATAAGTATTACCCGCCAGGTCTTTGATGCTGCCAGCCGGTAGACTGATACTGTAATTGGTATCGAACGGCAAGGCAGCATTGGGGTGTATGGTCAGAGTATTGCCAGCGATAATAATATTGGGGCTAGTAGCCACATCAAAACTGGCGACCACATTGTCTGCACCGTCTTTAAGAACAATATTGCCCGTGCCTGCCTGTATCGCCTCACTAAAAGTAAACACCGCGTCACCACCACTGGCGGGAAGAGCATTGCCCGTTGTTGTAGCCCCCAGTGACAATACAGTGGGCGGGATATTGTCAGCCGTGGTCAGCACGCTGATCGTCGTGTTCACGCCCATGGCCTTGAGTTGCGCCGCCTCATAAGTCACGCTATTGCCGGCATTATCAATGACGGACGCACGCAACACATGATAGTCACCGGGTTTGTTGATGCTGGCGATGGTATAAGTCTGGCTGGATTGCCCGTCTGCCCAGGTATCATCCTGGCCGTCAATCACAAAGGCACTCAAGGTGCCGCCATGTGTTTTGACATCATAGGCAATAAAATTATCCAGTTCTATCATGACACTGGCAACACCTGAACCTACGTCTGTCGCACTGGCCCTGATGAGCAATGGTGCGTTGCCATTTGCCAGATTGATGCTGGCAGGAATGATCAGAGAATTGAGGGCCGGCGGTGTGGAGTCAACGACCGCCTGGATGATATTCACACCAGATGCACGAAGCACGCCGAGGGAATTAAAATTATCTACATTAGCCATTGTGCTGACCTTCATTAAAGGCTCCAATTAAAAGGTGGATTGAAGTTCGAAGTGCAAACGCATCTTAAAATGAGTGACCTGCCTGCGCTCGCCAGACTTCATGCCTGCTGCAAGCATTACTATTGCATTTAAGTTACGTCTAAATTGTAGTTAAGTTGTACCTCAGATGTACCTGAGTTGTAACTAAGTTGCAACTAAGCAGTACCAAGTTGCGCCTAAGAAAAATTGGCTCATGCAGAAATTGTGAGAACGAAAAATGGCGCTCTGCATCGTGTTTCATGATCCTGCCGACATGGACTTATAGTCTGCAACATTACTATACGATGTTGCATTATATTTAATTATTTACGATTATAGCAATATTTTATTAAACTCCAGAAACTGCATTTCGCAGCATTCCCCCCCTATCACATGGGCGCTGGATGCAATAAATTCATACATCAGATATACGCGCCCAGCACACAAGACGCACAAAAGCATGAAGCCAGTGCTGATCTCACAGCACTGGCTTCATGTTTGACATTCACGTCTTCAATAACAAGATTTCTTACATGATTGCTACCCGGCTCATCCCAGCCATTCGGTATAGACCACACCATTTTGTATCTGCCCTATCACCTGGGCCTGGTTTTCTGCGCTTTCGCAAAAACTGGCGAGCGCACCTGCGGGTGAAATCATGCCCTTGTTGAGCTGGTTGGACCAGTAATCAAAACCCGCCTGGTCCGGCGCACGATGCAAGACATTCTGGTAAAAATTATTGATCAGCGTCGTCGTGCTGGGGAAGCTGCCATACAGCTTCTGAAATTCTGCCGACTGAAAAAATCCTGCCGCAACCTGGGTCAGGCTGACGCCATGGTCCATTCTGTCTATCCAGTATCCCAAGCCTGCCATGTCCGGCTTGCGGCCAAATGCTGCCTGGTAAAGGCGGTAAGCCTGGCCAGCCGCACCGTTGATATCAAAGGCCAGTGCGGAGTCAGTAAAGATCAGGCGTTCTACCTGGGACACTGCATCTGTACCGTCCTTGCCTACCGTGTCTTTGACCGTAAAACTGGTGGTCGTGCCGTTGATGGCATAGTCACCCATTTTGCCCGCCAGGAGCAAAAAGTCGAGGCCACTGCCACCATCCACCATATCATTGCCTGCACTGCTGACGATGGTGTCATTACCCGCACCGGCTGCGATATTGTCGTCACCCACCGTGCCCTGCAAATAGTCATTGCCGCTGGTGCCATAGATATTCTTGCCGGGCACAGCCAGATTCAAACCCAGGATGTAGTCAGTAGCGGCATACGACAGATTGCTGATGCGCACAAAAAAATCGCCGTGAGAATAACCGCCTGTGTAATTGAAGACGATGCTGCCATCGGTAGTCAGGCTGGCATAGCTGGTATCAAGACCGGCCAGCGGGTTGCCTGCACTGTCAGTGATTTTGACTTCTATGCCGCTATAGGTTTCGCGCCATTCATTGGTGGCGCTATAGTTATTGACGACGTCGGTAGACACCACCAAAGTATAAGTACCGGGGCCATCCAGATTGAGCTGATACCAGTCAGTCAAATCCGTTGCAGACAATTTGCCAAACGACACTTTGCCCAGATTGACCTGGAAATTGGCGCTAAGCGAACTGGAGTCGTAACCCTTGGTTCTCTCATCGTACACACCATCATCACCATAGACGTATGCCATATCTCACTCCTTTGATTCCATTACTTTGCAACTTATCAAACGGATGGAGAGCTCACCTGCATGTGACATTGCCGCATGGCACAAAGCTCTTCTATCCTCTTGCTGCAATAACGCAATAGCAAGGGTAATGGATGACAGCATTGTCAAAAAGCTTTAAAAACTGAGGGGATTTTGTGAAGGTATCGTGTGGCTATACCTTGGGTACTGGCAAGTAATGATAGCCCGTCGTTTCAGCGCAACATGGCGACGAAACGACTAGGCGACGGGGTTTTCAAGGAAGAAAAACCGCTGGCTCAAGACTCAAGCCCTTTGCAGGCTGGGCTGAAGGCTGAGCTCCAGCCAGCCTTGCAAACCTATTTCAAAAAGCCTTTAACCTCAGCCTGAAACTGCTCAGGCTGGTCCCACATGATGAAGTGGGCACTGGACGGGATGCGTTTGAGCTGGATATCTTTCACACTCGAATACGCCATCTTGTAAAAACCATCCATCTGCTCTGGCGTCACTGGTGCACCATTCGGCACGACATACAAGACCGACGTTGGCACTGTGATGTTTTTCAGCTCAGGCATCAGGTCAGTCGTGATCAATTCATGATAAGCGCGGGCTGTGACATCCGGGTCACTCTTTAGCGCATCGTCCAGCGCACCTGGGCGCATGGCAGTATTATTGATCATGCTGCTGATAGTTGCCGTAGTTCTTTGCGCACGGCCTTCAGGCGTGGATGCACGCATCTTGGCCAGCATATCGTCTGCCATGGGTTTGATGCTTTGCGCAGTCGTGCCTGGTGGGCCAAACATCGCTCCCAGGAAAGGGAACATATCCACTACCATCAATTTACTGATGGATTGCGGATGACGTGCCGCCACCATCATGCCTATGGAACCGCCCATGGAATGCCCGATCAGTACAGGCTTTTGCAAACCATGCGGTACCAACTGGGCAATATAACGGGCGATTTCTTCCGCCACTGGTGCCGCAACTGCGCCCTCAGTATTGCCACCGGCAGGCTGACCGGCAAAACCAGACACTTGCACCAGATGATAACGATGACCAGGCACCGCCTTGACCAGCTCAGTCCACACCCGCGGTGAAGAACTCAGGCCAGGCACCAGGATCACATCGCTGCCCTCACCTTCTATCTTGACGCTGATACGCTCAGAGCTGAAAGCAGCAGCCCAGGCAGCAACGGGGCTGAGTGCGGCGCAACTGAGTGCCAGTACGGTTTTGAGCAGGTGACGACGTAGTATCATATAAAATCCTTTTATTAATATTCTGCTAGCATACTACAGTCTGATTCCATTTCATCAAACCATCCATGTCCGCGACCAATCTACAAGCTGCCATCGTCATCCAGCTCAATCTCTGGCTGGCAAGCACCAGCTCTGGCGACTGGCAAGAACTCGCCAGCACCCATGCGCCACATCTACCCCACTTGCTGGCCGCACGTTTTGATTATGATGTGCGCCAGGGCGGTTTTGCCCAGTTTCTTTACAATATGCATGGGCATTTACTGGCGCAGATCGAAGACATGCTGATCGCTGCCAATGCCCATATCGCTCATGATTTTTATGTGCAGGCGATTAGTCTGTGCCTGAAAAATAAAGCTGACTACCAGCGTTTTTTGGCCAGCAACTACAGCGAAGCCAATCCCCTCAAAGACCAGCTGCATTTACTCAGTGTTGCCTACTTTGCCAAGAAAGTGGATTTCCAGACTGAGGCACATGTTTTTCTGGTGAGTGGCTTGCCAGTGTAAGTTCTCACCCTGCAGTGCCATCTAACCTGCATACCCTGTAATAAAACAGGCATAAAAATGCTTGAGCAAAGGCTGCTCCTGGCACTTCATCATGCCGCCAATTTTATCCAGCCGCGCCTGCTCTGGCGCATGCGCAGGGCCTGATATATACAGGATGCCGTGATGCTCTGAAAACGGCACATGCAAGGCATAAGGAAAATACACATACACTGGCTTGCCGTCGTCGGCGTAACAGTCATCTGTTTTCTTGCAATTCCCAGGCAAGTTACTACTGCGCTTAGCCACTTCATGTTGATAATGGCTTTGAAAAATCCAGGCATCAACATGCTCCGCCAAAGAAGTCGTCGGCACATAAAACCAGGCCGACCAGGATACCGTGAGCAGTGTAATCAATGCCCATGACCACCCGGCGCGCGAGCCATCGTAAGAATGCCGAAAAAACTTCAAGGCACTGTAACTGGCATACAGCCCCAGAGCAAACATCAGCATCAATACCAAAAGAAAAGTAGCCAGATGCATTTGTACGTACAGGGCCGAAAAACCCAATACGGCAGCGGCGAAAATGAATGGGGATGCGGGTAAAGGCTTTTTCTCAGTATGCATTGTCATCAATGGGTAATCCGTGTAGGTATGATTAGCGAGGCGTAATCGTATCTACGTGCTAAACACAAAATCATGCGGACTTCTTCGGTTTTGTATCCGCTTCATTTCTAAACAATTTCATACATAATCCTGCCAGGAAAAACGGTAATAGCCACGCGATTGAAAAATACCCCACGTCCGCCCAGCGGCTGCCATGCGACCACCATTGCTCATCGGTGATATAGACAGAATTGAGTCTTTTTGACCACGATGGATAATAAACAAAGCTGCCACCAAGAACGAAATTAAATACATAAGCACCTTCGGGCGGCTTGCCAAATTCTTTGATCAGTTCATCAGAGAATGGCGCTGTCTGATACGAAAAACCGATACTCTCCAGGTCTCGCCTAAAACGCGCCCAATCAGCAAAGTCCTGGTTTGTCGGCATGTGCGCATGCCTTTCCTGAAACCGCTGAATATACGCCTTGGCATCCTCAATTTCAGCCTTGCGACTCCCATTCAGCACTCTATGTTGATCAGTGGGTGCTACGGCAATATACAAACTGATTAATAATCCTGGCAAACCCGCAAGTACAAACGCCACGGTCATCATAAAACTAATAGCACGCATGAATTAAATTTTTCGATAATACAGATAACACAGATGATATCAGCCCTGTCCCATCATCTTCGCAAACCTGATACGTAACTCATCATAAGAAACCTCCTCCTTGCGAGTTGCCAACAGCCAGACATGACCAAACGGGTCAATCAGGGTGCCGCGCCTGTCACCATCAAACTGATCGGCCACAGGCATGGCAACAGTCGCACCCAGTTCCACTGCGCGGGCAAATACGGCATCCACATCGCCCACATACAAGTGTATGGATACCGACGAACCACCCAACGACTGCGGGCCGCGATAACCCATGTCCGGGAACTCATCGGCCAGCATCAACAAGGCATCGCCTATGCTGATTTCAGCATGCATGATCTTGCCATTGCCGTCATCCAGACGTACCAGTTCAGTGGCAGCAAATGCAGCAGCATAAAATTCAAGCGCAACAGCAGCGCCCTTGATGATGAGATAAGGAGTAGCACCGCGATAAGCAGCAGGTATGGATATATTTGACATGAGGATGTGCCCGATTGAGGTGAGAGAAGACTGCACTCAACAGCAAATCAGCTCATAACGCATCATGATTTGTCGTGAACTGCAGGCGTACAGTATGCAGATACTATTGCCGCCTCAGAAGCCAGACCATCAGCATCTTGGGTGCTTGTATTTTATCAATGATTTGCATAACCGGGTAAATTAACGGGTAAACTCACTGCGCCCATGGCGAAATACCTTTTTCAAAAAACTTGATTAGTAATATCGCTTAATTGCACGCATGCTGAGCCAGGCAGCAACAAAAATGCACCTGATTGCCAGACCTTTCCCCACTAAAAAATGCGTTTGATATGAATTTTCGTGAGAAAATCAAATTGAAAATTTGGCGCTGTAGCTGACATTCGTGCTACTTGCTGCAATAAATTGTGATAAAAAAAGTATAGATTTGACAGAAACTGATATGACTACGCAGTTAGAAAAAATATGGCAAGAAATAGAGTCCTGGAACGACATCCATAAAAATACGGATTTGGGATCATATCTCAATGACCCTGCATCAGATCATGAGATTGATGATCTGAATAAACAATTGGGTGGCAGGTTACCTGTAGAATTTTTAGACAGTTTAAGACGACATAACGGCACTGTTTGCTGGACAACCAAATTTTGTGACGGATGTCTGTTTGATGCAAAGTCAGTCTTAAGCACCTTGCATGATATGAGAGGCATCGCTAAGGACTTGATCGATGCCAATATTCGCAATGGCTATGGGGACGATAGCCCTCTCAATACTTCAGGCAGCGTAAAAAGTGATTTGTGGTCAGATCATTGGATTCCATTTCATGCAACTGACTGGTCTAAGACTTGTTTTGATTTCGATCCTGAAATAGGCGGCGAAATGGGGCAAATTATTTCTGTTAATTGGGAAGGAAATTCTGTTTCAGTAGTCGCAAAAAATTATGTGGAATTTCTAGATCTGTGTGCAAAGAGTTTGCCAGATGATCCTGACGAATAAGCCCGTGCAGTTACGAATAGCGCAGTGGAATCGTAGGCATGCTGAGCCTGACAGCGATAAATAGCGATTCAGTAAACCCGGATAAGTCCAGTTCCACACTCTCGCAATGATACTTAACATGACCAAGCTGCTTAGTGAAACCAGAAACCTCAACATCCGATACGACTTGCCTGCAGAAATTTTGGCCAGGGTTCCTGATATTTATGCACTCATGGAGGGATGGCTGGGCTTTGGAGATGGCATCAGGGGAATGGATGGCATACCCTACTGGTATGGATTTGATGAGG
>JAZJXP010000126.1:0-29679 GCA_040390835.1 Pseudomonadota bacterium
TCTTGGTCGAAGACGGAGCGGCAATGATGGTGGCATCGACGATCGTGCCGCCCGACACCTTCATTCCACGCTCTTGCAAATGACGGCCCACTTCCTCAAAAATACGTTTGCCAAGAGCATGACGTTCCAGTAGATGTCGAAATTTACACACCGTTGTTTCATCAGGAACAGGCTCGCTTCCCAAGTCTATGCCGACAAAACTGCGCATGGAGACTGATTCGTACAAGGCTTCTTCGACAGACGGGTCAGACAGGTTGAACCATTGCTGTAGAAAGTAAATTCGAAGCATACGTTCCAGACCTACCGGTGGGCGTCCGTTACCAGCCTTCGGATAATGCGGCGCAACCAGGTCGCACAGCATTGACCAGGGCACAACCTGATTCATCTCAGATAGAAATACTGCTCGCTTCGTCGTCTTGGCATAACGTTCAAAGCTTCCTTGGGCAAATGTGGTCTGTTTCATGGCTTCAATGATTGACAGGGGAACTTGCTTCTATTAACGTTTCTGAATCAGGTTGCGTTTACTTAATCAGAGATTCCCTAACATATTTAATGTTATCCACTATAGAAAATCCATATAGCGATTTAATCGGTGAATTAATTTAACTGAGGGTATAAAAATGCGTTACAGCCCAAAATCAATCGCAAACTACTTCCTTAATTTAGCTGCTGCAAGCAATCAGTCCATTAGTCCGATGAAGCTTCAAAAGCTCGTATATTACGCTCATGGTTGGTATGCTGGATACACGAGCGAGCCGCTGATAGATGAGGCCGTTGAAGCATGGCAATATGGCCCTGTTATACCGTCCCTTTACCATGAATTTAAGCGTTTTGGTGCGGGCAATATTTCGGGTAAAGCTACAGAACTTGAAGGAATAGAGTTTCGAGTTGCCCCCACACCAACTGACCCTAATTTATGCCAATTTCTAGATAACATTTGGACTAGTTATGGTCAATTCACAGGCGTGCGGTTATCAGAAATGACACATGCCCCCGATGGACCTTGGGATAAGACATGGAAAGCTATGGAAGGAACTCGTGGCGCCGATATCTCTTTCGCAAGTATAGTAGAGCACTTTAAAGCTGCTATTGAGAATGCAAAGCAAAGGAGTGTAGCAACTTGAACACTCCAAGAAAAAAGAAAGACCTAAATTCCGAAAACATAGGTTTATTGCCAATTGACCCAAATGCTGAACCAGTGCCAAGCCAGCCCTCAGCAGTTTCAGGCCAGCAAGAAACAGATTTTTTCAAAAAGGCAGGCACTGAGTTTCAACTTTTACATAACCAACAAAATCTTGGCATGTTGGGTAAATTTTTCAGTGCAAATTCCTC
Organism: Pseudomonadota bacterium; assembly: GCA_040390835.1. Taxonomy (GTDB): domain Bacteria; phylum Pseudomonadota; class Gammaproteobacteria; order Burkholderiales; family Burkholderiaceae_D; genus Undibacterium. The sequence goes on from JAZJXP010000126.1 coordinate 1,333, forward strand.
TGCTTCAACCAATATTGCTGGTTTTGTAATAATTTGTTCGTTTTTAATTCTCGCAGCTAGCTTTCTTTGCTCTTCAAACGCTGATTTAGTTGAATCAAGAAAATGGCTAATTGGGCTGATAACATCAGCGATGAGTTTCATTTTTGGCGCAGCATCAAAAAAATAATGGCGTCGTATTGATATATCTTTATTAGCTGCGAAGACTTTTTCCGTATCTATCATTCTGACCGTATCAGGCATTCGCGGCTAAAGCCGCTCCTCCAGAGCACGAATCACATATCCCTACCGCACTCCATAAACCGCAGACACCCGCGTCCCCACTACCAGTAAAAAATGCGTGACCGCACAGGCACTCAATATCCACGCCAGTGGCAGGTCGCCCACCAGTGCGCCTGACAACACCAGGCTCACCGGCATCAGCAGTTTGAATAGCGAACCAGTCAGGCCGGATATCCTGCCTATGTAGCGGCTGTCTGTGCTTTCCTGGCGATAGCCCCAGATGCAGACATTGCCGATGACGGTGCAAAAGCTGCTGATGCCCAGTGCCAGCAGCAACAAGGGTATGCTGCTGCCCCAGGCCAGCAAGAGCATGGAGCTGGCTTCTACACCGAGTTCCAGTGCCAGCAGGCGACCCAGGCCGAAGCGCTGGCGCAGGCGGCTGGCGAGCAGGCCGCCGATGACGCCGCCTGTGCCTGCCACGCCATACATGAGGCCGACTTCGGCTGCGCCCAGTTGCAGCTGGTCGCGGGCACGGAATAAAAACAGGACATCCACCACACCCGCGCTGCCATTGATGATGACAACCAGCCAGGCCAGGTGCCACAGGGGTTTGTTGGCGACCAGCACGCGCCAGCCATCGCGCCATTCATTCCAGTAGTTGTCGGCATCCGGCTTGCGCACCGGCAGTTGCAAATCCCTGAGCAGCCAGGCAGCCAGCAACATTGCCAGCATGGGCAGCCACAAGCCCAGGTCCATGCGTATGGCAATCACGGCACCAGCCAGCGCCGGGCCAAGGATGCTGAATACCTGGTTTAGCACGGTCAGTTGCCCGGTTGCAGGCAGCAGCAATTCTTCTGGCAGCATTTCCTTGAGCATGCCCATGCGGCAGATTGCATACACATAATGCAGGGTCATCAGCAGAAAGGCAGTGATAAAGAAAAATGACAGCGCTCTGGCGCCATGGTCCAGCAACACCGCCTGCATGCCAGTGAGTACGACGATGCCGACAATGGCAAAGCGCGCCCAACGGCCACGGTCTATGCGGTCTACCCAAACGCCAATGAACATCGCCAGCAACAGGTTAGGCAGTAATTCAATCGCACGCATGCCCGTCATGACTCCGGCTGATTGCGTCAACTGGTAGAGTATCAGCGGCATGGCGAGCTGGTAGATTTGCGTGCCTAGCGAAAAGCTGATGGTTGATGCATACAGGCGGCGAAAGTTGGTGTGTTGCCAAAGCGAGGGAGTGGACATGAAGAATGTAAAAGCAGAGTTGAGCGATGCCCACTAGCGTATATCAAAGGCGGAAACACAAAAACGGATAGAATCAGGTATTTCTTTCCCCCTTTATTACTGCACAAAGATGCGACTGCTTGATCACTTCCAGCGCCTGGCCGAATGGTATCCCAACGTCACTACACCTGACCTGGCCCAGATTGCTGCCGCCCTGTGCTGTAGCGAACGCAATACCCGCCTGCTGCTCAAGCGCATGCAAGAGCAGGGCTGGATAGACTGGCAAGCAGGCAACGGGCGCGGCCACCGTTCACGCCTGACACTGTTGCAAGACCATGAAAGCCTGCGCCTGCAAAGACTGCATCACTTGCTGGCTGACGGCAAGCTCGAAGCCGCTTTCGATGGCTTGCCCAGCGCCGGGCGTGAACGTCTGAAGCAATCTCTGCCTGGTTACCTTGGCAGTGGCCGCGCTGGCACTTTGCGCATGCCCTTTTACCGCCCCCTGCACGCGCTGGATGCCATCCATATCAACCGCCGCACCGAGCAGCACATCATCATGCAGATTTGCGCTGGCCTGACGGAATATGACCGTGCCAGCGAACAGATCATCCCTGCACTGGCGCATCGATGGGATGCCAGCGCCGATGGCAGTCAGTGGGAATTCACACTGCGGCCTGGCCTGCAATTTCACGATGGCCGCCCTGTGCGTGCCGAGGATGTGGTCTATACCCTGCAACGCGCGCGCGATACCGATGGCCCCTATCGCGCCATGTTTGCCCACCTGGCAGGCATCAGTGGCACTGATCGTAGCATCAAGCTGCAACTCAACAAGCCCGACCATCTGCTGCTGCACCTGCTGGCCCATCATGCCACAGTGATCGTGCCTGTGGATGATGCCCAGCGTACAGATTTTTCCACGCTGCCCATAGGTGCGGGGCCATTCCGGTTAATCCGCAATAATGAACACAGGGCAACGCTGGCGGCTTTTGATGGCTATTTCCGCGAGCGCGCCCTGCTTGATGAAATCGATTTATGGGTAGTGCCGCATGGCAGCCCCTTGCCTGAAGTTGACCTGCACCTGGCGCATGCATCGCCTGATCAAATACCTGCGACTGACGATAGCTGGTCGCGGATACGTGCGCTGGAACAAGGTTGTGACCTGGTCATGCTAAACCCTGCACGCGCAGAATTTTCGACAGCTGCCGCACGCCTTGCCATCGGTGCCTGGCTGCGCCCCGCTGCTGCTGAGCTGGCCGCGAAAGAAACCCGCCCCATGGCTTTTGGCATGCTGCCGCAATGGCAGCATTTACCTGAGCAAACGACAACCACAGCACCAGCCCTGCCAGCCCACCTTGATGTGGTGACTTATGAACTGGACAGCCATATCGCCCTCACCGATTGCATAGCAGCCAGGCTGCGCGAAGCCGGAGCAGATGTCACCATCCACATCCTGCCATTCCCAGAATTTGGCCCCTACGGCTGGCGGGATTGGGCTGACGTGGTGATCGCAGGCGACGTGCTCGACAATGATATGGAATTTGGCCTGTATAGCTGGTTGGCCGGAGAATCGCTGGTCAAGCAAATGATGGATGCAGCAGAGCGCAACTGGCTCGCGCAAGCCAGTGCAAAAATCGCCGCAGAAGCAGACACCACACAACGCGCCACTCTCATCGAAGCCTGCTTCGCCCGCATGATAAAACAAGCCTGGATACTACCTATGCGCCACACCCGCCACGGCATAGACTATGGCCCGCAACTGGGTGGCGTCACCCTGGCCCGCTGCGGCTGGATGGATTTTCGCAAGCTGTGGTTGCGGCCTTGACTATTCTGCCGGCACGTGTTTCCAAAAAATTTCGTTATTCGTAATTGATGTATTACAACGCAATCGACACAGTGATCCATACTCCATACCTCGCGCGATTCACTTATTTCATTTACAATAAATCTTTGTCCATCAATGACTGACATGCCCATGCGCAAAATAATTTCCCTTCTTTTGTTGTCAGGTGCACTCCACACGTCCCTGGCTTATGCAGATTTTGCTGCCGGACTTACTGCGGCAAAAAACAAAGACTTTGCAACAGCGCTCAAAGAATGGAAGCCCTTGGCAGAAAAAGGAGATGGCAGCGCACAGTTCCATCTCGGGTATTTGTACTACATGGGTCTGGGCGTGACTAAAAGCCATACGCAGGCTTTTGAATGGTTTAGCAAAGCAGCCGGGCAGGATATACCTTTGGCCCAGTACAGGCTTGGTGTCATGCATGAACTTGGTGAAGCTGTCCCGGCAAATCCATCACAAGCGATCATTTGGTACCGCAAGGCTGCAGAGCATGGCTATGCCGATGCGCAATTCAATCTTGGCTACCTGTATTACCTTGGAAGTGGTGTCCCCAGGGACTATGCGCAAGCACTGACTTGGTACCGCAAAGCGGCTGACCAGGGAGCATCAGGTGCCCAGCTCAACCTGGCTCACATGTATGACAAAGGTGAGGGAGTCACCCAGGATCGTGTACAAGCCATGGAGTGGTATCGCAAAGCGGCAGAGCAAGGTCAGGCTGTTGCTCAATATAATCTGGCGCTCATGTATGACAATGGCCAGGTGGTACCGCAAGACTATGCACAAGCGCTAGTCTGGTATCGCAAAGCGGCAGAACAGGGAGACCCACGTGCACAGCTCAACCTTGGCTACATGTACAACAAAGGGCTCGGAATAAAGCAGGATCATGCACAAGCCCTGGCCTGGTACAGCAAAGCGGCAAACCAGGGCAATGCCAGCGCACAACACAACATTGCCACCATGTATCGCGATGGCGAAGGTATGGCACCGAATATCGCGCAAGCCTACAACTGGTATCACAAAGCTGCAGACCAAGGGCACGCCAAGTCGCAATTCTCTTTGGGATATATGTATGCGCATGGCATAGGCGTGCCCAAAACATTACCTTTGGCCTTGAGCTGGTATCGCAAGTCGGCTGAACAGGGCAACGGTAGTGCCCAGACAGAATTGGCAACGATGTACGAAAAAGGTCAGGGCGTACCAAAAAACAAAGTGATTGCCTGCGCGCTTTACACGCTGGCAGCCAGCTCGGATACCTACGGTGCCAAAAAAAATCGAGACAACATCCTGGCAACGATGTCTGCGCAATCAGCCGATGCGGCGCAAAAATTATCACTTCAGATGGCAGGGCCAGGTAACCTGCTCAAGGCAATTGATCAGAACACGGCGCAGTGATTTGGGTTAAATAAGCGGATCGAAGCGCCTCACATGCAAAACATCCGCCCCATCACCTGCGCCGATATCAGCAACGGCACTATCATCATTACCGTCTGCATTCCGTATGCCAGTTTTATCGACAAATTCGGTGAAAAGCATTCAGCACGTCCCAGTGACTGGGATAGCCCCGGCCCGGTAGAGCTTTGGTTCTTCGAGCTGCCATGGGGTCATAAAATCACACTGGAATATCATCTCAGCATAGGCCAGTGCAATATCTATCTGGACTTGCTGGAAATCGATGCGGTACTGGATTATCTGCAACTACGTGCGTATGAATGTCACTTATGGACCGACAACATCACCTACATCAAGAAGTGTCATCCTGAAACACAAACAGCATTACAAGCCCATCATTTATATCGTCTGGGTGACAATGGCAACCGCATCTTGATGCATACTTACGAAAGCTTCAGGGTCGCTGACTACTATAGAAGACTGTATGAAGAACGCGGGCACAAGCAGTTGTATAGCGTGGAACTGGCAGCCAATTAATTTGGTTCGACTGATTTTTTAGGGCGCGCCATGCGCGCCAGGCTCAAACAATATTAAGCTTGCATCATGCGGAGATGGTGCACACGGCATACCCTGCCAGTTTACCCCACTGCATTGACACTATCATCCAGCATACCGATGGCAGGCACCAGCATCAATCCTTTTTTTCCCACACAGAAAACAGCATCAGGCTTAGCAACACAACGCGCCATCCTCATCGAAGCCTGCTTCGCCCGCATGGTAAAACAAGCCTGGATATTACCCATGCGCCACACCCGTCACGGCATAGACTATGGCCCGCAACTGGGCGGCGTTACTCTGGCCCGTTGCGGCTGGATGGATTTTCGTAAGCTGTGGTTGCGGCCTTGAGTTCTAAAAAAATAACCAATAGCCTACAATATCTGTCATAACATGAACGAACTTATCCAACAATTTGACACAGCTCTTGTGCCGCAATGGGAACGTCATCCAGTCCCCACCAGTAACAGCATCACTCATATAGAATCATGTCTGGATTTCCGCATCCCACCTGAATTGATTACATTCGCACGTTTGTCTGCAAGCTATGCCAGCTTCTTTCTCAGCCTGGGAGAAGACTATGCATCGGATGCACACATCCTGGAAAAAAATCGCTGTATACGGATGAATGAACATTGGCTGGAGCAAGGTCCGCCTGCTTCCGAGCATTTAATCTTTATCACTGATAATTTCATGACTGATTCGTTCTGGTGCTTAGACATCAGTGAAAAAATTGGTACATATCCTGTGGTACCCTGGTCACCCGCCATGACACCAGGACAAAAAAGCAGAAGGTATGGCAATTTTTGTGAATTTGTTTCTGATCAAATTAAGCATTATGAAAAAACGAAATGATCGCTATTGATCAGGATCACCAAATTTTGAAAGCACGAGATATGGCTGTTAAACGAGACTACGGTACATTTTCAAAAGCCGCCCCCAAACATCTGAAACCCTTGATCACCAATCTGGATTTTCAGCAAACGACAGGTGCATACTTCTTGCGTAAGCGTGAGTTTTGGGAAGAAGGTTTTTACTTGCAACAATCTGGATACGGAAGTGGCAATTTCTGGGTCAGAATTGGCCTGAGTGTCTCCGGCATGGATACCTATTGGCAAACTGACCCAGTTGAAAAGAGCTTTGGTTTCATCGTAGAGCGAAGATTAGGGATCAATCTGGCAAGCTACCATTCAGAGATATATCCTGCAGAAAATGCTGATGAGCTGAAGGCAAGCCTGCAACTTGTAGCACAACACCTGCAAATCGCAGAAAGCTGGTTCTCAAACTTCAAGACGCTCAAAGATGTAGCGAAATTCTACGGCAAAGGCAACAATAACGAACTCTCTGCAGCCAACCATGCCTATCTCTTATTACTGGCAGGCGAACCAGAAAAAGCAAAGATCAAGCTGGAGTATGCAAAAAGAAAAATGCAATTAACCGTCGTTGAACATGAAACTAGTTTTAAAAAGAGAAAACCCGGCAAAGAAGCCCTGCACATTTATGAACTTGATCTCCACCGTCTGAAATGTGTAGAAGCAGCCTTGCGCGAATGCAACTAAAAAGAAATTTTGGCGCTACACTAATGCCAACTACGAGAATCTTCCATTGCGACTGCCCTTGACAGCCATGACAAACAACGCCGACATCATCGCCGCAGGCAAACAGCGCCTGGCTTATCTTGATATTCTCGAACTCGCTTCAGCAGTTGAAGAAGATGAATTTCGTACCATCACTTACACCTTCACGACACCGGTGGCGACGATACAGCTTATTGATTCGACGCTGGATGGCGACGTGGTCGTCAGCGTTTTTGTCGCAGGCCAGGATTCACCCTTATTGCATCTTGAACTCATAGACTGCAAGAACATCAGCGCTGTCGATGACAAGCGCGGCAAGTACCTGGAATTTTTGGGGCAGTTGAAGATCGGTGAATACTCAAGAGGCAGTTCAAGTAAAGAGACAGGGTTCAGGCTTTATCTTGAACCTTTTGTGCGTCTGGAGCCTTACTTTAATAGCGGTGCATAATGCTCTTAACGAGAGCAATGCTAAATAACGCTGCAAGAGAATGTGTCAACGGTAGTTTTATGGTAGCAAAGTGTCTGGTGTCGATACAACAAAAAAGCAGAATAGATTTTCTATCATGAAAAAAACTTACAACGATGCCGTGTTTTTCTTGATACTCCATATTGCGACCATTCTTGTTCTGGAGGGCGGGCAACTCTTGGGTGTAGCTTGGCCTTATAGCAAGAACAATGCTTTTGGGCGTATGCTGACACACCCCGGACTGGTAGCAATACATCTGTTTTTTTCTTCCAGTCTGTTATTTCTATTCTGGCTCAAGAATGAAAAAAACCACAAGCTCATGTACTTTATTGCGCTGTTCGCCTGCGTCTACGGTGCTTTTATTTCCTTTACAGTTTCTATCGGTATAGATTTTGCATTGATGCTAGGCGCCGCCGGTATGATCCGTTATAGCGCTCCCTTGGCTTTTCCCGATGGTTTCGGCATTTTTTTTTCCAAACCCATCCATCGTGCTGATGAAGATGAAAAATGAACCGGCATGCACCAGCAATAACCCGAATACCCAGATGCAGACACAAACACATTACCTTCACGGCTATCACGTCATCGTATGGACAGATATCTTCGATCCTTCACTGACAACACTGATCCAGAGTTGCCCTGAACTGGTCCTCGGGCGGCAAGTAGCAATTGCTGCTTGTGATGGTGGACCTTACCAGCCTGATCAGGCAGAAATGGCAAGAGGCTGGGTAGTGCACAATAAGCTGGCCGTCAGTCCCCACGTGCAAGACATAGCCAATTTGCCGACGCCGGGTTTTGATGAATGGTATGTGTATGAGACTGAGATACCTAGTGAGCAGCATGCAATATCGGTGAATCACTTTGAGTTTTCGGTACTTGATGAGCAAACTGAGCGGGCGCGGGTTTTCTGGTCGCAAGTCGAAAATTTCCGGCCTTTGCATGTATTGGGGGCTGGTGTCGGTTCCATGTTTGTGCTCAGCCGTGATGAGCAGGTCCACAAGCAATTGCAAAAGATATTCATTATGCACACTGACATACCAGATCCAGCGGTGTTTTTCCTCGCCCTTGGTGGACTGCATGATGCCAGGTTTCATGCAGGCGCAAATCCTTCTGACAAGACATTGACGCTAGAGATAGATGACATCAATGCCAACTTGATAGGTCTGCCTGATTATCCGGGAAAAGAGTCGGCCCTCTTCATTTTCTCAAATGTGACAGGCGTAGATATGGATTATGATGTTGACGATGCCAGCAATTGCCGTATCTACGACCTTGAAATAAAAACAGAATGGGATGCACGCAGAAGCACAATGAACATCCCCATATCCCCGGGTGGCAGGCTGTCTTTTCGATTTTCAACTGTAAAACGCGTAAAATACTTGAGCAAGCCTCAGTTTTGAACATCGGTCATACACAAAATATCTACATGAAAACCGCCCGCAGCAAGGCACTTATATTTTTATCAGTTCACACGGTAGCTACCCTGGTATTAAGTCTGGGGCAGATGATGGATGTGCATTGGTTCAACCTGAATGAACATCAACTCAATAAACTTCATCTACATCCAGCGCTCGCAACAGCATCCATCTCAGTGTCATTGATACTGCTACTCCTGTTATGGCTGAAAAACGAGGGAACCTACCGCTTCGCGTACGTTCTGGCAATGGCTGGCTGTATTTATGGGGCCTTGCTGGTAATAACGAACGGCATACTATTTGGCTTCATGCTTGCTTACGGTGCGGTTTGCATTATTCACTTGTATGCACCCTACGGTTGGCCTGGTGTGAACAAGATGTTTGCCCATCCTGGCCGTCGTACTGATGGAGATGAAAAATAAGCGTGCCTCACATCAGAATGAAAGAGGCAGATACCTTCACATTGCTGTTATTGAACACGGACAAAAAACTACATGGCCGAGATATTCCATTGCATTAATGCGACTCCCGTAAAATTGGTTTCCAGCAGCATTGCTTATGAACCAGCGCCTGTCATCCATATTGATGTCTGCGAAGGTGAGCAGGTCGTGGCCGCTGCCCGTATCATGTATCCTTACCATGGCAGCATGCTGGGCAGCAGCACCAATAAAGCAGGAGAAGAGCTTGAGCTGGAGGTGCTGACTCTGTTCAGCAAAGGTTTGCTGCCATTAACACTGGGACGCGTGATGGAACTCAGGCAACTGATGCAATCGATAGGGCATCATGAGATCGCACCCATGTACCAACACCCGGCAGAGGTGGATGGCTGAATGGCGATCTTGCTTGATTACTCCACCCCATTGTCAAAGTCAGTAATCACCTGGTCAAAGAAAGCACGCAGGCAGGCGGTTGAACAAAAATAGGCATCATCTATATTCTCGAACAATGTAAAACCTTTTCCAGAGGCATTCACGCCATGGTCGCACAAATGGACTGATTTAATCACGTCGGCGGGTCCAAAAGAATCGGTATTACCAATTCTTTCCATCGCACTGAAAGTCAGGCATGCAAATTTTCCATTGTTAGACTTGCCGCATTGACCGCAGCAGCCACTGGCTGGAAAGAACATGCCTGTCTTGTGTGTTTTTAACGGATACTTCATATTTTCAAGGGACATTTTTCAACAAACAAAGGGGCAGAAAATCCCGCCAAGCTTACTTAGGGAGGCTTTATTCTGCATAATATATGCCGAAAGGCAGCGAAATGAAATCGCATCAAAAAAAGTATCAATCCCTTTTCCTGCTCCCCATTATCATAGAAAAATAGGTAATCACTACCATGACCAGCCAGAAATAAAAGGAGCCGCGAACATCGCGCTTCTCTCCTACCCAGCGCGTTGTTTCAGGTACAGTACTCAGATATTCGATATCGACTTGATCATGTCTCTGGTATTTTTCCAGAATGTCTTTTGGCAGTTTTTTATTGACGCTGATTCTTTGATTGTCTGCGGTCGTGAAATTGACCATGGCTTCGTTGGTCACCGTCACATCAGGACTATGCCCGCGCGATTTCCGTGTGTGAACGCTCTGCTCATACTTTCGTATTTGTTCAGTCTCGGAGACCTTTCCATACTTGCTGAAGTTACGGTTTTCAAAAAAACCTGTCACAGTCTCATAGCTACTGTATGCCAGGAGGATGAGTATGAACAAATTTGAAAAGAAACGCGTAAACATAGAATTTATCTCAGCTTTTTTGAATGAATATCAGATTCACTATTTTACGGTAGCGTGTGGATTTTTTGTTGATTTCTGATATGCGGAGCGTGTAGTTTGGCAAACGCATATTGCGCTGTCTTTCCTCGAAGCCAAGTCAATGAGTTGCAGCATCAAACAAGAACGGTAGCAAGCGTGCAATATTGCGCGCATCATCTATGCCACGGTGTGCCGTGCCAGAAAATTCCAGCTCCGCATGGCGTATGGCCTGACCGAGGCCGAGTTTTTTACTCAGATTAAAACGCTCAGACATCAAGGGTTTTAGATTGATGTGCGGTGCGCCTATGGGGTTGGGGATGCCGTGAAATGTGCAGTCCTGCTGCAATTGCTTACGGTCATAATCGCCCCAGGAACAGAACACGAAGCCCTGATATTGATACAACCAGTTTTTGAACTGTGATGCCACGTCCTTGAACAAGGGCGCACTGTCTATGTCGCGTTGCTGTATGGATGTGAGTTCTGTACAAAAACCAGTCAGCACCGGATGCCTGACGGGGCGCACAAAACTCTGGAATTCGCTAACAATTTGAAAATGACGGGCTTCGACCATGACGACGCCGAATTCTATGATTTCCATTTCTTCACGCGGCACACTGCCCTGGTCGCAGCAGATGGCTTCAAAGTCGATGACGAGGTAATAATTTATTTTCATGTTTTTTTTATTGTTGGGCGCACGGTGTCGCTGGCTCGGGCCATGGGCCGTGCGCATTTTTATTATTTACTGAAAGACGTTTCAGTAGAAGTTTCAGGTTTTTATATCGTAAGTCTTTGTCGATGTTTGCAGAGTGAATCTGCGATATGACATCGCGCTGAACATTTCATGCGGTATTGTGTCGCACCAGGTATTTTTTACTTCTTGTTTTGACCTGGCAAACATATCCGGGATTGGGTGTTGATCACATCAAGTGCATGTGCGGTATTGCTACGATGAGCGGATTGTAGCAATAGCTGCCTGGTGAAAGAAAGCTTTTTGTGATTGGTGTTGTGTGTTTGCTGCAATCAGGACGATGTTTTTGAATGCACGAGCTTTGAGAATCGGTCCACTTTATCTCTCGAAAACAGTAAGTCGCAACACACCCAACTGCGGAGCATGAGAATATCATTTCTCTGTGCGCCCTCTGTGTCTCTGTGGTGAGATTTTTGGTTTACTTTCCAACTGGAAGAACCAGCCCCTGTCACTTTTCGATTCCATTTCTATGCTTTAAATTGCAAACATTCAACCTCGCATTCAAACCATCCGCAAGAACGCAATCAAAGCCTGCAAGGCCGCTGTCATGTGTCGCCTGCTGGAGTAATACAAATGAAAACCAGCGCGTGTCGTCGCAAAGTCTGGCAGCACTTCCAGCAAGCGCCCACTTTGCAGATAGGGACGTACATGGTCTTCTGCCAGGGATGTGATGCCTGCGCCACTTAAGGCGGCTGCCAGGGCAAGGTTGGCGTCGTTGACGATGAGGTGGCCATCTACTGCAATCTCTACTGCCTGCCCCTTGTCAATGAAAGCCCAGGGAATATGCACTTCGGTGGTGGGGCGTTTGATGCGTATGCATTCATGCTTTTGCAAATCACGCGGAGTGTGCGGCATGCCGTTTTTGGCGATATAGCTTTTTGAAGCGACGCAGACAAAGCGACGCTCGGGGCCTATCTTGATGGCGATCATGTCTTGTGCCAGCAATTCACCCTGGCGTATGCCTGCATCGAAACGACCCTTGGCCAGATCGACAGTTTTATCTTCCACCGAGATGTCCAGCACGATGTGTGGATAAGCCTTGCGAAATTCTGCCAGCCTGGGTGCCAGCAATAATTCTGTCGCTACCCTTGGTGCGGTCAGGCGCACCGTGCCGGATGGCGTATCGCGGAAATCATTGATGGCTTCTGCTGCCTTGTCCAGCCCTTCCAGCACGGGCCGTAAATGATCCAGCAATTGCTGGCCGGCCTGCGTCAGCGAGACGCTGCGCGTCGTGCGGTGCAAGAGCCGCACGTCAAGGCGAGTTTCCAATTGTCGCATGGACTGGCTCAGGGCTGATGGTGTGACTTCAAGAAAAGCAGCCGCTTTGACAAAGCTTTGTCGCTCTGCAATGGCCACAAAGACTTTGAATTCTGCAAATTCACTGGCGCGCATGCTTACCCACATTCGTATCCATATTAGTTAGCCTGACTACATAGTTTAGTTAATATTTAGTGCATTATTTAAACATAATTTCTACTTATACTGAAAGCCTTATTAAACATAACAAGCGCAGCGCAAACCAGACAGCGCTTTCAACAAACGACAAGGGCTTATCATGAAAAACAATGTAAAAACGCAAGTCAATCTCATCACCAAAGCAGTCGGCACATTGGCAGCTTCGCTGGCTTTGGCAATTGCCATGACTTCAGGTGTGCAAGCACAGTCATCTGCACAATCCAAAACCCCGGTACCCATGGCAAAATTCCAGGCACCCGGCTTTTACCGCATGATGCTGGGCAGTTTTGAAATTACCGTGCTGTCTGACGGCACTGCTACCCGCCATGTCGATGAGATCATGAGCAAGCCGGAAGAAGTCAGGGCAGCCTATGCCCACCGTCATGAAGAACTCCCGGCTGAGCTATCGATCAATACCTACCTGATCAACACTGGCAGCAAGCTCTTGCTGGTTGATACTGGGGCTGGCGAATTATTTGGCGAAAGCGGTAGTGCCAGCAGCAACAGGCTGGTCGCCAACCTGCGCGCCGCCGGTTACCAACCTGAGCAAATCGACGCAGTCTTGCTGACGCATATACACGGCGACCATTCTGGTGGTTTGAGCATAGGCGGCAAACGGGTGTTTCCCAATGCAGATGTATATGTCGATAAAAACGATGCCAGCTACTGGTTAAGCACAGCCCAGGCCAATGCAGCACCGGCGGCAAAGCAACTGACGTTCACCCAGTCACGTGCCACGGTGAACCCATATGCCGAAGTCGGGCGCTTGAAAACTTTCAACGGTGCGCAAGAGTTGTTTGCCGGTGTCAGCAGCATCCCATCTTATGGTCATACGCCTGGACATACGGCTTACCTGATCAGCAACCAGGGCAAGAACTTGCTGTTGTGGGGTGATGTGATACATGCCGGTGCGGCCCAGTTCAAAGATCCGACGATTACTATCGCCTATGATTTTGATGCAGTCGCTGCGGTCAAGTCGCGCCAGTATTTATTGCAACTGGCAGCGAGCAAAGGCTATCTGGTTGGCAGTGCACATATTTCATTTCCCGGTTTGGGGCATATAGGCAGCTCGCCTGCGGGATATGAATGGCTGACTGCGCCGTATCAGATTCAGGGGACGTATTAAATGACTGGGGCTGATGACGCAGGAACAAACATGCGTACCCGGCATGTCTGTTCCTGCTGACTCTTGCCCGTCTCTGTGAACAAGCCTAAGGGCAATTACCAATGATGTAATAGCCAGCCGCTGTCTGTGCCAGGGTCTTGCTGTAGAACAGATTGTCCAGCCCCATGTTCTGGTTCGAGCCATTGGCCAGTGCATAGCCACCACTGTCATGCGCGCGCCCGGCTTGTACATGGGCATAGTTGCTGGCAGTGACCGCGTTGCATGTCCAGCTGGACGCCGTGGTGACGCTGACTGCTGCAGACAATGCGCTTTCACCACTGCTGCCCACGGCAGAAACCGCGAAGCTATAGCTGGTGCTGGCTGTCAGGCCGGTGACGGTGTAGCTGGTGGCACTGAGCGGGGATGCGGTGATTTTTGTGCCGTTGCTATATAGGTTGTACCCGCTTGCACCGCTGACTGCATTCCAGCTCAACGCTACGCTGGTGGCAGTGGGCGTGCCTGCACTCAAGCCAGTTGGTGCCTGTATCACTGGTGCCGTACCCACCAAAAATTGCGGGATGCTGCAATTGGCTGATACCTGGCCAAGATTGTCGGTGGCACTGACTGTGCCCACATAATAGCCGCTGGAGAGGTTATAGCTTTTGCTAAAGCTGCTGCCACTGCCTGCTGCCACATCGTTGACATTGCTGGGGCCACTGAGGCTCACGGCATAGCTGGTAACGCTCCCGCTGGCTGTGGCCGCGCCATTGATGGTGGCGCTGGTGGCCGTGATGCCTGAGCTGGAACAGGTAGTCATCACAGGTGCAGGCACGGTGGATGCGCGCAGGTTATTCTTGAACCAGAAGTCCATCAAAAATGCGGGATAGTTGATCTTGGTGCTGTCAACATAATGGCTGTTTTGCCCACCGCTGCCTGCTGGCCATGCATGGCTCATGCCACTGACGGTAATCTCATGCGTGCGTACTTTGCCATTGGCATCGGTATACGGGATATTGGTGCCGCTGGTAGGAATGCTGACACTGCTGCCCTGGGTAAAACTGCCGCCGTAGGCCAGACGCATGGCTGCCGCATCCATGGGGCCATAGGCTGTTGCCACTGTATAGTCGCTGGTACCCCAGACTGCACCGGCGATCTGGGTAGCAAATTTTGCTGCATTGCTGCCTGCCATGGCACGACAATTATTGCCTGCCGTAGTAGCGGTATAGCCTGAGGGCACATAGCCTATCTGCAAGGTGGTCGTGCCTGGCGGTGGCCCTGCATTGATGCCAGCACCGGCAAATACATCGGGGGCCAGACAAGCCAGCACCATGGTTTCACCACCGCCTGACGACAAGCCGGTGACATACACCTGGTTAGGGTCGATGGCATATTGCGGATTGCTGACAAAGCGGTTGACCAGGTCCAGCAAAATCGCATCATGCCCCGGTGCGCTGCGGGTATGGGTGGTGTTGGCATAGTCCCAGCAATGATTGCTATAGACATTGCCGGTTGCATTCGGTGCCAGGATGACGGCACCATATTGCTCGGCCACAGCCTTCCAGTTAAAACCCTTGTCGCTGGTTTTATCGATCACATCGCCAGATGCGGTCTGGGTGCAGCCGTGCAACACCAGCACCAGTGCGCGTTTGCCTGCCAGCACTGGCTGTGCTGCAGGCCAGTAAAAATAACCTGTCAGGTTGCCACCATTGACGGTGTCGGCAGCCCAGGTTTGCTGGGTACTCCAGGTGCCTGGCCCAGCAGTTACTGCATGGGCCGTCAGGCTGGCCAGCAATGTGCAGGCGATCAGCATGAAGGCCTGCAGCGCAGTCTTGATCTTGTTCATTCGTGTCTCCGTTATTTTATTTATGTAATGTGAAGCAATTAGTGGACTACGGCTTTGAAGGTAAATCGCCTTGTGCTTGCGCGACGATCATCCTTGATTCAAAGTGTCTGTCCCAGGTCAAGCGGCCAGAATGGACGGCGCACCTCATTCCTGATATGGAAAAGCGCATGCGTGCTGACCTCGCCTGCCAGGTTGAGGCTGGCGAGGTGCAGCTTTCGCAAGCTGGCCGTCTGTTCATTCCTGGCTTTGTTTTGGTGACACGCGCACGTACACCCGCTCAAAAAATGAGTCGCAAAAAATAAAACGTTTGAAGTTTTGTCTCCTGATTTTTTTGGTATTCCATCTGGGCGGGCAGGGGCGAAACCAGATGCAGACCTGTACAGGTTGAAATCATGGTAAATCATTTACCTGCGAATACAAGACATACCGCTTGTGCAAATCTGCACATTTAGCTGGCAAAAACACGCATGCTTTTTTTAATGCAAGTCCAGATGAGCAGATACCAATTTTGCTGGCCGCAAACATTGCATTTGAGACTGTTCTCCCTTGCTACGTTACAATGCCCTGCACACCGCATAGATTATTTCCCTGAGGACCCGCATGAACACCGTATTCGCCGCCCCCGTCTTTGACACCACCGTGATTTTTGAAGGCAAGGAACTCTTCAAAGGCAAAAGCGCCGCCGAGAACTGGGCAAAAAAACTGGGCGCAGAACTAGAATGCGTCACCACCGTAGAAAAGATAGGTACAGGCTGGGCCATCTGCGGCAATGTTGATGGTGAGGATTGTGTCTGGGCGATTATGGGGCAGAGATTGAAGAGGATTAATCGGGAGTGATGGGCTTATGAGCCATCATTTGCGTGGCGCGCTATAAACATCCTGCGTACTGCTAATCAATCTCCCTGTTCAGAATAAAGCAATATGGATGAAGCTAGCTGGATACAATTTTCCTACCCAGACTCTGGACTTGCATGGTCAACAGTGGCTGAAGACACGTTGCTGCAATTAGTCAAAGAACACGAAGAACCCAACTGTGCCGGGCTTGCACTCTCTGAACTTTGTCAGCGCAAACATCCTGAAATTGAAGAACTATGCATGCTGCTGATACGTAGCCACAATGCAGATCAATGGCTGCAAGCCTCAGCAATATCCACCCTGCTGTCAGTCAGGCCCATGAAGGGCTTCGATGTGGCATTAGAAATACTCGGCACCTGCACCGCGCCGCAACTGAAAGAAATCATAGTAGCGGCCAACTATGAGTATCAGGGTGATTTTCGTGATGTCTTGCTCCAGCATCCCTTGATACCAAGACTGAAAAAACGTCTGCAAGAAGCAGAAATAAAAAGCCTGCCATTCGTTGATTTGTTTTTTGAGAATTTCGCCTGATCCCGTCAAGAAGGCGTGCAGGCGATTGCTTGATCAAATCACAGCTTAAAACATGCGTGACAGTATGCGAGCAAAGTCGCTGGATGCCGGATCAAGTCCGGCATGACGGGTTTGAGGATATGAGTTTGAAAGTGAGTGTCCGTGTCTGGCGATTTATCATTTTTAATGCAGGCGAGAATACTTTCAGTCCTCGTAAATACACAAGGTACACGACTCAGACTACGCCTGATGTGCTGCTCCATGCCCGGCAATCTCCAAATTACACACCTGCCTCCACACCGTCATGCCAGACTTGATCTGGCATCCAGCGTCGTTTAGCCGTTTCTTTTTTTGGCAGTGAAAGCAAAATATGCTTAAGGGCAAGCAGTAACGTAGGGGGCATTGCAATGCCCCGCATGGTATCATCGCATACTGCGGGAAAATATCAATACCGTGCATAACGCGCACATACGGCGCATTCCATTGCACCTCCCGATACGGCTACGACTATCCTGTTTCCGCCATCGCGATGCATTTGAATTCGGACGGGCATCGCCCCACTCACAAAAACTCCACCAGTTGCCCACTCACGCTGCGTAGGCGTTGGCTCATGAGTTTGGCCAGCCGGGCCAGGATTTGTACTGCCAGCGCTGGCTTTTCGCGGATGATGCGCTGGTAATTGTCCTTGGTCAGCAAGAGCAGGATACTGGTTTGTGAGGCGATGCAGGTAGCAGAACGCTTTTCGCCATCGATGATGGACATCTCGCCTATGGTCTTGCCGTGGCCTACCGAGACGATGCGGTGCGGCGTGCCGTCGAGGTCGGTCTTGAGTATCCCGATTTCGCCCTTGACCAGAAGGCCCATGTAGGAACCGGATTCACCTTCCCTGAAAATGATGCTACCTGCCGAAACTTCATAACATTGCAGATAGGCAGCCAGGGCCTCGATGTCTTTCCACTCAAGGTCGGCAAACAGTTGCGATTCAGAGACCATGTCGCAGATATCACGCGACTGGAAGGTCGTGCCTGCGCCGACGAGACGAAAACCTGGCAAAGCTTGATCTGGGTTCATTTTTTACTCGCTGTCGTGAATTTTCCTGCTCGCAATCATTTGAGTATATGGGTCGGCACACCAAACCACCACCCTAATTTCGCTGATGATGATCACTAGTTTATCGCAATCCACACAATTGTGACAAATACACTATTGCATTCATGACTCAGGGACGACAGACCCTGGCCCAAGATAAATTATCGTCTCAAGACAAGGTCTCAGAGTACATCAATCGAGTATAATTTTTCATTGCGATATCGGCAATTTATCTAAAATCACATGGCCCAATAAATCCCTATGGGCGCACTTGTCAATACGGTACTGTAATTTTTCCCCGGCATTTACACTCATACAAGAATCAGATGAAACATTATCTAAGCGCAGCATTATTTTCTATCACTTTCGTCACGGCTGCATCTGCAATTGCCCAAAACAATGAATGGGTAAGCCTTAACACTAAAGCCGCGTCACTTGCTCAACAAGGGAATTATGCTGATGCTGTAACGACAGCCGAGAAAGCTTTAACACTTGCAGAAAAGCGCGGGCTTGATCATTTTGAAGTTGCAGTCAGTTTAAGCAATCTTGCTGCGTTATACACAAATCAGGGTAGGTATGCTGAAGCCGAACCTTTATTTAAACGCAGCCTGGCAATCGCAGAAAAAAAATTGGGTCCATCCCATATTGAAGTAGCGGCATGTCTGAATAATCTTGCTGAACTATACAAAATCCAGGGTAAGTACAGTGAGGCTGAGCCCTTATTTATACGCTCACTGGCAATCAGAGAGATGAAGAGCAAAGAAAGTACTGATATAGCAACAGGCCAGAACAATCTGGCAGAGCTGTACAGAATGCAAGGCAAATATGCGCTTGCTGAACCCCTGTATTTGCGTTCGTTGGCCGTACGGGAAAAAGCACTTGGCGCTGCGCATCCTGACGTTGCCCAAAGTCTCAACAATATTGCATCGCTCTATAAAACGCTTGGAAAATACCAAGAAGCACAATCTTTATTTGAGCGGGCATTGTCAATCTGGGAAAAAGCGCTTGGCTCGTCCCACACATATGTAGCCACCGGACTGAACAATCTTGCAGAGGTGCTCAGGATGCAGGGCAAGCACGCGGAAGCAGAGCCATTATATAAACGCTCACTGGCAATAAAAGAAAAAATATTTGGTACTGAACATCCCACGGTCGCTGTCACTCTGAGCAACTTGGCTTTATCTTTTGAAGAGCAAGGAAAATATGCAGATGCCGAACCCTTATATATACGTTCATTACGTATTACAGAGAAAGCACTTGGGCCTGATCATCCCGCAGTCGCATCAATATTAAATAATCTGGCTGAGCTGTATCGTGAGCAAAATAAGTATACTGAAGCTGAGCCTGTATACAAACGCGCTTTAACAATCAGGGAAAACACACTCGGTCCCGAGCATACAGATGTGGCGTTGAGTTTAAACAATCTCGCAGCACTCTATGCCAATCAAAGCAAATACGCAGAGGCGCAAATCTTGTGTCTGCGCTCTCTGTCTATCCTGGAAAAAGTATTTGGCAAAAATCATCCAACTACCGTGCGCGCACTCACGAACCTGGCCTTCTTATACAGACAAACAGGCAGAGAAAACGACGCCCTGGAGTTAGAAAAAAACATGACTAAACCAAGTCAAGGTTAAATACGCGAGGCAAGCTACAATCTCATGCGCTGCATGCATTCAAGATGCATGCAGCGCACTAATGAATGTGGCTATCGTTCTATAAACCGCATGAAGCCGGGCTGGCAAAGTCAATTGATTTACCCTGCCCCCTCACATCGCCATCCGCATACGCCTGATATCACGCAATGGCGGTTCGCCAAACAGTCGTGTGTATTCACGGCTGAACTGGGATGCGCTTTCGTAGCCTACTCTTAGTGCAGCACTGCTGGCATCGATGTCTTCAACGAGCATGATTTGCCGGGCGTTTTGCAGGCGCAGGTGTTTCAGGTATTGCAAGGGGCTCATACCTGCCACGGCGCGAAAATGCAGCCGGAAGGTGGAGGCGCTCATGTGGGCTTTGCTGGCCAGCTCATCGATGGCGACGTCCTCAGTGTAATTCTGCTTGAGCCAGGCGATGACGCGGGCAATTTGCTGGCCCGGTGAGCCAGCGGTAACCAGGTGGCGCAAGACCGGGCCGTGTTCGCCATTGAGCAGGCGGACGATGATCTCTTGCTGTATCAGCGGCGCCAGCATGGGCACGAGTTGCGGTTCATCCAGCAGGCGCACGAGGCGGGTGATGGCGTCCAGCAAGCCCTCCTCCATGGTCACGACGGACATCGCCAGCGAGCTTGTCGCCTTTAGCGGCGCAGCGAATGTCATACCGGCAGCACACTGGGTGATGGCGAGTGCATCCAGCATCAGGTACATGCCCAGGAAAGGATGTGTGCTGCTGGCACCTGTCACATAAGACACCACCGGCAAATCGACCGAGGTGACCAGGGATTGTCCTGGTATATAGTCAAATACCTCCTCCCCCAGATTCACGCGCTTGCTGCCCTGCACGGTGACGCCCAGGCCCAGGCCATAGAAGCAGGGCATGGGGTCGGTAACCTTGCTGCGTCTCACCATGATCAGCCCTGGTACCTGTGTGATGCAGTCACCATCTGCCTTGATGATGTTACCGACCAGCTCTGCCAATGAGTGATTAGAAGGGCTTGACGATTGATTTGCTGCTGTCTGGTGCGGGGTCTGCATGATAGGGCTGTACGATTTTTGAACTGTCGTAGCCTACCATTTCCAGGACAGTATTTTCAATTTCTGCCGGGCATTCATCGAATTAGGCAAGAAATACGTCGGATCAGGCAAACGCTTTATTGTCAGAAGAGCAGACAATAGCCGTCAATTATCGTATTGCAGCGGGGCTACCTGAATCAGAGCGTGGCCGCCGTCATTAACCTGGCACCAATCGGCATCAACCCGGCATCAATCCGGCATCAACAACAATTCGTCACCCCATATTGGAGGTTTTCATGATCAACTCAACTATTAATGGCAAGAATACCAGCGTCGATGTCGCACCCGACACGCCTGTGCTGTGGGCCTTGCGCGATACGCTGGGCCTGACCGGCACCAAGTTCGGCTGCGGTGCTGCTTTGTGCGGTGCCTGCACCGTGCATTTGAACGGCCAGGCCATACGCTCTTGCGTGACGCCCATCTCTGCCGTTGCTGGTCAAAAAATCACCACCATCGAAGCCATGAGCCAGGACAAGGTTGGCAAGGCCGTGCAGGCAGCATGGGTCAAGCATGACGTGGCCCAATGCGGTTACTGCCAGAGCGGCCAGATCATGAGTGCCACCGCCCTGCTCAAAACCAATAAAAAACCCAGCGATGCCGACATCGACAGTGCCATGGCAGGCAATATTTGCCGCTGTGGTACCTATGTGCGCATCCGCGCTGCCATCCACGACGCCGCATCCACCCTGGCCTGATTAGGAGCACACTATGCATTTTGATTCCCGTTTGGCCGAGATGCCAAAGCATTTACAGTCCCTGTTACAACAGACACCTGCAGAAGACATTCCGGATGCAGGCGCAGGCAGCCTGAGCCGCCGCAGCTTCTTGAAGATGGCAACTGCCAGTGGCTTTGCCCTGGGTTGCTACCCCATGCTGGCGATAGGCCAGGACGCTGCCGCCAAGGCACCCGCAGGTTTGAAACCAACCGAGCAACCCGGTGCCTTTGTCCAGATTGCCAAAGATGGCACGGTGACAGTGACGATTAACCGCCTGGAATTTGGCCAGGGTGTGCAAACAGCACTACCCTTGATCCTGGCAGAAGAGCTCGATGCCGACTGGTCCAAGGTCAAGTATGCCAATGGTAATAACCACCCTGCCTATGTCGATCCGGCATTTGGCATGCATTTGACAGGCGGCTCGAATACCATCGCCCATTCTTATACCCAGTACCGTGAACTGGGTGCACGCACCCGTGCCATGCTGGTGCAGGCTGCGGCAACGCAATGGGGTGTCGATGCCTCTGCCCTGCGCACAGAAAAAGGGGTCGTCGTTGGGCCAGGTGGGAAAAAACTGACGTATGGCGAACTGGCTGAAGCGGCCATGAAGTTGCCCGTGCCAGAAAAAGTCGTTTTGAAAGACCCAAAAAACTTTCGCCTGATCGGCAAACCCACAGGCCGCCTGGACGCCCAAGCCAAATCAACTGGCACGCAGGATTTTGGGATTGATATCCACTTGCCTGGCATGCTGACGGCTGTTGTCGCACGTCCGCCAGTATTTGGTGCCAAACTCAAGTCTGTCGATGATAGCGCCGCCAAAGCCATCAAGGGCGTCAAGGCTGTGATACGTGTACCGGTGGATCGCGGTGGCGAAGGCGTGGCCATTATTGCGACTGGCTATTGGCCAGCCAAGCAGGCGCGCGATGTGCTGAAACTGGAATGGGATCTGGGCAGCGTAGAAAAAGTCGATAGCGTGAAACAACTGGCCAGTTATAAAGAATTGGCCAGGCAGCAAGGCGCGTTGAAGTACAACGACGATGTATCAAAAATCGCCACCGCGCCACACAAACTGAATGCAGAATTCAGCTTCCCTTACCTGGCCCATACCCCGATGGAGCCTTTGAACTGCACCGTCGCCATTAAAGGTGACAAGGCAGAATTGTGGATGGGCACGCAAATGCCTGGTCTGGATGGTTTTGCCGCATCCGCTGCGCTGGGCCTGAAACCGGAAAACATCGCTGTGCATACCCAGATGGCCGGTGGCGGCTTTGGCCGCCGGGCGATTGCCACCAGTGATTATGTGGTGGAAGCCTGCAATGTCGCCAAGGCGGCAGTGGCCGCTGGCCTGGATGCACCAGTGCGTACCCTGTGGAGCCGTGAAGATGATGTCAAGGGTGGTTACTACCGCCCCATGCATGTACACAGGGCAGATATCGGTTTTGATGCGCAGGGCAATATCCTGGGCTGGGACCATGTCATCGTCGGCCAGTCCATCGTCAGCGGCACGCCGTTCGAAGGCATGATGGTCAAGAATGGCGTCGACGCAACCGCCGTGGAAGGCATGAAAGAACCGTATGAGATGCCGATGCGCCTGTCTGTCCATCACCCGAAAATCAATGTCCCGGTATTGTGGTGGCGCAGCGTGGGCTCTACCCATACCGCCTTTGTGATGGAAACCCTGCTCGATGAAATTGCCGAAACTACTAAACAAGACCCGGTGGCCTACCGCCTGAAACTGATGGGTGACAAACATCCGCGTCATAAAGCTGCACTGGAACTGGCAGTAGAAAAATCTGGCTATGGCAAGAAAAAACTACCAGCAGGCCGCGCCTATGGTGTGGCAGTGCATGAGTCTTTCTCGTCCATCGTTGCCTATGTAGTGGAAGCGTCCATCAAAAATGGCCAGCCAAAATTGCATAAGGTCACGGCTGGCGTGCATTGCAACCTGGCTGTCAACCCAAAAACTGTGGAAGCACAGGTGCAGGGTGCGGCATTGATGGGCTTGTCGATGTGCTTGCCAGGCGCAGCCATCACGCTCAAGGATGGTGTGGTCGAGCAAAGCAATTTTGGTGACTTTGTCGTGCCACGCATTACCGACATGCCACAGGTTGCAGTGCACATCGTACCAAGTGCAGATGCACCTACCGGCATGGGTGAGCCAGGCCTGCCAGCCTTGGCCCCGGCATTTGCCAATGCCGTTGCCAGGGCAGGTGGCAAGCGCTGGCGTGAACTGCCTTTTAAACAAGTATAGGCCAGCTAAGGTAGAAACACGATGGAAGATCTCGATACCCTGGTCCTGCGCACTGCGCTGAACTGGCACACGCAGGGCTTGCAAGTCATCCTCGTCACGGTGGCGCGCACCTGGGGTTCTTCACCACGCCCACCGGGGTCGCTGATGGCGATCAACGGGCGCGGTGAAACCGTGGGCTCGGTATCGGGTGGATGCATAGAAGATGACCTCATCCACCGCATCCGGGAAGAAGGCGTTCAGGCTGTTTGCGCAGGCAACCTGCCGCTGGTGCTGCGCTATGGCATCTCTGCCGACCAGGCGCACCGCTTTGGCCTGCCCTGCGGCGGCACGGTAGAACTGGTGCTGGAACCTGTGTCGGCACATAGCCGTCTGGATGAATTATTGCGGGCCTGCGAACAACGCCGCAGCATAGAACGGACGCTGGATTTGCTCACCGGCCATGCAAGCCTGCAAGCAGGCCAGCATGATGGCTTGCCAAGGCTGGATGATCACAAGCTGATCACTTACCTCGGCCCGCAAGCCCGCATCATCGTCATCGGTACCAGTGATCTGTCACGTTACCTGTGCCAGTTCGCGCTCAGCCTGGGTTTTGCCGTCATCGTCTGCGACCCGCGTGAAGAATACCGCGCCAGCTGGCAATTGCCGGGCGTCGTCGTCAGCGAAGAAATGCCGGACGACCTGATACTGCGCCTGCAACCCGACAACCGCACTGCCGTCATCGCTCTTACGCATGACCCCAAGCTTGATGACCTGGCACTCATCGATGCCTTGCAATCCAATGCCTTCTATGTTGGTGCTATCGGCTCACGCCGCAACAGCCAGCAAAGACGCGAACGCCTGCATACCCATTTCGATATCCCTGAATCTGCTCTGCAAACCCTGCACGGGCCAGCAGGTCTGTACATAGGCAGCAAGACCCCGGCAGAAATTGCACTGTCCATCATGGCTGAAATTGTGGCGCTGAAGAATGGCATACCGCAGCCAGCAAGCACACCCGTCGTCCTTGGCAAGGCGATCCATGAAGGCCAGCCACAACACGATGTGCACACCTCCTCTTGTACCATCTGAATCTGATGAGGTGCATCCTCACTTGAATTCCGCCTGGTTTGCCTTAATTTTGCCTAGCCTGCGCGCCTCCTGATCCTCTCCTCTGCGACATCTTCAAAATCAAATTCATACCCTGCGGCAAGCCCACGTCAAAAATAAACAATTGACAATAAATGAATAATATTGCAAGATTTTATAGCAATATTTTTTGCATACCCGAATACCTCAAGGAGGATGTATGGCATTTGAACGCAAGGACGTCTCAAAACTGGGTTCTGACTGGAACGATACGCTGATCTGGTATGCAAAAGCAGTAGGCAAACTCAAGGAAAGGCCGCTGGCATCGCGCACCAGCTGGCGTTTTCTGGCAGGCATGCACGGCTTTGATGAGGACCTGTGGACAGCTCAGGGCTATCTGAGCAGTACCGACGCCCTGCCTTCGAAAGGTGACCAGGACAGGTTCTGGAAACAATGCCAGCACCGCACCTGGTATTTCCTGCCATGGCATCGCGGTTATGTGGCGGCCTTTGAAGCCATTGTACGCAGTGCGGTGGTGGATCTGGGTGGCCCGGCTAACTGGGCACTGCCATACTGGAATTATTATGACCCGGCTTCGCGTTCTGTACCCAATGCTTTCTTGCAAAAAACCATGCCGGATGGCTCGATCAACCACCTGTATGTAGAAGCCCGCTTTGGTCGCGGCGATGGCAGCTTCATCATCAAGCCTGAAGATATCACTCTCAATGCACTCAAAGACCATGCCTTCGTCGGCATCAATTCTGGTGGCAACCCTGGTTTTGGCGGGCCGATAAGCCTATTCAATCATGGCGCTGGCTCCAATGGTCATCTGGAATCTGATCCGCACAATACCGTGCATGGCCGGGTTGGTGGCAGCAAAGTTGAGGCAGGCAACACTACCCCCGGCCTGATGTCGAAACCAGCTACTGCCGCACTCGACCCTATTTTCTGGCTGCACCATGCCAACATAGACCGCCTGTGGGAAGTCTGGCGCAACCGTGACCCGCAAAATCTTGAGCCCGACCAGGACAGCTGGCTCAAGGGTCCGGCTGACCGTAAATTCATCGTACCTGATCCGGTCGGCGAAGGCATCAGCTTTAACGCATCGCAGATGCTCGACACCACGGCAGCACCACTCAATTATAAATACCAGGACATCAGCGACCCACTGGCTGGCAGCACCCGTAAAAAAATCAGGCTGACAGGCTTGCGTCTGCTCAGCGATGCGCCTATGGTGAGTTTTTTGGATAAGCACTCTGCAGGAGGCCAGATGGCAACTGAATTATTGGGTGCCAATGCCAGCACCATCAAACTGGCAGGCGACATTTCGCAAACCCGGGTAACACTGGATAAAAGCAGTGTAGACAAAGTCAATGACAGCTTTGAGGGTGTCAAACTATTCAGCAGCAAACCCAAAGAGCCGGACCGCGTCTTCCTTAACCTGGAAAACATACGCGGCAAGAATGATGCTGCCATCTTTTATGTGTATGTGAATGTGCCCAGCGGTGAAAAACCGGAAAACCATCCTGAAAACAAGGTGGGCGTCTTGTCACTGTTTGGTGTGTCAGATGCCAGCGATACCGACAGCGCACATGGCGGCGCAGGTATTACCCAGGTATTTGAAATCACCAGCATCATTGATAACCTGCAACTGGACAACAGCCAGCTCAGCGATACCCTGCAAGTGCAATTCGTACCACAAAGTACTGTCATACCTGAACACGGTATCACGGTAGAACGCGTCAGCGTATTCAGAGAAAGCCTGTAATCGTGTTGCTGCCAGTATTGCGTGCAGCCCTGCTCAGCTGCCCCCGCCCCCTGCTGTTGATCAGTCTGGCGGGCTGGCTGGGTTTGGCTGCACTGCAATCTGGCCTGCGCGTGCCCGATTACTGCGGCAGTCTGGCCAACATTGATCTGGCCTATCTGGCGAATATCGGTGAGCGCCTGGTCTTTGTCTGGCACACCAATTCCTCTGGCAATATGCTGACCAACTGGCTGCTGATGTTGATGGCCATGATGTCGCCCTTGCTTGCGCAAGAAGTGACTCACCTGTGGCAGCGCAGCCTTGCCCGCCGTCGCCTGCGCTCACTGATGTTGTTTGCCATCACCTACCTGCTGGTGTGGAGCCTGGCAGGCGCACTCATCATGCTGGCCTCATTAGTGCTGCGCCTCGCCATAGGCGACATGCGCTGGTGTTTTGCCATTTTTCTGGTGATTGCCCTGCTATGGCAGATCAGCCCGGCCAAACAATATTGCCTGAACCGCT
Source organism: Pseudomonadota bacterium (assembly GCA_040390835.1). Taxonomy (GTDB): domain Bacteria; phylum Pseudomonadota; class Gammaproteobacteria; order Burkholderiales; family Burkholderiaceae_D; genus Undibacterium. Next base: position 28,410 of record JAZJXP010000126.1, read on the forward strand.
GCCACAGCCGCCCCCGCCTCGCCGCCTTTGGCTGGCAAGCCGACCGCGACAGCCTCTACTTTGGCCTGCAAGCCGCCCTCTGGTGCGGCGGCACCTGCTGGGCCTGGATGCTGGCCGCCACCGCCGCTGGCTCCGCCCACTTCCCCTTCATGCTGCTCTGCTCCGCCTGGCTCTTGATAGACCGCCAGGCCCCAGGCCGCGTCCCGGCGTGGCAGTTGCCGTATAGCTTGCGCTGGTATCGCCTGGCTTAGAGGCTGCAGCAAAAATAAGCTGGCGCTCGCCATCTTGAATAAGAATTGACACAGCGCATTGATAGGGTTCTTGATTCGTTTCTTGATTCGCGTCTCAATTGACTTCTCAATCAGATTTGTTCCCAGCCTGATATCATCCGGTATCACCGAAAAACAAACATGAGCACACAAGCATGAGTACGCCCACATCCCGCAGCCTGAATGGCATCACCCTGGAAGCAATCCTGGAACAACTCGTGGTCTATTATGGCTGGGAGCAAATGGGCAAATTGATAGACATCAACTGCTTCACCACCGACCCCAGCATCAAATCCAGCCTGAAGTTTTTACGCAAGACACCATGGGCGCGGGCCAAGGTGGAGGAATTGTATTTGGGGATGCCGGGGTGAGGCGTCTTCTGTAGTCGCAAAAATTGTAGATCGTTTTCAAGGAAAAAATGATGTCGATATCTTTGCGAGTCAAGCTGATAAGCAACTGATATGAAAAATATTCTAAACTCTTCACTAGCAATGTTCTTTTCAGACATCGATTTGGCTGATGTAGATAAATTAAAAGATTTGTATAGCCTTGAGTTAAATGAAGTTCAAGAAATTTGGGATTTTCGTTTTCAATATGATGTTTCGCACTTTAGTGAATTGCCAAAAAGCTCGTGGTTATATTCGACTGAGTGGAAAAAAATCGGTCGATGGCTTGAGCCATACAATGAGCCAAGCCGCTTTCATGAGATTTTAGACTTAATTCGGGTTAATTCAGGATGGAATGACGAGACTAGATTAATTTTAATCGAATCGAAAAAATGCATGATTGAACTCTCTTTTTTTCATTTATGTGAATACTGGGAGGAATTATTTTGTATATGCGATGATGGCCCAATTTTAATGAGTAAATCTATCGGATCTTCCCAGGTATTTCAATTTTACCCACTAGGTAATCTTGTTACAGCAAATGTGCAATTTTGAAGTACGTAGATACTGTTATTCCTGTCAAGCCAAATGCAAGCTAGCGTCGAATGGTTTCCC
>JAZJXP010000127.1:0-44622 GCA_040390835.1 Pseudomonadota bacterium
GGGCCAGTGCGCTGGCAACTACCCTGCCGGCACCGCGCTGGGCTGGCATCAATAATATGGACAATGTCGGTGACGAAGCACACTGCGTAGATGTTGATTTTTTTGCGCGTTATCCCTTGCGCGAAGTATTGGCGACATCGGCAACATCAGCAACCGCAAGCACGCCAGCTCGCGCAGGCAGCTTGTCCGGCAAATACAAACTGCAATTCGCCAACGGCAATAGCCTGGACATCAACAGCAATGGCAGTCTGACGCTGCAACGCTCACCCGGCATGGCACCACAAATCACTGGCCGCGTCAGCATCAATGACTATGTCGCTCGCGTCATAGACCGTGAGGGCGACGCCAGCAATATACAAGCCGCCCGCAGCCTGGCGATTGCGGCGCGCAGCTATCTGGTACAAAACGCTGCCCTTGATCACGGTTGCTGGCGCATTGCCGACAGCACCACCCGCCAGCGTGTCAGCGCCAATGCAGCTACTGAGGCAGCCATGGACGCAGCCTGGTTCACTGATGACCTGATACTGCAAGGAGCAAACATTCGCTATCACAACGACAGTGCAGGGAACAACCGTATGTCATTGAAAGAAGCGACAAAGCAGGCAAACCAGGGCTGGAGTTTTGAGCGCATTCTAGCCACCAGCTATCCGCAAGCCAGTATCACCAGCTTCAATGGTAAATCTGATTGCAAACCCTTGACCGCTGCACAAACCTGGCTGAGCACCACCAGTGCCAGCAGTAAATGGCAACGCATATTGCGCCGTGAGCCTGGTTTTGAGAACCCGGATACCCACCCAGCAGTATGTTCGCTGGTAAGCGGCAATCCCTATTCAGACCAGAAACGTATGCGTATCTACGCACGCGGCTGGCGCAGCCTGGATGAGCGCATCACCCTCGCCCATGAATACCTGCACCTGGCTTTACGATTTCATCCGAACGGCGCCAATGAAGACTATGTAGAAAAACTGGCGCGCCGTCTCATAGAAGGAACAACATGATCAAGCCCTACCCAAAGCGACTCATTATTTGCACGGCCAGCAGCCTGCTTGCCGTTTTGCCTTTTTGTGCCATGGCAGATACCACGATAGAGCTACCACGTGGCGGCTGGCGCAACAGCGGCGGCGAAGCTGCAGGCTTTAAACAGCCTGTGCACTACCCTGCATCTTCAGTCAATGCTGAGGGCCAGAATGAAATGGCGCTCATCAAAGGCCGCATCGGTAGCACTAACAAGAAAAAACCAGGCAAGCTCATCGTCAATGGTGCTGCCATGCCTTTGTCAATTGGTGAAGGTGGCGAGTTTTCCCGCCCCTACTCTTTCAGTTCCGGCTCTAATAACGTAGAAGTGCGCAGCCCCGATGGTAGCGAAGTCAAACGTGTACAGTTTTTTGACACCAATACCAGCCGCCCGAATGCACGCCTGCGCGTAGTCTTGTCCTGGGATAGCGATGGCACAGACCTGGATTTGCACGTCATCTCACCTGATGGCCAGCATGTATTTTATGGCAACCGCGTCGTTGACAATGGCGGCGCACTCGATGTTGACGTCACCACTGGCTACGGGCCAGAAATCTACGCCAATACTGCACCGCCCAAAGGAACTTATCACGTCTACGTGAATTACTATGGCAGCGGTGGCAATGAAAAAGACCTGACCATCGCCAGAGTTGCGATCATCAGCCAGGAAGGTACGCTTTCAGAAAAACAGCAAAGCTTTCAGGTACCCATGCGCAAAGCTGGCGAATTGACGCTGGTTAAATCCTTTACCTATCCGTAATGATCATGCAAACATTGATGAAACCTGCCCTGCTGGCATGCACCCTGTTCGTCGCAGCCGCCAATTGTGTAGCTGAAGACCAACCCACCATCAACAGCCCACGTGGCGGCTGGAACTATGGCGGTCTGACCGACAAATCCAGCGATACTCGTGCGTCTTACCCCTTGCCCCCTATAGACCGAGGCACGCAAAAAAACCGTACGCTCATCGAAGGACATATCCGCGATGCTGGCAAACAACGCAAGCATACTCTCATTGTCAATGGCAACCCCATGGTGCTCAACTACGGCACAGATGGCCGTTTTGAGCGTCACTATGCCTTTGGCAGTGGTTCCAACAATATAGAGATCAAGGGGCCAGACGGTAAGAGTCTGCAACGGGTCCAATATTACGAAGCAAATACTCAACAGCTTTCACCACAGTTGCGCATCATCTGTTCATGGGATGCACCTGAGGCAGAAGTTGACCTGCACATCATCACCCCTGATGGCCAGCATGCCTTCTTTGCAGCCCCCATACTGAACGGTGGTGGTGGCCTGGATGTGGACAGCGTCGATGGCCCCGGGCCAGAGATGTTCACCACTATCGCCCCCAAGCATGGCGCTTACCATGTGTTCGTCAACTATTGGGGCAACTACGGCGCAGGCGGTTATAACTTTGATGAAGGCCAACGCAAGCAACCTATCATCACTACCCGCGTGACCTTGGTATTCTATGAGAATACTGCCAGAGAAAAACGCGAAAGCTTTGTCATTCCCTTGCGCAAGATCGGGGATTTGAATCTGGTGAAATCGTTCATGTTTTGAGGGTCTGATTTTACTGTTATCCGGAGAACTGCATGACGTGGCATAAACCCCTCACCACCTTTCTGGTTCTCCTTTGGCTGACTTGCACAAACATCCCGGCATTGGCACAACCTGTCACTATCATGCGCCTGGATGGTTCCAGCATCTCATCCACAGAGATAGAAAGCAAGGTCACGCGCATGATGGCAACTTCCTGCGTCACTGGCCTTGGCATTGCTATCCTCAATGACAATAAAATTGTCTACACCAAGAGCTTTGGCTTGCGCGACAAAGACAGGCAATTGCCGCTGAACGAAGACACCGTCATGTACGGCGCATCCTTCACCAAGGCAGTATTTGCCACCCTGGTGGCGCAATTGGTGGTTGAAGGCATGCTTGACCTGGATGTGCCCATACAAACATACCTGCACAAGCCACTGCCGGACTATGACAATTACCGCGATCTGGCCGATGACCTGCGCTACCAGGCAATCACGCTGCGCATGCTGTTGAACCATACCGCCGGCTTCGCCAACTTCCGCTGGCTGAATGCCAGCAAGAAACTGGAAATCAAATTTACTCCTGGCAGCAGATATGCCTATTCAGGCGAAGGCATCAACCTGGCGCAATTCGTCGTTGAAACCGTCACTCAAAAAAATGCAGGAACATTAATCCAAGAACGCATTTTCAATCCACTTGCAATGCATAACACCAGCATGCAATGGCAAGACCGCTTCAACGACGACCTGGCCGTCGGCCACGACAAAGATGAAAAACCATTGGGCCATGTAAAAAGAAAAAAAGTGAATGCTGCCGGTTCCATGGACACCACCCTCAATGATTACGCCCATTTCATGCAAGGCGTCATGCAGGCAAGTATCATCAGCAAAGAAGAAAAAGCCATCATGCTGGCACCACAGATTGCCATCAACACACCCAGCCAGTTCCCTACTTTATCGACCGCATCAACAGATGAAAACAAACACATACAACTAGCTTATGGCCTGGGCTGGGGCATTTTTCAAACACCTTATGGCAAAGCCTATTTCAAGGAAGGGCATGACGATGGCTGGGAAAATCATTCCGTCGTGTTTGATCAGCAAAAAACTGGTGTAGTCCTCATGAGCAACAGCGCCAACGGTGATGGCATCTTTAAAGAGCTACTGGCCTTGCTGATACAGGATGTGTACACGCCATGGAAGTGGGAGGGGTATTTACCTACCAATTGCAAAAGCGCGGAGGCGGAAACATCGGTGCATAAATAATAGACCGTAGGACCGGGGAGTCATGAACTACACAAGGGATAAGGTACTTTCTCAATCCTGTCGGTTCTCAAACGCTCCCAGATCAGGAGCTGCCCCATTGAAAGGTAAGCCAACATTGCTGCCTTTGTTTTTCAGTCCACTGCCTGGCACGAGATGAAAACTGGTAAGCACAGGCAAGCTGCCATCGGCTTGTCTGGGTGCGTCCCAACCAGTAGCGGAGATACTTTGAAAATCTGCTGCGGTGACACTCACTGACAGGTTCCATGAATTGAACTGCGCATCTGCGCCCTGCATATTCGAGAGTTGCTTGCTCCCGAACGCGATGTTATTGCGCAACGTGCCCAGATTGACGGGGTTACCGTTGGCATCTATGCCCAGCATATTGAAATCAGTGTTGTTGCCAAAGCTGGTGTTGTTGTAAAAGTCATTCGCGACAGGATGGTGATTGGCATAAAAACCTGATGCCTTGTTATTGAATGCAACTGAAAAAAGTATGCTGTGCCTAACTGCATTCGGCACATATTTACCACCATAACCACCGAGCTTGAAACCATTGCCGTTACCGGCCGGCAGCGATATGTTGGTGCCAGGCAGATAACCTTGCGACCAGGTCCATGAATTTTCTATTAGTACTGGAGAAAAGGCATTGATGAGATCAAAGCCGTCATCTGAATTGGACCATGCGCGACAGCCACGGAATACATTGCCGGGATTGTCAGCTTTGACGTGTGCGCCAAAACCGTCGGCACTTTGCCCAGCACCATTCGAGGTGTAAGGGTCATAGTTGTGATGAGAGTCGCTATTGAGGACCAGGTTATAACTGCCATTTTTGATGAAGACACCCGGCCCCATATTGTGATGGGTATTGAGTTGTTCAAAAATATTATGGCTGCCATTGATCCACACTCCCCATGATTCATGGTTGAGGCGATTCTCTGGCTGCTGTGGTACGCCAGTGACTTCCAGCCCTTTTAAATGCACCCAGTTTGCAACAACGTTAAAGCCTTTGACGCGGCAATCATCCTTCATTTGCGAGAAATCAAAGACGGGGGTTTCACCGGGATAGGCCCAATACTGAATCAGCTTACCGGCACTGCCATTTTTGTCCAGTGTAATGGCATTGACGGTATCGGTGCGGGTGGAGCAAGTGTTGACGCCAGCAGTGTAGTTATAGTTGCCACCCCTGAAATAGACGGTGTCACCAGCGGCTGCGGCTGTCTGGGCGCGGGCGATGGTTTTCCAGGGTGCGCCTTTGCTGCCTGCGGCAGTATCGTCACCAGTGGGTGCCACATAATAGATGGCGGCATTGCTGGCTGTGGACAAGCTCAACATCAGGCTTGCGACAAAAAATTGCTTGTTCATCGTGCGCTTTACCTATTGGGTATTTCAATGAAGCCGAGGAACAAGATACACAGACCACATGTACCTCGTCCCTCTTATTCCTCTTACGTCTGTTAAATATCCATCAGTTTTCAAACGCTCCCAGATCAGGTGCAGAGCCGTTGAAAGGCAGGCCGACATTGCTACCTTTGTTGATCAGGTCACTGCCAGCAACCAGGCGGAACTTGTTCAACACTGGCAGGCTGCCATCGGCCTGGCGTGGTGCATCCCAGCCAGTAGTTGATATGCTTTGGAAATCAGCTGACGAAACCGTGACTGCCAGGTTCCAAGAATTGAACTGATCGTTTGCGCCTGTCATATTGGACACCAGTGTACCGCCAAACGCGATGTTGTTGCGCAGGTTGCCGAGGTTGACGGCATTGCCATTCGCATCAATACCCAGCATATTGAAATCGCTATTGTTAGCGTAGCTGGTATTGTTGTAGAAGTCATTCGCAATCGGGTGGTGATTGGCGTAAAAACCTGCCGCCTTGTTATTGAAGGCGACCGAGTAACGTATGGTGTGTTTGGCAGCATTCGATACATACACACCACCATAACCACCCAGTTTAAAGCCGTTGCCATTACCCGCCGTCACTGGTGTGGTGGTGCCTGGCAGATAGCCCTGCGACCAGGTCCAGGAATTTTCTATCAGCACGGGTGAATAGGCATTGATCAGGTCAAAACCATCATCTGAATTGGCCCAAGCACGGCAGCCACGGAATACATTACCCGGGTTACCCGCCTTGATATGAGCACCAAAACCGTCGGCACTCTGGCCTGCGCCATTCGAGGTGTAGGGGTCGTAGTTGTGGTGGGAATCACTATTGAGAACGAGGTTGTTACCGCCATTCTGGATGAATATACCCGGTCCCATGTTGTGATGGGTATTCAACTGTTCAAAGGTATTATTGCTGCCGTTGATCCATACGGCCCATGATTCATGGTTGAGGCGGTTGCCGGGTTGTTGTGGCGCGCCAGTGACTTCCAGCCCTTTCAAATGTACCCAGTTGGCAACCACATTGAAAGCTTTGACGCGGCAATCATCTTTCATTTGCGAAAAATCAAATACCGGTATTTCACCTGGATAAGCCCAGTAACGAATCGGGCTGCCAGAACTACCGCTCTTGTTCAAGGTAATGGCGTTGACGATGTCGGTGCGGGTAGCGCAGGTGTTGATACCTGCGGTATAGTTATAGTTACCGCCCCTGAAATAAACAGTGTCGCCTGCGGCAGCGGCAGTCTGGGCGCGGGCGATGGATTTCCATGGAGCGGCTTTGGTCCCCGCCGCTGCATCATTGCCCGTTGGGGCAACATAATAAGTGGTGGCGCTGCTTGTCGCCGCCATGCCAAACATGAGTCCTGCCAATATGATTTTTTTCATTCTGTAATTCCCCTTTGTCTCCATCGATAATAAACATCCACAGATGAAAGGCGAAGTCAGGTGCTGGATGCTCACAAATACGTCGCGTTTTAAATTGTGAATGCCGCTAATGAGTTCTTCCTGACTCTTTAATATCAGTTTCCTGATCTGTGCATTATCGGATGTATATAGGGGAAATTGTGCGAAATTAGCCTCGTTTTCCAATCATCTTACTGATTCTTTCGCGGCTTGAAATTATCGGAAAACGCTGAAATCCGGATGAAATTCCAAAACCAGACGCTTGCACATTTAAAGAAAAATGCACACTCAACTATTTCATGCAGCTTAAAAATTCTTCTTTATGCAAAGTATATTTACGACTGAATTTCCCTGTCTTATGTGATTCAGAATGCAGTTCCAGGCAGATATCCAATTTTGCTTTCACGATCGCCAGACAAGCAGTATCGCCACTACATGCAATCTCTGCCAGGCCACGTGATTCATTGACGAATTTGGCTTTCTGATCGCTTTTTAAGCCTGCAATAAATTGGGCGACAACGATCAAAATAATGATGGATATCACCCAGCCTATAATCTTTAATAGCCAGGATTTTTTTGGAGGCTCATCGAGCTCAGTTATTTGAGCATTGCTATCGGACATGTGTGCACCTTTCTTGGGTATCTGCCTATGTGTACCTGCAAAGTATCCGGAGCTTCATGAAACGGAGTGCTATGCGGCGACAGATTTCAACCAGACGCCATCACTCTCTGCAAGTTGAATTCATTTTAATCAGGTAGGCGCGACGCAACAATGACGACTATGTCAAGCACGTGGGTCGGCGCTTGACATCATGTCAGGTGACATTTAAGTCCGATGTGAGGAGAATAATTTCACTTAATTATGCAAGCAAGATGTTGTGAAAGATCGAGATAAGATAAAACAAAATCACGCACAGCAAGACGGCGGAAATAAAGCTGGCATCGATTTTACCGCCGTCCCTTAATGCAAACTTTGTTCCAAAATTAAAATTAAAAAATCGAACAAGGATATTGCCTCTGACTTCAAAAACAAGTCGACGTTTTCCATGATACATCAAATAATTTCTGTGCATTTTCTGCATGTTTGAAGGTGAGACAGATATGCAAAAGGCTTTATACTTTGGTCACTTTCCTGAAATCTTTGGGCCTGAAGCCCATGAGCGCCAATGCCGCAAAATACGTACCCGCACACGCAAATAACACCAGAGCCAAAGCGCCAGCGCGCAAGACAGGGGTATTACGCATCGCCAGCCAATGGAACTGCTCTGAAGTCCACAGGGCCACGCCAGCCATTAATACGAGTGCAGCAAAAAGTTTGACAAGAAACATCAACCAGCCCTTTTGCGGCTGGTAAATGCCGCGTTTGCGTAAGCCTGTATACAAGAAAATCGCATTCACACAGGCACCCAGAGCGACAGACAAGGCCAGGCCAGCGTGAGCAAGGTGCGGCACAAACACGTAGTTCAATGCCTGTGTCACCAGCATGACGGCCACGGCAATCTTGACTGGGGTGCGTATATCCTGTTTACCATAAAAGCCGGGGGCAAGAATTTTAACGACGATAAGACCAAGCAGGCCCACGCCATAAGCAATCAGGGCATTGGATGTCATTTGCACGGCATGGGCGCTGTATTTGCTGTGGTGATAGAGGGTTGATGTCAATGCTTCTGGTATGGTTGCCAAACCGACTGCCGCAGGTAGAGCCAGCAGAAAAGTCAGACGCAGACCCCAGTCCAGCAAGGCAGAATATTCAACCGTGTCACCATCTGAGTGCGCTTTGGAGAGGCCGGGTAACAAGATGGTGCCAAGAGCAACACCCAACAAGGCCGTTGGAAATTCCATCAGCCTGTCGGCATTCGCCAGCCAGGTCACGCTGCCGGGCGTAAGTTTGGATGCCAGACTGGTATTGATGGCAATGCTGATCTGAGTAGCCGACACCGCCAAGATGGCTGGCACCATATTGCGCATGATACGGCGCAGACCTTCGTCCTGCCAGGCCGTACCAACACGCCAGCTTATTCTTGGTAGCATGCCAACCCTGATCAATGAGGGTACCTGCGCCACCAATTGCAAAACGCCGCCAACAAAAACGGCAATGGCCAGCGCATAAATTGGTTTTTCGAGATAAGGCGCAAGAAACAGCGAACCAGCAATGGAAGATAGGTTGTATAAAACTGGCGTAAATGCCGGCACCTTGAATTCACGCCAGGTATTAAGTATCCCACCCGCCAGCGCCACCATGGACATGAAGCCGATATACGGGAACATGATGCGGGTCATCACTACCGCCATGTCAAAGATCTCTGGCTTGTCTTTATAACCTTCGGCAAAAAAATAAAGCAAAATCGGTGCGCCAGCGATGCCCAGTATGCAAGTCAATACCAAGGTCCATGTCATGACGGTAGAAACATGATCGATCAATTTCTTGGTTGCTTCATCACCCTTGTTGTTCTTGTATTCAGCCAGGATGGGCACAAAGGCTTGCGAGAATGCTCCTTCAGCAAACATGCGGCGTAACAAATTGGGAATACGGAAGGCAATATTGAATATATCGGTATAGGCGTCGGCCCCGAAGCGGGTAGCGATCAATACGTCACGTACCAGTCCGGTAATCCGTGACAACATGGTCATGCCACTGATGGAGGCAAGGGTTCTTAATAGATTCATAGTGCGGCATTATAGCCTGAGGCTAAACGCTCATCATTAAGGCTAAACTTTTGTTAATATTCAGGCCAGAGCACCTGTTCGACTACCGCACCGGAGTACACCATGTCTTACCTTCACCGCCATCTTGCCAGTTTTACCATAATTGCAGCCAGTTTGCTAAGTCCAGCCAGTCAGGCTGCGCCTGCCAAAACTACCCCTACTCTTGAAGATGCGGCTAAAAACCTCAAAAATACTGGCTTTCAAGGTCTGGTATTTGCTGCACGTGGCGACAAGGTCTTGCTGGAAAAAGCTTTTGGCAATGTCACTGATATCAAACAGACTTTCCGTTTTGCCTCCATCACCAAGCAAATGACCGCCATTCTGGTGATGCAGGATGTAGAGGCGGGCAAGCTGCAACTGGATCAGACGCTGGGACATTACTGGCCAGATTATCCCAATGTGCAAGCGCGTAGCGCCACCCTGCGCCAATTGCTGACGCATTATTCTGGCTTGTACAATGAGATGGTCAATCCAGCCGTGCATATGATGGATGCCAATAGCGGTGATGATATCCAGAAATTTGCCACTGACCTGTGTGCCGGGCCATCCAATGCAGCACCGGGCAGTAAATTTGATTATAACAATTGCGATTACATTGTTTTAGGTGCCTTGCTGGAAAAGATCAACAAACAAAGCTTTTCAAGCTTGCTGCAGCAGCGCATTTTTAACCCGGCTGGCATGCAAAACGTTGGCTACTACACTGCGGCTCTGCCTGATGTTAAGGCCCATGTCCATGGCACCCTGGGCGGCAAGCCTGAACCTGCAGTGAACTTCGCCAGTTACGGCCCTGCCGGGGGCAGCTTTGGCACCCTGCGGGATTTGTACGCATTTGATCTGGCCTTCATGCGAGGCAAATATCTATCCACCAAAAGCCGCGGCGAAATGGTCAAGCCGAATAATGTCGGTGGTGCGATAGGTGTCTGGTCTTATCCATTCAAGGCTGGTGAGGATGGCGCTTCAGCCATGATAGTCGAGCGTCAGGGCTGGATAGCCGGTGTGCGCATCTTGAATCTGGTGGATTTGCAAAACCAGAATATTCTGATCATCGTCAGCACCAATGGTGATCTGGATTTGTCGCAAACCTGGGCCAATAAAGGTATTGCTGCAGATTTATTGCGTTCGCTGATGAATACAACTAATGCGCGTTAAATTAAAACGGAGTACCAGCTTGCATGCTGGCACTCCGGTCAAATCACAAATTTACTCAAATCCAATAATTAAGGATTTCTTTTCGCCACTTCATTACCTACATAACCGCCACCAACTGCACCAGCAATAGTCGCCAGTGTGCGGCCATTACCATTACCTATCTGGCTACCAACCAGTCCACCGATTACTGCACCCACACCTATACCAACTGGACTATTCTTTGCCTGCGCTGGCTGTGCCTGATAATTCCTGGCAGCTTGATGATGATTGCTATTCTGTGAGACTCTGACCGGCGCAGGCGCGGGGTAATTATTTTGCGCAGTGTTTGCATACTGAGTGCTTGCAGACTGAGGACTCGCATAATTAGATGCTGGCTGATTGCCATTGTTTGCAGATGGCATAGCGGTATTGACTGCGGGATTCATCAAATTGGCATTGCTGTCCATAGCTGGCACAGCATTGCTGGCGGGCGTTGCAGTGCTGTGGGAACTTGGCAATATGCCAGTAATGGCAGCAGCACCCAACAGACTCACAAGTATGACTGAGCAGGCTGCACCTGCCACTAAGGGGTGTATGCGTTTGCTGGTATTGGCTAATTCCATGTTGATCTCCTTCTGTTTAACAATGACTCATGCTCTAACAACGCATGATGCTATTAAAAAGGAGACATGAATAATGTTACTCAGGTAAGCAAATGTAACCAGAGGATATGCAATTAAAATTAACAGCCAGTACTTTTACGCGTGGCCACCAGCTTCAATAATTCGCCCTTGGCCGCCTGACCCGACAAATACAGTCGCAGCTCAGTAACATTGTAGTGATTTGATGTATCTATGATGAAATCGAGCTTGCCATCATGATCAAGATCACCTACCCAGATCAGACGGGCATTATTGTCTTCCTTGTTCTCGACATAGTCGAACAGATATTGTTCAGTGCCAGCATATTTGAGGTAAATTTTACCTTCCCGGTTTTGCAGGCTATATGCATTGCCTTGCAGGTGCATCAGCCTTTCCTGCCCTAGCGATGGCAAGGTCGATAATTCGAACTCCTCATCTATAGACCCGCTAACCAGCTTGACCTCATCCGAAACGCTGACTGTGCCAGCCTTCAAACCCGGATCAGACAACAACATCCTGACATTGGATGTGTTAGCCGCAATCCGCACGCCTTCACCACTAATGGGGTCTGGTATTTTTTTGAAGCTGAGCTTGACCGCCACCAGACGCCAGCGTTTGTCTGTCTGCTGCAAACCCAGCCAGGGGCCAGTCTTGCCAACCTTGGCCTCGCTGGCATGATAATCCTGCAGTTCGAGTATTTCAGATGCTTGAGCTTGCCAGGCGCAGGTCATGCATAAAACTGTAAGGGCTAATTTTGCGATAGACATCAGGCTCTCCTGTTTATTTTCAGTATTAAATCCCGTTATCAACATCTATTTTTTTGTGTACAGGCCATCAAAAGCGATTACCCATATACCTTTAGCGTCAGTGGACTCCCATAATTGACGCACAGACCCATTCGCATTCGGCGTCCAGGTGATACGGTGCGAAATTTTATGTCCCTCAGGAGCGAGGTTTTGCCCTTCCAGCACCATTTTACCGTCCTGCAGCCGCCCTTCAAGTAATAATAAAGTACCGCTATTATCTACCCAGCTCTGGTGCCAGACTTTACGCGGCACATCATAGATATTCAAGCTTTCGCCACTATAGCCGCGCCCCGCAGTATAGCGCTCGTGGATGACGCAACCATCGTATTCACGTTTGATACTATTTGTTCCAGCCAGTTTGCCGTCAGGGGTATGTACCTGCCATTCCCCCAGCCAGAAGTCAAATTCACGCATGGCAGGATGGGTGCAGACCAAAGTGCTAACATCAGCTGCGCTGGCGGTTGTGGCACCGGCCAATCCCAATCCCACCCCCAGGCTGGCGGCCAGGCGCAGCAGCAAGCGCTGTACGCTCAATAATGTACGCATGGTTCTCTCCAGTTGCATTGCAAGGGATTTGTTCTAGTTTAATCCATGGCACAATAGCATGCATGAAAAATAAGTCCCCACTGGCCCTGCCCTACCGTATCCGTGCAGATTTACTGCAACAACTGGCTGCATTAAGCCATGCAGGCATCCCCGCGCTGCAAGCACTGCCCATGATTAAATTGCCTGCGCCGTATCAAAGCAGGATGATAGAAACCCTGCAAGCCGTTAAACGTGGCAAGAACCTGGCTGACGCCGGTTTGCAAAGCGCCCTGTGGACACCACTGGAAGCAGGCTTGCTGCAAGCGGCACTGGCTGCCGGTGACCCAACCTCAACCTACCGCCACCTGGCCAGCTACTATGAAGAAAAAGCGCAGCAGATTACCACGATCAGATCAGGCATGATGCGACCGGTTTTAATGGGCATACTGGCCTTATTTATTCCACCCTTGCCGCAACTGGTTGCTGGCTCGCTGAGCATGGCGGCTTACCTTTGGCATGCTGCACGCAGCATACTGCTCGGTGCGGGTTTGGTCGCTGGTGGTATTTATGCTTACAGACGCTTCCAGATGCGCCCGGCGGATGCGCCTGCATCCTGGCTGGACCAGGTATTACTCTCCCTGCCCGTTTTTGGAAAAATGCACAAACGGCGCAATCTCTGCGATTTCTGGCAGACCATGGCCTTATTGCTGGAAGCAGGTCTGCCCATGTTCGACGCTTTGCCACTAGGTTTGCAAGGTGCCAGCAATGTCTTATTACGGCGCGAACTTGCACGCATCTTGCCACGCATGGAAAAAGGCGCAACTCTCGCTGAAGCTGTGCGTGCCTTACCCGACATTGTGGACGATACCTTGCTAGGCATGATACAAACTGGCGAAGCAAGTGGCACTTTACCGGAAATGTTGTCACGCTATACCAAGGGCGAAAACGCCAGCCTGGCACTGCAACAAAAACAGGTAGCAGAATGGATACCAAGAATAGCCTATGCGCTGATAGCCTCAGTCATTGCCTACGGTATTTTAAAGAGCGGCGCATTTACCCCTCAAGTGCCTAAAGACCTTTAGGGTATGCTTCAGATACACGCATACCCAGATTTATTTACCACCGACAATAATTCGTTGCATATCGTTGGCAAACAAAATCGTCCCTGCATAATTTTTGCGTATTGCTGCAGTGCTTTCCATCTCATGTCCGAGAGTGCGTTTCATGCGGTGTGACAAAACCAGCTTGCCTGCTTTTGTAACACCTGCGATGCGGCCAATTTCTGTCGGCATCATGTGTAGCAGACGGGCAACTTCATCGGGCTCGTTTTCGCGGGCGGCATTATGGGCAATTAATACATCAGTGCCTTGCGCCAGCTGATCCAGCGCCTGATCGGTATTGCTGGTATCACCGCTGAAGGTGACGCTGCAGCCCTTGCTTTCTACACGCCATGCCAATGAAGGCACAGGTCCGTGCAAGACGTTGATGGCACTGACTGTCAGACTTTCATCAATATCATAGCGTTTGATTTCTTTAGCCTTGACGCTTACTTCTTCAAGCTCCATTTTGAACTGGCTGCTGACATCAGGGTCTGCATAATCGGCCAGATAGGCATAAGCACCGGTATCGCGGTTAAACAGGGCATTTCACGCCAGGGAAGACACCACGTTTGGGCGGCCCAAAAACACGCAGCTCTTTGTCATAGCCAGCAAATGGCAAGCCCTTGACCAGGGCTGGAAAATCCGCCGTATGATCAACATGAAAATGCGAGAACAACACCGCATCCAGCTCAGCCGGATTGGCCCCGGATTTTTCATAATTCAGCGCCGCGCCACTGCCAAAATCAACCAGTATTCTGGCCTTTTGGTCTACCCAAACCAGATAAGAAGTAGAGGCACGCTGATCACTCAGTTCAGGCCCGCCCGAACCCAAAATCTGCACGACCAATTTGCCAGGCTGGCAAATAGCCAGCGTACAAGAACTGATAAATAACAGACTTGCGCCAAGGATGGATTGAACAAGACGAATTCGACGCGAAAGACAAGGCATAACGGGCTCCGCAAACTTGTACGTGACTTTGCAAATTGTGTCAGAAAGCCGTCATGAGCACCAGAACAGATTCACATTAATACATAACAGAAGCAGGGAAGACAAAAAAATCTGTCTTCCCTTAGTTTCAACAACCGCCGAAATTAAACAGCTAGCAAACGTTTATTTAGATTTGCTTGCTGGGTTGTTGTCAGTTGCAGCAGAGACTGCTGTGTTCTGGCCATTCTTTTCTTGCGCATTTTTTGTCGCATTGGCAGAACGGCTGTTGCGCCATGTATCAAATTCAGTAGAGAATTTTTGATAGCGCTCTTTGCGCCAGTCTTCATAGTCATTATCGAGTGCTTCGATTTGTTGATTGCGCCATTGATGGTAATCCGGGTCGAAGTGACCGCCTTGTTGTGTATGACGGGTATCTTCATATCCGCCACGTGTCACTTGCTGGCTGTTGCCACGGTCATATCTGTCGCGGTCGCCCGCATTCTGCCTCGGATAGGCGTTGGGATTGCGGTCATATTGATCAAATTCATTCGGATGATAACGACCATCATTGGCCTGGTTGCCATACCAATCCTGATTGGACTGCTGGCCATATTGTTGACCATTAGAGCGCCCCGACTGGCCTGCATTCTGACGGTCATATTGATCAGGGTAATAACGACCCTGCCCATTTTCGTTCAGGTAGCGCTGACCTTGTTGACGACCACCATCCAGATCGTACTGACCATCGTAGAAACCTTGCGAACCGGCATTGCGGTTTTGCATTTGCTCACGCCCAGCGTCATTCGCGTGATGGGAGTACCCATGTCGGGTGTCCTGATCGAAGTCATTCTGATGGCCGTAGGTGTCATGGCGGCTACCGGGGTTGACGTGGTGTGTTTTGATCTGGCGATCGCGGTCTTGGAAAGAATTGTCTTGTTGACGTCCGTTCTTCATATAAATCTCCTGAATACTGGTTAAACAATACGATGCGCGAAACGCGCATGGGAATATTGAAATTCCTAAGAACCTGTACACGCTTTGTCGCTAAGTACAGGATGCTGTAAGCTCAAAACAATAAAAAGGGATGGCCAGAAACTCTTGCGAATACTGACGTATTTTCTCTATCCCGCTAAGTTTTATTACTTTGAACTTACTGACCACAGTGTAAGCAGAACAGCAATTTTTTCGTATCGGACCAGTCCTAAAAAACTGTAAGACATGACTGTCGGACAGGTAAATTTAGAACTACAGGTGAAATAAATGTGATGCAGATCAAAATTAATTGACATTCAAGCCATGCTGATTTGAACGTGTTTGAGGTTTGTTCCTTGAATAAACCTACATCAGGTGATAATGATCAGATCGATTTCGCAAAAGTATTTTCATGATGCACCACGTGTTGCATATACAGATTAGATTCAGCTAATGCTTGAGCTAAAAACGAAGGGCGAATGTCAAGTGTCGCCAGATCTGCCCGCTCAAACCAGGCGAAGGTCAATTTCAAATCTCCTTCATTACCGATATAGGGGCCAGCAGATGTCAAAAGACGCGAATCAGGCGAAAGGCGAACTAAAAAATACAAACCCAGTTCATGATGTTTTTGGCCCCGGTACTCAAAAAAATTCTCTACCGTCCACAAAAATTTCTCACAAGTCACCTGCTCTGACAATTCTTCATGCATTTCGCGCACCACAGTGGTCGCAGCCTGCTCGCCTGCATCGACACGCCCGCCTGGTACACACCAGAATACATCACCTTCGATCTTATGCAAAAGCACCCTGTCACCATCCAGAATGATGGCAGCAGCCCGCAGGTTGTAACGATAATCATCACTATCAAAAGAAATCATCATCTGGAAAGTCCTGTCAATACTATTCCGCCACCAGCAAACTGGTCGCGATTTGCTGCGTATCCTTCAAAGTCTGAAGGACGATGTTTGAACGTATATCGAGCACACCCGTGGTTTTGTACAATCGCTCCAGCACAAAGGCAGAATAATGCTTGAGATTGCGGGCACGCACGCGCAAGAGGTAATTCGCATCACCTGTGATGATATAAGAACCAACGACTTCCGGCCATTGTTGCAAGGCCTGCGAGAAATTCTCATGCCATTGTTCTACATCACGACGCATGGTGACCTGGACAAAGGCATCGACTTCCAGCCCAACTGCCGCAGCATCAATGACGGCACAATAATGGTGGATGATGCCCGCATCTTCCAGCATGCGCACACGGCGCAAACAGGATGATGGCGACAGGAATACCTTGTCGGCCAGTTCCTGATTGCTGATGCGGCCATCGGTCTGCAATTGCTGGAGGATTTTCAGGTCAGTGGCGTCAAGTTGCATAATTTCCTTTAAGCTTAAAAATAAAACCTCTTAGCATAGAGGTAAAGAGACAAAAAAGCCTGCTTGCAAGCGGCCTTTCATTACTCTAAGGTGAGTGTTTTTTAATCTATCATCGCCAAGAGCTTAAAAAAAACAACAATTGCAAGAAAGAAACAATTTGATGTCTTTGCGCGACGCACAAACCTATTAATGCATTTTATATCAGTATTTTATATAAAAATCGCAGATTATTCTAATAATTCCAATTTTCATACTGCAATTTGCAAGAAAAATTCATGCAATCCGGCATAAAATCTCTGCATGTTTTTCCATGAGTCATGGTCCGCGGCGAGGTTGCCAAAGGAGATGATGAATTGATTTGCCTGCCACTTAGACAAGCCGGACTTGATGCCAGCCCGGTATGGACCATATTGAGGAGCCTGCTGTAATGACACAAACCACCACTATCACCCGCAGCGATTGCGAAAAACTTGATCAGCAAGACCCGCTGGCTGCGCTACGCGAAGAATTTGACTTGCCTGCTGGCGTGATTTACCTCGACGGCAATTCTCTCGGCGCCCGCCCCAAGGCAGCGCTGCAAAGGGCACAAGATGTCATCACCCGCGAATGGGGAACTGATCTCATCAAGAGCTGGAATACTGCAGGCTGGTTCGATCTGCCATCCACTCTGGGGAACCAGCTTGCGCCATTGATTGGTGCTGAGGCCAATGAAGTGGTAGTCACCGACACGACATCGGTCAACCTGTTCAAGGCCATTGCCGCCGCGCTGCAGATACAGTCTGCTGACAGCAAACGCAAAACTATCATTACGGAACGCAGCAACTTCCCTACCGATATATACATGGCGGAAGGCATCACCCGCTGGCTGGATCGCGGTTATCAAATCCAGTTGATAGACTCACCAGAAGAGCTGCCACAAGTCATCAATGACAGCACTGCGCTGGTGATGCTCACGCATGTGAATTATCGCACTGGCTACCTGCATGACATGACAGCCGTCACTGCGCTTGCCCATCAACATGGTGCATTGATCCTGTGGGACCTGGCCCATTCTGCTGGCGCAGTACCCGTGCATCTGAATGTCGCGAATGCTGACTTTGCCGTGGGTTGCACTTACAAATACCTGAATGGCGGCCCCGGCTCACCGGCATTTATCTGGGTGCCTGCACGTCATCAGGAAGCTTTTCACCATCCGTTGTCTGGCTGGTGGGGCCATGCCAGTCCCTTTGCCATGGCCCCTGGTTTTACCCCTACACCAGGCATACGCCGCGCCCTGTGTGGTACCCAGCCCATTACCTCGCTGGCCATGGTTGCCTGTGGATTGGATACCTTTGGCAAGACGGATATGCAGGCAATACGCAAAAAATCGCTGGCACTGACTGATATGTTCATCGCCCTGGTAGAAACCCGCTGCGCCGCACACCCACTGGAACTGGTTACCCCACGCCAGCACCAGCAACGCGGCAGCCAGGCCAGCTTCAAACACCCGCATGCCTATGCAGTAATACAGGCGCTGATACAGCGCGGCATCATCGGCGACTACCGCGAACCAGCCATCATGCGTTTTGGTTTCACGCCGCTATACACCAGCTTTGTTGATGTCTGGGATGCAGCAGAAGGATTGCGCGATATTCTGGACAACAAAGACTACGATGCCAACGCCACACGTAATGCAGTGACTTAATAATATATAAAACTTAAAACCATTAACCACAGAGGCACAGAGACACAGAGGAAAAACAAAAGCGAGGAAAAGCAATATTTAATTCTCCGAGATTTTCTCTGCGTTCCGCCGTGACTCCGCGCCTCTGTGTTGAGAGGCCTTAAGGCTTACAAAAAGGAATAATATGAGCAACAACGAACAAACTGGCAAATGTCCCATGTCATGGCATGGCGCGCAACTGGACTTTAGTGAATCCATGAGCTATGGCGATTATCTGGGTCTGGACCAGATACTCACGGCGCAGCATCCGCGTTCACCCAATCACAATGAAATGCTGTTCATCATCCAGCATCAAACCAGTGAACTCTGGATCAAGCTGATGCTACATGAACTGCATGCCGTGCGCCAGCACATACGCAGCAATGATTTGCCACCTGCTTTCAAGATGCTGTCGCGCGTGGCCCGTATCATGGATCAACTGGTCCATGCATGGGATGTTTTGTCCACCATGACACCTAGCGAATATACGGCGATACGCCCTTACCTCGGTGCTTCATCAGGCTTTCAGTCGCATCAATACCGTGAACTGGAGTACTTGCTGGGTAACAAGAACGCGACCCTGATGACTGTGCATGAAAGCAAACCTGAAGTGCATGCAACCCTGGATGCGTCCTTGCGCACGCCATCAATTTATGATGAAGCCATCATGCTCTTGTCACGCCAGGGTTTTGCGATAGATGCAGACCGTTTGCAACAAGACTGGTCACTAGGCATAATCGCCAACGAGTCAGTCAAAGCAGCCTGGCTGCAAGTCTATCAAACACCTGAAAAATATTGGTCTTTATACGAACTGGCCGAAAAACTGGTGGATATGGAAACGGCCTTCCGCATCTGGCGCTTCCGCCATGTGACCACGGTAGAACGCATCATAGGCTTCAAAGCTGGTACTGGTGGCACTGCAGGTGTCGCCTATTTGCGCAAGATGCTGGATGTGGTGTTGTTCCCGGAATTGTTTACTTTGAGGACGGCACTTTAAGAAAGCAAGGCCACTTAACACTCATGCAGAAGGAATGAAGTTCTGCATGAGCAAATCAAACGCTAAAAGCTTCCTCCAGTGCCAACACCAGTTTTTGCACATCCCCGGCATAAAAACCTGACGAATTCAAAGTATTGATTTCAACAATCTTCAAACCAAGTTCAGTATCGCAAACATCAATGACAAAGGCTTCATGCGGTTGCCATTCTTCAATGCGATCTTCCACATATCGCGTAAAACTATCGTCGACATCACTGGAATAAATCACACGGTCACCGCGTTTATAAATGGATTTGGTGATGATACGTCCTCTGATTACCCAAAAGCGCGCCTCGCAATAAATCGCAATCGGCTTTACGACTTGTATCAGTGTTTTAGGTGTCAGGCTGCTTCCATCTTCAAGTTTCAAGTTGCAGACTTGCACTTGCCAGGCCTCAAATTCTTCACGTGAAAATACTCGCCCAGCAAAATACTTGGCGTCATTGGTTGGGCGGATGAACATCAAGTCTTCTGTGAATACTGCATCTTCAAAGCTGCTGATGACTGAACTGGCATTGAGCATATGCTCGCCCCAATGCTTGAGTTGCCGTTCAAAATCCTGCTCATACAGATCAAATACGCCAGGTGTCCAGCCATTTTTTTTGGCGACATGGCGCATCGAGTATGAACCTATGCAAATGACGTTGTCGTGACTCAAAACTGCTGGTGGCTCCAGCTCACCAATAAATGGCACGACCTTGTGTACTGAATGAGAAAGCTCAAAACGATCTATCGTTTCCAGCAACTGGTCCCAGCCTGTTTCAGAAAAAATATTGTTTTGTATGATCCAATGCATAGATGGCTTTATTATTAAAAATGACAGTGTAGTGCGCGCCCTTATTTCTGCGCAATGATTTCATCCTTACTTTGCATCCGGGCGAGTGTTTGGTTAATATCAAAGACGGCCTTGCCTAAGCCTTATTCAACATTTTTCTGAAAGTCAGACTAATCCGCTCACCCGCCCCTGCCTCTTTAGGAATGGCATGTAGCCAGTCCTCTTGAATGCTCGCCGACATATACAACAGACTGCCCGGCTGCAATGCATACAGAAATTCCTGGCTTTTATCTTGTTTGCTGCGATAGGCAATATGACGCAAACTGCCTAGCGAAATGATGGCTACGCCACTCTCCTCTGCCAACTCATCAATGGAATCTGAATGAAAGCCCATGGTTGAATTACCGTCAGTGTAAAAGTTCAACAAGCAATTATTGGGAAGAAACCCCAATTCATTTTCCACAGCCCTGCAGATTCTTTGCAAAAAATCTGGCATGACTATCGGTGCATACGATATTTGAGAATAATCATAGGCCACACCAAAACTCGCTGTTTTGCGTGCGCGCATTCTTTCGTCCCAGATCACCTCGTTTTTCAGTTGATCAAATAAACTGTCAGGCGCGGGGAGGAAATCTGGTTTTAAATAAATTGATGGTGCTTGCATGAGTATTTAAGAAATTTGATCGCGCCCTGATTTGATTCTGTCTTCTCTGGAAAATCAGCAATTGATACTTAACCGTATAAATGTTTTGTAATTCGGGACGGGTAAATAAAGTCAGGAATAGCTAGCTATGCCTGACTTTTTGCATTATTTCTGATTATCTGTTGCGTTTCCCTCTGCAAGCTCGGTATTGACTGCAACCTCAGGCGTGGCTATTTCTGCTTCCAGCACACGCTGCTTTTGCTTCCATAAGCTGCCGCTGGCAAATGCAGTCCAGCCCCATTTCAACCAGGCCAGTAAGGACCATGCCAACCATAGGGCCCACAATAACATCAGGCCGCGATAGACCAACATGGGGAGTGACAATACCCATGCTGTTTGCAGGTCTGCCGTTGCCCTGTCCAGATACCATACAAGATTATTGGCACTGGAACCATTGCCAATAACTTGCATATCCGGTTGCCCCAGCAAGCCACTTTGCACGGCATCGAGCAAAATGCACAGCATGACCAGGGTCAATATAGCGAGGCCAAGTTGCCGCAAATTGAACTGCCATCTTGTGGTGAAAGCGTCCGCCATTTTTTTGCGTTGGACGAATGCAAAGAACCACGCGACCACCAGGGCGGCACTCCACCAGGCGACTTGAGTCAATCCCAGTGTCAGCAACAACCATTGACGGGTCGTGACAGGCAAACCGGCAAAACGACCCAAGGCGACAGCAACCAGCAGCAAGACAATGAGCTTGCCCCAGAACAGGATGGCAGGCCCCATGCCCGGGCCGCTGGCGAGCAATAACCATCGGTCATGTGGCAACTTCAGTTGCAGGCTATTGTTGACGCTGGCCTGCTGCAAATTAACAGTAGCCGTTGTATAACTAGTGCCCACGCCCCGATCCAGACGCCATTGCACTTCTATGTCCTGTGCGCCTGGCACCACTGGCAAGACAAGTTGTCTGCCATTCGCACGCAATGGCCTGACCTGATGGTTGATACTGACAAGTTGCAATGCAGCTCCTTCAGGCAAGGTCAGGGTATAGTCACCGCCACGGCTGCTACGCAAATGCAGTTTCAGTTGGTAGTCAGTTGCCCTGCTGCCAGGGCTTACGATCAAGCGACTTTCATCTATGGTAAGAGTCTGGCCAGGGATGGCTTGTGGACGCTCTATACTGATAGCTAAAGTTTCGCCTGGCCACGGACGGAACACCAGATCTGCACCGCTCTCACCATTATTGGCATCGTTGGCTAGCGGTGGCAATCCAGTAGTACTCAAGTGCCAGATGCCCGAAGCAGCGACCACCCAGGTCTCCATCCAGTTGCTTTGCTGACCAAGACTAAGTTTAAGCTGCGCGGTTTGTGGCAAATTCGAACGCCACTCCATACTGTCACTTTGTGGTCCCAGATTAACGGCAACTTTACCATCCTTGATATTCAAACCAGCAGTGGTGACAGCTTCGCCCGGCAGCAAGGGAATTTGCGCCAGCACTGGCTGGCCCATAGGGGATAGGCGTGACACCGTAGTTTCGACTTGCCATTCCTTATCCAGTATCAAACGGCGCGTGACACGTAAAAAGCTGGGCAGCGCGCTAGCTTCTGCCTTGTTGCTGGCTTTGATACGGCGATTGAACTGCAGGGTATCAGCAACCTCAGAATCATCTGATAAGCCTGCCACATCCCAGCCATCAGCATGAATATCGACGTGTCTGGGCTTTTGCGGCAAAGGTAATTGCAAGGTGTCGCTTTGCATCAGCTCACCCGTCAGCTCAACCCTGTGTCGCCCTGCTGGTGCCAGCAACCAAATCGTCCCGTCGTCACTGCGGCGTATGTAGGCAGGCTTGCCATCCAGTTGCGCCTGCGCGGGCAGCCAATGTTTTATCCCGCCAGGCAATGGCAAGGCAATGTCAATTGCAGCATCCACATCCAGTCCCAGTCTGACGCTGCTGCCATTGATTTGCACCATCATGCGTGAGATTTCTGCACAGTCTGGCAGGCAGTCTGCCGGTCGCGTCAATTTTTGTTTTAACTCTTCCAGTTTTTCATTGTCCGGCATTTGCGCATGTGCAGGTTCACTGTATATAGCGGACAAGGCAGTCAGGCTGCACATCATCAGGATGGACACGGCTTTGCCCAAACCGCGCCAGGACCATTTGCTTGCTACAGGAGTACCGGCATCAGTTGGTCCCTGACCAGTTCCTCTTCTGAACTCACTCACACACATCAATAACAAACCCAGCAAAATCAGACGCAGTACTACCAGCAATTTATTGGTCCAGGGTGGTAACAGCCATAAATCCAGTTGCTGATCCTGTCTGACCGGGCCATCAAATATCAAGCGGTGCGAACGCCAGTTCCAGGTCGGTAAACCCGGGCCAGTCTGTACTTTGGCATCTGGGTCCAGAGTCTGGTAGTTGATGGATTGCGACTTGGAAAGTGCCTTGGATTTGGTTAGGCTATATGATCTCATCGCATCGGCTTTAAGTCTGTCAGCAGCCTGTTGGACTGGCATATTTTCTTCCCTCATCACCGGACTCTGCATTTTTGCCGGAGGTGGTGGCGGTGCTTCGGCGATGGTACTACCGCCCTGCACTTCTGCACTCACCTCAGCCGGCATTGCTACCGGTGCAGCAGCAGGAGCTGGTGCTCCATCATATTGACTACGCTGATATAAATAATCAGCAGCACCATCGGTTTCGAGCACAGGGTACAAGGCTGAACGCACCTGTTGCGTTGCAAATGACAACGTCAGCAAGATCAACACCAGTAAACTAACTTGCTGCAGTCGTTTGATCCAGACTTGAAACCGGCTGGCTGGCAAAGCGCGCAAAATGGCTATCAGCACGAACAGTACTATCCAAGAGTAACGTGGTGCATCTAGCTCTTGATAAGACAATACCAAGGCGAACAAGGCTAGCAGACCCCATTGCTTACCCCATAATTTTCCTGCGGCCAGTGCGATCACCAGCACCAGGAAAAAGTCCAGCAAATTCCAGCGCGACAGCCAGGCACCATCTGCTTTGTCAGCCCCGCCGGCATGCAGCAGACGCCAGCCTGCTGGCAAGATCAATTCTATACCCAGCTTGTCAAAGTCCTTTTGCCAGGTCACTGCAGACAGCTTGCGGGTACTATTGCCGACCACGCTATCAGCACCCACATCTATGCTGCCGCGCTGGACTTCTATGCCTGCCAGCTTGTCATTGCCACGCGTGATCAACTGATCTTGCCCAGACACGCTGATGCGGCCAAGTTGCGCGACATTGCCCATGGTCAGGCGGTTGGAGTGGCTGATGTCACCTTTGATCTGATCACTCATGGTCAGGGTAGTGCCGTCAAAACTCAGCCACAAACGGCGTTGCAAGGATAGTTTATCTGGTGCCGGGTCACTATCGCCACGCCGTATTTCTTTGAAACTGAATGTGCTGCCGGCGTGCATGAGATAGGCTGGCAGGTTGCGCCATTCTGGCGGTAAGGTGGTTTGTTGCGGGTCAACTGTGGATGGCCCTTCTATCGCCGCTGTGCGTATCAATGGCGTTGCTTCATAAGACCAGACCTCTTCTTCCGCGCCTTCAGGCAGGCTGAGAGTTTTGCCAGGGCCAGGCTGACGGGCCAGCAAACGTATCTCCCACTTGCCTGCCCTGACTTGCACTGTCATGCTGCCATCTGGTTTCAAAACTGCAGGTAAGGTCGATTGCAATTCAAGTGGTATCAGGTCTGGCAAAAGCATGCGTCCCAGGTTTATCTCCCTGCCTTTGCCCGACACTTCAAGGCGGATGTAGGTTTCTACAGTAATGGGCACACCATCTGTGACCTTGCGAAATGTTCTGAGCTGGATTTGTTCGCCACTGTCCACTTCGGCCTTGCGTTGCAGCCAAAGTTGATTACTTTCATCGCGCACCGGAAAACTCACAGGTTTGCCATTCAAGTCCAGCTTCAACAAGGCTGCGCTTTGCGGCAAAGGTAAAAATTCTGGCACCACAGTCCAGATAAATTTACCTGTCAGTTTGTGCGTACCACGCGTCAATTTAATGACAGGCATTTCATCACGTGCAATCACTGGCTGAGGTTTGCCATCGACACTGACATCTTGCGGCCAGTGCTGGGCATTGCCTGGCAAATGGACCCAAGCGTCGCGCTGTACTTGCCAGTCCTGGGTAAATGTCGCGCCCGCAGCAGTCACCTTCAAATCCAGCAGGCCTGGCCATACACATTGTTTTTGGCCTGCATCAGCGCCTTCCTGTGGGCAGCCGAAATTTTCTACCCCGTCCAGTGCCCATGGTACCCAGGTCTTCAGCGGATCTGGTACAGCATTGACGGGAAAATCAGCGGCATTGCTGGCAAAGCAGGTACAGGCAATGAGTATGGCGGCGATGCAATTCTTCAGCATTCTGTATCCCTGATGGTTAAGATGTGGTCGTATCAATTATAGTGATATATTTTGCAATAACCGTCTGTGCCTGCAAATTTTTTATTTAGCGTTAGATTTCACGTGAAAATCACTCTTCAAATACCCGCATCACTTCAAAAAATACTCATGGCGTTTCTCATGCTGTTATCAGCCTCATTGCTGGTGACTAATGCATTTGCTGCTGATTTGACTATGACGAACAGATATGACAATCCTGCTTACGGTTTCATAATTCAATTTCCTCACCAGATCAACATCTGTACCACTCCTGCACCTGGCCCTAATCACGGCTTTGTTGCCCTGCTTCGTTCTGATTCATGCCGCGA
The DNA here is from genome assembly GCA_040390835.1 of Pseudomonadota bacterium. Lineage (GTDB taxonomy): Bacteria > Pseudomonadota > Gammaproteobacteria > Burkholderiales > Burkholderiaceae_D > Undibacterium. The sequence continues at coordinate 25,687 of JAZJXP010000127.1, forward strand.
TGGAGTATTTGAACAAAAGCCGCATCTGGAATTATTTGTCAGATATGACGTGATCACCATGGCAAAGTCAACAGCAGAACTGGCAGACGAGCTATGTGAAAACAAACCTGCACGGCGCAGCAAGATCCGTAGCGCAGGCCTGGCTGTTTATCAGTGTCAGACAATGCTCGTTGGCGAGCTGACTCTGTGGCGCTATTTCTTCTTGCATCCACAAAGGGATGGCGCAGGCCAGATATACAGCCTGGATCTGTACTCTGATCAGGCACATGCAGCACAGGACCGGCTACTACAAAAGAAAATACTGCAACAACTGAAATTCATCAGTAGACAATAATCTCATATCCATGACGTGGAACCCGTTAATTGCAACAAGTTTCGCCATGTAATACCTGTCGCTTTATAAAACTATACCTTGCACGAAAACATAGTCTATTGACAAATAAGTAGCGATACTGCGCCCGCGCTGTAGTACTTCTGTGCCTCTGCAACTCTGCATTTGAGAATGGCAGGGCCATACATGACGCTGCCAACCCCCTTCTCTTCCTTGAAGTTACTGATCGCCTACTTTTTAGACAGGACTATGCATATGCATTTGAATTCCAGATTGATTACCGCCTGCCTGTGCGGCATGCTCGCTGCTTGTGGTGGTGGTTCCAACTCCTCAGTACCCGCGACTACCCCAGCTGTAGAAGTACAAAAACCGGCAGTATTATTATCTGGAGACGCCTTGCGCGCAGAAGTTGAGCGCTTCCGTAGCAGCAATAACTTGCCTGCTGTTTCTGTGACCATCGTCGATCAAGACAAAGTGGAAAGCGTCGTGGCGGGCACCAGGCAAGTCAACGGTAGTCAGAATGTGCAAAGTACTGACTTGTTCCAGCTCGGCTCTCTGACAAAAGCTGCAACTGCCACCATGATAGGTCGCCTGGTAGAGCAAAAGAAAATACGTTGGGATACCACGATAGCAGAAATATTTCCCGCGTGGCGCACGCAAATCCGTTCGGAATATATGAATGTCACGGTAGAACAATTACTGCGCCATCGCTCGGGCCTGCCGCGTGAAGTGAATGACGGCACCATAGAAAAAGCCCTGCCCTTGCTGACTGGCGACTTGCTGTCTGACCGTCGCTCTCTCGCTGTCTTGTTACTACAAGACGCTCCTGAATATCCACCAAACAGCAAGATGGTGTATTCGAATATAGGTTATGCCCTGGCAGGTCTGATGGCAGAAGTTGCCGGTGGTGACAGCTATGAAAACCTGATGCAAAAAGAAGTGTTCACGCCGCTCAATATCAAGGGGCGCTTTGGTTTCCCTGAAGATGTAGGCAGCAATAATAATATCGGACATACCCTGGTCGCTGGCAACTGGAAAGCCACGCCAGCCGTGATCGACCCCCGCTATGCCTTTTTTATCAATGCTGCTGGTGGCATGAATCTGAGCCTCGCCGACTATGGCATCTTTTTGCGTGAACATCTACGCGGTTTGCAAGGGCAAAGCAATTACCTGAGCCAAGCCAATTTTCAATTGATGCATACGCCTGTAGATAATTACGGTCTGGGTTGGGGTGTCATGACCGTCAAGGGTCTTGGTAATGTCAGCATACATAACGGCACAGAGTTGACCTACTATGCCAGCAATAGAGTCATCCCCAGCAAAAACGTGGCGATTGCTATTGCCTGCAATTGTTATAACGAGGCGACTATCAGCAAGCTGGATGATTTTGCTGATTCCTTGATGCTGCCGCTGATACCGCAGCAATAGCAAAAAACTGAACACTTTAAAAGTGTTCAGTTCCCCCCAAGTGGTGAAGGTAGAAATACCTGTCGCCACTTTTCAACCGGGGACAGGCTCAAACGAAAAAGTTTAAGCATGGCTTGCAGTATAAAACCGCACCAGAGCCAGTGACAGTGCAAACACATAGCCATTAATAAAACGCCAGAGGCGCAAGCCATCGCCAGAACGCCAGGCAGAAAATGCAGCAGCAAACAGGCCCATTAATAGTGGAGTCAATATCAGGTTGGCGACACGTCCCAAATTGCTATGAATAAAGGCTTGCGGGAATATCCATAAGCTGACGAAGCCCGCCATGATGCCGAAGGCGATATAAATAATTGCAGTCACAATAGGTGACTGCGGTTCTCGCTGGCGCTTCCCTGCACCTGAAGTAAATACTACTTCAAGAATTTCGAAAACCAGTTGCAAGAGAACTTCAAAAATGAATTCAATCATGACGCTTTATTTTTTTAAGATTGACCAGGGCTTCGCACCGGTACGATAGAAATCAGGATAACGAAGCCCCTACCTTTGCCCGTAGTACTGGTCTAATGCGCCAGCAATTGCACCGCAACCATGGCCTGCGCTGCAAAACCAGTTAAAAAGGCCAGGGTACGCACCCAGGGTATGCCCAGGGTATAGCAAACCGCATGCACCACGCGGGCAGCAAAGTACAACATGCTGGCATTGGCGATTGTCGCATTGGAAATATTCATGGTGTTCGCCAGCAAGATCAGGATAGCGAACACCACCAGGTTCTCTACCGCATTGCTATGCGCCTTCATCATGCGTACTGCCCATTTCGATTGCGGCTTGCCATTATCTGGATAACCGACAGCAGCCAGCAGGCTACAAGTCAGCACACGGTCAAGAATATAGGGTATCCACAATACGCCGGTCAGTATGGTGACATAGCTCAGGTATAGCAATTCTGTTTTCATGTTCGCTCCTCATTTCAGGTTGGACTATCATTGACCGACTGACTATGACAGCCCCCGGTGCCAGCGATTATGCTATGCCAGCTAGCGCTTGTGCTTATTTTTTCAACAAGACCAGCATTTGGCATGAAAACAGCAACAGTTTCAAGAAATCCTGCTTAAATCCTGCTTAATACTCCAGTCTTGTCCAGGCGAAAACGGGCGAAGTCCTCAGCCAGAAACAGATTGCCCTGATAATGCGCCCTGGCTTCTGCCTCAATATCTCCTATGAATGGCGACCTTTCACTGTCATGCTGATAGCGTGCGCTGAAGTGTGTCAAGACAAGATTAGGCAAGGCAGCAGCAGCCGCAAAGCTGGCGACGGCAGCGGCAGAACAGTGCTGGACGCGCGCGCCCACTTTCTCTGCCACTTCTTCCGTATAAGTCGCTTCATGCACCAGCACCTGTGCTTGCTGACTGGCTTCCAGCAATAAGCCGGGCTGGTCATTGTCACCGCCGACAATGATGGCACGTAGTGGATATGGGTGATGCAAATAGTCGCGGCTGGCCAGTTTTTTTCCATCGTGAATGACATCTTCACCTTTCTTCAAACGTCCCCACAATGGCCCTGCCGGTATGCCCTCAGCTTGCAATTTGGCGGTGTCCAGCACAGCCTCTGTATGCTTCTCACTAAAGCGATAGGCATGCGAGGGTACGCGGTGCGACAGCTTGATTGTCTGCACAGTCACGGCATGATCCTGCCACACATCCATATTCTCAACGTCCGTGAAAATTAATTCATAAGGCAAAAAGGATTCTGACATCGCGTGGGTTATCTGCAGCCAGTTTTGTATGCCTGCCGGTGCAATAATGTGCAACGGCGTCTTGCGACCATTCATCGCTGCACTGGCTAGCAAACCTGGCAAGCCATAGCAGTGATCGCCATGGACATGGGTAATAAAAATCGCCTGCAAACCATGCACTGACAAAGTGGTGTTCAATATCTGGTGCTGGGTAGCTTCACCACAATCGACCAGATACCATTCACTGCCCTGATCAGGCAATAAAGCCAGGCCAGTGACATTGCGCTGACGGGTTGGTGCACCTGCAGAGGTGCCTAAAAATAAAATATCCACAAATTCCTTAAACTTGATTCTCTGTTTTTCTATTAATTCGAATGAGAATTAATCGCTGTTGCAAATTCTCACAATACAGTCTTTCGCATACTGTTCTGCATGTTGATTTACGCTTATGATGCAAACTCACAATTCATCATCAACCTGAGACATGAAACTTCCTGCTGCCCTGCAATCGATCACCAGTGCTTTAAGAGAACGCCAAAAAGAACGCAAGCGTCTGCGTGGCCCTGCTGACTTGTATTATGCCATTGCCGACTCCATCAGCATGCTCGATGCCGCTTCCTGGCAAGAACTGGCTGCACAATCCGGTTTTTTCATGTCACTGGAATATCTGAGTGCACTAGAACAAGTATTGCCGCTGAACCTGTCCGCCCGCTATGCCCTTATTTTCGATGGCACAGGTGTTGACCGTCAACTGGTCGCCGCCGTATATATGCAAATTGCCGATATCAGTCTGGCGCAGGCAAGACCAGAAAAGTCAGCAGACACGGATAACAAATGGGCACTGCCGCTGGATCAATTGGCCCAGCATGCCAAACAGCGCATACTCAGTTGCGGCAATTTCCTGACCTTCGGCCAGCATGGCATTGCCTTTGCCAAAGATGTTGACCCCAAGCTGGCATGGCACGGTGTCGTCGAAGTTTTATATCGCGTACGCCAGGCAGAAAAGCTTGCAGGTAAAACCCATTTTGTGATGATCAAGGATTTACATGATCCTTATATCGATCAGGCTGCACATCTGGAAAATCTCAGTTACCGCTATGTAGAAACCGAGCCCAATATGGTGCTGGACCTGGCACCAGCTTGGAAAAATTATGACGACTACCTGGCCAGCCTGGCATCCAAATACCGTAGCAATATCCGCAATGCCATACTCAAACCCATGGATGAAGCTGGCTGCAGTCTGGAGCGTCTGGATGACCTGACACCAGTACTCGACGATATCTTCGCGCTATACAAGGCGGTACAGGTAAATGCCAACTTCCGTCCGTTTGAATTATTGCCAGAATATTTCCCTGTATTGCAAGCTGCTGCTGGCGACAAATTCCGCTGCAGCGTCATCAAGCGTGATGGCCGTTTGCTGGGCTTTTTGATTTCCGTGGCGGATGGCGAAACCGCAATTGCCTATCACATAGGTTTTGACCGTGCAGCCGCTGAAGAACTGCCGATCTACCTGCGTCTGCTGCATGCAGGTATTGCCGATGCGATAGACCTGGGTTGCAAGCGGATTTCATATGGCCGCACCGCGCTGGAACCCAAAGCTGCATTGGGTGCCAAGCCGCAAACCTTTGGCGTATTTGTACGCCATCGCCAGCCCGTATTGAACAAACTCATGAAGCGCCTGTTGCTGGGCATAGAACATGAAGATGCGCCTGACCGTAATCCATTCAAGAAAGAAAAAGCGGCCAAAGCTGAAGCATAAACCTGGAATTTGATTCAAGCTGCTGCATTCCAGCAGCTTGAATCAGGCGCAATCAAACACAATAAGCTCAATAAAATCAGGATACGCCACACACCACGCGCGCACCGCCACCACCCAATACCGCAGGATGATCAGAGTGATTATCACCACCGATATGTATCATCAGTGAACGACCTTTGAGGTCAGCCAATTTCAAACGTGGTGCCAGCACAGGCTGGTTGGCATTGCCACTGGCGTCAACATACAAAGGTGGCAAATCGCCCGCATGACCATCACCCCATGGAGTGCCATGGCGATTGCTGTTTTCCGGATCGTAATGGCCGCCTGCACCCAGAGCTGGGACCAGTTTGCCGTCTTTTTCCTTGGCGCTGCAGTCCGCATTCTGATGTACATGGAAGCCATGCAAGCCAGGAGTCAGACCCGTCAAAGCAGGTGTAAACACCAGACCATATTTGCTTTCGGACACAACAACCTGCCCTAGTTTAGTACCGACCCCGGCTTCATTTACCTGGTTCATATTTACGGTCACATCAGCCGCTGCGATCAGAGGCAAAGCGCTTAATACGCAAAAAATTAATTTGGTTTTCATGGAGTTATTACCTTAAAGAAATTCAATCAACGTCAGAACACATTTCATCAATGAGGTGGGATGTGTTCTATTGGCGTACCGAGTGAAAATATACGCGACTGGCATGCGATTGGCAATTTAGAAACCGGGCTAAGAGCTCAGGATTACATGGTGTTACAAATAAATAGTGATGATATTGCCCAGAGGCAGCCTGACTTTTGTGTATGGCCCACCATGCTCAAATTATGCTTCAAGAATTTGCCGCAACGCCAGTTGTCCTTTAGGCGTGACACTAACTACCCGCGAGCGCGGGGTGCGCAATATCCAGGCTTCCCTGACAAACAGATCCAGTAATTCTGCACCCAGCACTCCTGCCAGGTGCGGCCGTCGTTGCGTCAAGTCTATACAGCAGCGGGCATATACGCGACGGCTCTTGCCATGTTCAGGGCCTGCGATCCCCATGGCAACGAGTTTTTCATGTCCCAATGAAGTCAGCTTGAAATCTTTAGCCTCTGGCTCCAGCCATTTCGCCTTCAACATGGCATCCAGTAATTGCACAGCCAATTCGCCAGCGAGGTGATCATAACAAGTCCGGGCATGTAAAAACTGGCCCGGCATGGTACGCACCAACGCAGGCGAAGGTGGCTGGCGCGACGCCTTAGTATGAGTTGCCGCACCAAGGACTGCCATCGATTCTATGAGACTGGCAGCCTCGGCGCTGGCGATACGAAAATAACGATGCCGCCCGTGCGCTTGCGATATTAACAGCCCACCTTCCACCAGTCTGGCCAGATGCGCACTGGCTGACTGCGCTGACACATTTGCCGCAAATGCCAATTCACCCGCGGGACGCGTGGTGCCATCAATCAGGGTCCAGAGTATGGCTGCACGCGCCGGGTCTGCCATCAAAGCTGCAATGCGGGGAATATTACCGGGAATATTTTGCGCGTCGTCCATACTTCATCCTGGGCTGAAATGTCGGGATTACATCTTGCCCATAATGTAGCTCACTGTCCACAACGAAAGATGAACATGCATATCCCTCACAATATCGGCATCGCCAGCCAGATCGGCAAATACACAGATGCACAGGGAGTCTCTGGCCATGCCAGGTGGTTATTCACTTCAGGCACGCCGGGTCTGGATCAGGATGGTAATTTGCCAGAAGATATTATCGGCCAGGCCGATCTTGCCTGGCGCAATATTGCCCGCATGCTGGAAAGCAGCAATATGACGATGGCGGATATCGTCAAAGTCACGCACTACCTTACCAGAGAATCCGACATCGCAGAGTACGTCAAGGTGCGTAGCAATTATCTTGGTGATGCTCGTCCTGCCTCCATGCTGATGATCATTCCGGCCTTGGTCAAGCCAGGCTTTTTGCTGGAAATAGAAATCATCGCTGCCCAATATTGACTCATGCTTGATGATTACCTGATACCTGCCTGATATCTGCAAATTTGATTTTCCATATCCCGGTAAATGCCAGGATATGGAAACACCGTTTGCGCACTAGTGATCTTAACAAATATGCCAGCAAGCACTGTACTGATAGTCCTGTTCAATGCAAATTGAATAATGCCCTGCCACTCCAGCGCATGCAGGAACTCATTTCATAAATACTATCGAAATTGCAAAAGATGTTTATATACAGCTGACTCTCATGCCATTTCAATCATCAATTCGATTGATTTACCCTCTAAATCACCTCGTACACTCGCAATTTCACCTCATTTAGCTGACAATGCATCTGATATTTTGCGCGTGGAGAATTGGGTGGAAATTGGGATGGACCTGTTGTGGGGTATAGGTGTGACGGTCATTGCCGTCATTTTGCTATTGCAAGTGCTGATTCTGGTCATCAGCATGAACCGTTTACTGAAATTGCAATTATGGACGCCACGCAAAACGCCATGTCTGCGCATAGCGATTGCCGATCTTTTGCCTGTACTGGATGCCGCCCGTTCTGAAATGGAGCAAGCTGGTTTTCGCTACATGCATAGTTGGCGCGAACGCTCCATGATCGCGGCAGATGACATTCCTGCCGGCTATTGCGATGTCTATCACCATGTGGCGCAAGATGTGCATGCCGAAGTTTATCCCAGTGAGTCACATCTTGATCAGCGCTTGTACACGGTCTATCTGTGGAACACTTATGTCGATGGCAGAGCTTTACTGACCGTCAATGGCCTGCTGCAAACCATGGTGCCTTATCCTGCACGGGTTACCGTCATCAATGACAAGAGTGCCGATCTGGCAGGACAACTGGCAACGCATCTGCATGTGCGCGAACTGCTTACGGTACAACGCAGTGATCCAGCCGATGCGCCGAAAATTGCTCAGAATCTGGCAGAGCGCTGGCTAGTCAGACTGGATAGAGAAGCCAAGGTATATCAACGCGGCCAACGTGATGATGAAAAAATTTATGGCTTTCGTTTTTGGCCCTCGTTGAAAATGGCATGGCAAATGCGCAAAGCCAGTGCGCATAAATCTGCCAAATCCCCAGCCACATCAATTACCAGCAAACCCTTGGTAGATATAGCTGCAGCACGTCAACTACGTGACCGCTATTCTTTCGTGCGTACCCTGTGTACCTTGCGCTCCATGCTGGCACCACGCTGGTATCAATATACAAGTTTTGTCTTGTCCGCCTTCGCCTTCCTGGCATTGGGCACATGGTGGTGGGGCATCACCGGTGCATTAGTCATCGGTGGCGTCATTGCTTTGCATGAAGGTGGGCATTGGCTGGCGATGAAGCTGGCTGGATTTCGTGACGTCCAGGTATTTTTTGTACCGGGCATGGGCGGCATCACCAGTGGTGAAAAACATGAAGCCAGTCCCTTCACACATATGCTGGTGTATCTGGCGGGGCCCATGCCTGGCTTGCTATTGTCACTGGCAAGTATCACACTGATCGTCAAGGACCCTGCTATCTTGAACGCAGCCTGGGGGCCGTATCTGACGATGGCTGCACTGGCCTCACTACTGGTCAATGGTTTTAATCTCTTGCCTGTGTTGCCACTTGACGGCGGCCGAGTGATCGAATTATTGGTTATGGCACGCCTGCCCTGGTTGCGTTTTCTGTTTTCCATCTGCAGTGGTATGGTTATGCTGAGCTATGGCCTGTACATCAGCGACAAGATTGTGTTGGGCATTGGCATACTCGCACTCATCGGCGCGCAATTCCAATACAAGCTAGCCAAAGCAGCCTCCCTTTTATCAAAGCAAAATATCCAGACACCAGATAGCAATAGAAATTTCGCTCAAGCTGCGGGTGATCTGTTTGACTTTCTTGGTCATGCAAGCTTCAGTAAGTGGAGCTATGCCAATAAACTGGCCGTAGGCCAAACCTTGTTACCACGCTACCTCGGACGGCAACCCGGCTGGAAAGAAAGCAGCGCGGGTCTGGGTTTATATATAGCCTGCATCATCCTGCCGGTGGCAGCCCTGTTCAGTTTAATCTATTCTGCACCGACTACCATGTTGAGTCTGGCAGGACAGGGTTTGTCTTCTTTACTGGCATCCAGCGACGCCAATAAGCCGGTAGCAATAAGTGAGGATGAAGGCAAGGATGCCGCACACTCCTGGCAAGAAGAAAGAAAGATACTCAGGCAGGCACGCGCTGAAAAAATCACCGCAGCCCAAGGCAGTGAGCGAGCTGGCATACTCAAATCTGTACTCGATGAAGCCAGCGATGGGGACGCCGAAGATGCTTTGCGCATCGCCAAAATTTATTACGCAGAAAATAATAATTCCGTACAGCCGACTTACCTGCATGCCGATGCTGCTTTTGCCATGGCGAATGCGATACGCAATTGGTCAGATCAGGATGAACCGGAAAATGCCAAGAAAAACGAGGCTGATGTCGCCAACTATCTGCAAGAGGCAGAAGCCATTTTGCGGGCAAGATTGCATGCGCAAAGCGACCGAAACGATGCCCGTTTATTGGCCGAAGTTTTGCAGACGCGTGACGTAGACCCAGACAATCCAGCGCAACTGATACTGAAGGAAGAGGTCGTCAGCCTGTTCGCCAAAGACAAGAACGAGGACGACACTCAACTCTTGCAGGCACATCAGATGCTTGCGCGTGCCTACTATAAAACAGGCCGGGTTGACGATGCAGAACTTCAGTTGCAAACAGCGGCAAACGACTATGATTGCAGCGCCAAAGAAGCGAATGATTTTTTCTGTCACACTTTAAAAGCAGACCAGGCCTGGTTACTGCTCAGCAAGAAGAAATTTGCGGAAGCCCAGACATTACTCAGCCCAGTTGCGAACCAAGCAAGACATGCTGGTCAGAATGATCTGGCAAACCGGGATATCCACCAAATCAAATGGATGATCGCCATGCAGCAAAAAGACTATACGATGGCGAAACAAGAAGCCATGGCGCTGACACAGTTGCATGCACCAGGGACCGGCAACTGGCTGATAGACTTGTTTATTCAACGAGCCCAACCTGCGGGTAATTTACAATCTGACCTGATGCTCATAGAAAGTCTGCGCGCACAAGGTAATCAGGGCGAAGCTGACAAGCTCGCTGAGCACCTGCTTGAAACACAACGCAAAGCACGTGCAGAACCTGGCAACATCAGAGCTGCCAACAGTGAGATTGTATGCAGAATCAATCCTTATGGCGGTGCCTGGAAAAGTCAGTTACAGCAAACCTTGTTGAATATTGAACAAAGAGAAACCAGATGTACGCCACGTCTGGGTATGAGCCAGATGTCTCGTTCAATGCATAACAGCAAATAAATCCATACCACGCTATTTTCCAGTAACGAATCTTTTAATTTGGACATCCCACCTGGCAACCCATGCACAGAATATTATTGTTTATAGTAAGCCTGCTAGTCAGCCTGAGTTGTCAGGCTGCTGACCCACGCTTCACTGTCATCAGTGTTGATACTGAACATGAGGAGTTGCAATTATTCTTGCGAGATGACACAGGCAAAGGCTTCAAGCGTTTTGATCAACTCAAGACCTGGCTGGCTGCGCGCAACAAGCAACTGCTCTTCGCCATGAACGCTGGCATGTACCATGCCAATTATGCGCCGGTAGGTCTGTTTATCCAGAATACCGAACAACTGACTGCACTCAATCTGGCAGATGGCTGGGGAAATTTTTTCCTGAAACCGAATGGCATATTCCTGCTCAAAAAATCCGGCCCGCAAGTAATTGAATCATCAGAATATCCGGCGTTAGCCAGGGATGTTTTGCTGGCGACCCAGTCCGGCCCCCTGCTGTTAAAGAATGGCGCAGTACATCCCGCCTTCAAACCCGATTCAAATTCGCGCCTGAAGCGTAATGGTGTTGGCGTGATCGGCAGCAAAGCAATATTTGTGATCAGCGAGCAGCCTGTCAATTTTTACGAGATGGCGACATTTTTTCGAGATACCCTGCATTGCCAGGATGCCCTGTATCTGGATGGCAGTATTTCAGGTATCTATTCAGTGGAACTCAACAGGAATGATGTGACGGTGGATTTGGGGCCGATTATTGGTGTAGTACGGTAAAATTAATTCCTCCAACATTCAGCAGCCATGTTCAAGCATGATTCCAAGTTACTTAAAAAAACGCAATATTGCGGTCATAATTTATCTCACCGGAATGTGTGTGATCATTTATCGCAGTCAGGTACTGGGGCCAACTAAGAATGACATATATTCCGGCATGCTCGCTTTTGTAGTCTATGGCGTGCTTATAGCAGCATGCTGGTTTTACTTAAAAGCTAAGAAGCGCTCCGGTGTCTGGCTGATACTCATGCCATTAAACATATTGGCATTTATTATCTATGCATTTATGGAGGATCGTTCCAACCTGCCAGATAATATTCCCTGTCCAGCCTGTGGCGCGGCCAACTTCCCGGTGGATACACATTGCAGGCTGTGTAAAACTGAACTCAAGCAGGGATAGGCAGTATACAGAACAGGGCATACTCAGGGAACGCAATTGCTTGCTGTGCACCAACTCAGACACTATACATATTCAAATGGATTATACCGCTGCAACTTCACGTATATGCTTGACAATATAGAGGTACAGCAAAGCATAAGTTGTCGCAAAGAGTAAATCAGGCACCGGGCCACTAAATACATCGAATGCCCCCTGCAGCACTATCGCTACAATGCTCAGCGGAACCATCATCACAATGACTAATACCAAATAACGTATTGAAGATATCAAAGAAATACTGATATAACGCGCTAGAAATTGCGAACCTGATGCGCCACCGTTAGCACGAAAAGCCATCATGGTCCCGACAACAGGAATCAGCACATTCAAGATAGTCGTCAGGTAAGTCCAGCCGTCCACAGACTCATGAGGAAAATAAGCCATCAACTCGACTGCTATTGCACTGAGAATGACATATACCAACATGTAAGAAAACATTTGGGCTTCAGTCAAGCCTTGAGCAATCAATTGCTTCTTCAGCAAATCCAACTTCCAGAAATACATTGCATCCTCAGTGAGATATTTATTCAGATCACAATCCCGAACAGGATTGCGATGATCCTCAGCTCCACAATTAACATCCGCGAGCCATGGCAGCGCAGTGTATCAAATTCAACGCTTAGCAACAAAATATCATCAAGACCAGGAACTCTGCAAACGTGTTTGCAGAAAGTATGACGAGAAGTTTGAATGTAAACTCCACGCAGGAAAAGAATGCCGCATGTTCGTTTGCTAGCTGAACTGACCCGGTCAGTTTGATCCAGCTTCCACTTCCTGGCACCCTCACAATTGCTTCGTTAGAACTTTTCTGCTAACTTTGGAATTGGTATTTTTAAACTAATCGCCTCATTGCAAGCATATACGTCAGGATAGTCCATGTTTGATCACGTCAAATTCGGTGTCAGCGACTTCGTCGCGAGCAAAACCTTTTTCCTCAAGGCATTAGAACCGCTAGGCGTAGTAGTCGTAGCCGAGGGAGTGCCAAGCTACGGCGTTGAGCTTTGTGCAAAAGACGAGGTGTCATTGTGCCTGTACCAGACCGAAGAGAAGCCAGCCCATCTTCACCTGGCCTTCCGTGCCGAGAGCCGTCAACAGGTCGACGCGTTCTACCGCGCGGCGCTTGAGGCGGGCGGCGCAGACAATGGTGCACCGGGTCTGCGCCCGCAATATCAGGGTAGATACTACGCAGCTTTTGTCATTGGCCCTGATGGTCACAACATCGAAGCGGTTTACCACGAGCCAGAGGTCTGATCCTTTTATTCCCGCTACGTGTACTAGTTGGCTTAATTTTTTGAGTTCAACCTGTCCGAAACGAATGAATGGAGTCTGGCAGTACTAAAAAGATAATATAGCAATCAAAAAAGTCACGATTTACTTTTGGCCATCATACTACTTTGTCAATATTGATTCTCTTATTCCGCCATTTCCCAGTGTACCGACTGTAAATCTTTGAATTTTTTGTTTTTTAACAAAAGTTTGCGCGCACCAGTCCACGGTTTTTTCAAAAATAGCCAAACTCAATCTCCCGTGGGTAATTGGTGGGTAAATCGTGGGGAGATACTAGCAAAAATATACTGTTTTGAAGGGTTTTGCTGTTCTGGGAAATGTGCCGAATCGGCTAGAAAGCCTTACTACGATTAGCTTTACAGTGATTTGCGAGAATTCGCAATTAGGTGCCTGGTCCCGCCGACAGGAATCGAACCTGTATCTTACGCTTAGGAGGCATACGTTCTATCCATTGAACTACGGCGAGACACGGTGAGAAATACCCAGTATTGCTTGTGCATTTCTCAATCAGCCCGCCATATTACCTGAGCTGGGCCGAACAATCAATTAAGCAGATGAGTTTCATAGCCAGCCTAGCGTACAATACTGCTTTTCTCCAATTTATGTCCGCGCATCTCCCAGATGCCGGTTTCACAGGGTTTTATGGCAGTTATCTCATTAAGCGATGCCCAATTGGCATTCGGTCACGTTGCTCTGCTCGATCATGCAGAGTTTTCCATAGAGGCAGGCGAACGTGTTGGCCTGATCGGGCGTAATGGTACGGGCAAGTCTTCCTTGCTGAAGATCATTGCCCGCACATCCAAGATTGATGATGGTTTGCTGGTGATGCAGCAAGGTATCAAGATCGCTTATGTCGAGCAAGAGCCGCAATTTGATATGGAGCTCAGCGTGTTTGACGCCGTTGCCTCTGGTCTGGGTGAGCTGCCTGCCCTGCTGCAGGAATATGAAGCTCTGACTGGTCAGTTTGGTGGCGATAATGATGATGCGTTGATGGAGCGCATGCATGACATACAGGTGAAACTGGATGCGGCTGACGCATGGAGCCTGGGTAACAAGGTAGAAACTACGCTCGACAAACTGAACCTGTCAAAAGACGCCATCATGGGTACGCTGTCGGGCGGTATGAAAAAGCGCGTGGCCTTGGCCTGTGCGCTGGTCAGTGCGCCTGATGTCTTGTTGCTTGATGAACCTACCAATCACCTGGATTTTTCATCGATACAATGGCTGGAAGGCTTGCTGAAAGATTTTAAAGGCAGCGTGTTGTTTATCACCCATGACCGTAGTTTTCTGGATAATGTAGCGACGCGCATCATAGAACTTGATCGCGGCAAGCTGACTTCTTTCCCTGGCAATTTCACGACTTACCAGACCCGCAAAGCGGATTTACTGGAAAATGAAGAAGTAGAAAACGCCAAGTTTGACAAGTTTTTGGCGCAAGAAGAAATCTGGATACGTAAAGGTGTCAAAGCCCGCCGTGTGCGCGATGAAGGTCGCGTCAAGCGTCTGGAACAATTACGCCTGCAACGTACTGCCCGCCGTGACCAGCAAGGCCAGGTCAAGCTGGATGTGACGTCTGGCGAACGCTCAGGCAAAATCGTGGCCGAACTGGAAAACGTCAGCAAGAGTTTTGGCGAAAAAGTCATCATCGATGATTTCTCCAGCATTATCTTGCGTGGCGACAAGGTTGGCCTCATTGGTCAGAACGGCGCTGGTAAAACTACCCTGCTGAAACTTATCCTGGGTCAGGATGAACCGGACAGCGGCACCATCAAGCAAGGCAGCAAATTGCAGATCGCTTACTTTGACCAGATGCGTGCGCAACTGAATGAAGAAGCCAGCCTGGCAGACACGATAGCCCCAGGTAGTGACTGGGTAGAAGTGAATGGCCAGCGCAAGCATGTAATGTCTTATCTGGGTGACTTTTTGTTTGCACCTGAGCGTGCGCGCTCGCCGGTTAAATCACTGTCTGGTGGTGAACGCAATCGCCTGTTGCTGGCGCGCCTGTTTGCCAAACCAGCCAACGTACTGGTGCTGGATGAACCGACCAATGATCTGGATATCGACACACTGGAATTGCTGGAAGAATTGCTGGAAGAATATACCGGCACGGTTTTCCTGGTCAGCCATGACCGTACCTTCCTTGACAATGTGGTGACCCAGGTTATCGTTGCTGAAGGCGAAGGCCAGTGGCGCGAATTTATCGGTGGCTACACTGACTGGGAACGCTATCGCAGCACAGTGCCAGCCGTCAAGGTGGCAAAGACTGAGCAAAAGCCAGCAGTGGCAGCAGTATCAAGCATGAGTGCGCCAGCAGCAGCCAAGCCGAAAAAACTCAGCTACAAAGAACAGCGCGAACTGGAAGAATTGCCAAAGTTGATCGCATCACTGGAAGCCGAGCAAACATCCATCACCGCAAAACTGGCCGATGCCAATCTGTATAAAAATGGCCCGGACCAGGCAAATCAATTGAATGCACGCCATGCTGAAATTGATGAGCAATTGCTGGAAGCGCTGGAAAAATGGGAAGTGATAGAAGCCAGAAGCAAAGGCTAATTGCCCATAGCATCCCTCACAATTGCAGGGGGATGCATTACAAGGGTGCGCCATGCGCACCACTCCCCCTATCAAACTCCGTCGAACTCTACTCCATCTGCGAAAAAACTTCATCCCGGTTACCATACAGGAATGATTTATTTTTCGCATTCTTGACGCATGATTTCATGCATCAGACAAGAAGGGGTAGCCATGACAAAAGTCGCTAAAGTAGCATTAATCACCGGTGGCAGTCGCGGTATAGGTGCCGCCACAGCACAGCAATTAGCGGCTGCCGGTTACGCAGTCTGCATCAATTATCTGCACAATCATGAAGCTGCACAGCAAGTAGTGCAAGAGATACGGTCGCAAGGTGGCACCGCCATTGCTATACAAGCTGATGTTGCCAACGAACTGGAAGTCGTGCGCCTGTTTGCGGATATCGATGAGCAATTGGGCAAGCTGGATGCGCTGGTCAATAATGCGGGAATATTGATGCAGCAATGTCGGCTTGAGGACTTGACAGCAGAACGCATCAACCGCCTGCTCAGCACCAATGTCACCAGTTATTTTTTATGCTGCCGCGAAGCGGTGAAACGTATGTCGACCAGGCATGGTGGTCAAGGTGGTGCCATCGTCAATGTGTCATCAGCCGCAGCGCGGCTGGGTTCAGCCAATGAGTATATTGATTATGCGGCGACCAAGGGGGCGATTGATACCCTGACCAAGGGCCTGTCGGTAGAAGTGGCAAATGAAGGTATACGCGTCAACAGCGTGCGGCCTGGTTTGATATACACCACCATGCACGCAGACGGTGGCGAAGCCAACCGTGTTGAAAGACTCAAAACCAATGTCCCTATGCAACGCGGCGGCAAACCAGAAGAAGTGGCAGCGGCAATCAGCTTTTTGCTGAGTGATGCGGCTTCTTATATCACCGGTAGTTTTGTTGATGTGTCTGGCGGGCGGTGAGCTTATTGTTGCGCTTGCCGTGCTGATGCCATTGCTTGCAGCGATTCATCCCAGGCGCGCAGATGGGAAGCTTGCTCTTCAAAACGCAATTTTAGTAACTCACATGGATTGACAGTTAAACGCCCACGCTTGAATTTCATCTTGACCAGCACCTCGGCATGCAATGCATCGTGTGCATAAATTCCGTGCGAAAAATAGGCGCATTTATCATCTGCGTACTGGATGCGGGTTTCCACCCGCAGTCGCTGAATCATATGCACCGGCTTCATAAAACTGACAAGCTGTGACACATTCACAAAAGCAATTCCACTACCAAGTAGTGGACGCAGCATGCCGGTTTTGATGACAAAATCCAGTTGCGCTGATTCTGCGAGCTGAAAATATTTATCGCTCTTCAAAGCCTTGATGCCAGTATCCCAGGGGGTGATCCAGAAATACGATGAAACACGATCACCCGTAGTTACACGCTTGCGTACCAGACAGTAAGCAAACAGAGCCAGCACGACCGTTAAGAAATTACGGATAAGTCCAGACACGAGTACGTCCTTTACCGAAAAATGACGTTTGCATCATAACCTGGCAAAGGTAGTACTACAGTTTTAAAACTGCATGAATTTTATTGACCACCCTCGCGCAGATAAGGTGCCGATTCCAGCGACAAGGCCTGCTTGACCTGGCGTGTAATTTCATCCGCAAACACTTCTTCGCGTCCCTGCACTATCGCTTCCAGCACCTGGCTTGCGACTTGCTGTGGAGTCGATTTTGGCATAGCAATATGCTGTGTCATGTCTGTATCTATGAAGGCGGCATGCACACCCACTACCAGCGTCCCCTGCGCGCGCAATTCATTGCGCAAGCCATTGGTGAGTGACCATGCTGCGGCCTTGGACGCGCTATAACCATTGATGCCAGCCAGATTAATCCAGCTCAACACCGACAGCATATTCACCAGCGCACCGCCACCATTGGCTTTCAATACAGGCGCAAACGCCTGGCTCATTGCCAGCATGCCAAAAAAGTTGGTTTCAAACTGGGCACGGATTGCCGTCACACTGTCGCTGGCCAGAAATGGTGATGGCTGGGCGATGCCTGCATTGTTGATGAGCAGGTTCGCATCACCACAGGCCTGGGCTGCTGCCAGCACTTGTTGTTGGTTGGTGATATCGAGTTGTATGGGGTGCAGGCCAGGCAGAGTGATCTGAGCCGGGTCTCTGGCAGCGGCATAGACTTTTTTAACGCCGGCTTCCAGCAAGGCCGTGGCGAATGCCAGGCCTAAACCACGGTTGGCACCAGTGACGAATGCGACGGTATTGTTGAGTTCCATGATTATTCCTTTAGCGAATTTAAATAAAAAGAGTTTGATTGCGTTGATGTCACAAATGAAGCAATGAAGATTTCGTTTTTATCGATCAATTAATTTGGTTGATTCATATCGATCAATTAATTTAGATTATGATCGTCATATTTTTAGATGTCAATCATCATTTAAATGAAATACCCAACAATGTTGATAGAACATTTATTAGATAATGTTACGTAATTTACAAATACTGGGACGATCCCTGTCTTTACACTTCACCGTTCAACTAAACAGAATGCTAAAGTGATACCTTTATTTACCTTGCACTGGTCAATCAGCATGCGTACCCCCGCCCTTGTCTCGCTCACCCTCACCTCGTTATTGCAAGCCCTGCTCATGACCAGTGTTTTACCTGGACATGTACAGGCGCAAAACCTGTATCGCTGCGGCAGCACCTATCAGGACAAACCCTGCGACGCGGGGCAGCCAAGTCAATTGATCAAGAAAAACCCCAGCCCTTCAACCTCAGACAAACCGCCACTGGATGGCAATTGCATACGTCGCGGTGAAGAAGCCAAGAAGGTGATCTGGTTTAAGGAAGGCGGCGCTTTTCAAGATAAATTGCAGGCTGAAGCCAAAACTGCCGAGCAACGCAAGATCATTGCTGATGTCTATGCAATGAAAGGCAATGCAAATGACATACGCATGAAAATAGAAAGCGATTGCATGGCAGAAAAAGATAGCGAACGCAAATTTGGCACACGGGCAAATGATGATGAAGTCAGTCGCCATCAGGCTGCAGAACGCAAGGCCGTGAATGGTGAAACACCTAAAGACAACAGTAAACCGGACGTCACCGAAGCTGCCCGCAAGCAGAAGCAGTGTGAAGACGTACGCAAACAAATCAATGCCTTGCGCAATACTCAAAAAGCAGGAGGCTCAGCACAAGAAATGGAAATCCAGGCGAACAATAAGCGCGACATAGAAACCAGTTTGAAGGAACTGGGTTGCGCAAAATGAGTATGGTACGCGCAGTGAGAAGGGTGAGTTGAACGACTTACTCACCTCACAAAAT
>JAZJXP010000128.1:0-17987 GCA_040390835.1 Pseudomonadota bacterium
TCTATCGTCAAGCGATCACCAGCGCGGGTACAGGTTGCATGGCAGCGCTGGATGCACAACGCTTCCTGGAAAACTGATTAGGGATACACAAGAAACGATAAGTTGCAAACAATCATCAACTTGCGAACCTGGAGGCGGGGAAATTTGCGAGACTAGACTATTTTATAAATAGTCTCGCTCCCACCTTAGTGAAAAATCACATCTCCCGCCGCCGCGTTCTGCAAACTATGGCTACCGCCTTTGCTGCCAGTTCGCTGCCTAAAATTTCGCAAGCTGCAGATGCCAGAGACAATGCTGGCGCTACACATCATTTTTCCATTGGCGAGACGGATTTTTTATTGAATGGCAAACGCTTGCAGATACGCTGCGGCGAGATTCATTTTGCGCGCGTACCACGAGAATATTGGCAGCACAGGCTCAAAGCCATCAAGGCCATGGGCTTGAATGTGGTGTGTGCCTATCTGTTCTGGAATTATCACGAATGGCATGAAGGGCAATATGACTGGCAGGGCCAGCGTGATGCCGCAGAGTTTTGCCGCCTGGCACAGCAAGAAGGCTTATGGGTCATTTTACGGCCAGGTCCTTATGCCTGTGCAGAATGGGAAATGGGTGGCTTGCCCTGGTGGTTGCTCAAGCATGAGGGTAATTTCTTGCGTAGCAATGATGCGCGTTTTATTGAGCCAGCCGCCCGTTGGCTGCGTGAAGTAGGGCGCGTACTAGGCCCCGTGCAGATTACCCAGGGTGGGCCCATCCTGATGGTACAGGTGGAAAACGAATATGGCTTCTTTGGCAGTGATTTAGCCTATATGCGCCTGATGCGTAAAATCATGCTGTATGCTGGTTTTGATGTGCCGCTGTTTGCCTGCAATCCTACAAATGCTGTCGTCCGCTCACATATACCTGAACTGTTTTCTGTCGCCAATTTTGGGGCTAATCCTGAGCAAGGCTTTAAAGCCCTGGCTGAAGTGCAAAAAGGTCCATTGATGTGTGGTGAATTTTACCCCGGCTGGTTCGACACCTGGGGTACACCACATAAGCGCGGTGACATTGGCAAGGTCATGCGCGATCTGGACTATATGCTCAAAGTCAATGGTTCATTCAGCTTGTATATGGCACATGGTGGGACTTCATTTGGCCTGTGGGCTGGATGTGACCGCCCCATGCGCCCCGACACCAGCAGCTATGACTATGATGCGCCGATCAGCGAAGCGGGATGGATGGGCGATAAATTCGCGCAATTCCGTGCAACGATTACGCCGCATTTACTGCCCGGCGAAACAATGGCAGAAGCACCGACAGCAAATCCTGTGATCTCCATCCCAGCATTCAAGCTGACAGAAACTGCAGCGGTCATGGCAAATCTCCCGGGTGCAGTCATCCATGCCGTGTCGCCACTGGCGATTGAGCACTACGATATCAGTCGTGGCCTGATTGCTTATGCCACCACTTTACCTGCTGGCCCTGATGGCGTGCTTGATGCTGCTCTGGTACGTGACCTGGCCTGGGTATTCATTGATGGTAAAGCTGCAGGTGTGATGGATGCGCGCAGCCGTCGCTTCCGCGTCAATTTGCCAGCACGCACCAGGCCCGTGAAGCTGGAAATTTTGCTGTACACCATTGCGCGGGTAAATTTTGGTATAGAGATGCATGACCGCAAAGGTTTGCATGGCCCTGTGCATTTCATTCCCAGGACTGGCAGCAGTTCCAGCCTTGAAAAACAACTCATCAATAATTGGGAAATACGTGCGCTGGACTTTGGTGCTGATGCACGATTGCCTGCGTTGAATTGGCAGCCTATTGTGTCTGACAAATTTGCTTCCGCAGATGTGATGAAGCCTGCATTCTGGCGTGGCAGTTTTTCTGTCACTACCGTTGGTGACACATTCCTGGATGTTTCCAGTTGGGGCATGGGCGCAGTCTGGGTCAATGGTATTTGCCTGGGGCGCTTCTGGAATATAGGGCCTACCCAGACCATGTATCTGCCCGGCCCCTGGTTAAAGGCAGGTCGCAATGAAATTATTGTGCTGGACCTGCTTGGGCCAGACAGAAACGAGATCGCAGGTCTCAAGCTGCCTGTACTTGATCAATTACGGCCAGAGAAGGATTTCTTCCCGCGCAATAACCGGGGCCAGCTTACGCTGGCTGGTTTGCTGCCAGTCCATGAAGGCAGTTTTTCGGCTGGATCTGCGCAACAGGAAATCCGCTTCGCCAAACCCGCCTTTGGAAAGCAGTTCTGTCTCGAATCCCTGGATGACTTTGATGGCAAGGGCTTTGCCGCAATCGCAGAAATTGAGTTATTTGATCATGATGGAAAAATCATGAGCCAGGCGACCTGGACCATTGCCTATGCCGATAGTGAAGAAAGCGTGCGCGAAGATGGTTCTGCCCTGAATGCCATCAACGGCCAGGCATCTGATCATTGGCACACGGCCTTGAATGGCAAAATTGCATTGCCGCATCCGCACCGGCTGGTCATTGATCTGGGTAGTAAATCAGGAGTAAACGGTTTCCGCTATACACCGCGCCAGGGCAGTGATGATGCCACAGGGCGTATCAAAACTTACCGTATCTTTATAGGTGAAAGCCTGGTGTCTGCGGTTAACTGAAATAATGCCTGCACTTGAATGCAGGCAAGGGCTGATTGAAATTGAGGGCTTGTCTGGTCCAGCCATGTACAATACCGTCCGCGCTGATGACAGACCCAGTCATCTTTTTATGCAGCCTATTTTATCCAGACCATGTCCCAGACAACTACCGTACCTGAAGTTCAATATGCAGATATCCGCGATCGTTTGCGCCAGTTTGTTGCTGAACGCGACTGGGCACAGTTCCACACACCCAAAAACCTGGCCAGTGCGCTGACCGTGGAAGCAGCAGAGTTGCTGGAGATTTTTCAATGGCTGCCAACAGGCAGGGCAGAGGAGCTGGATGAACAGGCAAAAAAAGCCATCCGTCATGAAATGGCGGATGTGCTGAATTACCTGGTCATGCTGGCTGACGCGCTGGAAGTAGATTTGTTCGCTGCCAGCATGGAAAAAATAGTCCTGAATGCCATCAAATATCCGGTTGATCAAGTGAAAGGCGATGCCAGGAAATACACCGCCTACGACACCGATAAGAAAACAGATATGTCCTAATGCTGCGCACTACGCAAGGCGGCAAAGTAAAACGTCAGTGATGCCAGGGCAAACAGTAACAAGCAAGCGAGGATAGGGTAGGGCGATGTCGTGTGATGAATGAGGCTGGCGATCAGTAGCGGCCCTGCCGCTTTTGAAAACAAGGCTGGGCCAGACATGGCACCTGAGATAGCGCCATAGTTTTCTGTACCAAACAGGGTTTGCGGTATCGTGCCACGTACGATGGTCAGTATGCCATTGCTGAGGCCATAGAGGATACAAAACAAGGCGACTGCCCAGGCTTGCATACCCAACAAGATCAGTACCAGCAAGGCGGCAGGCAAAGCCGCAAAGGTGAATTTGCCCACGGTTTGTGGCGAGGCATTTCTGGCTATCGTCATTTCTCCTACCCGGCCCAGCACTTGCATGGGGCCGATCAGGGCTGCCATCAATACCGCCAGCGTGGCTGGATGATTCATTTCCTTTAGCAATGGGATCAGGTGTACTGACAAGGCAGAGAAAACAAAACTGTTGGCAGCGAAAGCGAAGGCCAGCTTCCAGAAGGTAGGATGGCGCACTGCTTCTTGCAGGCTGAAGTGTTTCTTTTGTTTTACGACAGGTACGACGCTGTCTTGCGCTATGTTTTTTTTCTGCAGTAGCAGATGCAAGGGCAGGCACAACAGGATTTGCGCCAGGCCATAGGCCAGATAAGTATGACGCCATCCCATTAGCGTATTCAATTGCTGGGTCAGCGGCCAGAATACCGTGCTGGCAAAACCGCCAAACAGGGTCAGGGTAGAAATCGCCTGGCGGCTGTGCTCTTTGAATTGTTGGGTCAGGGTAGCAAAAGCGGCTTCATATAAAGTCATCGCCATGGCCATGCCCAGTATGCTCCAGGCCAAATAATACGTAGCCAGGGTTTGTGCCTGGCTGAGTATGATCAAGCCTGTGCCACAGATCAATGAACCCATGCCCATGACGAACTTGCCGCCGTGGCGATCGAGCAAAATGCCGATGTAGGTGGCAATCATGCCAGCCACCAGCAGGCTCCATGAAAACGCCGCGAACACCAGTTCCGCACGCCAGCCCATCTCGCGTTGGATTTCCGGTGCCAGGATGGCGATGGCGTAATACAAGGAACCCCAGGACAGGATTTGCGTGACAGCGAGTATGGCAATAGTCTGGTAGGCGTGCGGCGTGTGTTTCATTGTCTGGGCAGCTTGTGATTAATTGTTTTTTTGATTTTCAACAGCATGGCTATTGCTGATGCAGGGCAGGCACCTTGCAGCTGTCGCGAAGCTTGTAGAGCAGCGGGTATTTTGCTAGAGTCGATTTTTTCAAACCCCAGTTTGTGAAAATAGGTATCTGCATCAGTCGTCAATAAATACAAATGCTTCACTCCGGCTGCGCCTGCTGTATTGATCATGTGGTGTAACAGCCGCGTACCGCAATGCTGACCTTGCGCCTCAGGCTTGATAGCCAGTGAGCGCAAGAGCGCGGATTTGCCATATATCTCCAGACCAGCACAGCCCAGGAAATTGTCACCAGCACGTAGTAATTGAAAGTTGTTGATATGTTCCTGTGCACCATCCAGCGGCAAGCCCAGATCTTGCAGCAGGCTGGCGATAGCTGGCCAGTCTGTTGCGCTGGCTTGAGCAATGCGCAATTCACTGGCAAGCAAATGTAATCTGCTAAGGCTTTTGGCTGGTCTGGCTTTGACAGGTGCACAAGTGCTTACTGTGCCGTTTTGTACTGCAGGTAGTAATATTTGCATGGCCGCACGCACCAGGGCTATTTGTTCTGGATTCGCTACGGACAATAATTGGTCGGCGTGCTTATTCAGTTGCGCATCCAGCAGACTGGCACGTTGGCGGCCAGCCGGGGTCAGGCTCAGGTTGACGCTCCTGCGATTATCAGGATTGGTGGTTTTTTTGATGGTGCCATCGACAACCAGGGCATCTGTGGCGCGGCTGATCCAGCTTTTATCCAGCCCCAGGCGTTTCACCAGTGCCTGCTGCGTCAACCCGTCTTCGCGCAGTAATTCTGTCATCAAATGACATTGCACGGTCGATGCAGCATCCCCGCAAGCATGGTTGCGCTGATCACGTACATAGAGTCTGGCAAATTCCCTGATCAGGGTGCCGGTGCTGGAATTGTCGTTCATTTTATACATTGGTTGCTTTACGCAACAATCATAGGCGTAAAACATCATTGTTGTCAAACGCAACTAAATTTAAATGCAAAGGATTAAACCTGGCAGAATGTCAGGTGCTGTTGATGAATGCTGGTGAAGGTTGGTGGGTTGAAAATTTTAAGCAGCCTTGACTGAACCTTCATCCGGCCCTTTGCCACTGCCTTCCAGCTTGTAAAACAGCAGGCACATGGCCGGTGCGAAGATCAGCCACAAGAATACCGTCCACATTTGCGATTGCTGCTCACCAGAGGTTGGCAGTGCAAGGTAGGCCTTGGCTGGGTCAGCTGAAGAGACATAGACCTTGAGCTGGGCGCCGGGAACCAGTTCTGCTGGTTTTAATCCTGTCATCCTCAAGACATGTTTGGCTTCGCAACGAGTGCAGATGGGGGAGACGGTGTCGGTGGTTCTTTCCACACCGTTGAGGTTATAGCTGTAGGTCAGTTGCAGTAATTGCTTGTTGAAACTGCCATTCACGACATAGCCGGGATTATTGTCCACTTCATGCACCAAGAGGACAAGACTGCCATCAACCTGCTCAAACTCGCTGACCGGAATACGCATGGCATTGAGTTTTTGCAAATTGTCTATGCCAAAATAAATCGAAATGATGGCACAAATGACGACTAAGGTTCTGACTATCATGTGTGGCGATCTTGGGTTACTGTCTGGTATATGTGGGGATGGATGGTTTTTGCCCTGCCTGGCGAAATTCTACCTGCTGCATACTGTGGCAGGACTGATGAAGTGATAACAAGTGTCAAATGTATTGCAGATTTTAAGTCTTGTGACTTTCAGACCTATTTGACGGGCAGGGCTTGCGGCTTTTTATCGGCGGCGATGACTTTGACGGGCATCCATCCCGGATTGGACGCTTCCAGCCTTTTCCAGACTGCGGCATTTTTGCCCAGTTCGCCAAAAGACTGTGCCTTGCTTAACTTCTTGCGAGTGATGGCAGCCCAGGTCGCCATATCATCGCACTTGTTTTTGGTATCCATAAGGTTCAAGGCAAAGCTCTGGCTTTTTTCCTTGCCAGGCATGATCAAGCGACAGTAAGTGTTGTCCTTGCCAATTTCCAGGACATAAGCTTGTTGCTGTTCATCGTAATAGGCCACGTTCTTTTGTGTGCTCAGGTCATCCCATTCGTTCGCGACCATGCTGACGGTTTGCAGCAGTTTGCCGTGAATATCCGTGCGCTTGACAGTCAATTTGTTGAGCTTGCTGATCTCTACGCAATCGATAAAATCGCTATTGGCTGACGCATTGATCAAGTCTGGCGATGGGCAGAGCATGTCTTCACGCTCACCGTAGTTACTCATCAGCCTGACTTGCGTGTCTGCAGTCTTGCCATCTTTAACTGCCAGGGTTTTGGCGTACTTGCTGCTTCTGGCAACCAGGATGTTTTTGTCATCGATCACGTTCACCAGGTCGTAGTTCAGGCTGAGCCAATCGTCATAGACAATGAACCAGAATCTTTGCGGCTTGCGTATGGCATATTGCAGATATTGATCACCGGGGGCAGAGCCGGATTGCTGCGCTTCTGCCGCTATCTTGCTTACCCTGAGCCAGTCTGTCAGTTGCAAGGCTTTACCTTCGCCTTTGTTATCACAGCCCAGCATGCATCCAGCCGCAATCAATAGCAGCGTTGCTGCTGCCCACAGGCGCGCTGGTTGATAATACGTCGGGGGCTGTATGTGTCCTGGCAAGCTTGCTCTCTATGTCTGGGGAAATATCAGGCGACATTGTAACGCCTGACTTGTTCCAGGTCATAGACAGTATCAGCTTAAGCACAGGCTGAGTTGTAAATTTGCTTCTACATATAATCCTGCACTGCCATGGTCAGTATCAAACAAGTCTCTTGTAGCACCCATGGCAGCAGCAATTACCCGCATATCATGTTCGCTAATGGCAAACAGGCCGAAGCGGAATTGATAGCCCCAGTTCTTTATGCCAGCAGAAAACTCCAGCGTTTGCAGCAGGGGCAGGATGCTGGCCCGACGCGATGCTGTCCACATCACATCACGCCGGTAAGGATGAAAACCACCACCCATGTCGGCCTGATAGGTGTCCCGCGGCTTGATCCTGCCTATCGCTGTGAATGCCTGCAATTTGAAATTGCTGCCAAAGACCTGGCTGGGCGAGTAATACACCACCCTGTCACCAGCTTGCATGCGGCGTAAAGGCGCGGCCTTGCCATGGCAAACTTGCATGTAGCCATCTGCCTGACCACGCTGTACGTGGTCGGCAGAGGCAACAGCGATCCAGTTACGGTACTGTTGCGTATCCATGATCAGGCTGGTGCAAAAACGCGCAGGCGGTGACCATCAGGGTCTTGCGCCACAAAGGTATAACCAAAATCCATGCTGCACGGTTTTTGGGCTATCGTCATGCCGCGTGTAGCCCAACTGTCATAGGTATTGTCTACCGTGGCATTGTCGCCTACTGCAAAAGCCAGTTCGCTGCCACCGACGGAGGTTGCACCTGGTTCTACCGAGTGTTTTGACCACAAACCCAGTTTGTGGCCGGAGTCCAATACGAACAAATAAAAAGTAGGCGATGCTTCTACTGGTGTCAGGCCCAGGATTTTGCTGTAAAACGCTGCGCTGGCTTCCGGGCTGTCAACATACAAAAGTACATAGCTTGGGGTCATCATGGTGTTTGCTCCTAAAAAGAGATAGTGTTGTTTGCGTTGATGATGTTGTTCAAGGCAAAGACATCTTAGGATGCAGCAGTGTCAGTTTCTGTCAGCAGTGATGGGAGGAAGTTGACAACAAAACTTGAGGGAGTAAGGGAAGCAAGCACAGGTATGATGAAATACCTGTGCTTGTTTAAAGGAGGGAATTTACCTGGACGAGCAGATGAAAGGATATTCGCGGTTATCGATCAATGGTTCTACACCAAAGAAGTCATTCAATACCGACTCTGCCGTGCAATAGGCACCTTCTACCCAGGCCTGGTCATTGGAATAGGCTTCGCCGACGATGAAGATATTCGTATCCGCTCCCGCTATCAGTTGAGAAGGTTTGCGGATTTTTTGCTGCACGTCGCCAATGTCATAGTGTGCTGCCCAGGCATGGTAACCGGCATTAAAGGGTGGCAATGACCAATCGATATAGGCAGCATCCAGTGGTTCAGGCACAGAGCTGAAATCGGCATTCGGGCCAAAATGGATATTTGCCAGCTGCTTGCGCAGCATCTTCAGCATGCGATCTGGTACTTTACGTGGGCCCTTCAGGGGCTCGGTATTTTCAGACAGAGGCACATGTCTTTGTTGTTCTGGTCCCAGTTCCAGTTCTTGCCAGAAAGTCGTAAAGGCTTCGTCGTCATAGGCGGCCAGCAAGCCGTAGACAGGTTCTGTGGTTTTGTCGATGGCATTATTTCCAAAATAGACGACCATACGGACAGGATTGTCCGTCACAGTTGGGCCTATGGTATTACGGCTGGAGCTAGCCAGGAGCTGCCCTTCCTCTGGCACGGTCAGTCTTTCTTGCAGGCGTTGTTCGGTCGCTGTCAGTAAGCTGGCAGCGCTGGAATACGGCGTATTCATGATCTCTGGCTGGCCTGCAGTTGCGGGCTGACTGAGTGTGTCCAGGTAACTGGCTGGGAAACCTTGTTCAGCCAGTTGCGCAATCACACCCTTGGTGACTTCATAGCTGCTCAGTTGCGGCGCATAAGCCGCTTGCGTCAACCACCATGGGTCTTTGAAGAACATGCCTATCTTGTAGGAAGGCTGCATGATGGTGGCTTCCATATACAGCTGCACTTTTTGATGATTCAGCACATCCAGGCCAGGATGGTTTTCATAGCGGGTGGCTTGCGCCACCAGTTCCAGCGCATAGCGCGGCATGGCCAGCCAGGCTGCATCGGTCTTGCCGCTGCTGGATTTTTTGTTGGGATCATCACGGTTGGCGATGCCGTAATGGATGGTATTGTCGATTTCCAGTATGGAATGCAGGCGACGGTTAGGCTGGTAATTGAAATGCACACCTTTGTCACGCGCCAGTTCAGTGATCGCCGCAAACAATGCCTTGAACATGCCTGAATAGCCTGTGGTCAGGGTCATGTATTCATTGCCGGGGGTGAATTCATTATTGGCCTGGAAAGCCACCGCAGCATTCCAGTTGATGACGTTTGAGGTATAGCCATTGCCATCCGCCGCGTAGTTATAACCTTCAGAACCTAGCTGATCAAACATCAGGTTCCAGTAACCTATATCTTTCAGCTTGTCGCCTTTCTGGAATATCGATGACGCGGGCAATTCTGCCGTGATCTTGCCATGCTGGTAAAAATGATCCCATTCCCTGCGGGTTTGCGGCCCTGTGGTGGCAGTCACTGCCAGGTTCTCAACCGTGGTAAAACCCTGATTCGGTGAGGTGCTGGCACCAAAGTTATTCACGTTATATGGTGCAGGATTGAATGAGGTGACATCATTCAGGTAAAAATTCTTGCTACGCAAGTAGTAAAGTGGATTATCTGATTCATTGAATGGGACGACATATTTGTCCAGGCCCAATTGATGAATTACAGTTGTTACCAGTCTGTGCCCTGGTGCTTTGCCATTGTTGTAGTTTTTTGCCTTGGTATCCCATTCTGAATAACGCATGCCACCCAGCTCTACATAAGATTTGCCGGGATCATCCTGATAGTGCCAGGTGCAGACACGTGCACCCGGAGCGCGCGAGCCATTATCATCTTTACTGAAGTCATACTGTCCCCAGTCATACAGCTCCAGCGTATCGTCTTTTTCCAGCAATTTGTTCTTATCCGTGCTTTTACCACTGAGCAAACGCCATGCAGTATACAGGCCCGCTGCTCCGGCACCGAAGATGGAATAGGTTTTGGTTTTCATGATTACGCTCATTTACTGGTTTGGTTTGAACTACATGATGAGGCGGCTGCTTGCTGATACTGCGCTGATACGGAATGGCTTTGCGCATGAAATACTGAATAAGCTCGCGAAGTGCAAAGCCTTGAATGGAAAGTGCCCTTGTATTGGGCGCGGTAAAGTCGGCAATTCAATCTGAGACGGCATCGTGCCCGGGCCTTCTGCATTGAGCACGATGCAATTGGTACAGCTACATCAAGTACGTATCATTGTTCCGACAGAAATATGCGGCCAGTCTATGTCGAGGAAATTCAGTATCACCGTTTGAGTGTATTGCAGTTGCATGAATTGCGTACCGTCAGGGCGTTCTACCGTTTCTATCCAGAAGATCGCATCCAGCCTGGTGGCATTTGCGTTAGCCGTGACGAAAGGAATATTGACGATACCACCAACAGGTATCGATGCGACCGACAATACCGTGGTATTGACTATCTTTTGCCCTTGTATGGCATCAATCAATGCCTCATTCATGTTGGCGACATAACTCTGCTTCATGCCTGGCGGCAGATTGGAGTGCAGATAGGGGTCAAGATATCCCAAGGGTGCGTGCGCCATGCCAGGGCCGGTAGGCTTGGAGCTGACAGGATCGATTTGTGGGCCTCCAGGAACCTTGAACCCGGTGCCCTGAGCCAGCAAGGAGTCGCCATGCGGAATAGTCGATTGCCTGACAATGCTGGGCCCCGCCTTGGGATCTGTCGTTGCCGGCACGTTTAACCAGATACCAGGCTCTATATGCAGGCCTTCCATGGTTGGTGCATCGTTGACTTGCTGCAGGTAAGTCAGCCCGAAAATGCCGATATCTCCTTGCACTGAGCCCCGGTTAGGAACTACACCACCTATGGCCGTGAACTGTATGCGTTCTGCAGTCGCATTCAACATCAGGCGAAACGCTGCATTGTGCTGTTTGTTGGGGACGGCAATCAAATTAAAACCGCGTCCTGACCAGGTACCTTCGAGTTCGGCAAGATGCCCTAACGGGGATGAGTCTAGATCGCCTGGGGGAGCCGCACGCCTGGGTGAGTAGGGAGTCATTTTCAAGATCCTTCAAAGTTTTTGCTACAAGGGAAAATCTGAATTTGCGGGCAAATTCAGGACAGCTAAACCTGGGTGTGAAAGCAGTCTTGTCCAAATAGCAAATGAGTAGGGATCGTAGCCGGATAAGACAGTTATCTAATAATATAATAAAAAATACAATTAAAACATTGTATTTTCAATATTTAACTTTGTCTTTTAGTAAAGTGTTGCTGCCTAAGCTGCAGCAATTGCGTTGAGGAAATTAAAAGGAAGAGTACTTGAAGCAAGCATCCCCGAATGGAGGGCTATTGTGTTGCCAGTGCGAATACACCGGAAGCTGTGGCAGCTTCCGGTAAAGTGATTATCTAGCTGGCGTTGGGTATTCTTTGACCAGCATCGTAATACAGTGCGGGAATTTTTTTCTGGCTGAACATCATCATGGCCAGGCTGGCTACTGCCAGCATGAACCAGTTGATCCCTGGCATTTTCATGAATTGGGCAAAGTCAAACATAGCACCGCCAGCAACGCTGCCGACCATGGTGCCTATGCTTTGATAAAACATTTGCTGAGACATCAGCCTGCCAGTATCAGCCGCAGACTTATTGGCAAAGCGTGCGACCAGCACATCCAGTGACGGGCCATAAAATACCTGTCCGAAGGAAAGCAGAATCGCAGAAATGATGACGGCGGCGGCACTATGGGTAAACACTACCATGATGGCAAAACTGACAAAGAGGCATGCATAACCTATTTTCAAGAAGCGGAAATGATCCAGCGTGCGCACTGCACGTTTGGAAATAGGTATCTGGAAAAAGATAATCACCAGTGCTGCCAGCCAGAAAGGCGTGGATACTGGTATCTCAGGCGTGAATTTGGGAATATGCAGGCTGAAGCCTATCATCGGTTGCACGGCAAAACACCAGAATACTGAATTCGACAAATAAAACATCAGCGGCAGTTCTACGGGTTTGTCTGAGTTGGTACCTTCCATTACAGTTGTACTGGATGCCTCATCTGCCAATGCTTTTTGTTCCAGAACCAGGCTTTCTTGTTCATGCTCACTGATGGCGCGCATGGCAATCAGCATGAACAAGCCATAAACAATAAAGGTGATCAGCACGATCAGGAATACCAGCTTCAACTGGTCATGTGGGACAAAACTGGCTGTCAGGTAACCACCAACCAGACCCATGCGGATGGCAAAGGCCAGTTTGCTGAAGATGGACGTCTGGTCCAGTCCCTTGAGTTTCAATAAATAATTTTTTAAACCGGGGAAAGACAGCCCGCTACCCAAGCCAGCCAGCAAGGCAAACAGGGCTAGTGCCCAGGCCTGACTCAGGTAAGCCATGAAATACAGGGCTATGCCTTCCAGCAGGATGTTGCCTGAAATCGCCAGCGGGTGATTCGCCATGCGGGAAAACCTGGTACCCATATAAGAACCCAGCACCCGGCCCAGATTCAAACCAAATAAAATCGATCCTGCCCAGAATCCCGAGAAAGCCTTACCCGTTTCAGAGACGATGATAGGTGTATATAAAGCGACGCCACCAGACGCAATTGCGACGCCAATGTAAATCAGATAGGAATTGAATACAGGATTGAATTTCTTGGTTTGCATAGGTCAGGGCGTAAGCGCCTGGGCGGCGCTATGGGTACTTAAAGCAGGAATGACATGAAATGCTGATCGGCACGTGCATGCATGAACTTCATGTTGTGACGCTGCACAACATAAAAAGTTCATCGATATAAGCAAATCAAATATGCTTTAAATTGTACGCTTAATTTCAAAAACCTGTTGCCGGGCTGCAAGTTGCTATCAGCCCGGCTTGCATGTGGTCTTTGCTGCAATCTTTGAAGGAAGCTCTTGGGTATGCCTTAAAACCAGATTTTCCCCAGATACAGCCAGGCCCAGCCCGCCATCAGGCAGACGCTGAGCAAGAGTAAACCAGTCGCCCCATTTGGTCGCAAGATACCCAGATAGCCAATCGCCACTGTCGTCACACCTTTCTTGACCCGCTTCATGCTGCGCCAGCGCTGTATGAATTTAAGCATGGACAGGACAAAGGTAAACGTCGCGCAAGACAACAAAGTCACCCTGAACACATTCAAGAGATTTAATTCGCCCAGTGATATTTTTTTATACGCCAGACCAACGAGTGCCATCAGCACGGCTGCGCCTATGGAAATGGCGACGTTGGCATACATGGTCTTGCGACTGTTGACGGCGGCGTCTTCCAGCTCGCACTTGAGCAAGTCGACTTTTTCATTGATCAGTGTGGAGGTTTCATGCTTGATGGCGAGTATGCGCTGGTCTATCGCTGCGCCTATCTGTGCCGTGGAATAATCAATCAGTTCCCTGATGTCATCCTTGGTCATGCTGCGCTGGCTATGGATTTCGTCGGACAGCAGGGCGATATTCCTGTCCACCTGCTCGCCAGCCTGACGTATCACTTCCGATAATTCATTACTGACCTGGTGGATGGACCTGTCCATCAGTGGTGCTACCCGCTCATCAATGACACGGTTCAGACTCTGTTCAAAAGCAGACGATGCCTGTTTCAGATTCAATGGGTCAAACGCCATCTTTTCTCCGGTGACTTAGCTTGGTGTTGATGTATCTGATGTCGCTTGGAAGAATTTCAAGACCAGTAGCCCTATTGAGCCTTATTGGGGCAAAAACATCTGGTTCAATGCTCATTGCCAGAGTCTAGTCAGATGATACCAATAAGATACTAAAACGGTACTTGGGCACTTTTGATTTAATTTTTACAAGCCTTTGTATACCCTGTAGATGTTTCCTGAGCAATAAAGCAAGTGTTTTTGAGGGCGTGCTATGTACTTTAGTGCTCGTTTTGGTGCTCCCTTCATGCTTCAGGTCCTGTTTTTGGCTCAGCCAGGAAACATAAACAAGTAAAGGATACTTATATGTTGATTAAAAAAATTTCCATCATCGTCTGCGCCGCAGCAGGCATGCTCGCCAGCTCTTTCGCTTCTGCCCAGACTTATCTCGGTGGTTCAGTTGGCCAGAGCGATACCAGCAATTACTGTAACTACAGCACGACTTGCGATTCCAAAGCCACCAGCTTCAAGGTATTTGGCGGCTATAACATAGACAAACATTTTGCCGTGGAAAGCAGTTATTTTTCTGCTGGCAAAACATCGATAAACTCAGGTCTGGCGCTTGGTCACAGCGAGCAAAAGAAAACCGGCTTCAGTCTGGCTGGTGTGTATAACCATGAATTTAATGAAACCTTTGCCGGTTTCGCCAAATTGGGTATCGCGCGCGTGAAAGCAGAGACGACTTACGATACTTCAGGCCTGCCTTCGTATTCAGCTTCCTCTACGGGCAATCAGGCATTGTATGGTGTAGGTGTGTCTTACAAGATCAATCCTAACTTGGCAGTCCGTGCAGAGTTCGAGAAATACAATCCTCATACTTTTTCCAATACTGGAACATCTTCCAGTAATTTGTCAGCTGGTTTGCAATACAATTTCTAAGCAAACTTAAGTACAATTCAGTAAGTGCGTGGCGTTGATGGATATATTCCATCAACGCTTGCCGCATTCGACAATAAGCTATTCAGGGTTCAAGATTTACTTTTCTTAGGCGCGGGCTTGGCCTTTTTTACTGGTACCGGCAATGCGGCAGCGGTGGCACGCGCAAGCGCAGTCAAACCGTCCCGGTCTTCCAGTAGTTCACTATCGATCAGATACCAGGGCTTGGCCTGAGGGTAGGGCGGCGCTTCAGTAACCGTGCCTAACAGTTCCCGCCCTGCTGTTGTAGGTTTGATGAATAGCTGATCATCGCAGATCAGCGCAAACATTTTCCCTGACACTCCAGACATATACAGCGCATATTCGCCAAACATTTTCTTGGCGATTACATCGTCACAGGCACTTAACTGATCGAGAACAAATTCAACAAAGCTTGCTTGTGATCCCATGATTTCATTCTGGAAAATTTAGCCTCAGTCGGGACGACGAAAATCATCCGCTATCCACGCCCTGGCATTTTGCTGGTTCAATTTATAGTTGGGCCCAACCCTGACCCTGGCTAACTCGGTACTGCCAGCATCCTGCGCACTGAGCCAGGCATATGGGTCATCTTCATCAGGCACGATGTCGAGCATGATCTTGAAATCTGCTTCATCGGTAGCAACCATCAGGCTCTTGTGTAGCGTTGCATGCAATTGCTGTTCATGACGGCGTATCACCTCAGATGCGGTTTTCACCAGCGTGCCAAAAGCATTCGCGTCCAGCGGTTTGGGATTCTTTTTGTCGCGCCCCATGGTCCATGGGCCAACCAGTGCAGGTTCAGGTTCACCATCCTTGATCATGGCAACGGCCCAACCTTCATCATCGTCATTCTTGATGACCTGGGCTGTCCAGCCTTTGTCGCGCCACAGGCGTGGCTCGCGGATTCTATTGTCCTCTTCCTGAGGTGCGTTCTCTTCTGATGTGTATTCGTTATCGTTAGTCAAAGCTGTTCCCGGTTTATTTCTTCAGGCTGCACATCCTACACTCAAGCGGCCAGTTTGTCTGAATCCTTCTTGCTTGGCACCGAGCTTGGCACCGGCAGAGCAGCCAAGCCATGTTTGGCGCGGGCCTTTTGGCATTTATCATCGCCAGGTTGCAGCTCGCGGCAGGGGGATGGTCTTTGCTCATACATGCTGCATTTGACGACTTTGCCGACGTCACCTACCAGAGCCTGGCAATGCGGCCTGGATTGATTGGTGCCGCTTAAACAAGAATATACCGGCGTCAATGCCTGGACCATGGAATCAGCAAGCCCATATACATCCGCCTCGGCTGAATAAAATGAAACACGGTAACTCGCGCAGCAGGCGCCACAAACAAGACAGGGCTCATTTTTGTGAGTAATTTGTTGGTTAGCATTTTGTTGGTCAGCAATTTGCCTTTCCATAAAAGCTATATGAATATCGATTTGAATACCTCTAGGGGTGCTACTCCATGCATGGATTTAAAATTCATGTTTTTCACTTGCCAAGCGGCTTGAGTGACAAAAACAATCCTCCTGATATTAACACCGCGCCAAGTAACAGGGATAAAGTTAAAGTTTCACCCAGTACGATGATGGCCAGTGATACACCGACAATAGGCATCAGGGCTGTGAACATTGATGCTTTCGCACCCAACTGCTTTACTGCCAGATTAAACAATAACACCGATATCACACTCACCAGCAAGCCCTGATAAACCGCCTGCACAGCGATAGCGTTGGCATCAAGCTGGAACAAGGCCGCGCCCGCAAAGAAGAAATACACTGGTACATACAGCAGACCACCAACCTGTATCACACTGACTACTGATAGCGGATTGGTGTTCCAGCGCCGCATCAGCACCGTATAAAACGACCACATCAGGGCAGCGAGCATGAACAGCAGGTCACCACGCCAGGCTTGGGCATAGGCAACTGACTGTGGTTGCAAAATACTGCCCGCCTTGACAATGACGACACCAAGCAGCAACAGGCCAAGGCCCAGCATGGGGATGCCGTCGCGCTTATCCAGCATCAGCTTTGCCAGCAAAGACGTGAACAGTGGTGTAAATGCCGGATAGATAAGCGAGCTATGCGAAGCCGGTGCCCAGTGCAGGCCGCCTACCAATACCATGTTGTACAAGGGCCCGGCCAGCAGCAACAAGACCAGCGCCCTGGGCCAACCTATGCCTGCGGCATTCAACACGCCACCCCGGATAAAGAAGGGCAGCATGATCAAGCCGCTGACAGCAAAACGCAATACGGTCAGGTCAAAAATATCCAGCGATGCGCGGTAACCAAAACTGGCAACCACAGGTTGCGCGCCCCAGATCAATGCCACCAGCAAACCGTAAATCAAACCCATTGCGCACATCCTCTATAGAGTGGAATTTTTTCAAAGCACCGAGTAATCGCTATTGCGCAAATCCGTCAGCAGCATGTGGCCTGGGGCGTGGGTAATGCATAGCTCCGGTTTGGCGTGAATCAGCGCTGCCTGCGGCGTGACACCACAAGCCCAGAATACGGGTAGCTCACCCTCATTGATCGTCACCGCGTCACCATAATCAGGCTGGGCAAGATCAGTGATGCCTATCAGCGCCGGGTCACCTATATGCACGGGCGCACCATGCACGCCAGGGAAGCGCGAGGTGATCTGTATCGCCCGTATTGCATCTGCCGCCTTCATGGGCCGCATTGTTACTACCAGGGGCCCCTGGAATGCACCTGCAGGCGAGGTTAGTATGTTAGTGCGGTACATGGGCACATTGCGCTCTTGTTGTATGTGGCGTATGCCTATGCCATTTTCCATCAGCGAATGCTCGAATGTGAAAGAGCAACCCAGGGCAAACGTCACCAGGTCATTACGCCAGATATCACTGATGTCATCAGCTTCAGTCACAAGCTCACCATCGCGGAAGACACGATAACGCGGCACGTCGCTGCGGATATCAAGATCAGTTCCAAGGAAAGGCAGGAAAGGGTCACCAATCTCTGACACAGCAATCAAGGGGCAGGGCTTGGGGTTTTTTTGACAAAAGCGGTGAAAATCGCTGGCATCTTTTGCGGGCAGGATCACCAGGTTCACCTGTACATAACCAGGTGCCAGACCGGAGGTTTCTTTACGCCATTCACCTTTACGTATGGTATGGCGCAATTCTGAGGGAGACTGGGATATAACTGATGATGAGGGCATGGGCGACTCCATAACATGTGGATAGTGAGGGTGTTTATCAATGAGTCATGACGAATCACGACTGATAGAGTCAGTATAAAATGTGATC
>JAZJXP010000129.1:0-16986 GCA_040390835.1 Pseudomonadota bacterium
GCTGTTGCTGTTGCTGTTGCTGTTGCTGTTGCTGTTGCTGTTGCTGTTGGGTTTGAAGTTGTTTTTGACGTTCGGCAGCTCCCATGTGTCGACGCCGTTTGTGCAGTACAGAAAATGGAAAAAGAAGGACCGCTGTTTGAGCCGCAGGCGAGTTTCGGGCCTTCCCATTTTTTGTACTGCACAAACGGGAACCCCCTTTAGGGGGCGACGACGCCTGGGTCGCCTTTCTTTGAATACTTACTTTGGCGACGCAAAGAAAGTATTTCGGCTGCCGGGCCGAGACCCGGCTTGTATCCACGGAGGGCAAACGTTTTAGTCAACGTGCCACATGCAAAAAAAGCCACGGCATGCGACGAACGCCGCTGGAGCGCCAGCCCGGTGGATTCCAGCCAAAAGCACGCTGGAATGACGTTAATAAAAATGCCGTGAATCAACTAACTCGCAGCTTGTTAAGCGACGCATGTGACAAACAGCAATAAAAAGTAAATTATTTATTTGAAATTTGAAGCGTCACAAACCAGGCGCACAAGAAACCATTCGCCCAACAAAAAAGGACGCCTTCTAGCGTCCTTGTTTTGGATGTCCGCAACCCTGTTCGGGTAAGGACTGGGGTCTTATGAAGCCGATGCCGGATCGGGTATGTGCTTGATGGCGTCGTGCTGATGGTCTTGCATTTTATCTTTATGCTTGATGACCTGGCGATCAAGTTTGTCTACCAGTGCATCGATTGCTGCATACAGATCATGCGCCAGACTTTCAACGTGGATATCTTTACCGCTGATATGCAAATTAATGTCGGCTTTGTGTCGTTTATCCTTTTCCCGGAGCTTGTCCACCGTCAGGATGACGGCGATATCAATGACCTGGTCGAAATGCCGCCTGATACGTTCTAGTTTGGTATGTACATATTCACGAATTGCAGGAGTTACTTCGACGTGATGTCCACTGATGGTGAGATTCATACTGTGCTCCTATAGTGATGTTACTTGCTTAACGATAAGCGCATGGCATTTATTTGCCTTGAGCTAAATCATATATAGCAATTCAAACCGTGATTACAAGGACTGCTTACAAAGATTTACGCAAACTGACTGGG
Organism: Pseudomonadota bacterium; assembly: GCA_040390835.1. GTDB lineage: Bacteria > Pseudomonadota > Gammaproteobacteria > Burkholderiales > Burkholderiaceae_D > Undibacterium. The sequence continues at coordinate 1,097 of JAZJXP010000129.1, forward strand.
GGGATTTTGAGGGCTTCACGGTATTTGGCAACTGTCCGTCGGGCAATTACCATGCCCTGTTCACCCAGCATGTCTGCAATTTTGCTATCAGAGAGTGGGCTTTTCTGGTCTTCTGCTCCTATCAACTGCTTGATGAGTGCACGTATCGCGGTGGAAGATGCTTCACCCCCTGTTTCCGTCGCGACATGGCTGCCGAAAAAGTACTTCAACTCAAACATGCCATGTGGGGTCAACATGTATTTTTGAGTTGTAACACGTGAGATAGTGCTCTCGTGTAATCCTAGTGTATCAGCAATTTCGCGCAAAACAAGGGGGCGCATGGCAACAGCACCATGCGTGAAAAAATTGCGTTGCCTTTCGACTATCGCTTGTGCAACGCGCAATATGGTCTCAAAGCGTTGCCGCATATTCTTGATGAGCCAGCGCGCTTCCTGTAGCTGCGCCCCCATGCCAGCCTCGCCACGGTTCTGCTTCATGATGTTGGCATACATGCTGCTTACCCGCAGTCTGGGCATGACATCCTGGTTCAGCATGACTTGCCAGCCATTGCCTGATTTTCTGACGATGACGTCGGGTACGACATAGTCAGATTCATCAGCAGCAAAAGCGATGCCAGGCCTGGGTTTGCACATGCGGATGACCGTTTGTGCATCGCGCAAATCTTCGTCATCACAGTCGAGGATTTTCTTGAGTTTGGTGAAATCTCTTTGCGCAAATAAAGTCAGTTGCGTTTCAACAATTTGCAACGCCAGCCTGCGCGTGACAAAAGCAATCTTGGGCAGGCGCCTGATTTGCAGTGCCAGGCATTCTGAAGGGCTGCGCGCGCCGACACCCGCCGGGTCAAAACTTTGCAACATACTCAGGGCAAAAGCCAGTTCTTCTGGCTCTACACAGAGTTCCAGTGGCAAACTGGCATGTATTTCATCTAATGTTTCGGTCAGGTAACCATTGCTGTCGAGTGCATCTATCATCAATTCGACCAAAGCGCGGTCACGTGGTTCGCGCAGGTTCAGGCGCATCTGTTCCAGCAAGTGTTCACGCAGGGTGACATGGGCTGCGCCTAGTTGTGGGCGGCCATCTTCATCATCGCCAGATTTGCTGCCATGCTGCACGTCATCAAAGCCCCAGTCTTCTTCGCTGGAAGTGGTGCTGTCATTGCTGATGACGGTTTCAGCATCCGCCGCTGCCGGTTCTGCAGACCTGTCGCTGTCTTCTCTTGCTGCGGGTGCTTCCATGCCAGCATCGGCAGAAGTGCTGCTGGTATTGATGGCGCCGTCGGCTAGCAGGCGCACGGCGTGATCGAGCGGATCATCGACGCGTTCCAGCATGGGATTGTCGGTCAGCAGCGTCTCCAGCTCCTGATGCAATTCCAAAGTCGATAACTGCAATAATCGTATTGATTGCTGCAATTGCGGCGTCAAGGCCAGATGTTGTGAGGTACGTAGTTGCAGGCTTTGTTTCATGATGATTCCCGTCACATCCGGAAATGTTCTCCGAGATAAACGCGACGTACAGATTCATTTTGTATGATGTCGTCAGGCTTGCCACTGGCAAGTACCGCACCTTGATTGATGATGTAAGCGTGATCGCAGATGCCCAGGGTTTCGCGCACATTATGATCGGTGATCAGCACGCCTATGCCGCGCTCCTTGAGGAAGCGCACGATACGTTGAATCTCGATCACGGCAATAGGGTCCACCCCGGCAAAGGGTTCATCCAGCAAGACAAAGCGGGGGTTGGTGGCCAGTGCACGGGCAATCTCTACCCGGCGGCGTTCACCGCCTGAGAGCGAGAGGGCCTGGCTCTCGCGTATTTTTTCTATCTGTAAATCTGCCAGCAGGGCATTGAGCCTTTGCTCAATTTTCTTGGCACCAAGATATTTGCCTTCACTGTCTTTTTGCAATTCGAGTACGGCACGGATATTGTCTTCCACCGTCAGCTTGCGGAATACCGATGCTTCTTGCGGCAGGTAAGACAGACCCAGTACGGCACGCTCATGGATAGGCAGTTGCGAGATATTCACATCATCAATCGTAATATCCCCGGCGTCGGAAGGCACCAGGCCAACGATCATGTAGAACGAGGTGGTCTTGCCCGCGCCATTCGGCCCCAGCAAACCTACCACTTCACCGCTTTTTAGTAGCAGGGAAACATCGCGCACCACCTGGCGCGCGCCATAGCGCTTTTGCAGGCCCTTGACGAGCAAGGTGCTGCTGGACTGTGCTGTCATCTTAATTAGCCTGTTTTTCTGGTTTTGGTTGCAAGATGATTTTCAGGCTGCCAGAGCCATCCACATGCTGGCCACTGGCTGAATTGGTGCCGATGAAAAAGTCATTCTTGCTATCGTAGGACAGGTATTCGCCTTCTTGCTCCTGGGTGACGCGCTTGCCTTCCAGGTAGCGCACCTTGGCCTTGGAGATAAATTTGACGATTTCTGTACTCTGATTGTATTCAGCGCGGTCAGCTTCACCATCCACCCACAGGTCCGGGCCGCCGTCACGTTTCTGGCGGAAAGTGACCTTGCGGTTGCTGCCGCCAGTCAAAACCACAAACTGGTCGCCGTTCGGGCCTTCAGTAACCACGGCATTTTCTGACTTGACAGTCAGGGTGCCGCGCACCAGTGAAACACCCTTGGACAATCTGCGCACACTGGTCTTGCCATCACTCTCGCCATAACCGGCTTCGATGATGGTCTCTTTATTACTGTCGGCCTTTTCTGCATGGGCAGAAACACAGGCCAGGCTCAGGCAGGCCAGGCTAAATAAGCGGGCGACGCTGAATGGTGTATTGATCATACGCATATTCGCTTTCTTGATTATTTGCTGTCTGTTTTGGCAGTTGGTTCACGCTTCTTGAGTTGAATGTGAACCTTGCTCAGCATCGACAGATGTTGGGTAGAATTATTAGCAATCATGCCAATTGCTGTGGACATCGCTTTGCCGGTCGTGATCAATATTGGCTTGTCGGTTTTCACGATATCATCATCCGGCAATAGCAAGAGATAATCTGATTCCACGCGCACGAATTGTGAGCTCAGGCCCTCTGGCCTTTCCATGCTGACATGATCATGCAAATGAACTTCATCATGCTCGCGCTTGGGTGTGACCAGCGATGATTTTTGTGATACCACGGCCAGGTCAGCACGCAGATGCAGCGGTGGCCTGTCCTGGTCAAAGCTATTAATCTGCGGGTGCTTGATTTCTATATTGTCGGTACGCGGCAAATGCACCAGGCTGTCGCCGGTGATGTGGTAATTGGCCTTGCCATTATTTGACAGACGTATGAAATTGAATTTCTCTACATAATAATCAGGCGCTGATCTGGCCGAGCTGCGGTTTTGCTCATCATCGGCATTACGGCGTATGACTTCCATGACCCAGATAGTACCCAGGGTCAGGACGCCCAGCAGGATCACGGCCAGCCAGATGCGGAAGCGGTCTATGGTCAGGTGGGATTTCATGTCAGATATGCTTGCAGAACCTGTTCATATTTTCCTTGTGCACGCAGGATGAAGTCACAGACTTCGCGTGCTGCGCCCTGACCACCCGTGGCCTTGGTGATGTACTGCACGCGCTGCCGTACCTCTGCGTGGGCATTGGGTACGCTGGCAGTAAAGCCTACCCGTGTCAGTATCGGTAAATCAATCACGTCATCTCCGATAAAGCCGCATTCCTGCTCCGGTATATCCAGTTTGGCCAGCAGTTCCAGGAAGGCGCCTTTCTTGTCGTGGACACCCTGGCTGACATGGCTGATGCCAAGATCAGCAGCACGCTTGATGACGATGGCAGATTGCCTGGCACTGATGATGGCCGTGTCTATGCCTGCCTGCTGCAAGAGTTTGATGCCATGCCCATCCAGTACATTAAAGCACTTCATCATTTCGCCTTCAGGGCCAAAATAGAGGCTGCCATCAGTCAAAATACCGTCTACGTCAAAAATCATCAGTCTTATCTTGCTGGCCGCCGCTGTTGCCACCGCTGTTGACATTGCTGTTGCCATCTCCATCGCTTTATCCATCAAATCACCTTGGCCCTGGTCAGGTCATGTATATGCAAGGCACCCACCAGTTTGCCGCTGTCGTCAGCGACCAGCAACTGATTGATGCGGTAAGTTTCCATGACTTCGACGGCTTCAACTGCCAATTGTTCCGGACGTATGCGGCGCGGGCTGTGATTCATGACATCGGCAATGCGCAACTGGGTAAAGTCGCGTGTGCCATCCATCAGACGGCGCAAGTCACCATCTGTGAAAATGCCCAGTACCTGCTGCTGTTCATCCACCACGGCAGTCATCGCCATGCCTTTTTTGGTAATTTCCAGCAGCGCAGTTTTCAGGCTGGTTTCCGGGCCTACCTGCGGGATGTCTCCATTAGTCCGCATGACATCCCTGACGTGCGTCAGCAGACGGCGACCGAGAGATCCACCAGGGTGGGAGCGTGCAAAGTCTTCTTCGCGAAAGCCGCGTGCATCCAATACCGCCACCGCCAGGGCGTCGCCCAGCGCCAGCGTGACTGTGGTGCTGGCCGTTGGTGCCAGGTTCAGCGGGCAGGCTTCTTTGTCTACATGCAGGTTCAGATGAATATCAGCCAGCTTGCCCAAGCTGGATTCCGGGTTGCCGGTCATGGCGATCAGTTTCACGCCCAGTCGCTTGATGATAGGCAGGATGGACATCAACTCAGATGCTTCGCCAGAATAAGAGATGGCGATAAACACATCCTGCGAAGTCACCATGCCCAAGTCGCCATGGGCAGCCTCAGCCGGATGGACAAAAAACGACGGGGTGCCGGTAGAGGCAAAGGTCGACGCAATTTTGCGCGCAATATGGCCAGACTTGCCTATACCAGAAACCACGACCCTGCCGTGGCATGCCAGCAACATGCTGACTGCCTGCGCAAACCCGGCAGCATCGCCATTACCCAGGCGTTTTTGCAGGGCAAGCAGGGCGTCAGCCTCGATTTGCAGGGTTTCACAAGCCAGTTTCAGGGCGCGCTGTGCTGCGACAGCCGCGTCTGTCGTGGGGTGTTGTATAAAAGATAAAGGTGCATTCAGTTCATTCATGCCGGAAGTATAAACGAAATCCTCAAAGCAAAAACTTTGCCAGTTGTAACGTAATGAATTATGTTTGCCCAAAAGCAGGATGGCAAGGCGATAAATCGGCAATAATAGGCGACATGACAGGACTGGACACCACACTTTTATTGCTGGCTGCTGCCGTATTGGGCGTGGTCGCATTCCGTATGCTGCAACTGCCACCCATGCTGGGTTATCTGGTGGTTGGTATCTTCATAGGCCCACATGGTTTCGGCATGGCACAAGAAAGCGCCGTTACCCATGAACTGGCTGAATTTGGCGTGGTCTTCCTGATGTTTTCCATAGGGCTGGAATTTTCCCTGGCCAAACTCATGGCCATGCGCAAGGCAGTATTTGGCCTGGGCATGGCGCAGGTATTAGTCACGATACTGACCAGTATGGTATTTGGCTGGATAGCCAGTCGCTGGCTGCCAAGCCTGTTCCAGATCAGTTGGGAAGCTTCATTCGCTCTCGGCGGGGCATTAGCCATGTCGTCGACAGCGATAGTGTCGAAAATGCTCACGGAAAGACTGGAGCTGGAAAGCCTGCATGGAAGGCAAATCATCAGCGTGCTGCTGTTCCAGGATCTGGCCGTAGTACCGCTGTTGATACTGGTGCCGGCGTTGGCATCCAAGTCCCCTGACCTGGGGAAGACCCTGGCGCTGGCGAGTGGCAAGGCCATGGTCGTGCTGGTGTTATTGCTGGTGGTAGGGCAAAAACTCATGCGCGCGTGGTTCCATATCGTGGTCAAGAGGCGATCGCAAGAGTTGTTCATGTTGAATCTCTTGTTCATTACTCTCGGCGCTGCCTGGCTGACTGAGAAAGCCGGTTTGTCGATGGCGCTGGGTGCCTTTGTCGCTGGCATGCTGATTTCCGAAACTGAATACCGCCATCAGGTGGAAGAAGATATCAAACCCTTCCGTGATGTCTTGCTGGGGCTGTTCTTTATTACTGTCGGCATGCTGCTCAATGTGCGGCTGGTATACGAGCAATTCTGGCTGGTATTATTGTTGCTGACCGGGCCGGTCTTGTTGAAGCTGGTACTGATTGCTGCATTGGCCAGGGCTTTTGGCAACTCCACCAGCGTGGCCCTGCGCACGGGCCTGGGTCTGGCGCAGGCGGGTGAATTTGGCTTCGTTTTGTTGAACCAGGCGGGTGGCTTGCAACTGGTAGACCCCATGCTGGTACAACTGATACTGGCATCGATGGTGATTTCGATGCTGATCTCACCTTTCATCCTGGCCAAGTCAGATGCCATCGTCATGAAATTCTCTGCCAATGAATGGATGATGCAATCGCTGGCGCTGACCCAGATAGCGGCACGCACCATGACCACCAAGAAGCATGTGATCATCGCCGGGTTTGGCCGTAGCGGCCAGAGTCTGGCGCGTATCCTGGCAGAAGAAAATATCGATTACCACGCCCTTGATCTTGACCCTGACCGCGTCAGGGAAGCCCAGACTGCCGGTGCCAATGTCTCGTATGGCGATGCGGCCCGGCGCGAGAGCCTGCTGGCTGCCGGTGTCAACCGCGCCTCGGCACTGGTGGTAACTTACACCAGCACTGCATCAGCCCTCAAGGTTTTGCATTTCGTTAATGAAATGAACCCCAGCCTGCCAGTCATCGTGCGCAGCCATGATGATGTGGATCTCGATAAACTCAGGGCGGCCGGTGCCACTGAAGTAGTGCCTGAACTCATGGAAGGCAGCCTGATGCTGGCTTCCCATGCCCTGGTCATGCTGGGTGTGCCTTTGCGGCGCGTGGTGCACAGGGTGCAGGCGGCACGTGAGGCACGCTATGAATCCCTGCGCGGCTTCTTCCATGGTGCCAGCGACGCTGCCGACAGCCCGGAGAGCATGCAGATACGCTTGCATACCGTAGTACTGACCGAACGTGCCAATGCACTGGGTTTGCATTTGGCAGACTTGAAGCTGGAAGAGTTTGAAGTCGATATCCATGCCGTACGGCGCGGTAAAGCCAGGCTTGATCATCTGGATGACATTGTTTTACAGAATGGCGACGTGGTCGTTGTCAGGGGAACTTCCGAAGCAGTCGCTAGAGCAGAGCAGCGGCTGTTAAAATAGCGGGTTATTTTAAAATTTGAAGGACATGTTCGATGTTGAATCCGGCCGAATACATTAAACAACATATACGCACGGTGGAAAACTGGCCACAAGCAGGCGTGATGTTCCGCGACATTACCCCCTTGTTGCAAAATCCTAAAGTATTCCGTGTGCTGATTGATATGTTTGTGCATCGCTACATGGATGAAAAGCTCGACGTCGTGGCTGGCCTGGATGCGCGCGGCTTCATTATCGGTTCTGTGGTGGCGTATGAACTGAACCTTGGTTTTGTGCCTATCCGCAAGAAGGGCAAACTGCCTTTCCATACGGTGTCCGAGCAATATGAGCTCGAATATGGCAGCGCGACGGTAGAACTGCATTCTGATGCCTGCAAAAAAGGCGACCGTGTGGTGTTGATTGACGACCTGATCGCCACTGGCGGCACCATGATGGCAGGCAAGAAATTGCTGGAACGCCTCGGTGCAACCGTAGTGGAAGGTGCCGTCATCGTTGACTTGCCTGAACTGGGTGGCTCAAAAATCATCCAGGATAGTGGCCTGCCGCTGTTTACCGTCTGTAACTTCGACGGGCATTGATTAGATAGCAGACGCTCACTCGAATGCATGAATTTCACATAGTCGCAGCAGACCCAGCCTTGCCCGAAGCTGCGGTTTTGCTGGATGAATTGTCAGCCAGGCTGGCCGCTATTACCGGTGACAGTGGCCGTTCTTCGTTTGACATGCAAGATGTACGCGTGCCTGGTGCGCTATTCGTACTGGCACGCAATGCCGATGGCAAGGCGGTGGGATGCGGCGCTTTTCGCCCCATGGGCGAAGGCATGGCTGAAGTCAAGCGTATGTATGCGCAGGTAGCGGGTGTCGGCCTTGCTGTATTGACGCATCTGGAAAGTGCCGCCAAAGAATATGGTTACCTGAGGCTGCGCCTGGAAACCCGCCTGGTCAACCAGCGTGCAGTAGCCTTTTATGAAAAACATGGTTATCACCGCATCCCCAATTTCGGCAAATATGTGGGTAAGGCAGAGGCCGTCTGCTTTGAAAAACAACTGAATCTGACCGAAATCCAGCCCTGACAGCGATTTTGCTGATTTCTTGGCAACGCAAGAAATCAGCAAAAATGCCCGAGCTGCGCTATACTTCAAATCTTCCAAGGAGCGTTGCGACGAAAACTACAAGTTTTTGCCAGGCTTGGGATATCCATAACCGCGCTCACGTTACTTTTTTCATTAGAAAGGAGGGCGTGATGAACGCCGTCGTAGCAAACACATCCAATACTGCTTCCCAAGATTTTTTCGTTGCTGATCTCAGTCTGGCTGACTGGGGCCGTAAAGAAATTCGCATTGCTGAAACAGAAATGCCGGGCCTGATGGCTATCCGTGAAGAATTCGCGGCTAGCCAACCACTGAAGGGTGCCCGTATCACTGGTTCCCTGCACATGACTATCCAGACTGCCGTGCTCATCGAAACACTGCTCGCCCTGGGTGCAGAAGTGCGCTGGGCATCTTGCAATATCTACTCCACACAAGATCACGCAGCCGCAGCGATTGCTGCTGGCGGCACACCAGTCTTCGCTTTCAAAGGCGAAAACCTGGATGAATACTGGGATTTCACACACCGTATTTTCGAATGGAAAGACGGCGGCTATTCCAACATGATTCTTGATGATGGCGGCGATGCGACATTATTGCTGCATCTGGGTACACGTGCAGAAACAGATATTTCTGTATTGGCCAACCCAGGTTCAGAAGAAGAAATCTGCCTGTTCAATGCGATCAAAAAACATCTGGCGATTGATGGCACCTGGTACTCCAAGCGTCTGGCAGAAATCAAGGGCGTGACAGAAGAAACAACCACAGGCGTACATCGCCTGTACCAGATGCACAAAGATGGCAAGCTGGCTTTCCCGGCTATCAACGTCAATGATTCAGTCACCAAGTCCAAGTTCGACAATCTGTATGGCTGCCGTGAATCCCTGGTTGATGGTATCAAGCGTGCAACTGACGTCATGATCGCTGGCAAGGTCGCCGTCATCGCCGGTTACGGTGATGTAGGCAAGGGCTCTGCCCAGGCCATGCGTGCTTTGTCCGCGCAAGTATGGGTAACTGAAATCGATCCTATCTGCGCATTGCAGGCAGCGATGGAAGGCTACCGCGTCGTGACCATGGAATATGCTGCTGAACATGGCGACATTTTCGTGACGACGACAGGTAACTACCACGTCATCAGCCATGCTCACATGCTGAAGATGAAAGACCAGGCCATCGTTTGCAATATCGGTCACTTCGACAATGAAATCGACGTTGCCGCTCTGAAGCAATACACTTGGGAAAACATCAAGCCACAAGTTGACCACGTGATTTTCCCTGACGGCAAACGCATCATCTTGCTGGCAGAAGGTCGTCTGGTGAACCTGGGTTGCGGTACTGGCCATCCATCGTATGTCATGAGTTCTTCTTTTGCTAACCAGACCATTGCGCAAATCGAATTGTTTGCCAATACAGCGAAATATCCAGTCGGCGTTTACACTTTGCCTAAACACTTGGATGAAAAAGTCGCCCGTCTGCAATTGAAAAAACTCAATGCACAACTGAGCGTGCTGACAGATGAACAAGCTGCCTATATCGGCGTGAACCAAAACGGCCCTTACAAGCCAGATCACTACCGTTATTAATCACCTTTGTTGCTTATCCGGGTTTGCGAACGGCAAGCCAGGATAAGCGCGTAATGAAGCTGTATCTTGTGGCTACAGCTTCATTTCTCTAAAGACTGGAGCATGTATGCGTTTACTGGCAACCTGGTTGGTCAATGCGCTGGCTTTGCTGGCGATCCCATATCTGATTTCGTCGGTGCAAATCGACAGCTTTGGTACTGCACTGGTCGTGGCGGTAGTGCTGGGCCTGGTCAATACCATTATTCGCCCCATTGTATTGATACTCACCCTGCCAGCAACGGTATTGAGCCTGGGCCTGTTTATCTTTGTCATTAATGGCCTGATGTTCTGGGGTGTGGCAAATATGGTGGATGGCTTTCACGTTACCGGCTTCTGGGCTGCAGTTGGTGGAGCTTTGTTATACAGCGTGATTTCCTGGGCACTTTCTACCTTATTGTTGCAGCAGAAAAAAGATGAAAACGCATAATTTCAGTATAGAATTTTTCCCGCCGAAGACGGCGGAAGGTATAGAGAAGCTGCGTGTCACGCGCGCGAAACTGGCTGAGCTCAAACCCAAGTATTTTTCTGTCACGTTTGGCGCTGGTGGTACCACTCAACAGGGCACGCTTGACACCGTGATGGAAATACGCCGTGAAGGCCATGACGCTGCGCCACATTTGTCTTGCGTTGGCGGCACACACGAATCCATCCGCGCAATCCTGAACGAATTCAAGGCCAATGATATTCACCGCGTGGTAGCACTGCGTGGTGATTTGCCCAGCGGTTATGGCATGGGTGGTGAATTCCGTTATGCCAATGAGCTGATCGAATTCATCCGTGCAGAAACGGGCGACTGGTTCCAGATTGAAGTGGCAGCCTATCCTGAAATGCATCCACAGGCACGTTCACCGCAAGATGATTTGAACAGTTTCGTGCGCAAGATGAATGCGGGTGCCAATGCTGCGATTACCCAGTATTTCTATAATGCAGATGCCTACTTCCGCTTTGTTGAAGAAGCGCGCAAGGCGGGTGTGACGGCACCTATCGTGGCTGGCATCATGCCTATCACCAATAGCACACAGCTACAGCGTTTCTCTGAAATGTGTGGTGCAGAAATCCCGCGCTGGATACGCCTGAAGCTGGCCAGCTATGGTGACGACACTGCATCCATCAAAGCCTTTGGCCTGGATGTAGTGACCGCCATGTGCGAGCGTTTGCTGGCCGGTGGTGCGCCGGGCCTGCATTTCTATTCGCTGAACCAGGCTGCAGCAACGACAGCGATCTGGCAAAGACTGGTTTAATATACTTGTCTGTGTTCATCTCTAAAAATCCCCGCCAGAGATGATCTGCCGGGGATTTTTTAAAGCCAGGATGATGATTTCAACAGGATTTATTTGCACGATTGTATTTTTACTCCTGGCCGTGGCGGCCACGGCCTGGTCCGCCCTTGAATTTTTCCGGGCGCGTCAAAGTGAATCCTGGCCTACCGTGCAGGCAACAATCAGACTATGCAAGTTGCAAAGATACTGGCGTCCCATGACGGGGTATAAAGACAGTATTGGGCAGGAGTGGAGCTTCCAGATAGTGTATGACTACAGCGTCCTTGGGCAGGCTTATCAGGGTTACCGGCCATTTTTTGGCAGTGCGCCGAGCAAGCGTGTCGCCAGAAATATCGTTGCCAAATATTCTGAGGGCAGCACTGTTGCCATTGCTTACCACCCGGACAAGCCTGGCTTGAGTGTGTTGATTCCGGGTGCAAACCGCTTTGCCTGGTCAGGCTTGCTGATAGGGCCTATGATGCTGGTACCAGCCTATATTGCCTGGCGCTTTTTCTAGCGTAAACCCAGCCACAAGCCCAGCGGCACAAATAGTACGGCGGCGGCATTTCCCAGCAAAACTATCGAAGCAACCTTATCGGGTTCCTGTTTATATTGTTCCGCCACCATGAAGCAAAATACAGCGGGTGGCAGGGCGGCAAACAAATACATCTGGCCGCGCTGGGTTGCTGTCAGTGGCAAGATAAATTCCAGTATCCCGGCCACCAGCAAACCTGCCAGCGGGCAGACGATGGCACCGGCCATGCCTATGCGCCAGCTGGCGAAATTGATATCCATCATGCGCACACCCAGTGCAAACAACATGATGGGGATGCAGGCGTCACCTGTCATTTTCAAGGCCAGGAAGAGCGTAGGCTGCAAGGGAATATGCAAGATCGCGAACAGCATGCCTGCTGCCATCGCCAGCATCATCGGGCTTAACAGAAAGCGCCATGGATTATCCTGGTGATCAGGATGCCCATGCTGGATGATGCGTATACCCACCGTGAAATACACCAGATTGCAAGCCATGAACAGCGCCACCGCAGCCGACAGGCCGCTGGTGCCAAAGGCCAGCGCCGCCAGTGGCAAACCCATGTTGCCGCAATTGTTATACATCATCGGTGGCACGAAGCTGCGTACGTCGTAACCCAGCAGTCGTGCGACCGGCCAGGCCAATAAACCTGAACCCAGCGCGATCAATACACCCGCCAATATCAGCCACAGGTTGTGGGTGACATCAAAGTCCTTGCCTGCCAGCGCAGTAAAAATCAGCAAGGGGCATAACACGTCCATGCTGATGCGGTTGACTGAGACCATATCCGCCGCCGCCGCCGGACCTTTGCGCCGTGCATAGGCATAGCCCAGCCCAATGATAATGAACACAGGAAGGATAATGGAAAGTATGCGTTCTATCATGCGTGCGCTTGTCAGAAAAATCAGGTGAAATTGTTTTACTTCTGTTAGCTAGAGTGTAGCGGTTTTGCAGGGCTCGCGCTGTGGCAGAAAACTCAGATGACAAGATTTCATGTGAACGGCATTAGCCAAAAGCTTTATCTATCCTTGATCCACGTCAAGGGCAAGTCTGCCAGTTTTTCTACAATAGCCGTTCACACCTATGGTATGCGGGGATCAATTGGCGATAGAACTTTTTAATGATGGCAAACACATCTGCGTGATGTTCAATGATCTGCTGGATGACACCGCAGACCATGCCGTCCAGGCCAACCAATTCCTGGTTGTATCGGAAGGTGAGGGCGCGCTGATTGATCCCTCAGGCAATCTGACTTACAACGCGCTGCTGGTGAGCTTGCACAAGTATCTGCCCAAGAAAGACCTCAAATATCTGTTCGCATCACATCAGGACCCTGACATTATCGGCGCACTCGACAAATGGCTGATGGGTACAAATTGTGACCTGTATGTATCCAAACTGTGGTCACGCTTTGTCCCGCATTTTTGTAACCTGAACCGTGCCGAAGGCCGCATCGTCGGTATCCCGGATGAAGGCATGCCTGTGCGTTTGCGCGACACCATCATCCATGCCGTGCCTGCACATTTTCTGCATGCAGAAGGCAATTTCCAGTTCTACGACAGCAAATCAAAAATCCTGTTTTCTGGTGACGTGGGTGCTTCCATGGTCGAGGCGCATGATATTGAAACGCCGATCACCACCAAGGCGCAATTCATGGATCATGTGCATACCATGAGCGGTTTTCACAAGCGCTATATGGTGTCCAACAAGGTCTGCCGACTGTGGGCGAATATGGTCAGGACTATGGACGTGGATATGCTGGTGCCCCAGCATGGCCGCTACTTCGTGGGTCATGAAGCGATCACTGCTTTTCTGGACTGGATAGAAAACCTGCAGTGCGGCATAGACTTGTTCACGCAAGAACATTACCGCTTCAGAGGCTGAGAAAACGGCGTATTTTTGTAGGAGCGGCTTCAGCCGCGAATGCATGATACTGCAGGATATTCGCGGCTGAAGCCGCTCCTGCGGGGAAAATAGCGCTTGCTAATGACAGCCCAGGGTTTACTGTTATTTAGCACCGCATAATTCAGCGGCAATGCTGTGGTGCTCTGAATGACTTCCATCACAAAGCTGGAACTGAGCAGATATCTCCCGTGACAATCCAACCAGAACGATATATTCGTCGCCACGTCTTGCTGAAAGAGTGGCGCGCAATGGAGATTGTTCAGCAAAAGTCAAGCACCAGGACATAAACTAATAATTCACTACTGACAGTTTCTGACACTAGGGTGCAAGACAATGAGCGCATTGATCACTCACTTGAGGAGCTTGAATCATGCGTCTTTATTCCCGCCTTGTGTCAATTTGCAGTCGCCGTGTCCTGATAACAGCACATCATCCCGGAGGCAAAGGCTGTCTTGTGCCTGTTGACCTGTTCAAAGGCAGAAGAACGCGCCGGAATTTCTTAGGTTCACCCCAAGCCACCCGGTTCCCGTACTTGAGTACGAGGGGCACGAGGAGTTCGTGCTTAGGGAGTATCACGCAATCATGCCGTAGTCATCAGGTTTGGCGACTAGCCAGACACTCTATCCAAACAATGTCAGAGCCCGCGCAGACGTCAACCGTCGGCTGTTTTAGTGTGGGCTAGCCTTTATGCCAGGTGTCGCTTTCCTCATCATCTTTATCTCATCAAGCGGCCCATTAGCCAGATGCGGCGTTACACGCCAGCGATTGCTGGGGGCATTCGTGTTCAAGACAGCGCCGGTCGTGCAAAGAGTGCGGAACAGAACCTGACACACATTGTGCTGCGTACTGCCGGAGTAGTTTTCATCAAAATAGCCATACTCAAATATGGTTATGTTCATCAAATTATTAATTAATAATTTGTTCCTATCTAACTTATGGAGTGTTAAATGTTCCTGAAAAAAACCTTATGTGTCGCCGCCCTGACGCTGGCCGCTTTCAATGCCTACGCTGGAGTTGGTCCGCTATCCATCAAGGATGGTTTGTTCATGAAGGACGGCAAGCCTTTCTACGGCGTCGGCGTCAACTATTTTGATGGATTCGCCCGCAATGCCAAGACGGGTGACAGTAGCTACAAAAAGGGATTGCAGGTCCTGGCGAAGAACAAAATTCCTTTTATCCGCATCAGTGCGCTTCCTTTCTGGCCCAATGACCTCAACACTGTGCTTAATGACCCTCGGCTTTATCATGAGCGCCTGGATGCGTTCTTGAATGAGGCGGAAGCCAATCACATCGGCGTCATCGTAGATGTGTTTTGGAATTGGACGGCAATTGCCGATGTGGTGGGCGAAAAAATCCCGATGACGGGAGTGCCAGGGAGTAAAACATTGGAGAAAATGAAGGCGATCACACTCGACATCGTCAAACAACACCAAAACCACAAGGCCGTGTGGGCGTGGGAATTCGCCAATGAAGCGAGCAGCTTTATGGATCTGACCGAAGCCCTTGGGTACACCACCGCCACCAAAAACAACAACGGTAATTACCTGCCGTCAAACCTGGGAGCCGGTGCACCCGCCAGAACCGCCGCTGACGACTTTACCCCGCAGACAATTCAGGTTGCTGTGAAGACCTTTGCCGAGACGGTAAGGACTCTCGATAAGACCACACCTATTTTGAGTGGCAACAATGTTCCCCGCGAGAACGCCTACCACATGCGTCATGCGGAAAAGAAGAATGTCTTCGCTCTGGATTCCAGGGAAGAGTTTGGCAAGATTCTTGAGGAAAATGATCCTGCCCCGGTCGACACCTACTCCTTGCATCTCTATCCCAACTCGGAAGGCAAATATTTTGACAAGCAGCCGGAGCACAGCACGATTGCGGAGATTATTAGCGCAGCAATGGACCGTTCGAAATTAGTGGGCAGTAAGCGTCCATTCTTTCTAGGGGAGTTTGGAGCGGATGGCTTATCATTGGGAGCTGCCGGGGCGCAAGAGAAATTCAATACGTTCAAGAAAGAGATACTCAGGCAGCGAGTACAGATGTCCGCACTCTGGGTGTACGATTTTTCTTACCAGAACGCGGACTACAATGTGACCGAGACGCTGCGTGCCTATCAGCTTGAGGAACTGAAACAGATGAATATTGAGATGAGTACCTGGTAAGGGTCTTATCACGATGGCCTGGCGGCCGCCTCATGTCGCTGGGTGCGTCGCAACGCAGTTGAAACTAGCTTCTTCGCGGGGGACCGTGAAGAAGCTTTTTTAAATCTTCACCGGATAGACTGTAGTGGTCTAATTTGCCAGGACAGTGAAATAGGAGGAAACTCAATCTCAAA
>JAZJXP010000130.1:0-2189 GCA_040390835.1 Pseudomonadota bacterium
TGGTATAGAGCAATGGCATTTGTTCATTGGCCTGGAACCAGGTTGCGCCGAATGCGCCCAACTGTGCGAAGCTATAGACTTCATGCCGAGCACTATCTTACGCAATCAGCAGCAGCTTGGCATCAGAGGCAACCCTTTCTATACCATGCAGCACGCATTTGACCAAGGTAGCCAGGTCAATATCTATCTCGAAGATGATATTGTGCTGTCGCCTGACGTGGCTGAGTTGGCGTTGTGGTATCAGCAAACCATAGAGACAGATCAATTGTTTGATGTGCGTATCATGTTGCTCAATCTGTTTGTGACCAGCATACGCACCGAGCCAGCTGCAGATCTGGGTATCAGCCAGTTCTTTTCGCCATGGGGCATGGTCATCAACGCCTTTCAGTGGAAGCATTTTATAGCACCTGCCTGGTGGAATGATGAGCACCGTTATCCGCATCAATATGACTGGACCTTGAGTCTGTCTGAGGTGATGAATCTCCAGGACGGGCTGTTTGTGCTGGCACCATTAGTTAGCCGCAGTACCAATATTGGACGCGAAGGAGGACTTCACAGTCATCCTGAACGGTTTGATTTATTGATGAACGGCCTGCAGCATCACCAAAGTGAGCAAAAGATCGACTACAAGATTAATAACCGGGCTCAGATACATTGGCGGCGACTGGATTATGCGCTGATGACGGCATACGACGAATAAACTGACATTGTGATCAATACACGCATGATTGCTAACAACCAGACATCGCCGATTTCTCAACGACAGATATGACAGATATAAACAATCAGATCCTAAGAGTGGTATCTTTACCGCTCTTTAACATGGTAATGATTTTTATCATAGGGCTGTTACTGGTCGCCATGGCGGCTACTTATTGGCAGATACTCAGGCAAAGAAAAAATCCAGACAAGTACAGGACTACTGAAGTTTTCGCATCTTTACGGGCTGTCGGCATATCAACACGAAAAAGACTTGTGCTCACCATGCATGAACAGCCTATGTATGGGCAACTGGTAAAAGCATTTCCTGCGCACGTGGTACTTGCACAAGTATCGTTCAGTGCTTTACTTGACACGAATGATCAGTCGGTCAGGAACAGGTATTGCAGGAAATATGCAGATTTCGTCATCTGCACAAAGGCATTTGGAGCAATCGCTATCGTTGAATATGATGACTCCAGCCACAGTGGCCGGGAAAAGGAAGATGCAGCGCGGGATGCATTTTTGATAGCCGCAGGATACCCAGTTTTCAGATATACGACTATCCCTGACCTGCAGAAACTGAGACAGGATATTACGCCTGAAGCACTGAAATTTACTGAAATGACTCCGCAAGTACCAACGGCAAAATCGATATAGCAGATGCAGACATGAGCTTGGCTCGCCCCTATTTAAGCCCGGAACTTTCAAGTTTTGCTGCAGTGTTCACTCGTATCAATAAGGGAGACGAAGATGTTTCCATGCCATGTTGACGCGCTAACTGCTCTAATTTCGCTCTGAGTTCACTTTCATGAACGGTAATGCTGCGACCAGATTGCTCACAGATCAGACATATCTCTTCGGCAGCAATACTGGCATGCATTAATCGATATTTTGCCTTGCCATCGACATCAAAAGAACGTTGCAGGAAATTGATAGAAGTCAGGTCTGCAAGCACTCTATAAATAGTGGTGATACTACCTAACCTGCCCTGCCTTAGCAATTCCCGCAAAATATCTTCCGGGTAATGATAGCCATC
Source organism: Pseudomonadota bacterium (assembly GCA_040390835.1). Classification (GTDB taxonomy): domain Bacteria; phylum Pseudomonadota; class Gammaproteobacteria; order Burkholderiales; family Burkholderiaceae_D; genus Undibacterium. The sequence continues at coordinate 1,739 of JAZJXP010000130.1, forward strand.
TCCAATCTGAATAATTGCAGCCAGCATCCCCACCCTGCCAACGGTTGGGCGCAGTCCTGCATGCTGTAACTGTTCGGCCAGACCTGCCCCCCCGAATTCACCGAGTTGAGTCTAATTTTCTTTTCCATTTTTATCGTTTGAACATGTTTGTAGAGTGTGTAACTGGCTCTGAGGTGCACGGTCAATAGCGGACACTCATGTTTCAAGCAGCCTGAGATTGTTGATTGAAATTATCAGTAAACAAGGCAGGTGTAAGGTAGTCGAGGCGTGAGTGACGACGCTGGCGATTATAAAAACTTTCGATGTATTCCTGGGCAGCAGCCTGTGCATGAGCACGGGCCGGATAATGCTGGTGATGTATCAATTCATTTTTCAGGCCACCCCAGAAACTTTCCGTGGGGGCATTGTCATAGCAGTTTCCTTTGCGTGACATGGATGCTTGCATGCCGAA
>JAZJXP010000131.1:0-13561 GCA_040390835.1 Pseudomonadota bacterium
ACTCACTTAGCTCGAAACTCTCGGTGCCGTCACCAGTCAGGGCAGATACCAGTACCTGCTCGCGGACTTCAGAATAACGACGGCAGATATCACGACCTGCTTCATTGGTTGAATACAGGATTTCCTTGCCGCGTTTTTCTGTCTGCACCAGCTTCAGGGCCTGCAGTTTCTTGAGGGAATAATTGACGATATGGGTGTCTTCAATATTCAGGATGAAGGCGATATCAGCCAGCTTTTTCTCACGCGCCCGGTGGTTGATATGATGCAGCACCAGAACATCGGTAATCGTCATGTCCTTCATGCCCACTGCAGCCATGCACCTGACCGCCCAGCGGTTGAAGGCATTGCTGGCAATGATCATTCCAAATTCAAATTCACTCAATTCTGCACTCCTGCCCTCTGCCAGATGGGAAGAGGAGACGATAGGCACCCTTGGCGTGGCGCTGGAAGCTGCTGGGCTAAGACTGGTTTTCGTGACAGTCTTGACAGGCTTGGTCGTGGACATAATGACTCTTTAAAGATAAATTAAATAAAAACTGGCGTAATCCATAGCCTGATTTTATCTTCTTTGAGCAAAAAGTCAGTCTTTTCACATTGATTTATCAATAAAAAATCGATATTTTATGTTTTTATCCACAGCATACTAAGCCTGGCATCCAGCTCGCCTTAACCATTTACGGCCTTGTTACTCCTGGAAATCGCCAATACCGGCACTGCCTTAGTCCGCACTGGTGCAGCTTGTATATTTTTTTCCAGCTTGAACACTGCCACTGTATCCACCAGTAATTCTGCTTCATCCTGCATGCTCCTGGCTGCGGCAGCCGCCTGCTCCACCAGCGCTGCATTTTGCTGCGTCATCTGGTCCATCATGCTGATGGCCCGGTTGACTTGCACGATGCCGGTATTTTGTTCACGGCTGGCCGCACTGATTTCGCTGATGATTTGGGCCACATGCTGGACTGAGCTGACGATATCGCGCATGGTCAGGCTGGCTTCATTGACGAGCTTGCCACCGGCATCCACCTGTCCGACTGAGTCGGCAATCAGGGTCTTGATCTCTTTCGCCGCACTGGCTGATCTTTGCGACAGGTTGCGTACTTCTGCCGCCACCACCGCAAAGCCACGTCCGTTTTCACCGGCACGCGCCGCTTCCACCGCAGCATTCAGGGCCAGGATATTGGTTTGAAAAGCGATGCCATCTATAACACCGATGATATCGACTATCTTGTTGGAGCTGGCCTTGATCGCGCCCATAGTGAGCTCTACCTGATCAATCACCTTGCCACCCTTGCCTGCATGCTGGTAAGCCTTGCCTGCCAAATCATGCGCCTGGGCGGCGTTCTCTGCATTTTGACCTACCGTGGCGGTCAGTTGCTCCATCGAAGCTGCTGTTTCTTCCAGGCCCGACGCCTGCTGTTCGGTACGATTAGACAAATCCATATTGCCATCGGCGATTTCGCGCGAGGCGATGCCAATTTTTTCTGAACTTTGCCTGACCTGGCCTACGGTGCTGATCAGGCTCTGGCTCATCTGGTTTAGTGATGCCAGCAATTGACCTGTCTCATCATTGCTCCGGATTTCAATGTCAGCCCGCAAATCACCGCTTGCAACTGATTCGGCAAGCAGGATGGCGGCCTTCAGCGAAGAGGTAATTGCCCTGGTGGTGAGGATGGCGATCAAGACTGCCACCACACCGGCAAAAGCCAGCAAGATAATCATCAACACTTGCGCTGCACCAGAGACAGATGCCGCATCGCTACCGCTGCGCTCCATCTGGCTGGCTTGTAATACAACCAGTTGATCAAGCGCAGCAAAATACTGGTCTTGCAAAGGGGCGATTTCCGGCAAGACCAGGTCCTTGGCTTGCTCCACTTCATTGTCTACCACCAGCTTGAGGAACTTGTCGAGTACAGGCTGATAGCGCTGTTTTGCTGCCAGCACGGCCTGCAAAAGTTTTTTCTCTTCTGCTGAGCTGGCCTGTTTGCCAAACTGCGCCAGATCAAGCTCTATCTGTTTGCCTGATTTGTCTATCGCAGCCTGCTCAGGCTTTCTTTCATCCAGCGTAGACAGCAGCAAGAGATTGCGCATGCTGCGGGCGATATGGTCAAGATCAGACTTGATACGGTTGACTGTTGCCGTCTTTGGATAGACTTCCTTGACGACGAGGTTCACGCCCTGGTTTACCCGCCCCAATTGCGTATAACCCGTCACCGTCAGCGCCAGCATGAGCAAGATAACAAACGCAAAGCCCAGGCCCAACTTATGGCCTATCTTCCAGTTCCTGATGTACTTGTTCAGCATGGCTAACCCCTAATTCAAAACGCATTTCTTTACCGGATTCGCAGACGAGTCAGACCAGCGGCAAGTGTGGGCACTTGCCGTCCTTCTGTTTATTTTCTCTTTTTTCTATCAGACGCCTAAATACGCTTTCTTGACGTCTTCATTGTTGAGCAACTCTTGCCCAGTACCCTGCATGACGATGCGACCTGTCTGTATGACATAACCGTTATGCGCAATTGCCAGCGCCTTGTGCAGGTTTTGTTCGACCAGCAGTATCGACATACCTTGCTGATTGATCAGTTGTATGGTGTCAAGCACCTTGGTGACAAACTTCGGAGCGATGCCCCAGGATGGTTCATCCAGCAACAGCAATTTTGGTTTCGCCATCAGGCCACGGCCTATTGCCAGCATTTGTTGTTCGCCGCCGCTCATGGTGCCGGCCAGTTGATAACGCCTTTCCTTGAGGATGGGAAATAGCGTGTACATGGTGTCTATGGATTCGGCCACTTCGTCATCATCACGGCGGGTATAGGCACCCAGTTGCAAATTTCTTTCCACCGTCAGACGGGCGAAGATGCGCCGTCCTTCTGGCACTAGCGACAGCCCCAGTCCCACGCGTTTGCTGGCCGGGATTTTTTCCAGTGGTTTGCCATCGAAAACGATCTGGCCAGCATCCGCCGCATTCAAACCGGCGATGGCCCGCAAAGTGGTGGTCTTGCCATTGCCATTGCCACCGACCAGGGCAACGATCTTGCCCTTCTCTACATCGATATCGACTTTGGACAAGGCCAGCACGCCGTCATAACTGACTCTCAGATTTCTTACTTGCAGCATCATTCATCTCCCAGATAAGCAGCGATCACTTTGGGATCGTTAGATACTTGTTCAGGACTACCTTCGGCAATCTTCTTGCCGTAGTCGAGTACGACGATGGCATCGGCAATCGGCATGATGCCTTCCAGCACATGCTCAACGATCAGGCAGGAAATACCCTCTTCACGGATTTTCAAGACCACGTCCACTGTCTCTTTGACTTCTGTCGGGTTCAGGCCAGCCATGACTTCATCCATCAGCAACAGGCGTGGCCTGACTGCCAGTGCGCGTGCCACCGCAAGGCGGCGCTGTTCACTGATGGTCATGCTGCCTGCGGGTTTGTCCTTGAATTGCCCCAGATTGACAAAGCTCAGCAATTTCGCAGCACTCTGTCTCGCATCGCCCACATTCTTGTTGATCAGGAAGGCACCTACCATGACGTTTTCCAGCGCTGTCATGCTGGTGAAAGTGCGTGCCACCTGGAAGGTGCGGCCTATGCCAGCGCGGGCGCATTGCTCAGGGCTCATGCCGGATACCTTGATGTCATTCATCCAGATTTCACCGGTAGTTGGTGGCGCATAACCGGCAATGCAATTAAACATCGTCGTTTTGCCTGCCCCATTCGGGCCTATCAGGCCAACAATCTTGCCTGCGCCCACTTCAAATGAGACATCCTGGTTGGCGGTGATGCCGCCGAAGCGTTTGCTGACGCTCTCTACTCGCAACAAGCTCATGCTGCCTCCCTTTTTGCCTCTTGTACATCTTGTACTTTTTGTGCCTTGACTGCTTTTCTGCGCGCAAAAAATTGCTTGATCCAGCCCAGTACGCCTGTCGGGTAATACACGGCAATCACCACGATCAAGGCCGCGTAGATCACCAGATCAGTACCACGGCCAGAGCCACCAAACAGGGCACGCGTGCCTTCTTCAATGAAAGTGAGTACACCTGCACCGATGACTGGCCCCAGCAAAGTACCCACCCCACCCAGGATAGATACCAATGCCATCTTGATCGACAGGCCTGTGTGCAGGACTGAGCCCGGGTCTATATACAATTCCTTCTGTGCATACAGGCTGCCACCAATCGCCGTAAAAAAACTGCTGACGGCAAAAGCGATTTGCTTGTAGCGGCTGAGGTTGATACCCAGGCTGCGCGCAGCATCTGGCTCATCCTTGATGGCGCGGAAGTAATAGCCCAGATAGCTGTGTTCTATCCAGTAATTCACCGCCAGCGTTACCAGCAAGAGACCGAGGGCAATGTAGTAATACGGTGCCTTGTCAGTAAATATCATGCTGTCCCAGCCTTGCTGGTCCATGGGTATGGTCAGACCAACGGCAGCGCCAGCGTATTCCCAGTTGGTGAAAATGATCTGGATGATTTCAGCCACCGCAATGGTCGCCATGCCAAAGTAATGCCCATTGAGACGAAAGCATGACCAGCCTATGATGAGACTGATTGCCGCCGCCAATACACCACCACAGATCATTGCAACCCAGGCGTTCAGGCCAAATTGCGTCAACAGCAGTGTCGAGGTGTAAGCACCCAGCCCGTAAAAGGCGACGTGCCCCAGTGAGACCTGGCCCGCATAACCGCCAACGATATTCCAGGCCACGCCCAGTTGTGCTGCCATCAAAATCAATATCGCCAGATTTTGGTGTGACGGGTCTTTAACCACCACGGGCACCAGCAATGCAGCAACCAGGCACAGGGCCAGCAGTATGTATTTCACCGATGAATTGCCATGTGAATCTGGCGCCAGCAACTCATGCGCCGAGATCACGGTTTTGTCTTGTATGTTCATTTTTGCACCTTATCTTCTACGCTATTGCTTACCCATCAGTCCTTGCGGACGGAACATCAACACCGCCAGGAACAAGCCAAGCACCAATGCCAATTTATATTGCGGCCCGATCAGGAAGCCACCCATGACCTCGATAACTCCAACAATAATCCCGGCAAACAAGGCGCCAATCACGCTACCAAAACCACCCAGGTTCACCACCACAAAGGCAATCAGGATGAAGTTCGCACCCACTTCAGGGAAGATGGGAAAGAAAGTAGACAACAATGCACCCGCCACACCGGCGCAAGCTGCACCTATGCCCCAGGCCATGGCAAACATTTTTTGTGAATCTATGCCCATCAGTTGTGCCGCCTCTTTATCCGCAGCCGTCGCTTCCAGTGCTGCACCGGCACGGGTCTTGGTAAGGAACAGGTAGATCCCCATAGTCACCAGAATGGCACCTACACCCGCCGTCACCTGCGGCATGCCCACCTGTATACCGAATACCTGTACCGCACCGGATACAATGGAATGATCAACCGTCCTGAAATCTGGCTTCCAGAAAAACTGTGCCAGGCCACGGAAAAGCATCATCAGGCCGAAGGTAGTAAAAATCTGCGACAACATCGGCGCATTGGTAATCTTTTTGATGATCAGTTTGTACAGGATTACGCCAAGCGCAAACAAAAACAGTGCCGTTAAAGGCAGGGTAAATATGGGGTCCAATGCAAACAGCGAGTACATCCAGAAACTGGAATACATGCCGAACATCAGAAATTCACCATGGGAAAAGTTGACGACATCCATGACACCAAAGATCAGCGTCAAACCTATCGCCACCAGCGCATAGATCAAACCGATCAAGATCCCTGACGCCAGGGTTTGAATAATAATTTCAAGGGACATATTTCTCCTCGCACTTCCTCTTATGTAAAACCATGTAAAACCGACGTCAGGTATTCGTCAGACAATTTACTGAGTATCTTTTTTTCTCACCCAACCAAAGGTCGGGTGAGCGTGCTTCATTTTTACTGAGCTTTTACTTGCGTTGATCCCACTTAGGCATAGGCCAGACCACATCTTTAGTCGCCAGGTCAAAAGGCCATACCGTGTTGTATTTACCGTCGATGATCTGCACCAGGATGCCGGAACCCAAAACGTTCTGGCCATGTTCATCAAACTTCACACCCTTCCAAGGCATGATCAGTTTATTGGCAGGAATATTGGTTTCAGTCAGGGCCTTGCGAATTGCTTCTGGCTCGGTAGAACCGGCGCGGTTAATCGCATCAACCAGTGTCATCAGACCAGTAAAAGTGCGCGAAGAATTGCCGGTAAAGTCAGCCTTGTATTTACTGTTATACAAATCATTGACTTGCTTGATCAGCGGGTTATTTTTTGCCAGATCTGGTGACCAGACTTCGCGAGTGATGACGTAATCAGCATCCTTGCCCAAGGTGCGGCGGAATTCTGTGTCGGTAAAGCCAGCATTGTTTGCCAGGATCATGTCAGGTGAAAAGCCCAGTTCCTTATAGGTTTTCATGGACATGATGGCGTCACCCAGATAAGAAGACTGCATCACGACTTGCGGGCTGGCTGATTTCAATTGCTGCACTTCAGAAGTCAGCTGTGTGCTCTTGGCTGGGTAGACGATGGTTTTCACCAGGTTGTAGCCTTTTTCTGCTGCCAGCTTGGTTTCCAGCTTGGTGGTTTCATTACCCCACAAAGTGTTTTCATTGAAGGTGGCCAGTTGCTTGACCTTGATACCTTTTTTGGCTTCCAGCTCTTTGAAGAATTCAAAGAAATTATGAACGAACAAATCATCATGGGCAGTAGTGCGGAAAAACCATTTGAAGCCGCGTTGCGTCAGAGTCGATGAAGATGACTCAGGATTCACATAGGGTATCTTGTATTTTTCTGCCACCTGGCTGGTCGTTGCCGTCACGTTACTGAAGTAGGCACCGACCACGGCAACCACTTTTTCCTGAGTAATCAGTCTTTCGGTTTCTGTCGCGCCGATTTGTGGATTGCCCTGATGGTCAGCAAACACCAGTTTGATTTTTGCGCCCTTCAGATTAGGCAAGCCACCACCAGCAGAGAATGGCAGATTGGGGACACTTTTGGCACCGTTGTTGACGATGTCCGCAGCCAGTTCCAGGGCATTTTTCATTTCACTGCCTGAGGATGCAGCAGCTCCGGACAATGGGTAGATAACGCCTATCTTGATTTCTTGCTGCGCATAGGCAGAGTAGCAAAAACTGAGACCCAGACTGACCAGAAGACCGGCGCGGGCAATTTTTTTGATGGTATTTGTAAACATTATTAAACGCTCCAATTTAATTAAATGTAAGCCCTCTGCTCTTACTTTGAAGAGAGCCATTTCCTATGCTGCTACTTCTGCCTTCGTCTGGACATGCTGTATTTTCCAGCCAAAGATTTACTTCATCGACCTTTCAGTCGTGTATTTCAACAAAATCGATACTTCTTCACTGCTTGCTGTTTTCAACCACTCCCTGACAAACTGCTCACCCAGCCTGTCGAGGTTATTTCTTAATAGTGCATCTACCCGGTCAACCTTGATCTTGTTGTTGCGTAACTGGTTTTCAAAACCGGCATCACTGTCGCGACTCATGTTCCAGCCACGCTTTTCTGCGGCCTGGGCTGCATCCATCATTTTCTTTTGCGTCTCGGCAGCCAGTCTGGCAAACACTTTCTGGCTGATGAAGACGATATTCTTAGGTATCCATGCATTCGCCTGGTAGTAATACGCCATCTTGCTCCAGGCCTTGGTTTCTACCCCGGTCCAGCTTGAGGTAATCATCAAGTCCAGTTTATCGCTGGCTATCGCCTTTTCCAGGTCTATTACTTGCACCGGCACTGCAGTCGCCATTGCCAGCTCGGCAATACGTTCACTGGCCGGGTTATAACTGCGCATGCGCATACCTTTGAAATCTGCCAGTGAACTCAAGGGTTTTTTCGAATACAGATTCTGTGGTGGCCAGGGTACTGAATACAGTAACTTCAAACCACGCTTGGTCAGTGCTCTTTCCACTTCCGCTTTGGAGGCCATCCACAGATTATGTGCATCTTCATAACCCCTGACGGTGAATGGCAAGGAATCAAGACCAAACACCGGTATCTCTTTTGCCAGGCTGGACATGATGACTTCCCCAGCTTCGGCCTTTTCATTCACTACACCAGGAAATATTTCTGCCGGTTTTAATAAACTGCCTGCAGCAAACACCGTCATCTTCACCTGGCCATTACTGGCACCTGCTACTTCCCTGGCGAATTGTTGCAAATTCATGGTCTGGAAGTTATCTGCAGCATAGGCGGTGGCGATACGTATATCCACTGCCTCAGCCTGTGCATTTGTGACCATGACTGCGGCTGCCACCATATAAATACCAGCAAATCTCTTGCGAGAAAGGGCAGATAAGCAGGAAAAACTCAGCTTGTTGCGAATTGAATCCAACATCATTTGCCCCTTCCATGTTCGCTTCTACATTTATATCGTAAACGTTTTATCGATAAAACGTCAATAAAATATCTTACATTTAATCTCAATAACTACTACAATATCATCAAAGGAAAAATCTACAAGATGTTTATAAAGTTTTTTTCCTTGTCGTTATTAAGATGAAAACCAAGATGAAAAGAACTGCACCACGCTGTGGCGGCGATGCACAAGAACAGTGAACTTTTTTGCTTTTTTAATATTGGGTATCCATTGCTTCTGATATTTCCGGGCATAAAATGCAAACAAATATTTTTGTCTGATTTTTGACACAAAGTTTGCGGGCCCGGGCAGGAATGGCTCCAGACCGAGATAAGACTTTGCCGGCAAAACGGCGACATCTCTTTATGAAAGGTGGTTGCAAAATGAACGAACAGAAACAGGCACACAATGACTTCGTTGAAGATCAACGCTGGCAATTCTGGATAGATAGAGGTGGTACGTTTACCGATATCGTGGCGCGCCGCCCGGATGGCAAATTACTGACCCATAAACTGCTGTCAGAAAATCCTGAACAATATAAAGATGCTGCCGTCGCGGGTATACAAGGCCTGCTGGGTCTGACAGCCGACCAGAATATCTCGCCTGATCTCGTGTCTGCCGTCAAGATGGGCACCACAGTTGCCACCAATGCCCTACTGGAACGCAAGGGTGACCCAACTGCGCTCATCATCACCAAAGGTTTTCGCGATGCCCTGCGCATTGCGTATCAAAACCGCCCTCGCCTGTTTGACCGCCATATCGTCTTGCCAGAACTCTTGTATGAAAAAGTCGTGGAAGTCGATGAGCGCATCGATGCGCATGGCAATGTATTGCAAGCCCTGGATGAAGTTGCGGTAAAAAATGAACTGGCTAATCTATATAAAGATGGTTACCGCGCACTGGCCATTGTGCTTATGCACGGCTATAGACATACTCAGCATGAAGACATCATAGGCAGGCTGGCTGCTGAAGCAGGTTTTACGCAAATTTCGATTTCCAACCAGGTCAGCCCCATGATGAAGCTGATCTCGCGTGGTGATACGACCGTAGTGGATGCCTATCTGTCCCCTATCCTGCGACGCTATGTTGATCAGGTTGCCAGCAAGATGGATGGCGTGCGTCTGTTCTTCATGCAGAGTAATGGCGGCTTGACAGATGCGCACCGCTTCCAGGGCAAGGACTCCATATTGTCAGGCCCGGCAGGCGGCATCGTCGGCATGGTACGTACAGCCCAGACTGCGGGCTTTGACAAGATCATTGGCTTTGACATGGGTGGTACCTCGACTGACGTATCCCATTACGCTGGTGAGTTCGAGCGCGAGTTTGAAACCCAGGTTGCCGGTGTCAGGATGCGCGCGCCGATGATGAGTATACATACCGTTGCTGCTGGCGGCGGTTCCATCCTGCATTTTGACGGTACCCGTTATCGCGTAGGCCCGGACAGTGCCGGCGCCAATCCTGGGCCCACCAGTTACAGGCGCGGTGGGCAACTGGCGGTGACTGATTGCAATGTCATGCTGGGTAAAATCCAGCCAACTTATTTCCCCAAAGTGTTTGGCCCGAAAGCCGACATGTCGCTCGACCGCGATGCTGTCGTCGAAAAATTCACCGCCATGGCAGCAGAGATAGAAAAAGCCACAGGCATACGCAAGTCACCAGAAGAGGTGGCAGAAGGCTTTATTGAAATTGCGGTTGGCAATATGGCCAATGCCATTAAATTTATCTCGGTGCAGCGCGGCCATGATGTGACTGACTATACCCTGACCACCTTTGGTGGCGCAGGTGGCCAGCATGCCTGCCTGGTGGCAGATGCACTGGGCATGACCAAGGTGTTTGCCCACCCATTCTCAGGTGTCTTGTCTGCCTATGGCATGGGCCTGGCAGACCAGACTGCCATGCGGGAATTGGCTATGGAATTACCACTGGCACCTACCTCAATACCCGCGCTGGAAAAAGAACTGGCACGCTTGTCGGATGCAGCCAGCAATGATTTGCTGAGCCAGGGCGTCGTATCCGAAAATCTGAGCGTCAAACAACGCGTGCACTTGCGTTATGAAGGTACGGATTCTGTCATCGTGGTGGCCATGCAGGATATTGCCAGCATGATTTATCAATTTGAATCTGCCTACAAAAAACGTTATTCCTTCCTGATGTCCAATAAGCAGCTCGTCATAGAAGCGATTTCTGTTGAAGCCATAGGAAGCTCTGGTGAAGGCAATGAAAGTCTTGACTACCTGCCACCGCGAGAAAACAACCAGGCATTACAGCCAGTGGAAATCGTCCAGCTTTTCTCTGGCGGACAATGGCATGACACAGGCTTGTACGACCGTGACGATATGCGCCCTGGTGACAAGATCAAGGGCCCGGCCATCATTGCAGAAAAAAATGCCACCAACATCATAGAACCAGGCTGGGGTGCAGAAGTGACTGCCCTGGATCACCTGGTATTCACCCGCCTCGAAGCACGCCCTAAACGACAAGCCATAGGCACCAAGGCAGACCCTGTGATGCTGGAAGTGTTCAACAACCTGTTCATGAGTATCGCCGAGCAAATGGGCTTGCGTCTGCAAAACACCGCCTTCTCGGTCAACATCAAAGAGCGCCTGGATTTCTCTTGCGCCCTGTTTGATGCAGAAGGCAATTTGATCGCGAATGCGCCGCATATCCCTGTGCATCTGGGTTCCATGGGCGACAGTATCAAGACCATCATCCGCGCCAATGCAGGCAGCATGCAGCCAGGTGACGTGTATATGCTCAATGACCCCTACAATGGTGGTACACACCTGCCTGATGTAACGGTGATCACACCTGCCTTTAATGCAGAGGGAACCGAGGTATTGTTCTATGTAGGCTCACGCGGCCACCACGCCGACATAGGCGGCATCACACCTGGCTCCATGCCAGCAGATAGTACAGTGGTGGAAGAAGAAGGTGTGCTGATCAATAACTTCAAACTGGTCAGCGCGGGCAAGTTGCTGGAAAAAGAAACTATCGCCTTGCTCTCTTCCGGCAAATACCCTTGCCGCAATATCCATCAAAACCTGGCTGACTTCCAGGCGCAAATTGCCGCTAACCAGAAAGGCGTTGATGAATTGCTGAAGATGGTGCAGCACTATGGTCTGGATGTAGTGCAAGCCTATATGGGCCATGTGCAAGACAATGCAGAAGAAGCGGTAAGACGTGTCATCACTGCCCTGCAAGACAGTAGCTACGAATACAAGCTCGACAACGGTGCCATCATCAAGGTTGCTATCCGCGTTGACCATACATCACGTTCTGCAGAAGTGGATTTCACTGGCACCTCACCGCAACTGAACAATAACTTCAATGCACCGAGTGCGATTTGCATGGCGGCCGTTTTGTATGTGTTCAGGACCCTGATTGACGATGACATCCCGCTCAATGCCGGTTGTTTGAAACCGCTGAAAGTCATCATCCCTGAAGGCTCGATGCTCAATCCACGTTATCCGGCGGCAGTAGTGTCCGGCAATGTGGAGACCTCAAGTTGCATCACCAATGCGCTGTATGGTGCGCTTGGCGTGGTGGCGTCTTCACCTGGTACGATGAATAACTTTACCTTTGGTAATGATGATTACCAATACTATGAAACCATCTCTGGTGGCTCTGGTGCAGGTGAAGGTTTCAATGGTACGGACGTAGTGCAAACGCATATGACAAATTCACGTCTGACTGATCCTGAGATACTGGAATGGCGTTACCCCGTCAGGCTGGAGAGCTATGAAATCAAACCAGAATCTGGCGGTGCAGGCCGCTGGCATGGTGGCAATGGTGGCGTGCGCAAGATACGCTTCCTGGAAAACATGACAGCTTCGATACTCTCGAATAATCGCGTGTATGCGCCCTTTGGTGCCGCCGGTGGTGCCGCTGGTGCCTGCGGTAAAAACTATGTCATCAGGAATGATGGCAAGACCGAAGAGCTGGGTTTTGTTGCCAGCACCGACATGCAGCCTGGTGACATCTTCGTCATTGAAACACCGGGCGGCGGCGGGTATGGCAAGGCATGATTTTTATATGATTTATATGTTTTCTCATTCCTGCATTTACGGCGAGCACGTGAGCTAAGAAAAATAGCCAGTGACGGTATGTCACTGGCTATTTTTTAAACATAGACCTGAAAATTTTCGGGTCAAAAACCCACATCACAAATATTTCTCTCTACGCAATTTCAACTTTTTAACAACGCATCATCGATTTTTTATCAACGATTTATAATTAAGTTATATGTAAACATCTTACTTTTCATCGATAATAAATTACCGACTGCAATCACAGGAAATCCAGTTGGTAATCGCCCTAATCGCTCACCAGACAACGTGAATGCACACAGCATTCATCCACGCAGTGAAGTTATGCAGTGAGGCCACGCAGCAAAGGCGATTCTTTTAACAGCGACATCGTTTCCTTATCTATTTTTTGAGAGAATCAAATGAAAAAGACTTTCCTTGCTTTAGCTGTATTTGGCGCTATTGGCACTTTTGCCGGTTCGGCTTCGGCACAATCTTCTGTCACTATTTACGGCATCGTCGATACAGGCATCGCCTTAGAAAGAGGCGGCAGCGCTGGCTCGGTCAGCAAGTTGACCAGTGGCATAGGCTCAGGCTCACGTCTGGGTTTCAAGGGTACTGAAGATCTGGGTGGCGGTCTGTCTGCATTCTTTTTGCTGGAAAGCGGTATCAACGTGGATGCAGGTTCATTGGGCCAGGGTGGCCTGATGTTTGGACGCCAGGCTTATGTCGGCGTCAAGGGTGACTTTGGTACGCTGACTGCTGGTCGTCAGTACACGCCAGAATATTTGACACTGGCTTTTGCCGATCCTTTCGTTACCGGTTTTGCTGGCGATGCAGCCAATATCATGCCTAACTCTGGTGCTGGTTCCAGTCGCATGGACAATACATTGAAGTACGTCACGCCTTCTTTTGATGGTCTGACTGGTGAATTGGCTTATGGCTTTGGCGAAACTGCAGGCGATAATTCTGCCAGCCGTCAAATCGGTGCTGCGATTGCCTACACTTCTGGCCCGTTTGCGATACGCCTGGGCTACCACAACCGCAACAATGACACGGCCACACTGAAAAATACCGATGATGGCAAAACCACTTTACTGGCTGCTACTTATGATTTTGGTGTGGCCAAAGCGCATCTGGCTTATGGCGTCAACAAGGGTTTGA
>JAZJXP010000132.1:0-32748 GCA_040390835.1 Pseudomonadota bacterium
AGATGCGGTTATTCTAATGGCTGTGTCAAGGATATTATTCCGGACAGCAGTGGGATCAAGTCCGGCATGACGGGGTTGGGGCCGCTGCATAAAATGAATGTACATTGGATTTAGGCATTAATGCGAGCGCTAATCCCTCAAGCTGATCAGAATGCATTACAACGCACCCCGCGCGCTAATCCCGAAAGTGAGAAGGGTAATGCCACCTCTTTTCGGGCGCTGCTATCCACTTGCATTCTGCGCGCAAGGACTTGTCACTCACCACAGGCCAAAACAATTTCCTGTCAAACCACTCGCCAAAGTTGAGTTGTACCGTCTCTGACACATAGATGCCTTTGGCATCAATTTTTTGGATGCGACCGGAGTGAAGGCCTATTGCATCGCCTTTTTTGATGTTGACTTGTTTGCCGTCTATGGTTTTTATACAGGCTATCCATGTTTTTCCGGATTGTGCGGTGCCCGTCAACAGCATGTTGTCATAAGTGAGCAGTTCAAGTTCACTGATGAGGAAAGTCGCCTTGGATGGTGTAGCCACAATAAACAAGGCCAGCGGTATCATGAGCCGCAACGCCCGCCTGAGTTTTACCGCCATCGCTTAGCCAGGGCCATTCATTTAGCCGCCGCCACATCAGCAAACCCGGATGCACCCAAACTCTTCCTCGCCATCCTGCATACCGATGCATTACCATCTTCTGCCGCCAGTGTAGCCAACGCCACCCAGGCCAGGTCGTGGGATTCTTCGCTCACATTAAAATCCACATGCTGCGCCTGGAATAAAAAGCGCAAGTCGTAATGATAATGCGCAGGCTCGCTGCCTCTGGCGGGGATGGGGTGTACATCCACATCAAATAGTGCCGTGCTGACTAACTGCAAATCAGCGATGCCGCTTTCTTCTCGCGCCTCGCGGGCGGCAGCGGCCTGTATGCTGTCATCATCGTCTTCTGTATGGCCACCCAGTTGCAGCCAGCGATTGAGTTTCTTGTGATGCGTCAGCAAGGCGGATTTGCCGTCTGGCGAGAGTATCCATGCAGATGCAGTGACATGCCCCGTCAATGTGGCGCGGCTGCTACAGTTGGCAGTGCTGTTCACAAAGCTCTGCGCATCTTTTAAATGCGCAGCTTCAGTAGCGTCGTTGGGCTGATAGGCGAGAAGCAGGGCGATGAGCTGGGCTTGCATGGCGCTTGTCCGGGATTCAAAACGCAGATTATAGCCGAGGGACAACTGAGCCTGTATTCAGGCATTCGGTGTGATGCTACACTAGCCTCATTACATCAATAAGTTACATCAATAAGCTGGGGACGTGAACATGGCAAAAAAAAATATTGTTTTCAAGGTGCTGGGCGTGATCGCTGGCCTGACGTTCATGGGTGCCGGTTTTTCTGAGCGCTCATCCCTTGCGCACTTGAAATCCATAGGCAAACCCGCCGTGGTTGACCCCATCAGCAACTACACCAAGCGCAAATCGGGCTACAGTGCAGAAATTACCTTCACCACAGAAAAGGGTGAAAAGATTACCCGTAATCATTCTTTCCCTTCCGAATTGGTTGCCGATTTTGAAGCAGGCAGGCCGGTCAGTGTGTTGTATGACCCCAGTCATCCACATGAGTTTGTATTTGAAAAAGAAAAAGCATCCTGGTATATGGTGCTTGGTGGAATTGCCTTTGCCATCGCTGCGCTGGTGTTTGCTTGAGTGCTGGGCAGGGTGCATTAACGCACCGATTTCTAATTGCAGCCATCCTCTTTGACCATCACAGGCGGTGCGTTAGAACGCACCCTACGCGCTGCACATCCGGGGCGCCAGGCAACATATTACTTAAGTCTGCCAGAAATATGTAAGAGCGTTTTAAGGTCGTTCTCACTCGCAATAGTTCTTTTAAAAACACTGTCACTATCAATGACGCAGCTGGTATTGCCGTTGTAATAAAGCATGAGGCTGATCTCGCCTTGTGCAGGGCATTCTGGTGCAGCGGCATACCTCCTGCCCAGCATGGATGATGTGCCTGCATGTCCCCAGGACCATGTCGCGCCAAATGCATGTGTCAATAATGGATGGCCAACTTCATGTGCAGCCGTCATGGCATACGAGCGCTCAGGGTCTGGTCCGTCGTTTTCATCGAAATACAGTGTGCCGGTAAAAAACGGATATGGATTGCGGGAGCGCCCGCTCAGGTTGCCAAGCAGGGGGCTGCCCGGGTTTGCCAGTGTCAGGGGCATGCCTTTCGCTGATCTTTCCGGCCTTACCCTGACATCCCATTCCTCACCCTTGAGCGTGATGGTTCTGCTCCAGTATTGTGCAATACCTTCATCGGCCAGCCTCGCATAGTATTCAAACTGCGTGTCGCTGGTTTTTTTGGCGAGTCCTGCCAGACAGGTAACAATTGATGGCTTGCCATAGTTCATGCGCAAGTGGATATGGATGATTTTATGCTCATCATCTATGCTCGCAGTGACATAAGCCAGTGGGCGCTTGCTGCCCTTCAGTATCTGCACATCGCTGATGGCGCAGATGGGATGGAGGGCCGCATGCTCAGTGCCAGAATGTTTACTCTTGCCGGTACGCGTATGATGTGCCATATCCTTGATGATCAGACAGGAGATATATGCCTGGTCAGTTTCAAATTAATGTGGTTAATGTGGTGGCCAGCCCACGTTTTGAGGCAAACGCATCTCACCCTATTGATCAAATGAGTTCTAGTATCAAGGTAGTTCCGACTTGGGAATGAATGTTGAATAACCGTTAGGCTGCAAAAAAGTAATACCTTCATTTGTTTCAATGACCTGGCATTTTTTCAGGTAAGAGATAATTTCCTCATCCCGGTTGATGAGCGAAATGTCTACGCTGATATATCGTCGATAAAAGAAAACATTCAATACGTAGCGATCTTCCTCATGAGAATATCCATGCTTGTGTGTTCCATCAGATGATATGGTGACATGATGGCCGCCTCTTTTTTTCTGATCTTCATATGAATAGATTTCGCGCACTTGCTCTCCGGGTTCATAGAACAGGAAGTAAATAAAGGCAAGCGGCGGGAGCAAGGCAAACAATATCAAGAAAAGAATACTCGCTACTTTTTTCAGGATGGCGTTCATGTTTTATCTCTGAGGATGACTTGGTTTTGGCATTTTACTTTGATCGATCTTTACGGTTGGATTCATTTCATTGCCGACTTTCCACGTGATGATAAGCGGTAGTTTTCCAGTCAACAGAAAATCTTTTGCTATGCCTTGTTTGTGAAACTCCGCCATATCTTTGTCAAGTATGTCCTTAGCGTTAAAAAGCGGTGTTTTTATTCTATCCCAATCGTAGGGATCAATATAGTTTAGTTCGAACTTCATGCTGAAGTTATCGCCATTCCTTATTACCTTGGATTGCGAATACCCAGAAAAATTTCCACTGGCATAAAACCAGTTTTCAGTGCCTTCGGCAAAAACTCGCTGCTCCAAGCGCTTGGAAGAAAAATCAAGAGGGACACCGTCTTTGGCATTTTCTATTGCATATTTTATTGCACCGTTTCGTTGCGATAAATAGAGTTCTCTTCCAGCATCTGTTGTTTCTACTATTCTTTTCAAGTCAACTTGGTAATCTTCCCCCGTATTGCCCAAATAATGCTGCAAGTGCCTGGTCGCATCTGGAAGCGCAATAGATACGAAGGGCAATTCTGCTTGAATTGCAATTTTTTTTGCGAATTCAGAAAATCTTCGGGGATTTTCTCCCCACACACCACTGCCTTTCCCCCTATTAATTGTTGGAATTTCTGATCCGTTGACAAACTCAGGCGTGGGGGCTTCGTTTCCATTGAAGGTAATAGGTGCTTCTTTAGTCTTTGGATGCGCAACGAGAGGAAAAGGTTTGAGTTCATTTGGATTCAATGAGCTACGAAGTAAGCCTTCATTCCATTTTTCCAGCAATGCTTTATCCATTACTTTGTCGACTTTTTTGAAAGTGTCAAAATAATACTGTATGCCTTTTTTATTTTCCGAATCAGGGCTTTTTTCCCATTGCAAAAGTTGTACAGGGTCATTCGAAGCCAGTAAAGGATATTGCCCTTTTCCACTGTCCCAGGATGAGCTGTTGATGTCTTTACTCATCTCATTGAGTAACTCTTTGTTATCTGAATTATTGAAGTGATTGGAATAAAAGCCCTGTTCAATTTTATTGTATGGAAGTAACGTTGGCGAATTCAGTTGCTGCTCTACGCGTGAATCAGTGAAATGCTCATGTTGATCGATATGATCCTCATGAGGAACTCGCATCATCGGGACATCATTTTCCGATTCACCGGGTAAAATAAATTGTGGCTTACTGCCTTTTGATTCAGGATAGGAAAATCTATTGAGCAGCCCCATTTTCATGGGCATTGCATCTTGCTCTGCAGATTCAGCAGATGGATAATCGCCCTCCTGTTCACCCATGGGATTGCGCGACCATTTATCCATATCATTCGCCGCCATGGCACGCAATAACAAACCTTTGACTGGTGTCTGGCTTGGCATTTGTTCTTTGTCGCTGCTGTATGGCGCAAATGACTGGAAGTTGCTGCTTCCCCCTGGCAGCCTGGCGTATATACGCGGGTTTTGATACTCGTCGGTGTCGTTGATGTCTGCATGTGGTCTTGATTGCTGGGCTGCCCTGGATAGCTCTCAGGGAAAAGGGTGGAGGTGTCGAATCCTGGGCTGGATGAGGGCAGGTCTGGGGCTGCCCAGTCGCTATACTGTTCATCGCCAGATTCATCCAGGGAACTGATGAGGTAGGGCAGGCCATCCTGGCCTATGATGCGTTTGATTGCCATGATATTCCTGTGAAGTGGCGATTTTTTTGTTTAAACCTGGTATGTGCCTGACAGAAAAAATGCCATGTCATGCATGCTTGTTAAATGATGCTCTTTAGCAGTACGTCGGGTGCCTGCAACGCACTGCATGAAAGCGTTGATCACGCCTATGCGCATTGACCCGAGGGAATGCGAAATTACCTGCGGCGCATTACTATGCGCTCTACATCTTCGCCTTGATCAAAGCGCATGAAGCGCTTGAAGTGATATTCAGGCTTCACCATACAGGGCAATCATCAGCGGATCAGTGCGGCGGATTTTTTCTGCGCTAGGCTTGATCTGACGGGTGTAGATGGTGGGCGCTGGTTTGCCGCTGTGCCAGCCAAACTGTAATTTACTGCGGCCACGGTTGTTGGGGATGGCGCGTTGTACGACGTGACCAGAAAAGCACAGGTCGGCAACTAGCTTGCGGGCATAATTCTCCGAGGTGCGCAACTCGCGCATGATATCTTCGATGAAGAGGAATTTGTCACTCAGGATTTGCGCTACCTGGGCATAGCGTACGGCGATGTCGTTTCTCATTTTGTGTCCTTTCGGCGGTTGTTTAGGTGTTACTTCCTTCCCCTTGAAGGGGGATTACTATCATTTTTATCTGTACGGTTTTGCCTGCAATTCAAAACGGCAAATCATCATCCATGTTGTCCCAGGTTTCAGGCGCGCGGGCTGGCTGGTGTGTTCTTGCGGGCGTGCCATCAGCTCCACCTGCCTGCGCTGGCCTGCTGCCCAGCATCTGCATGGTGTCGCCGCGTACTTCGGTGATGGATTTTTCTGCGCCATCTTTGTCCTTGTATTTGCGTGTGCGCAGGCTGCCTTCTATGTAGACGGCAGCCCCTTTTTTGAGGTGCATGCCCACCACTTCTGCGAGGCGGCCAAAGAAGCTGATGCGGTGCCATTCGGTGCGCTCTTTGCGCTCGCCAGTGGACTTGTCTTTCCAGCTGTCGGCGGTGGCAATGGTGATGCTGCTGATGGCTTCGCCACTGGGGGCGTAACGTGTTTCAGGGTCGCGGCCCAGGTTGCCGACGAGGATAACTTTATTGACAGATGCCATGTGTGTAGTCGCCTTGCGGTAAGAAAAATCGTTCAGTGTTGCAGTGCTGTCTTGCAGGCCGCCAGGCGGCTATAACCCAGGTTCCTGATCATGCGGTACACCGCGCACATGATGCGCACACGCATGTGCAGGTGGTTGATGAGGGCGTGTGTATCGTTCATGTGCTGGTTTTCTCTAAAGATTGGCAAAGTTGACGCAGGGCTTGCGCTTCATCAGCGGCAAACCAGTGATGATCTTGTGGCAGTTTTGCAGCCAGGGCCTGGGCCTTGTCCAGCAGCTCTGGTGCCATCGCCCACAGGCGGGCGTTGGCAATGGCTTCGTCAGAAGGTTGCAGGGCATCGGGGTTGCAGATCTTGCCGCTGGCGTCGTAATGCGCTTCTGCCTGCCAGCCATAGGCGATCGCCATGCACTGGCTGCTGCGCGCGTCGAACAGGGCATTGCCCACGGCATGTAATTGGCGGCTATGTTTCATTGCACACTCGCGCCAAAGCCGGTCATGCGTTCTGCCTCTTGCGTCAGTTTGTGCAAGGCTGCGCGTTCAGTGTGCTGCTCAGTGATTTTTGTGGCGAGCTGTGCACTCATTGATGCATGCACTGAGGCACTCACTGAGGCATGCAGTGTCGCTGCGGCCTGGCTGGCGGGCGCAGCCCGTTGTTCAGGCTGGTCTGCACCAGGCACTTTGTCTTCTTCATTATTGATGATGCTGAGCACGGCGCAGATGACGATATACGCCAGGGCAGTGATCAGCCAGTCTGTCAGGGATGTTTTCATACTAGTCCTCACAAAATTTTGGGCGAGCGCGTACACAGCGAAAAAACGCACTCGTTCTCGTGTTAAAAAATGGGTGTTAAAAAATGGGTGTTAATTGCCGAGTGTAAATCTGCTGGGTAAAACTTAGGTGTAACGCTTTGGTGTAAATTCGTTGCTGCTTTAGCTGGCCATTGCGGCTGGCTGTTGATGTTGAAAAACTGATGACAATGTGATGCGCTGGCCTTGCCCGCCGCGGGTGAGCGCGGCAGCAGATTTGCAAGGCCAGCGCAGACAAGGTGCCGGACGCTGACCCCGGCAAGTGTGAAATTGGCCGCGACCCGATTTCACCAGCGTATACTTTTGTGTGTGCCATGCGATCACATGCATGGTGTTTCAGTGTTGATGGTTAATGTTTAAATTCAATATCGAAATCCAGCATTCAGATTTCAGTACTGAGATTTCAGTGTGAGATTCAGTTTGAGATTCATTGCTGCCAGTCGAGTAACACCTTCGCCATCATCCGGCCAAAGTTTTCATACCGCCCCTGGTCCAGCATGCTGGCCATTTTTTCGCATTGTTCCATGCTGCATTCAGCAAAGGCGTCGATCAGGTTTTGCCCGTTCATGAGCACTGCAGTGGATGCAGTGGCAGGCTGGGCATAGTAAGTTTTAGGCAATCCGAAATAAGTTTGCGTGCTCATTTGTCGCTTTCTTTGTTTGTCTGACCATGTATAGAACTATACGCTTTTGTATTAAATGAGTCAATACGAAATTGTATTGAAAAGTATGATTTCGTATGGAATTGTTGGTTATATGTAAACGTGGAAAACGCGTAATTTGATATAAGTGCGGTTTGCATCGCGGATGCAGGTGAAATTGAATTGAGTTTGACGGCAGCTAGCCGTACAATCTATCAATAAGGAGGGTCAATCATGACAACGACCAAAGCCAGAATAGAGGCCAGAATACTGCCTGACAGCTATGCGCTGATCAAACGTGCGGCTGAATTGCAGGGTCGCACGGTGACTGATTTTGTCACCAGCGTCAGCTTGAAATTTGCCCAGGAAGTCATAGACGAGGCGGAAGTGATGCGCCTGTCCGTCGTGGATCAGGCAACTTTTGCCAATGCCTTGATCAATCCGCCCCCAGCCAATGCGGCATTGAAAAAGGCGTTTGCCAGAAAAAAGCAAATCATCAACGACCAGCACTGATTGCGTTCTACAACAATGGATCAACTATCCCTGCGCATTGTTCAGCTTGACCAGACGCATGAGCGCAAGCATTTCAGCAGTCAATCTGAATTGCTCAATCGCTATTTCAAGCAGCAGGTCATGCAGGATATCAGGAGGCGCGTGACAGCCTGTTTTGTGGCGACAGAGAGTATCGGGCAGATTGCTGGATATTACACACTGGCGTCGTCCAGTGTCGTGCTGACATCCTTGCCAGCAGATGCACAGAAAAAATTGCCACGTTACCCCAGCGTGCCCGTGGTTCGTCTGGGGCGTCTGGCAGTTGATAACAGTTTTGCTGGTAAGGGCGTGGGCGGTGTTTTATTGGCAGATGCACTGGAACGCTCAGCCACCGCACAAATCGCCGCCTATGCTTTGGTAGTGGATGCCAAGGATGCTGCTGCCGCAGGCTTTTATCAACACTTTGGTTTCATCGCCCTGCAGGATACGCCCTTGTCGCTGTTCCTGCCGCTTGATAGTGTGCGCGCTCTGATTTAAGTAGTACCCGGAATGATTTCTGTGAACAGGGTGCGCACGCTGCCTGACATGATGCGTGCAGTTTTTTAAAATCATTCCAGACATCAATCATGTCAGTAAAGTAGGGCATTGTAATGCGCCGCACGTCAACGTCGACCACGGTAAAGACAATTTATCTGCGGATGCGAAGATCACATGCGGTGCATTGCAATGCACCCTACCTTAAGGCCTCGTTGCAGAGCGTCGGTTTGCTGTGTTCTCCATCTCAAAAAAACGATATAGGCAGCGAGCAGGGCGCAGGCGTGGTGAGCAAGATGCCGGGCACTCCCTAATCCCCCACCACCTCCACCGTCAGCCTATCAAGATTCTGCTCATTCGCCGGCACGACGATATGTTCTATGCTGCTGGCGATGTCCGGGTTCTCGAAAGCCTGCGACCATGACACCAGAGTGCCCGTTGCCGATGGTGCCAGGGTGATGCTCAGGCGAAACCTGGGTTCTGAAACGTGTTGCACGACCACCAGGCTGGGGGCTTCTATCTCTGCAAACTGGCTTTCATTGAGGTAGTTTTTGTCATCAGGCCCATGCATGATGAAAGACCACTGGCCGCCAGGCTTGAACTCGCAGATGCTGAAGGTATTGGTAAAGCCGGCAGGCCCCCACCAGCGCGCCAGGCGTTGCGGGTCGCTGATGGCGGCGAAGACTTGTTCAGGGGGGGCGGGTATGTCGCGGGAGGTAAAGAAAGTAGTCATGGCTGTCTTCCTTGATGTAGTTTGCTAAGTCTGGAGTGTAGTTGGATATGGTGAATATGGTGAATATAGTGGATACAGTGAATAAATTGCTGCTTAAAGTTGCAGTTTGCTGCCGGTAAGCTCCGCTCACCAGCAGCTTCAATCGGGCTGGATTGCTGCCTGAGCCTGCCATTCATCGCGCAGCAGGCCAAACATCCAGGTGTCCTTGATTTCGCCCTTCATCTTCCAGCGCTGGCGCAGCAAGCCTTCCTGGGTAAAGCCCAGCTTCCTCAAGAGTTGCGCAGAGGCAGGGTTACGCGGGTCAACTTCAGCTTCTATACGGTTGATACCCATCTCGCCAAAAGCATGGTTGAGCAAGGCACGCACGGCTTCTGCCATGTAGCCGCCACCCCAGTGCGATCTCCCCAGGGCATAGCCTATTTCGGCACGCTCACTGTCAGTATCAAAGCGGAACAGCAGGCAAGAGCCGATGACCTGATTACTTTCTTTATCCACGATCACGCATTGCAGGGCTGTTGCCTGTGCGGCCATATCCCTGGCGCGCTGATACCAGCTATGGGCAGCGAGCGTGTCTTCCCAGGTAATATAGGGCAAAAAGCGGGTGACGGTATCGTCAGAAAACACCTGGAACAAATCAGGCAGGTCGCCTTCTTCTATCGTGCGCACGATCAGGCGCGGGGTGTGGAGGGGATGTGACAGCTTGGTTTGCATGAGACTTGATCATCCAATCATGATGGTGAGCAGGGGGTAGAGCACTCTGAATGAGTGCCTATCATAGCAAATTAACATGATGATGGGGCGACGGATATTGCGCTGACACAGATATAGGCAATTCCCCCGCACAAGCTGATCAACCACCTTGGCCTGTCAACAAAGCGCCCGATAATCTTCAGCAAGCCTACATTCTCAGGCGTGATGCTTACATCAGAGTAAGTGCGCTCGTTGGGGTTGCGGCTTTCCAGCACCCAGGTGCCGTCGACTTCGCGGCGCATCCCTTTGAGGTTGAGCATGTCGATTCGTCCAGCGTTCTGGCCCTATAGTCTGCCAGATCGGCCATCGACGGCTTGCCATTGCGACAGAACCCGCTGCAAGGGGACGAGGCAGCCAATAGCGGGTCTGTTGACAACGAGTCCAACGCAGTCCAGAACGCATTATCAGGAAAACCCTCCGGGAGTTGGCCCGCATTTATTCTTTACAGGTGCCTTGCCGCGCAAGCTAGTCACATCGCGCTGGCTAAAACACCTGCGCTAGCTGCACAGGGTATGCAAATAGACCTTGCACTGTATCCCAAATTGCATTGCTTGCATTGCGCGCATTCACTCTTATTTTTAAATATGTTTTAATAACATTATTAATATATTTTATAAATATTACGTCATTAAAAAATGTCATAAGGAGGTAATGATTTAATTCTATGCTCGGCATCTTCCTTACTTCAGTCATCCCCATTCTCATGCAACTGACGATTGTCCCGCGCTTTCTTACCATCGACGATATATCTACCTTATTGGAACTCGAATCCCTGCAATGGGCATCAAACCAGGCTGCCAGTGCCGATGCGCTGTGCAAGCGCTTGCTTGACTATCCTGAATTATGTATGGGGGCTTTTTGTTCCCATACTGGCAAAGCGCTTGCATCACTGTTCATGCGACCGATTTCGCAGCAGGAAATTGCGCACGCACGTCGCTGGGAAGACTGTGCAGTGACAACACACGATAGCATAGAAAAAAAGACCAACAGCCTGTTCGGTATCAGCCTGACGAGTGTGGATCCACGTGCAGCGGCAGCGCTGTTTTCATTTTTCTGGCCACATGCATTGAAGAATGGGTGGCGTCAGATTTATCTTGGCTCACCGATTCCAGGTTTCAAACGTGCGCTGGAAAATAATCCTTCGCTCGATGTCGTTACCTATGCCCATACCCGTCGCGGCAAGCTGCCACTTGATCCGCAATTGCGCTACTACCATGGCAAAGGTTTTACCCGTATTGTCGCCGTGCTGCCGGATTATTTTCCCCACGATGCCTCGCTTGATCATGGCGTATTGATCCAGGGAACTGTGCCGCTATCGCAACTGTGCCCGGTATGGCAGCGTCTGCCATTCAAGACCTTGCAAGTGATACTCAATTGTATCGAGCATGTCGAAGATATATATGCAGAATATACCAGGCCGCGCCCCGGACCGAAATCCACACCAGCCAGTGAACAGGTGTAGCAATGAGAAAAAAAACGCAAATAAAAATCCAGACTGTTCGGCATTACGGCAATGCTCTGCAGTTGGCCCCTGCACCCCTGCGCCTGATCAGGAATGTCGTGTGATGAACACATCTGCAAAACCGGCAGCAACAGGTCTGCCCACGCTTTGGTGGAATGACGGCGATGCGTTCCGTTCCCGTCTGTTCGACGCCATTTCGCTCTTACTTCCCTGTGGTGAACATTTCGTCGTCACGGCTGTTAACGACTGGCTCAACACAAACCCGCACAATTCTTCCAACCCACGACTGCAATACGAAGTACAGCGCCTGGTCAAGGAAGAGCAAAGCCATTCGCGCGCACATCGCCTGTATAACGAAAGGATGGCCGCCCATGCGCCAGCGCAGCGGCTAGAGCAACGTATTGAGTCAGCCATGCAGCAAATGGCCGGATGGACACTGCCGACCCGCATCGCTTTTGCTGTCGCGTTCGAACAGTTGACTGTGCTGCTGGCAGAACAGGTGTTGCGGCCACACAATGCATGGCTGGGGCAGAACGACACGCAACAGACCAGGCTATGGCAATGGCATTGCAAGGAAGAGATTGAACATCGCTACGTCGTGCAAGAGGTGGCAGATGCGATGAAGATAGGGCAAACCCGGCGCGCATTGATATTTCTGGTGGCTGCATGTTATCTTTTTACGGACATCACCATTGCGCTTGCAAGCTTGCTGTGGGCCGACATACGCGCCCGACGTGTCGGGGCGGCACGCGTGAGCTTGCAAGCTGCCTCTTTCATCGTACGTGCCACCCCCAGTTTGCTACGTATGGCTGGGGCTGGCCTGCGCCATGTCGTCATGATTAAAAGGGGATGATGGTGGGTGCACATTTTCAGGGGCTGGCACCGGCAGCGTTTCCGGGCATGCAGCGATTGCGCCATCGTGCAGGGCCATCCGTATTCAAAGGCTTGGCGGCACATTGGCCAGCGGTACAACACTGGAGTTTCGCCAGACTGGCCGAACGTGCCCCCGATGTACAAATACAGCTGGTGGCAGGCAACCGTGAACGGGGCCACACCTGTTTCATCGACTCCACCTTAGCCTCTTATCTTGCATCGCTGGAAGGAGGCCATGAACAGGGGATTCAAGCGGATCAAACCCTCTACCTGAAAGAATTTGACCTGCTTGACACCATTCCTGCATTGCGGCAAGACCTGCGACATGCCGATCTCTTTACGCCGGGCAGCACATTTTCATTGCAAAGCTGGATAGGCCCGGCCCATGTACGCACCGGCTTACACTACGATTATCTCGACAATCTGGCAGTGCAAATCGTCGGCAGAAAACGCTTTTACCTGGTACGTGCGGGTACCGTAGAGCGTATGCATGCAGTGGCCAGCAAATACGATTCCTGGGCCAGATTGGCCTCCTGCACGGCGCAAGAGCTTGCTGAAAATGCCAACGCAAATGCCAACGCAAATGCCAACGCAAATGCAAACGCAAATGCAAACGCGGAGGCGAAGGGCGATTTCTTTGTCGTCGATCTGGAGCCAGGTGATGTCTTGCATGTGCCAGCAGGCTGGTGGCATGAGGTGCTGAACCTGACTCCCTGCATCCTGTTCGGCGGGTTCCATGGTCCACGTGCGCAAGTGTCAGCGCGCTGGGCCTGGGTGCAATCACGTGATCTACTGCACCGCCTTGGCTGGCTTGGCCACGGCAACTGCACTTGCCATCCCGCCTTTTAACACAGCCAGCATTGGCATCCATTGCCCACCTCATCTCAGCCTATTTATGAAATGAGTTCCAGGTAAATCACCATCAATTGAGGAACAATGAAGTCAAAACAATTGACGAAAATTGCCTATTGAGCATCCTATTATCAATGCTAATTTTCAACAGAAATCCTATATATATACCGTACTTTCAACGTCATCTATTAGCCACCTTGCCTGTACACAAAGCGTCCGATAATCTTCAGCAAGCCTACATTCTCAGGCGTGATGCGTTCATCAGGGTAAGTGCGCTTGTCAGGGTTACGGCTTTCCAGTACCCAGGTGCCGTCGATTTCGCGGCGCAGTTGCTTGATGCGCAGGCCGTCTGGATGCTGGATGGCAAAGATCTTGCCGCTTTGCGGTTCAGTCTTGGTCTGGTCGATGATGACCATATCGCCATCGACGATAAAGTCTGCCATCGAGCTGCCGTCGGCATAGATGGCGGCCAGGTTTTCTGCCTTGACGCCATATTTCTTGAAGAAGCCGACTTCTTTAATCAGTTGGCCCTTGGGTTCGGCATCTTCATTATGCGCGCCGCCACCACATGAGCCTTTGGCCGCATAGTAATTAATAGCGGCAATGCCGATATGCTCATCATTGGCAGCGGCGGGCTGGCTGGATTCATAGCCGCGCAAATCCTTGCTGCGCAAGTCTGACAGGCTGACATTAAAGAACTTGGCAATCGGCGCCAGCGACGAGGTGCGCGGGTCCTTGGTGATGCCCTCGACGATACGAAAGATCGTCGCCTGCGGCACCCTGACTTCATCAGGGAACATTTTTTCCAGGGCAGTTGCCAACGAAGTCGGGTTCATGCCCGACTTATCCATGAGGTATTTGATATTAGTTTTCGCGTCCATGAGCGCATTATGCGTTATCGCATAAAAAATGCCAAGAACAATACGAAAAAAACTTGGATGGCAATACGAAAGTGTATATAATTGAGTTTGTGGGGATGAGCTCGTTCACTTTGATCAGGTATACGTCTGCTAATGAAAAGAAGCATCAACCCGCATATCCTACAACCTTAAACATACTAGCCGTTCGCCTGCCTTGATCCATTACCGCGCGAATGCTGTTTAACCATCTACTTACCCCGCCGGGATTCCCCGGCCACTGTCAGCCGCCTGTTGTTTTGGTTACCCGGCTGATGATTTTGTCGCGCTTTTAGCGACCGAAGCTCCTCATGCAAGGGGCATGCATTTTACGATGAAGACCTCGCAATACAGAGGCACATATATGTCACAGAGAAGATCAAGAGAGTATTGGTAATTGCCACGTTGGCCTGAAGAATCTTGGTATTCGTAGGTTGGGCTGATACCCCGTAGCCTAGCGAGGCCCGGCCCAACCTACGCACTTGCCAACGCTCTCGTTTTACTAACGTTTCGCTTTTCTCTGTGCCCCTCTGTGCCCCCTCTGTGTCTCTGTGTTGAGAGGTCTTCCCGGTTTAAAAAACACAAACCACGCTGCCCAGGCAGCCAAACTACGACAACATGAAAATACCAAAAGACATCCTGCGTCAGGTGTCCGCACGCGCACGCCTGTTGGGGCAAGCCTGCGGATCAAATCAAGTATTAATCAGCGTATCAACACAAACAAAGGTCTGCCCATGCTGAGCCAGTCACCCGCAACAACCGACTGGCAGCATCTGGACAACCGGGTGATATCCCCCACCCACACCATCACCCCGCGCCGTCTGTGCAAAGGCCCGCGCTGTCGTCACGGGCGCGGACAAATGCGGTCGATACGGCAGTTTTGCAATGCGCAGAATCAGCCTGTGTATACGTATTGCAAATTGTGTCGTGGTGGGTAGCGAAGGCTGCAATTTTAAGGTCGTAAAGTGATAAAAGGAAAATGCTGAGATGGCACGTGCACGAAATATCAAGCCCGGTTTTTTTACCAATGATGTGCTGGCAGACATACCCGCCCTTGGGCGTCTATTGTTTGTCGGCCTCTGGACCATTGCCGACAGAGCAGGGCGGCTGGAAGACCGCGTCAAAAAAATCAAGGCCAAGGTCTTGCCTTATGACGACTGTGATGTGGATTGCCTGCTCAGCATACTTGATGCGCGTGGCTTCATTCATCGTTATGTGGTGGGTGACAACCACTATATCCAGATCTGCAAATGGGATGCGCATCAAAACCCGCACATCAAAGAAAATGACAGCCTCATCCCGGCACCAGATCAGCACCAGACGATGACCGTGCCAGGCAAGATGCCAGCACCAGAGTTAACTGGAACTGGCCCGGCTGATTCCCTTAACCTGATTCCTGATTCCCTTAACCTGATTCCGGATACCCTTAACCCTGAAGCTGTCGCGGCTTTGCCTCGCCAGGATAGCGCCGATAAAAAAGCGGCTGCTGCCAAGCCAAAAAAATCTGGCAAATTCGACGAATGCCCCGCTGAATTCGAAACCGCCTGGCAAGCCTACCCACGCCGACCCGGTGCCAGCAAAAAAGAAGCCTGGCAAGCCTGGCTGGCACGACGGCGTGACGGTGTCGATGCCGCCCTCATGGTCGATGGCGTCAAGCGCTATGCCGCCTACATCGCCGCCAGCGGGCAGGCCCCCAAGTTTGTCAAGCATGCCGCCACCTTTTTTGGCCCCTATGAGCACTACAAGGCCGACTGGAGCATGCCTGCCAATCACGCGCCACCCGCCAGCAGCAAGCATGCAGGGTTTGCCAACACCAACTACGCACAGGGGATAGCCCAGGATGGTTCATTCTGACAGCAGCAGTTTTGTCCGCGTCGGCGGTATGCAACTTGGCAGCGAGCAAAGGCATTGCCAGCAGCATGGCAGCTACACCGCCTACTCGCACAAACCCGGCATCTGGTCTGCCTGCGAGCAATGCCAAGAAGCCAGCGATGCGCAACAACGTCAGGCCAGCATGCAGCAACAGCGGCAAGCGCAACAAGCTGCACTGTGGCAAAAACGCCTGGGCCGTGCCGCCATACCGGCACGCTTTGCAGAACGCAGCCTGCAAAATTATCGCCCTACCTGCGCCGCCGCAGAGCAGGCATTGCGCACTTGCCAGGCCTATGCGCAAGAGTTTGATGCAGTCTTGAAGACAGGTCGCAGCCTGATCTTTTGCGGCAGTGTAGGCACAGGCAAAACCCATCTCGCCGTGGGCATCGCCAGACACATCATGGATGCCGGAAAACAGGCCGTGATGAGTTCCGTTTTAAAAGCAGTACGCCGCATCAAAGAAAGCTACCGCCGCGACAGCCCTCACACCGAGGCGGAACTGATACAGGAATTTGTAGAACCAGATTTGCTGATACTCGACGAAGTCGGCGTCCAGTTCGGCAGCGAGACAGAAAAAATGCTGCTGTTCGACATCATCAATGGCCGCTACGAAGTCATGAAACCCAGCATCCTCATCAGCAATCTGGGGCTGGCAGAACTCGAACACTACATCGGCACCCACGCCATGGACAGGCTACGCGAAGGCGGTGGTAAAGCCGTAGTGTTTGATTGGGAATCGTACCGGCGGGTGGTTTAGATTTGAGCAAAACCATTGGACACAGAGACACGGAGACACAGAGGGGACTCAGAGAAAAAGCAAAGAGGAAGATAAACGGAAGTGTTGGCAAGGATGTAGGTTGGGCTACGGGGTATCAGCCCAACACTCAGCCTTTGATAGGCGATTACGTTATTTTAAAGCCGAGTGTTGGGCTGGTAAAGCGTAGCCCAACCTACAGGCCCGGCACAACCTACGCGCTACGATTTGACCCAAGCTACGAACTGATACTCCTCCTCCTTCAAGGGGGAGGCAGGGTGGGGGATGGGGTTCCGTAGACTAGCCGACATGGATATTGGCAACCGAAACCCATCCCCACCCCAACCCTCCCCTTGAAAGGGAGGGGGCAACAAACCAAGAACAAGCAACACCTCTACAGCCCATGCATAACAAGGAGCAAGCATGAACGCACGTCAGAACTTTGCACACACAGTCACAAAAAACAATGATCCACAAAAGGAACAAAAAGACCTGCTGACCTATTGGCTGGACCAATGGGCCATGTGGATGAACAACAACCACGCAGAAATCGCCCGCGACACCGGCATCGGTGGCGGCGTCATCGGCAAAAACGCCCTCAGCAATTATTGCGTCGCCAGCGACGATTGCCATGCCGTCTGGGATATGGAAAGAGAGAAAAAAGTCAAAGAGATAGACTGCCTCATCAACGACCTGCGCCTCGAACAACCCTGGACCTACTGGGCCATCTGCAAACACCTGGGCCTGATGAACTTCTGGAAATACCCAAGGCTAGACCCGCAAGAAGCCTTCCTCAACGCGCTGGATGAACTGCAATACCTGGTCGAAGAACGCAAGCTGGTCTTGTAAGCCCGGCACAATAAACCACACGCACTTTACTGACTCATACCCAGCAGGGTGCGCCGTGCGCACTACATCGCATCACCCGCACCACCCGCACCACCCGTACTACTCGCATCACCCGTACCATTTCCGGTCATTTTTTTCAAATATCCAAATCAACACGGGGACGCACGGCGCACCTTGCACTGGGCAATTGCCGTAGTGCAGGGCGCGTTGCCATGCGCAACAACAATGCCACAACAAGGCAACAAGCCTGCATCTCCATTCAACAACACATAAGGAACAAATATGCCAAACAGAAGCAGCATACGCGGCCGCGACGGCCTGTATTACCGCATTCCCGATTTTGACGAGCTTGACGGGTATGACGATGTCGATCCACAAGCTTACAACCAGAATCTCGCAGACGATTTGCAATTGTCAGACCTTGGTCCCAACATCCCCCGCTTGAAGCCCAGCACGATCATTAGTAGAGGTGGTAGTGATGAAGACCGCTACAGCCTGCCGTTTTCTGCTGACAGGGGCAGCCGCTTCTCGCCAGCAGATATGGACATCAGGCGAGCTGCCGCAGGTGACCACTTCTATGGCGGCAGTCCACAAATCTATACGCCGGTGCAGGGCTTATTATCTCGTGCTACGCCAGGACAAAGCGATCCGGGCAATATGGTTGATTCCTTGCCCGGGATCATCGCGAAACAAGGACCGCCAAGTTTTACAGACCGCGATACCGGCGCCATGAGCTGGGCAACACCTTACGACAAGCCTGAGACGACACCGTTACCAGAAGATGTCACCATTTTTGGACCGGGTGCGGGTAAAGCAAAATTTTCTACAAAACGGTCGCAACCACCAGCGGGTTATTACTATTGGCAGGAATTGACCGATGAAATGCCGCAGTTGAGAAAGTTCGAAACTCCCGATCAATCAAGGATGCCCGATTCTTTACGAATGCTACATGCCGGGCGGCCGAATGAACGCATGGAACTGGACAGGACCGATTACGCGGCACAGTTGAGAGTAAAGAACAATCTCGAACTCGCTTTGCTTGGGCCAATTTTTAATGCTCCCGGCTTTTATACCCGCCTGTTTGGCGGAAATGAAGAACAAGTTGAATCTGCAAATCAACTTGGTGCCATAGGGCTTGATCTTGCTGGCGCCAGGGCAGGGGCACCTCAAAGAAACGCTACTTATACTAGTCAACGACCAAGGGGAGACAGCTTTGTTCCCCCTTCTCGCAGAGCGACATTTTTTGATGAATACCCGGGTTTCTATGGCAGAACGAATGCAATCCGCGACAACATGCAGCCTGAAAGCAGCATCAAGTCAGAAGCAGTATTCAAAGAAAAGCGCCCCTTTCCGATAGATAGCTTACCATCTGACTGGACAAAAAGACTCGATGAATTCAGGATGTTTCCTAATCAGGATAATGCAGAGGGTTTGGCCCAACTGGCTGCAAAAAAAGCACGGGATATCGCGAAAGAAGGAATGGCAGGCGCCCATATTGACAGAGTAGGTAAAGTGAGGCTTGGATATAGCATAAAAGCTCGAAATAATTTAGATATTCCGTCAATAGAAAATTCTCTCGTGCAAAACCTGATCAATGAAAACAATTTAAATCCTGATACTGCAGGATTTCGCGGCAAATGTGCAGAGCCACAGGTTTATTCCCAGTTATTGAATAATAATGATCAACCATGGGGCTTCATGGGGGCAGCACAGATACATGATCCGACCGGCAATATCAGGGCAGCCTGCCGGAATTGCGGTTCTGTGAATCGCTATTTCGGGGCTGGTTATCGAGATGGGGATTTGGGAGTTGTACCACCTCAAAAATAGAATATCTTTGCGTCAATTTATTCTGCAAGCTGATATAACTCTTCATTCATTATTGTTTGCTACAATGAAGTTGCCAATTTTGAGATATTGTCGAAATATTGCTGCAAATTTTTGCACATTGAAAACTGGCAACTGCATTTACTTTTTTTTTTGAATTGAATAAACAAGTCAAACAGACTCATTTTAAATTGACGCAAAAGATAAGTAAAAAGACTATCCAAATGTCCATTTATCAGGAAAAATCACATGTCCGATCAAGAAAATCATCCGTCTTCCCCCTGGAGTTCAGAGTCGCATGAAAACCCTCTTGTTGGAAAGTATGAACGCTGGAAACAAGGTGACTGGAGCACTGACGCTATCATTGGCGGCCTTGACTATCCAATCAATATAATCGCAAAGGGAAACGAACCATGTAAAGCGCAGTTGGACAGATTTACAGAGCTGATTGCACGGCTCCCGGAAATCATTGCCTCATCCAATTTGATGGATGCGCCGACTGATGAATGGCGGAACAAGCACCCTGAATACCGGCTTGTCAGCGCACGAATCTCATTTATTCGTATGCACGAGGATGGCAGTTTTTGTTTCTGGCTTGATGCTTATCCTCAAGACGACTGGGCCCCGGGGTTTGATATCTCTCCTGACTTTAAAGTCACCTTGGCTGAATGGGGTGTGTGATTCAGGAAATATGTCGCAATAGCATTGCAAGCTTTAGCAGACAGAGCAGTCCACAATGCATCATCAGGAAAAATCACATGTCCAATCAAAAAAATTTAGAATCCTCATACTGGAATCCTGAATTGATTTCCCATTCTCTTGTCGGACACTTCAGGCGAAAACCATCGGGTAGCTGGGCT
Source organism: Pseudomonadota bacterium (assembly GCA_040390835.1). Taxonomy (GTDB): domain Bacteria; phylum Pseudomonadota; class Gammaproteobacteria; order Burkholderiales; family Burkholderiaceae_D; genus Undibacterium. Next base: position 20,082 of record JAZJXP010000132.1, read on the forward strand.
GCTGATACTGCCGTGCGCGGCATTGACTATCCAATCAGAATAGCCGCAGATGGAAACGAACCATGCCAAGCGCAAATGGACAGGTTTGCAGAGTTGATAGCAAGGCTACCCGAAATCATTGCTTCTTCTAATTTATCGGATGCGCCCACGGATGAATGGAGGAGCAAGCACCCTGATTACCGGCTCGCCAGCGCACGAATTTCGTTTTGTCGTTTGTACGAGGATGGCAGATTTTTCTTGAGTTTTGATGCCTATCCTGAAGATGACTGGATCCCTATGATTGATATCTCTCCCGACTTCAAAGTCACATTGGCTGATTGGGGGGTGTGATTCAGGCCGTGTAGGTACGATTAGCGCAGCGTAATCGTACGCATGCAGTGCCATCAATAACCAAAGACCTCAAGCAAATACTGTATTCGTCATTGATCCATCCGTGCACGAGTGCGATGTATACTTGATTCAATATCAAAAAGCCGTCGTGCTTTTCAATCAGTAAATAGAGTTGCGGCTCACATGCGTACGATTACGCTGCGCTAATCGTACCTACGCGGGCTCAAATGTTCATAAAGACGCTAGTCCATTTTATGATCCGGCAGCGGCAAATAACACACATATTCCCATTCAGCCTCCTTCTGAATGGCTGATAAACTTAATGAAATCAAAGAAAGGTGGACAATGAACGACTTGATGAACAGAATCAGTAACCCTGCGTGTAAAGAGCGCGATTTGCTCATTGATGAGTTAAACGACCTTATTGTTTATGGGGAGGTAAACCCGACAGATCTGGAATCTATCGTGAAGCAATTAATGAATCAACTCAAACATGAAGCTGATCCAGCTGTCAATGAGAGCATATTCAATCTGCTTGCAACAGTATTCGACAATGGGGATTTAATACACTTGATTGCAGATGAAACTGCTGAACTTTTAAACCAGCTTCCAGCCGTATGTCTGGTACACGCAATACCGATCATTGCATACTCACATCGACCAGACAAGTCAAGCTTATTGCAGCCGCTTATCCATGACAAAGATGACGAAGTGAGGAAGATGATATCAGAGATATTGAAAGACTTGAACGAGTAAACAAACATCCTGAACGTCGTTTTGCCGATGTCAATTTCGAAAGCGATAAGAAGTTGATGTATCTATACAATCGCAATGCAAAAATCCCCGCATTTCACTGGCAAGGAGAAATAAATGAACGAAAAAAAACATTTCCCACAAACCCAAAACCCGGATTGGATAAGTCACCCACTGGTTGGTCAGTACAGGTACCGCGCCGAACACAATGACTGGATTGCAGAAGCAAAAGTACATGGGATAGATTATCTTGTTTCGATAAATGCAATGGGAAGCGAACCGATTCAAGCGCAAATGGACACATTTGCAGAGTTGATTGTACGGTTGCCCGAAATCATTAACTCATCCAATTTGCTTGATGCGCCAACGGATGAATGGAGGAAAAAACACCCTGAATATCGCTTGCTTAATGCAAAAGTTGAATATTTGTCGATCCGTAAAGACGGCAATTTTTTTATTCATCTCGATGCTTATCCTGAAGATGACTGGGCTCCAAGATTCGAAGTATCGCCAGACTTTACAGTGACTATAGCCGAGTGGGCCGTATAAGCAAAAAATTTGGTGATATACCGAATTTTTTCAAGGGCGCAGGAATTGAGGGTAGCCCGCGTAGATACAATGACCGTACCCGATATCAGGAAAAATCACGTGTCTAATCAAAAAAATTTAGAACCCTCATACTGGAACCCTGAACTGATTTCCCACCCTCTGGTTGGACACTTCAGGCGAAGATCCTTGGGCGATTGGAATGCTCACACTACGGTGCGCGGCGTTGACTATCCAGTCAGGATAACCGCAGAGGGAACCGAACCATGCCAAGCGCAAATGGACATGTTTGCAGAGTTGATAGCAAGGCTACCTGAAATCATTGCTTCATCCAATTTGCCAGACGCGCCAACTGATGAGTGGAGGAAAAAACACCCAGATTACCGGCTCCTCAACGCGCAAATATCTTCCTTGATTTTGTACGAAAATGGCAGTTTTTTTATGAGTCTTAGAGCCTATCCTGAAGACGACTGGGTCCCCATGTTTGATATCTCCCCTGACTTCAAAGTCACCTTGGCTGAATGGGGTGTGTGATTCAGGTCGTGTAGATGCGATTAGACCAGCGTAATCGTACGCATGTTATGCACACATTGACATAATGCGTATTCCAATATTCTGCTTGATCCGGAGAAATTGACGCAGAAGATAAATAAAAAAACTATCTACATGTTCACTTTATTCGGATGCTGTGATGCGTACGATTAGAGCAGCATCAGAGTACGTATGTCGGCTGAACATTGCGTGGCATGTCTCAGGGTTTTCTGATTTCAGAAGTGGCGACCTGCGATGATGCTGCGCTAATCATACGGCGCGGTCTGGGTCGTCTGCAAGCATCTGTACCTCATGAACTACTAGGTTAGACCACAAGAAGCCTTTATCAACGCGCTGGATGAACTGCAATACCTGGTTGAAGAACGCAAGCTGGTTTTGTAAGCCTGGCACAATAATCCACGCGCACTTTACTGACTCATACCCAGTAGGGGGCGCCGTGCGCACTACATCGCATGACACGCACCACCCGCACCCCCGCACCACCCGCACCACCCGTACCATTTTCAACCATTTTTTTCAAATATCCAAATCAACACAGGGGCGCACGGCGCACCTTGCACTGGGCAATTGCCGTAGTGCAGGGCGCATTGCCATGCGCAACAGCAATGCCACAACAAGGCAACAAGCCTGCATCTCCATTCAACAACACATAAGGAACAAATATGCCAAACAGAAGCAGCATACGCGGCCGCGACGGCCTGTATTACCGCATTCCCGATTTTGACGAGCTTGACGGCTACGATAATTTCAATACGCAAGACCATGCCAGTAACATAGCAGATGATTTGCAACTCTCAGACCTTGACCCCAGCATCCGTCTTTTGCCATCCGGCACCGCCATGGGCAGGGCCGACAATGATGAAGGCAGCTACAGGCTGCCATTGTTCGCTGACATGGGCAACCAGTTCTCCCCAGCAAACACTGGTGTCAGGCTGATGGCAAGAGACAACAGCATGTCCACTACTGACGCTGGTGGCTTCGGTAGTGAATACCTGCAAGCCAGCACTCCCGCGAGGAGCTGGCTGTTGAATACCATGCTGGATGATGGTGAGACAAACAGCGAATCTTCTGCTGGGAAAAATTTACCCCGGCGAAATACAGGATTACTCAGCAGATTTGATACTTCGACTCCACAGGAAGTTCGCTTCGGTGTCATTAATCCTGATGAGCTGCAAGAAGGCAATTCAATATATACCCCATCTCCCCGATTCAACACGGCGAAAGAAGCAGCTTACGGCAGAGTTAATTTCGTGCCTGATTATCCTTTGGGCGCAACGACAGCAGAAGATATTCGTCCTGAGGACGGTGGCAGCCCGTACCTGCAAAGAGTCGTTAACAGACCGAGTGGCATGCCCGCCTTGACGCGAGAAGAAGTAGAACGCGGTGTCAATATCCCGCTAAAGATAGACGACTTGCTCAGTAATTCTGCAGACCTCAGATTTGCACCCCGTACACACACTATCCAGCGTGATGACAATCCCTGGCTGCTCGGTAAGCAATATTTTAATGATGGCAGGGCAGGGATGTCCATCCTTGCTCAGAATGGATTATCAACTTCCGTCGATGGTGCACGCAAGCTACCAGTTGGACGCGTCTTGACTATCCCGGATAACATCAACAATGCGAACCTGCGTGCGGGTGGGCAACTTATTGCTGCTGACGCGTCGTTAAGACAGCAAGCAGCTGAGTTGGCGCGAAGACAGCAAGCCATAAAATCAAATTCACAAGTCGAGGATGAAAATGGTATCCGACAATCAACAGGTAATACTGACTTACCAATAAGAATAGTTAAGAATGCTTTTCCTGGCATTTCTCAATCGGCAGCAGAGACGTATCAGAGCATACTTGCAGGTGATGCCGAAGCGAAGGTTGGGGTTCCGGCAGGAGTCAAGTACATCAATGCAGCCAAAGGCTTCGGCCCTTTAGTCATTGATGAAACACGAATGCACGTAAAAGACTTCGGTCGCGTGTCTCCGCATGAAATCTTTACAGGCCTGGTAAACAAAGGTCTTAATAATTACTTGGGATACCAACCGTACACTGAGATGTCTAATTTCAAAGTGCGTGATATGGGGCAAGTTCGTGTAGGGCAGATTTATGATGTTGATATTTGGCCAAAGGGATGGTTTGACAATGGAACTGTCGTTTTGACAAAGTGGGAAAATAATCCCAAAACCGGCTTGCCTTCCATCCGGCTATCGACAACAGATACGCGTGGCGCATCAAATAAGTCGGATGATGTTACAGGCGAGCATGCCGTCTCTGGCGGGCGTGAAATCAGCGTTGAAGTCAATCCGAACGGAGGATTTGATATTGTAAATCGTGGTTTGTCGCGGTCAACAAGATCCTGGGTGAGTGATGGAGAATTTCTTCTTGATATAAGCAAGTTCAGACACGAAGGTGGCGCGCAAAATGCGAATTGGCAGAGATTTATGCAAGGCTTGGCAAATAAAATAAAAGAGAACGGTGGTAATATTGGAGAAAAAGAAGCAACTATTTATCACTACCCCAACAGCCCGACGGACAGCAATGTTGCCGTGCAGCCAGGAGTAAAGCCCAAGTTTGTTCAGAGAGAAAGGTTTTGAAATCTATGCTTGTAGTTCTTTATGTTGAAAGCTTGTTGCTCGGCCTGTTAAGCCTGGGTTTTGTAAAATTGATTTCTATCATGATCACCACCATCCACGGTGATGCGGGATATGTGTATACCTTCACTTTTTTAGGTACTGTTGGCCTGCTTTCCTTATGGTGGGTCATGATTACCGCATTGCTGACAGTGCACAAACAACGCTTGTATAAACTACCGAAGATCATATGGGCAGGTGTTGGGACGGGTTTCTTTTTTGCCGCATTTATGGTCTTTTATCCCTGGCTCTTCATGAGCCCGGTACATTCCGTCAATGACTTCCCTGCACCCTTATTGTTTTTTCTTTCCCTGCCCTGCGGAATCGCCATACATGTACTCCGCGTCGTGACCAAAACTCGTTTTATTCCTCCTTTCAAGGCAGAAATGTTCGGCGTGAAATGAGTAAGTTGTTTTTGTAGATTTGAGAAAATACGCGCACCCTGCACATAGTTTGTCGTGCAGGGTGTGCGTTGTAAGCTGCCATTTTTTGTCTCCGCATGATCTCCGTCGATTCGCATGGCTTTCGTAGCGACTACGACCATTCAAAAGCAAGATGCACGTATTTACGCTACACTGATTACAACAATAAAAACGATTTCAGTCTGAAAGGAGTATGGATGAAATCTCAAAAAAAGACAGCTCCTCAGCTTGACAGCATCATTCATGCGGAAGGGGCGAATATATGATGGGGGGAATGGGTCTTGAACTCGCTTATCTGGGGTTTTTTGTTCTATGTATCTGGGCGGCGGCTTACCTTGCATCAGGGTTTGGTCTTGTCTATGCCTACAAATGGCGCAGAACCAAACTTTATAAGTCGCTCATTATTGGGGTTTTGTCGCTCTGCGTCTTTGTGCCAACAAGCATTTTCCTGATCAAACACATTTGGCCCGCACATATCAATGTGACGGTGGACGAGAGCACGACGATAGACACAATCTTGTCGCAAGAAAAGGCAGGCTGTTTTAAAGTAACCGGGCTCGATAATGAGTATTATTGTGACGGTATTGTTTACTACTTGACGGTCCATCTTCCTGATAAGACCGATTTTCGGGTAAAAGCGAAAAGCATCTCAATGAGTACCTATCCGGGTACCAGGAAATTGAAGTCAGTAGATGGCACTAGCAAACAAGTCTTTAGCAAAGAAGAGCTTACAGATTATCTCAAGCGCAAGAAAGAACAAAAAAGCGACGACTTCGCTGAAAGCATGATACCGCAAGAAATCTCTGATGAAATACTGACCTGGCTGTCGCCTAGTAAACAATTCGGGAGAAGTCAAACGGGATGCTTCAATAGACCGGAATACCGATTGTGTCTGGTAGCAAGTGAAGGAAGCTTTCTAGATTACGATTTGCAATTTTGGGTAGAAAAAAAATGATCGTCAAAAAATAAGCCATCGAAACACGGGATGACTGCGGGCGGGGAGCATGTTTGAACGACAGGACTAGCCTGATTTCATCAATCGGGCAAAACACTGCACAGCCCGTGTAGATACGATTGGTGCAACGTCATCGTACACAAGTGATGCACAAGTTGACGCAGTGTGCATTACAATGTGTTGCATGCCATACGCCCCATTTATACCCATGATTTGCATGAGAATTTCAACACCCTGTGCACGCGGCACGCCCCACTGGCATGAATGGAGCATATCATCAAGGGCAAAGACGGCAGCCGTTGTAGGTATGATTAGCGCGGTGTAATCGTACGCATGCAGTGCCATCAATAAGCAAAGACCTCAAGCAAATCCTGTACTCGTCATTTATCCATCCCTGCACGAGTGCGATGTGTACTTGATCCAATATCAAAAAGCCGTCGTGCTTTTCAATCAGTAAATAGAGTTGCGGCTCACATGCGTACGATCACGCTGCGCTAATCGTATCTACTCGGGCTTGAATGGGAAATTGATGCCATCAAAAAAGAAGCACATGACTGTCCATGGAATAAAACCCCTGATCGCGATGTTCGCATTGGCCATCTGTACAAGCACAGTTGCAGCCGCGCCGCCGTTGCCGCTCCAGTCTGGACAATATACGTTCAGGCACAGATATGCAGAGCAACCCAACATGCCCAGCCTGGTGCTGACTGCCAAAATTCGTGGTCATCATATTGTCTTGATCAACCGGCGTGCATCAGAAGTTTTTCCCAAAGGGGTCATTGCCGAGGGCACGCTGATGTGGCATGCAGCCTCGAAACAATGGATCATAGGTACCAGCAAGGACGACCGCTATGCCAGGGATGTTGGTGGCTGTAGCGATGGCCCCGATGTGGTTGATTTGCGTAAAAGGATTTACTGGACTTGTTATCGAAATCTGCCATGGCCGACAGGTAATGTTCGTGGTTTCTGATTCGTGAAGGCGCTATCGGGTATGATTTCTTTCAAACGCTCCGGCAATCAGCTCGCATCAGAGAATCGAGGGCAAGATATATTGTTCCAATATGGTAAATGGAAGTTCCGACTTGTCTGAGTTGTAGTTTTCACCGGTAAAGACCACGACCAGCTCAAGTTCAGGAATGATGAAAATGTATTGCCCGCCATTACCCCAGGCAAAATGCATCATCAGTTTATTGCCTTTGTAAGGCTCCAGCCTGAGCCACCAGAAATAACCGTATTTCCAGCCGTCGTCGATCAAGGTATGCTGGCTGATCGCAGTATTGATCCATGCAGAAGAAACGATTTGTTTGTCGTTCCACTTGCCTTTCTGTATTACCAATTGCCCCAGTCTTGCCAGGTCACGTGGACGCATTTGCAAATGACCACCAGTGTCAGTTTGTTGATGGCTGTCAAAGTCGGCCCAGCGCACATTGCTGATGCCCAATGGCGCGAATAAATAGGTGCTGGAAAAAGTCGGAATCGATTGTTTGCTCGCTTGTGCTATCAACCGCCCTATAGTGACAGCACCACCCGTGCAATAGTGACTTGCCGTGCCAGGTGCGAACTGCTGGGGCAGGCTCAGGAAGTAGCCTACCCAGTCAGTCGCTTTATACATCTTGTCTTCATTGCCTGGTGAATTGGCGTCGCGGTCATCACAGGCCAGACCCGTACTCATCGTCAACAGGTGATCAATGTTGATGTTTTGTTTTAATGCGGGGGCATTGGGGTAGAACGGCTTGAGCTGTGTGCTCAGCGGTTCATCCACGCCGCTTAACAACTGTTGATCAATAGCGATCCCTGTCAGCAAGGACGTGATGCTCTTGGTGGCCGACCGCAGATCATGCAGGGTGTCTTTGTTGTAGCCATTCCAGTATTGTTCGACTACTGGCTTGCCACGCCGCAGTACCAGCATGCTGGCCATGCCATGGACGGTTGGGGAGGGTAGCTCTGACACCGCACGGTTCAATATTGCCGCATCCATTCCCACGTCAGCAGGAGGCGACAATGTCCACACTTCATTTGGGTTGGACGGTAACTCAACAGCCACATTCGCCTTGACATCATTCCCCCCACCACCTCCGCCACCACCACAGCCCGCCAGTAGCAGGCTGAAGCCGGCGCACATCATGAGTGAAGAACTTCGCATCATTGAGCATCCTTAGAAGTGGCGTCAAACATATTGGCATGATGACAATGGGGCCTGATCATACAGCAAGTATGATGGAAATTGTGTTTTTATTATTTTATCGGAAGAAATTTTGAGCCCTGGCCTTCGCCAACAATGCTGTCGTGTCTGCTGGATTGTCCGGACGGAGCATGATTTCGATAGCGGCGCCACAGGCAGTGGAATAAGCTTGGGCTGCACTGCAATGCTCTGCATGTGATCATCAGGTCCTCTGGCGAAATTGCGTAGCCATACGTTATCGCTACGTTCCAAAGCCAGATATGGCAAATTTAAAATTCAATGCTTTTGCTTCAATGAGTACATCTTCCCTGAGAAATTGCCAGGGACTGATTCCATGAAAGGCCGCATGATCAAATGCGATGTGATTTGCTTGTCTTGAAAAACGGCATCTTGGTTCTGGCGATGCCGCTTTTTTCAGCGCCTGTAATAGTTTCAGGCAGGCGACTGGATGACGGCTGTGCTATACAGTGAATGCAATTTCCAACCCAGGCTGGCATACAGTGCGCGGCCCTGGGGTGTCGCCACCAGTGCACCGTCCTTGATACCACGCTCTGTGGCGATGGCTTCCAGTTGTTTCATGAGCACACGCCCCAGGCCGCGCCGCTGGTGTGCTGCTTGTGTTTCTATGCTGTCATAGATGGCAAGCCCATCGACGAAGACGATGCGCCCGGAGGCGGCCACTTCGCCATCTGTCGTCAGCACCCGCACCATGGAGATGGACTGTGCCAGGGTGATATCGAGTTTATATTCCGCTGTCAAATCCTGCACCTCTGGCATGCTGGCCGCCAGCGTCATCATATAACCGGGGCGCTGTATGATCCAGTGGGCAGGCAGTATCGCCTGCAACGCGGCAGCGGACGCGCAGGTTTTCAAGAAAATGAAGGGTTCGCTGATGATGTGGGCCAGGTCTGCGATCGTTGGCAGCAAGCCAGGGAATACGTAGCGCGCCTTTTGCTCAGGCAAGCCTACATCGACACGCCAGCCACCATGCGCAGCGACAGGCAGAGCAGTGCCTCGTGCCAGCGCCCAACCCTTGAGCCAGCGCCCGACCAGCTCAGGGTCTGCCTGTAGCGAGGCAGCATGGTCTTCTTCTGGATAATTCAGATACTGATTGCCCTGGTGTTGTGCATCGAGATGTGCGCTCATTGAATAGTCCCTGAGTGTGCGTTGGTTGCTTTATTATACCCAGCCTGCATTGCTACCGTGGCGGCAAACCAGATACTGCCTGGAGATGAGGAAGAGGGCGTAGATAGAGGGAGTGCCGGTGCGCCGCATGTGACCGTCACATTCTGAGAAAAAAGAGGCACCGCATCCACGTCTCATATAGGCCGTCGGTCCCTGACGCATGGTGCTCAGCTATAATGCTGAAAAAACCACTCAAGTAGCCATTATGCGCATCATCAAGATCACTAGCATCCTTATCTCATTACTCTTCTTCATTGGCGGCTCAGCTTGGTCAGCAGAGTTCAGCAAAAAAGAAAAAGAAGCATTGTTTGGTCCCAATGGTGAACTGATGGGCGCTTGTCAGCGTGAGATGCAGACACTGGAAAAAACCTTGTTTGCGCCTGACAAATTTCCATCCCGGATGGTGGAATTATTGAAATGGACTTCCGGTATGGTCAATCCATCTGAATATTGCACTTGCGTTGTTGAGCGCGCCAGCATCAAGCTGACCCCGGATATACTCAAAAATTTGTCGCCAGAAGATGGCAGGGCTTTGGGAAAAATGGCGGGACAGGAGTGTGTGCTGGCAAAAATGCAGGCACAGACATCCGGCTTTTGTACTGCCATCATGAGTGACGTCATATCGATCAGCCCGCCAGGTGCATGGGATGAATCAAAAATGCCCGAAGTCTGTAGCTGCATGCAAGACCGTTTTAATCAATTGACCCCGGCCACATTTGAAAAATTCTTCAAATATACTCCTACTGACTACAACGCATACATCAATTCAGGACGAGCGCCAGACACCGATACCCTCAATGGCAGCCTGATACAGTGCGGGTTTTTGAAAATGAGAAAACCTCAGTAAACTGCCTGGTAGTGTTCCCACCAATACCGTTTTGAAAGCTAATCAATTGAAATTCTTATACACACTGATTTTGTTCATGGCATCGGGCTTCGCTTACGCTGGTGATCTGGAAAAAATCACAGGTAAATATAATTATGAGCAATACCGACTCACTATGGCCAACGGCAAGACTTTGTCCATGAGTGATATCGGTGCAAAGAGCATCACCATAGAAGTAAGGAAAGATTCGACCATCTCAATGAAGATGTTCATGATCGATGGACGGGTCATTGCATCGGATGCGCTCATCAAGGAAATCAAGGTCAATGGTAATAAAGGCTACTGGATTGCACAGTGGCCTGAGATGAACTATCCAGTCAAAAAGGTTTTTTCATTCAATGGTAGCCAGCTTGAATATGACATCAAATTTGAAAACGCACAGGATCTGTCACGGTACGGCATGCATGAACATGCTGTTCTGAGAAAAGCAAATGCTTCCTGATGCGGCTTATCTGCTGCTTAACTGCTGCTTCGGGCATATATCCATCCACGGCTGCTCTTGATTCACCCAATGCTTAACCTGGAATGAAAGACACACTTGCTATGGATGTACTAAACAGTGACAACAGCTCTTCGAAAAAATCACTTGCTCAGTTCGTATTGCTCGTGTTTTCGATAGTGTGCCTGGGGTGGTCCTTGTATTATTTTTTTGAGTTTTCACCGTCAAGTTACCGGCCTTTTCGTTTGACTGCTTTTATACTGTTGTGGCTCAGGGAAATCGTATTGCTGGCCCTGTTCTTGCTCGTGCTTGTTTTCTGGCTTGTGGACCGAGTCGTCAAATTCATCAGACTATCAGAAAAAGAACGCACAAGCCTTGTGAACCCCGACAAGGAAAATTGAACATTTCGGTCCTGACGTAGCCGTAACGTAAGGCGCATTGCAATGCGCCGCATGTGATCAACACATTCTCAAGTAAATTATCTTTGCCGTTTGCGCTGTGCACATGCGGCGCAATATATTGCCCCCTACGTTATGGCTTCGTTTAAGGAGCGCGGCTTACTATATTTTCCCCAAAAAAAACGACGCCATGCAGCAAGCAGGCGTCGTTTTTTTTGTTCCTACTCGCGTAACGCATGAGCATGGCTTTCGGTTGACAGGTGACACGCCGTTTAGAACAACAACACTAAGTCCCCTGTTCTGTGGTTCTTCGCGTCAACGCAATGTATCCGGGCGGCGTTTTTGGCTTACGTAGCGTGACTACAGAATTCAAAGTGACATGCAAAACGAAATGCAAAACGAAGTACAAAACTTAGCAAGCAACCCAAAACATAAAGAGGGAAATATCATGAACAAACTGATCGCCGCCATCATCGCTTCTACAGTTGTTATGGGTAGCGCATTTGCACAGACACCAGCAAGCGCATCTGCTTCTGCCAGCACCGCAGCTAAACCTGCAACAGCCGCCGCAGCAGCCAGCGTCGCCAAATCTGCACCAGCAGCCAAGCATACGGCAGCTTCTGCCTCCGCTGCTGCCTCAACTCCTGCAGCTACACCAGCTCCGGTAGCCGCAGCGCCAGCGCCAGCCGCAGATAAAGCCGCCAAGCATGAAAAACATGGCAAGCATGCTGACAAAGACATGAAGAAAATGGAATTGAAACCAGCATCTGCATCCGCTGCTGCCAGCGCAGCATCGAAATAAGTTTCAATTATCAGCATCAAGAATTTGCATCAAGTATTCATACTGGCAGCATGCGCTGCCAGTAAAAAAAACGAACAAGTACATCGCTCCATAATTTAAGGAATATCACCATGAACAAGCTCATTACCGCCCTGATCGCTTCCACAGTCTTGATGGGTAGCGCATTTGCGACCACGCCTACTGCACCGGCCAAAGCAGCATCTGCTTCTGCCCCAGTGGCTGTAGCATCGGCATCAGCCTCTGCAGTTGCCAGTACACCGGCACCAACACCAGAAGCCAAGCCAGCGGTAGAGAAAAAAGTAAAGCATGTCAAACATGCCAAGAAGGACAAGAAAGCGGACGATGCCAAGGCAGCAGCACCAGCCTCAGCGCCAGCAGCATCGAAGTAAGCCGCTAAGCCTGCACCTGGGTTGGCTGTAACAGCCGCGCGGGTTGCAATTAAAAAAATCGACGTGCCTTCCATTTTGGATCGCACGTCGATTTTTTTGTGTTTGCGTTTTTGAAGATGCGGTCCTGGCCCCGTCATTGCCCTCATTAATCAGATGGATTCCTGCCTTCGCACACTGCTGTCCGGAATAATATCCTTGACACAGCCA
>JAZJXP010000133.1:0-19570 GCA_040390835.1 Pseudomonadota bacterium
GAACTTAATCAGACGTTCCCTAGGTATTATTCGACGCTGGCACATTCGTGACCAGATCCCATTACGGGAGATCGCCAGACGACTGGGCATCTCTCGCAACACTGTGCGACGCTATCTGCGCTCTGAAGTCACAGAGCCAGCCTATGCGGAAAGGCAAACAACCAGTGCGATCGACAAATATGCATTACAGCTTTCAGGCTGGCTTAAAACCGAAGCAGGTAAGAATCGGAAGCGACGACGCAGCTTGAAACAGCTTCACTTAGATCTGAAAGAACTGGGATATGAGGGGTCGTATGACCGGGTGGCAGCCTTCGCCAGGAAGTGGAAGATGGATCAAACTGACAGGGTCAATTCAGCTAGCAAACGCACAGATTCGCAACAAAACAAGGGGAAACTGACGGCATATCATCTTCCGAACAATTAGCTGTTGCTAATCCATTGGTCACTCGGACTTCTCAAGAGCTACCTGTTCTCGCTTCCGTTGAGCATCGACTACCGAATGGATGTTACGTCGCCTTTTGGGGCGAAACCTGATCTTCAAAGCACGCGTCCCTTTTGAAATCCTATGTGCCAGCGAACAGATCTGCACCAACTTGACGAGCTGTTCGGCGAGCGCAACAATGATACCCTCAGGGCCTTGGAGGTAAGCTAAACGTAACCGTCTACGCTCGTCAGTACTCGCGGACTGGTCAACATTTAACAGAATGGGGGGCAGACTCCAATGGATTTATTGGTCAAACTAGTCCGGTACATACACCTTTGGTTTTAATAGAAATCAGGAATCATAGACAAATGCATGGCTGGGTATTTACGGCGCCTTGGATGGCTCGACTCCCACTTTAGCGATCTTAGGACCTCGAAAAGTTCGGATAATGTTCGAGACGTCCTGATCCTTAATGGTAACTCGTGTGATTTCGCCCTCGCCCGCCTGTAGCATAGCGCTTACAAGGACACCCGCAGCTACGTTACCGACGATGTTTGCACCAGCGCCAATACCCGGGCGCAATTGAGGTGTCAACGTTGTCGTGATAGTCCGATCTTGGATGTACTGATTTAGGTCATTCGTTGTTGTCGGTTTGTTTTCGAAAGCAAAAATCATCTGCACAGGCAGTGATTTGTCGTGTGGCACATAGATACCTCCAACTTTCAGCCGGGGCACATTGCCATATAGTTCTCCGATCTCAACGATGGACCGACCATTACCGTAGAAGTAAACGCCACCGTCATCTTTACGCTCGGCATCGTAGATTCCTGGCAGAGCAATATACTCCCACTTCATGCCGCTGAACGCTTTTGACTTATATGACACTTGGGTTGTAAGCACGATCTGCTCGGGTACATCGGCTACCGTCAGTTTTTCGCGTGTAGCGCATCCTCCCAGTAGTGTGAAGTGCAACGCTGAAAGTAAAACTAGCACGATGCGGTAGAACGATGGATTTGTTTTAGTCATAATGGACAATAATGGGGAAACTTGAAGAGCAATAAAAGTATTATTGGTCGGGTGTTGTTGATTATTTTATAGCTAACGAGGTTGGTACGATTAGCCTGCTTTTTGACCGAATACAACCATCTCAATCCGATGTCTCAATTATAAATCATGACGAGAACACAATAACTATAAAAAGATCGTTTTTTGACCAAAGATGACGACAGCTTTTTCCTTGTCGATGACGATGGAACCAAAGGAGTAAGGGTTGATAGTGATCTTGTTGCACTTCGTGAAAGGCTACGTCAAACCGATAACTCAAGTTATAGTAAGCAATCTGTCGACCTCAATTCTGGCAATCGACCATTGCCACGCGATTGTGTCCAGGTGTAAACGTCCAATATCTGCGGCGGATGCTCCCGATATGCGATCAGCAAGCTGCAGTGAAAGACGACCAGTAATTTTGCTAAATGTCGCTTTGGTGTAGAGCGACTTCCGTTCTAGCGGTGGCAAGAATAATTTGCTGATCAAATTGCTGGATGATCCGAAATAAAAGCGGATCAATTCCATGCAAGGGATGATCATTCGCCGTTTTCCTGGAAGATTAAGCATCACGCAGTAGGACTGGGTGCAATTCATATGCCACGGATGCTCAGACATTGGCAGTAGAAAACCCTCGTCATCGAGATTTAACCCGGCTTTGATCAGATGTGCTGAATCTCTGTCAATTTCAATATTCTGAAATTCTTCCAACTCATAGTCAGGCTGCGCCTTCAACTGACCATTTAGCCAAAGGTCACCAATACGCAAGAACGGCAAGGTACCAATAGACAGCCAGACCTTTTTTTGAAATCTGGCAGGTGAGGTTGATTGAGGGGAAAGCTGGATTGCTAGATCGTGGAGAAAACGATCATCTTGAATTCTTGAAAGATGGACTAGAACTGAAGGCTGTGTCCGGCGAAGCAGACGGTTCGGGAAGCTTACTTCGCCGAACCAATCAATTCGCCAAATTTTTTCATCCTTGGGGAAGGCTGAAATTGTAGGTAAGTTATTGATATTTATAGTGTTACTGTGAAAGCGGTGGCTGTTACACTACTGATTTTTCTCACTAACTGTTAAACTTTCTCATTATCTTCTAACTTTTCACATCCGTCCCCACCCCATGCGCTTGCTGATCTGCATGGTAGCTGGATCGAACCATTGCACCAACGGCAGCATGGGCGAAGCCCATTTTGTAGGCTTCTTCTTCATACATCTTGAAGACGTCAGGGTGGACATAGCGGCGTACTGGCAAGTGGTGGCCGCTTGGAGCCAGGTATTGGCCTATGGTCAGCATGTCGACATTGTGGGCGCGCATGTCGCGCATGACTTGCAGGACTTCTTCGTCGGTTTCACCTAGGCCCACCATGATGCCGGATTTGGTGGGGGTATTGGGGTGTTGTTCCTTGAAGCGTTTCAGCAGGTTCAGGGAGTATTCATAGTCGGAACCCGGGCGCGCTTCCTTGTACAGGCGCGGGGCGGTTTCGAGGTTGTGGTTCATGACGTCTGGTGGTGCCATGTTGAGAATTTCCAGCGCGCGGTCCATGCGGCCACGGAAATCCGGTGTCAGGATTTCTATGCGTGTCATGGGTGACAGTTCGCGGACACGGGTAATGCATTCGGCAAAGTGGGCTGCACCGCCATCGCGCAAGTCGTCGCGGTCAACTGAGGTGATGACGACATAGCTGAGCTTCAAGGCAGCGATGGTTTTTGCCAGGTTGGCAGGTTCATCAACATCAAGTGGATCCGGGCGGCCATGGCCTACGTCGCAGAACGGGCAGCGGCGGGTGCATTTGTCACCCATGATCATGAAGGTGGCCGTGCCTTTGCCAAAGCACTCGCCTATGTTGGGGCAGGAGGCTTCTTCGCAGACTGTCACCAGTTTGTTGGCGCGCAGGATGTCTTTGATTTCATAGAAGCGGGTGGTCGGTGAACCGGCCTTGACGCGTATCCAGTCTGGCTTGGGCAATCTTTCCATCGGGATGATCTTGATGGGGATGCGCGCAGTCTTGCTTGCCCCTTTTTGTTTTTCGGTGGGATCGTAAGCGGCGGTGGCGACGGGTGTGTTTTCGGTTGTCATGGTATGAAGCGATGTCGAAAAATCAGGGGGCAGTCAAAAGATCTTGCAAATTCTGTGCGAGTGCATTCTGGACTTGGGCTAGCGGCACGGTCACGCCCAGGGTTTTCATGTCCACCGTGGCAAGGCCAGCATAGCCGCAGGGGTTAATCCAGGAAAACGGTGTCAAATCCATATCTACATTCAGTGATACGCCATGATAGGTGCAGCCATTGCCGCGCACTTTCAAGCCCAGGGCGGCGACTTTGGCGCCTTGCCACTGGCCGTCGCTGACATAGATGCCGGGCGCGCCTTCTTTGCGTTCACCAGCGAGATTATACGCTGCCAGGGTGTTGATGACTGCCTGTTCTATCTTGTTGACGAATTCGCGGGCAAATAATCTTGCCTTGGGGTGGCTGCGGCGCAAGTCTATTAAAAGGTAGATCACAACCTGGCCGGGGCCGTGGTAGGTGACTTCACCGCCACGGTCGGTCTGCACTACGGGGATGTCATGGGCGGCCAGCACATGGGACTGGTCAGCACCCAGCCCCAGGGTGTAGACGGGTGGGTGTTCCACGATCCAGAATTCATTTTGCGTATGCTCATCGCGGGCATCGGTAAACGCGCGCATGGCGTCGAAAGTGAGCTGGTAGGGCTCAATGCCGCGATGGATGATGCGGGGTGTGACGTTGGGGGCGAGGGCAGCTTGCATAGGCTGCTAGTGTAACATTTTGTCGGGGCGGGGTCTTTGCTTGTGTAAACGCCATGCTAGATGGATAAGTGATAAGTTTATGTTGGTAGAGGCCCGGCCCAACACTGGGCCTTTAATAAACGATACGTCATTGATAGGCCGAGTGTTGGGCTGGTGAAGCGTAGCCCAACCTACAAGAAATGACGACCTCGCTTCTCAAATCCTGACTGCCATGGTCTTTTCCAATCTCGCACGGCCACCCACCATGAGGCTGGGTATCTGCCCCTCTTGTATGTGCAGCTCAACCTTGATCAGGCTGGGGGAGGCGGGTTCCATGAGTACGCCTTGTTCTATCTGCAAGGTCGGGCCGGGGATGTTGTATTGGGTGTAGAGCAGGCAGGCCAGGGGGCCGGCGGCGGTGCCGGTGGCGGCTTCTTCGCCTATGCCGTAGCGTGGCGCGAACATGCGGGTGCTGGCGGCGTGGCTGGTATTTTGCACATCGAGGGTGAAGGGGTAAAAGCCGACGAGGTCGAGTTCTTCGCTGATGTTGCCGATTTCTTCATGGTCGGGCTGGATATTTGCCAGGCATTCGCGGCCTATGATGGGTATAGCGAGGAAAGCATTGCCGGTATTGACGATGGTAGGCAAGCGGTCGCGCAGCAGGTCATGTTCGGTCAGGCCCATGCTTTGTAATATACGGGCGTACAGACTGGCGTAGTCGGCGCCATTGCTATCATCGGTAGAGATGACCTGATAGCGTGGCGTGCTTTGCTGCATGAAGGCCAGTTCGCCCTTGATGAGGATGTCGCGGTTGCCGTCTATGGTTTGCTTGCTGCACAGTCCTTCTGTAACTTTGCCCAGTTCTCGCAAGAGTGAAAATGTGGCAACCGTGGCATGGCCGCAATGGGCAATCTGGCGGTTTGGGGTGAAAAATTCCAGCTTGTAGGTGGCGCAGTCTGAGCTTGAGACGAAGGCAGTTTCAGATAAACCTACTGCGCGGGCAATCTGCAGCTTTTGCTGGGAGGTGTAAGTGTCTGCATTCAACACTACACCAGCCGGATTGCCACCTTCATTTTGCTGGGTAAATGCGTGAACGATATGTACTTCTATCGGCTTGCCCATGTCCATTCCTATGCTTGTCGGAATGGACATTATAGGTGGCTAAGTCATGGATATGCCAGCCGGATTTTTAAGGCTTATCCCTTAGTGTGCTGCAATGATGTCGGCTGTGTTCTTGACGACGCAAAATTCATTGTGCAGGCTGGCCAGATGGACGCGGTGGATTTCTTCTGCAGGAATCAGCTCACCATTGACACCAGGCCGGTCAAAGGTGGCGCAGGCATCGGCCACCAGTTCTACGCTAAAACCGAGGTTACCCGCCATGCGGGTAGTGGTTGATACACAATGATCCGTGGTCAAACCAGCAATGACGAGTTGCTTGATACCCTTGGCTTGCAACCAGGCTTCGAGTTCAGTGCCGATGAAGGCGCTGTTCACCTTTTTGGTAAAGATGGCTTCGCCAGGCAGCGGGTGCGCGAGCGGCTTGAATTCATAGCCTTCTTGCCCGGCACGCAGGGGCGAATCTGGTTCCTGCGATTGATGGCGTACGTGGATCACAGGCTGGTTTTGCTCACGCCAGTGTTGCAGCAGGGCGGCCATATATTGCTCGGCCGCCGGATTATTTCGCTGTCCCCACTTGGGATGATCAAAGCCTTGTTGTACGTCAATCAAGATCAGTGCAGTTTGTGCCATATTCGCCCCGGTGCTTCTGTTCTTGTTTAATTAAGCAAACGCCTGGCTCAATTTACGTGTCAGTTTTTGCAGATAGCTGGTGCCAGCCATCGTTTTAACGTTGATCACGCTTGATACGGCGGACAATTCGATCACGCTGGCTTTATTCTCAGCTTCGATCACGACGAATTGATTGGCTGGTATGACCATGGATTCGCCTGTGCTGAGCCAGTAATCATCAGTCTGGCCTGCTACTGTCAACCACACGCGGCCACATGCCACTTCAATTTTGCGGGCGTGTTCGGCTGTGCCAGACAATGTGCCACCGGCGGCGATCATGTATGATGGGTTTGCGAAATTATTTGTCATTTCCTTACTCCTGGTTTTTTACTGCTAAAGTGGCAATGCTATCTACTGGGTAGAGGGTGAAAATCACTTTGTTGCACTGCGATAGGAGCATTGTAGTCTTGCCTCATAAGAAAATAAAACGAGTAATTTTTGAATGACTTGCTAAAATAATTCACAATAAGACAGTAATAAGCTTATAACAAATTCACACCCAGCTGACACTCAGTTTATATAATATGGATTTTCGACGACTTCCAAATCTAGCTGCCCTGCGTGCCTTTGAGGCAGCGGCGCGCCACCAGAATTTTTCCAAGGCGGCGCAAGAAATCCATCTCACCCACGGCGCGATCAGTCATCAGGTGCGGGCGCTGGAGGAGGAGCTGGGCGTGCCATTGTTCATCCGCCATGGCAAACGCATCAGCATCACTGCAGACGGTGAGCAGTTTGCTGCCACCATCAGAAAAGCTTTGATGGAACTGGGTGATGCTGCCGATTTGCTCAAAAAACGCAATAAGCAAAAGCGTCTGGGCATTACTTCGTTGCCATCGTTTGCGGCGCGCTGGCTGTCGCCGCGCCTGGGGCGGTTCATTGAGCATCACCCTGATCTGGAAGTCAGCCTGCAGTCGAGTAGTCACCTGGCTGATTACAATATGGAATCTATTGATGTGGGTATCCGCTTTGGCCTGGGCAATTATCCCGGCATGGTCAGCGAATTACTGATGGGGGATTATTACTACCCCGTAGCCAGCCCGCATTATCATGGTGGGCAGTTGCCACAAACACCGGCTGAGCTGGCCAGCATGCAATTACTGCGTTGTGATGGTGAACCCTGGGAGCCCTGGTTTCGCGCTGCCGGGCTGGATAATGCAGAGCCAACCGGTGGTCTGGTATTCCAGGATTCATCAATGCTGACGCGCGCAGCTGTGGATGGTCAGGGGATAGCCCTGGGCAGGCATATCATTGTGCAACCGGATATCAAGGCAGGGCTGTTGCAGCGCCTGTTCAATATCGATATCCCTTGTGAAGTTGCTTATTACCTGGTGTACCCGCCAGAGGCACTGGCCAAACCACAGGTCAAGGCTTTCAGGGAATGGTTGCTGGCAGAAGTCGCCGAAGAGAAAAAGCAAATGGCCATGTCAGGTGCACTGACTTGAGGGTTTTGCCCGACAGGTCATGACCAGTCAGGCAAGATTGCTTACAGCACGAACTTCACCATAGGATGTGAAGAAAGCGCACGGTACAGATTATCCAACTGATCGCGGCTGGTGGCCAATACGGTCACTGTCACCGAGATATAGGCACCTTTACTGGATGGGCGCATTTCTACCTTGCCAGCATGAAAGGTCGGGTCAAACGAAGTCACGACTTCCACCATGGTCTGGGTGAACTCGTCATGCATAGGTCCCATGATCTTGATGGGAAAGTCACTAGGATATTCAATCAGACTTTCTTCGGGGGGGATGGGTCTCATTTCCATAATGTTTCCAAATCTCAAAATAACTTAATGTCAGTATATGGGGTCTTGCCACTAAATTCCAATAGCATCGCTTGCTCCTTGGACACGACCTGGTTTCATGCATAAAAGCTTGTCAGTGATGCCAGCGGGACATGCAAAGATTCGGTCTGTGCCAGCTCTTCCAGCAAAAAATCTACCGTTGCCTTGACGCGCGGTGCAATCAGGGCGCGATGTGGATATTGCAAGACCATCTGTCTGTTGCCTTCTTCATGAAAAGTCCCAAGTACGATCTTGAGTTGATTGTCGCGTAAATAACGCCATGAATGATGGACTGCCACCTGGGCAATACCCAGGCCCATGACTGCCGCTTGCACAGCCGATTCAGGGGCTGACACCGTAAGGTCAGGCTCACGCGGGTAAGGGCGGTTTATCTCACCCTGCCTGAGTTTCAGGTTCCAGGTAGTCATTTTGCCATTCAGGAAGCGGACGGCGATTTGCTTGTGACTATCCAGATCACTAACCTGTTGCGGCACGCCACGCTGCGCCAGATAATAGGGGGCAGCCGCCAGAATTGTGTACAGAGGGCACACAGTGCGCGAAATGATGCTGGAATCTTCTATCATGCCACCGCGCAAGGCAAGGTCATAACCGTCACGCACGAGATCGATACGATGATCATCAAAATCGATCGCCAGCCGCAAGCCAGGGTGGCGTTGCTGCAATTTGGGTAGCAAGGGCAGCAGGTAATGCTGACCAAAGGCATTGCCTGTAGATATCCTGACCTGGCCCACTACTTCACCCTGCTGGCGACTGACACTTTCCACCGCATGATCAAGTGCATCTATCGCTGCGCGCGCATTTTCCAAAAAAGTCTGGCCTTCGCTGGTCAATTGCAATGAGCGCGTGCTGCGATTCATGAGGCGCACGCCCAGGGTTTGCTCCAGCCCCGCCACATTCTTGCTGACCGCTGCTGCCGAAATATGCAGCGCCCTGGCCGCAGCCGCAAAGCTGCCACGGTCTGCCGCCTGTATGAAAGACAGCATGGCGGGTATGCGTTGAGAGGCATCGAGCTTCATATTCATAACCTGAAGTTGTGAGTGAAAATAAGAATAGCTGGCTTATCAACATTAATCAATGAGATCACAATCACTCCCATCAACACACTGATAGGAGAAACAAAATGCAAACAGCTACAAAAACGGTTGCCGTCCTGGGTAATGGAGTGGTTGGCGTTACTATCGCTAAAGGCTTTGCTGGCTTGGGTTATCAAGTGATTTTTGGTACCCGTAACCCTGATAGCGATAAAAGCAGGGAAGCACTGGCAGCAGTGCCAACGGCGCGGGCCAGCAGTTACGCAGATGCTGCCAAGGCAGCCGACCTGGTTTTCCTGGCTCTGCCATGGGATGGCATATCTGAAAGCTTGGCGCTGGCTGGCCCTGCCAATTTTGCTGGCAAAACCGTCATTGATGCGGTCAATCCGCTACTGGATTTTGCTACAGGTTCGCCAAAGCTGGCGGTAGGTTTCAGTGATTCTGCCGGTGAGCTGGTGCAAAGACTGTTGCCACAAGCGCGGGTGGTCAAAGCTTTTAATACCATCGTCACGACGCACATGGTGCAACCAAAATTTTCAGATGGTCAACCGGATATGTTTATTGCTGGTAATGATGTAGGAGCGAAAGAGGAAGTGTCGGCCATCCTGCGCGATTTTGGCTGGCGTGGTGCCATCGACATGGGCGACATTACGGCAGCGCGTTTGATTGAGCCGCTGGCGATGTTATGGATCAGTTATGCATTCCAGCGTCAGCATTGGACGCATGGGTTTAGTTTGTTGGGGCAGGCGAAGTAGGTTCCCAATCGGTGGCAATGTTGTAGGTTGGGCCGGGCCTCGCTAGGCTACGCTTCATCAGCCCAACATTGGGCCTCAACAAACGTATACGTTATTTAAAAGCCGAGTGTTGGGCTGGTAAACCGCAGCCCAACCTACGAGAAGCAATATTTCGGTATATAAATCAAGCCGCCTTAGCCTCCTGATAAGCCGCATACAACTGGTGATAAACCGCACCCGGTTTGCCATTGCCTATTACCGCATCATCCAGCTTCACTACCGCCAACACTTCCTTGGTGGCAGATGACAGCATGACTTCATCTGCTGCAAAGACTTCTTCGCGTGTAATGCGGCGGGCTTCCAGCTTGATATTGTTGGTGGCGCACAGTTCTTCTATGAGGCCATAGCGTATGCCTTCGAGTATCAGGTTATCTTTAGGCGGGCCCATGAGCACACCGTCTTTGACTATCCAGACATTCGATGCCGACGCTTCGGTCAGAAAACCATCGCGGAATTGTATGCTTTCGGCCGCATCGTTTTCGGCAGCATTTTGGGCTGCCAGCACATTGCCCAGCAGCGAGATGGATTTGATTTCGCAACGTAGCCAGCGCTTATCTTCCATCGATACACAGGCAACGCCGTTTTCACGTGCAGCCGCAGTCGGCAAGATAATGGGGTTGGTCATGATGAAGACTGTCGGTGTTACCTCATCCTTGGGGAAGGCATGTGCACGTTTGGCAACACCACGTGTCACTTGCAGGTAGACCATCTGGTCATCCGCTTCATGGGCAGCCATGACCTTGGCGATTACGGCCAGCCATTCTTCCTTGCTGTGAGGGTTGGTGATGCTTATGGCTGCCAGGCTGCGGAACAGGCGTGCCAGATGCTGGTCAGCACGGAACATCTTGCGCTGGTACACAGGGATGACTTCATAGATGCCATCACCAAAGATAAAGCCGCGATCCAGCACCGGGATTTTGGCTTCGGACAGCGGCGTCATTTCGCCATTCAGGTAGACCAGAGGTTCATTCATGATGTCTTTGTACGCAAAAAAGTGAAGGATTTATTCTTACATGGAAAGCTGAGGCTGCTTATGCAAATACTGCATACAGGCATAGCCAGGGTTTATGTGTGAGCATCAAACCTGGCTATGTTTCGTCATTAATTATTTGAACATCAGGCGTATCGAATCCCATGCGCGGCCAAAGATGCTGGCCTGATTCACCTGCTCCAGTGCAATTACCGGGACTTCAGCAACAGCCTTGCCATCCAGCATGACCTTCATGGTGCCGACCTTGCTGTTCAATGCAATCGGAGCGACCAGCGGGTCTTTGCGTTCCAGTGCCGGTTTCAGCTTGGCGGCCGAGCCTTTGGGCAGGGTCACATACAATTCACGGTCAAAGCCTATCTTGACCTGCGGTTGCGTACCTTTCCAGACTTCTGGAGTGGCAATCGCCTGGCCTTTGTCATATAGCTTCAGGGTTTCAAAGTTCAGGTAGCCCCAGTTCAGCAATTTCAGGCTTTCTTGCGCACGTACCGAGTCACTGTCGGCACCGATGACGACAGAGATCAGGCGGCGCTGGCCTGTGCCATTCGGGCGATTTGCAGAAGAAATCAGGCTATAGCCACCACTGGTGGTGTGGCCGGTTTTCATGCCATCGACAGTAGGGTCGAGCAACAACAGGCGGTTGCGGTTAGGCTGGGTGATCTTGTTATAGGTATAGGTCTTGGTGGAGTAATAAGTCTTGTAGAACTCAGGGTGATCAATGATCAGGCGCGCTGCCAGATTGGATAAATCCTGTGCTGTCGAATAATTATCCTTGCTGGGCAGACCATGCGAATTGGCAAATCGCGTGGCTTTGAGACCCATGCGCTCAGCTTCGCGGTTCATTTGCACAACGAAGGCTTCTTCGCTGCCGGCCACCGCTTCTGCCAGGGCAACGGCGGCATCATTGCCAGACTGTACGATCAGGCCATACAGCAATTCATTGATAGTGACTGGTTTGTTGGGTTCGATAAACATTTTCGAGCTGCTGCCATCGACTTTCCAAGCACGAACAGAGACATTGATGCTCTGGTTCAGGTCCAGTTTTTTGTCCTTGAGGGCAGAAAACACCAGGTAGGCGGTCATGATCTTGGTCAGCGATGCTGGCTCTACGCTCATGGTTGGTTCTTGTGCAGCGATGACTTGATTGCTGGTGGCATCCAGCAAGAGCCAGGCTTTGGAAGCAATGGTAGGCGCAGGCAGGGTTTGCGCGACGGCGGCTGTCATGGTCAGCAGCGAGACGGCAATTGAGGCGAGGAATTTTTTCATTGTGGTAGCTAATAAAACAAAGGGTGACAAAAAAAGAATAATTGTGTGAGTAATTGGGTATTCAGCAGATTCATGATCAGCACCTTGTCTGCATAGAATCTGGCTGCAACAGCATCAGGCTTTATCCCACATGCTGGTGATGAGTTGTTTGATATGGTGCAGACGACGGTGGAAGAAGTGGTCAGCACCGGGTATCACGGTGACGGGTATATCTTGGGGGCGCAGCCAATCCAGCACCGCGCTCAGAGGTATGGTGTCATCCAGTTCACCGTGGATCAGGATGGTATTTGCAGGTATCGCTGGCATATCCCATTTGCCGGCAGCGGCACCGACCAACGCCAGGCGTTCTGCCGGCTTGCCGTTTTCTTGCAGACGCTGCTGCAGGCGGGTTTGTACAAAAGTGCCGAAGGAAAAACCGGCTAATGCCAGTGGCAAATCCGGGTAACGTGCACGCATGGCGGTCAGTAATAATTCCATGTCGTCGGTTTCACCCATGCCTGCATCGTGCGTGCCTTCTGACTTGCCGACACCACGGAAATTCATGCGCACGGCAACATAGCCCAGGGCTGTGAAAGTGCGTGCCAGGGTTTGCGCCACTTTATTGTCCATGGTGCCGCCAAACAGCGGATGCGGATGGGCTACCAAAGCCAGACCTATTGGGGCGGCATGTGTTTCAGGATCAGGCAAATCCAGCGCGCATTGCAAATTGCCAGCCGCGCCCTGGAGTGAAAAATGTTCAGTCTGTGCATTCATGATGATCAAATCCGCAAGCGTTCGACGACACCGCCGCCTATCAGATCAACATCAATGATTTCATCAATATCGGATTGATCGACAAAGGTGTACCAGGTGCCTTGCGGATAGACCACCAGGACCGGGCCTTCTTCACAACGGTCGAGGCAACCAGCTTTATTGATGCGGATTTTGCCCTGGCCATTCATGTCCAGTTGTTTGATGCGGCGTTTGGCATGTTCCTGGGCGGCTTGCGCACCACGGTCAGCACAGCAAGGGCGGCCGTCTTCGCGTTGGTTCAGGCAAAAAAAGACGTGTTTTTGAAAATAGAGTGCTTCAGACATAAGATATCCAGCCTGCGGTTGATACCGCCACCGGTTGATGGCGCTTGTTGCCCGCTATGATACTGCAATTGTGAAGTCCGGGGACTTTTACACTGGGCGCGGCTTGCGTAAAAGCGCCCAGATAGCCAGAAACGGCCAGAACAATGACAGGAATTGCGCCGCGCCATTAAAGTTCAAAAACTTGCCTTGTACCCAGGTTTGCATGGTGGCGGCAAAGTAGGGATTGTCCGAGACCAGGTTGATGACCACCAGTGAAATCGTCAGCATCAGCAGAGCCAGCCGCCTTTGTACATGGGATGGTGCAAAGGAAAAACCATACAGCATGATGATACTGATCAGCAAACCTCCACGCGCACCCGGGGTCAGCCAGGCAAAAGCATATTCAGGTTTGAACAGCAGGGCGCTGGCCAGTGCCTTGATAGTCAGGGCTGCACCCAGCAACAAGACTGACAGGATGGTTTTGGGTGCATGCCGGTTCAGCAGGCTCAGGCAAATCAGCAGGGCACCAGTGCAACTGCAGGCGGTGATAATGGTTTCTGACAGCAGGTATTCTTCTGCACTAAGCTCGAAACCCTGTAGCAGGAAGGCACTGATATCAATATCCATGTCCATCAGCTCGCTCAGGGTTTGCGAAATCACTGGCAAGACCTGACCCAGGCCAAACAGATAGGCTTGCGGATAAATCTGCGCCATGGACCACAGACCCAGCACCAGGATTTCGCGACTGGATTCTTTATACGTCCATTGCTTGCGCAGTAATTGCAGGCGGCCTTTTTCCAGTATCAACGGGGTCAGCAGGGCACCCAGGATCGCACCCAGCATGGCACCCGAGGTATTGGTCAAAAAATCCAGCAGTGAAGTAACTCGGCTGGGCAAGAAGTTTTGCACAATTTCAGCGGTTGCTGATATCAGCGCGCCGCTGAGCGTTGCCAGCAATGCTGCCCACCAGCGCCTGACCAGTGGGTAGAGCGCAAACACCACCAGCATGCCAAACGGCATATAGCCGACCACATTGATGATGGCATCAAAGCCGCCCCAGTAACGCGGCCATTGTTGCATGAGCTCGGGCAGTGCTGCCCAGCTATTCGTTTGCCAGCCGGTAAACGGATACCAGCTCGCATAGATAATCAAAAACAGATAGGCGACCAGACTCACCCTGGCAAAGGGAGAGCTACGCAGGCTGCTTAGTTGCGGACTAGCTTGCTTGGTTGGTGATTCACTTGGCGACTCACCAGGCTGCGCGTCTGCTGATACTGTATTGGGATCTGGCTGCATGCGGTCGGCTTCAAATATCGACTATCGACTTGATCAATCAGCTTTATTTCAATGGCAGGCTCATGATCCAGGTCTGTATTTCAGCTATGCTGGCATCGGCGGCTTCGCGCATGGCTCTTGCGCCACCGGGCGCATCTGCTGTGCTTGTCGCTACTTTTTGCTGAAAGCTTTTTTGCGCAATCAGTTTATGACCCTTGATGACAGAGGCCCGCAAGCTGATTTGCGCATTGCTTTGGCTTGCTGCCGTGAAAATCTGCGAAAACTCATCTATTTCCAAACGCAGGATAGGCAAGTTTGTTCCATCTGTATTTGCCAATACATCTGCACCTTGCGATACCAGAACGGCTTTCAATCTTTGTGCCAGCAATTGCGCCGGTGGCATGCTCCAGCGATGCAGGGAATAAGCCTTGAGCTGCTGTACATTGTCATATTGCAGCCGGTACAGCATGGCATTGCTGTCCAGCGCTGGCGGAATCGTGACCTCTGCTATGCTGATCTGCAATTTCCCCTGATTTGGCGGCACTGATGCAACTGATGCAGTTGTGCTCAGTGGCCCAAAATCATATTGCTGAAGTTGCTGTGTGACAGGTGTGCTGCTACAGGCAGACACCAGGACCAGCAGGAATACTGCACCAATATTTCCAAGATTGCCGAGATTGCCAATGCGGCCAAAAAATGCGGGATAGTTCATGTGTATTCCTTTACTTGGGCGCGACAAAGCCAGGCTCACCCGGACCAGGTGCAGGGATGGGGTTACCAAACAAAAGGCTTTGCGGCCTTTCCTTGAGTGAATCTGAGAGGCGGCCAAAAGAGCGCAGGCTGGTCTTGGCTTCGCCAGCCGCACTTTGTACCTTGGGCAGGGTATCCAGAATCAGGCTGTTACTGACATTGTCCATCACCAGATTAAACCGTGCCAGCGGGCCATCATCGGCTTGTATGCTGCTCGTCAACTGATTCAGGTTATTGCTGAGTTTGCTGACATTGCCAGACAGGTTGCGTATTTCCACCATCGTCATCTTGGCCTGGTCTGCTATTTCAGGCAGGCGCGCCAGCGTGGGTTCAAATTTTGCAGGCAGCGCCTTCCATGCCGCAGAGGCCTGGCCAAAGTTTTGTATCGCTGTCATCAGTGATTTTTGATTGGCCGGGTCCAGCATGGTATTCAAGCGACGGGTTAACTCTTCAGCCTGCCCCAGAATGACCTGACCGCGTTGCTCCAGATTTTGCATCATGCCAGGATGCATGGGAATGCGCGGTACAGCATCTGGATTAGTGCTGGCAACCAGCAATTGTTTCGAGGTGCCACTATCGTCAAGTTGTATAAAGGCAATGCCGGTAACGCCCTGATAACCCAGCGTGGCATAGGTCGAACTGGTGACGGGTGCATCAGGCACGATCTCCAGCCGCAAGATAATTTGCCCAGGGTTCTTGTCATCAAAGTCGATGTCCGTAACATTGCCGACCTTGATGCCCTTGTAGCGCACCGCTGCCTGCAAGTTCAGGCCGGATACTGCCGACGAGGTCACTACGTCATACGGCACCCGCTTGATCTTGTCGCGCCCCAGCCAGATGGCCAGTACGGTCGTCAGTGTCAGCAGGGCAATGGTGAAGAAACCTGCCATGAGCGCATGAGATCTGTTTTCCATAGCTTATATTTCCTGAGGCGTTTGGAGTGGCAGTGCTTCCATGGCGCGCAGGCCGCGCCCGCCAAGGAAGAAACTGCGTATGAATGGATGTTGGTAAGCCACGACTTCTTTGGGTGTCCCTATAGTGACTACATGTTTTTCTGCCAGTACTGCAATCCGGTTGGAGAGGGCAAACAGGCTGTCCAGATCATGCGTCACCATAATCACGGTCAGGCGCAATTGCTGGTGTAGCGATAGTATCAGTTCGACAAAGCTGTCTGAGCGATCTGGGTCCAGCCCCGCTGTTGGCTCATCCAAAAACAGTAATTCCGGGTCTAGTGCCAGTGCGCGCGCCAGGGCAATCCGCTTGATCATGCCGCCTGACAAATCCGCTGGCATCTTGCGCGCATGCTCAAAGGCAATGTCAACCATGTGCAGCTTCAGGTAGACCAGGTCATTGATGAGATCTTCTGGCAGCGTTCCCAGTTCGCGCATGGGTTGGGCAACATTGTCGAACACGCTCAGGGCAGAATACAGGGCACCATGTTGGAACAACATGCCAGAACGCTTGCGCAAATAATCCAGATGCCGCGCTTGCGAATCATGCAAGTCTTCGCCAAATACCTTGATACTACCGCGTGTAGGTATTTCCAGCCCCAGCATCTGCCGCATCAGCACAGTCTTGCCAGAGCCTGAGCCGCCGACGATGGACAGGATTTCACCCCGTTTGACGTCCAGTTCCAGCTGGTCATGCACCACGGCACGGCCAAACTGGGTGCGCAAATCGCGAATTTCTATGATGTTTTCGCCTGCCATCAGTAACCCGCCTTGCTGAAGATAATGGCATAGATGGCATCGGCAATGATGACCACGGTAATCGCGACGACCACAGAATTGGTGGTGCCGCGCCCCAGGCTTTCGGTATTTGGTTCTATGCGTAAGCCATAGTGGCAGGCAATCAGGGCGATCAGGATGCCAAAGGTGACGCCTTTGCTCAAACCTATCCAGAAATTAATCAGGGGTACGGCTTCCGGTAGTTTATAGATAAAAAATTCAGGGGACATGCCCAGCAAAGCCTGTGCCGATATCATGCCGCCTGCCAATGCCATGATATCTGTCCAGATCACCAGCAAGGGCATGGCAATCGCCAGCGCCAGCACCTTGGGCATGATCAGGCGAAAACCGTGCGGTATGCCCATGACGCGCATGGCATCCAGTTCTTCGGTCACCCGCATGACACCCAGTTGTGCCGTAATGGCAGAGCCAGAGCGCCCTGCCACCAGGATGGCGGCCAGCATGGGACCAAGTTCGCGCATGATACTCATGCCCAGGATATTGACTATATACAGGTCACCACCAAAGGTGCGCAATTGCTGGGCGGACAAATAAGACAGCACTACGCCTATCAAGATGCCGACCAGGGCAGTAATGCCCAGCGCCTGCGCACCGGTATGGTAGACATTGGCCGATAATTCTTTCCACGGCGCTTTCATGGGATGACGGGCAAAGCGGAATAAATCCAGCATGAGCTGGCCGAGCAGGGCAGTGAAACTATATAAGTGCTGGAACAAACCCAGCACTTGTGCACCCAGTTGCATGGTACGCGTCAGCCGTGGTTTGGCCGGAGGTGGAACGAAAATCTTGCTGACTTCTTCCAACCGGGCAAACAGACCTTCATGGGCTGGCAGGATGGTGACGTGTTTTGGTCTTTGTTTGCCCCAGATACGCCACAGCATTTGCGCACCTATATGGTCCAGCGCACTGACCTGGCTTAAATCCCAGTGCAGTTCAGCATGTTTGGCAGCCTGGCTTAACTGCACACTGATCTCCTGCATGGTCGCTTTAGGTGACAGGATATGCACCAGCCAGGCACCTGCGACGATGGCGGTGGGCTGATGCTGGTGGCTGAATTGCAGGGTGGGCGCTATCTCATGAGGCATATTTTGCAAGTGTAAGTGAGAAAGTGCTTTTACCGCAATCAAGCATGCCCACATTCACGGGGTATAACAATTTAATACCTGCAGGCTATTTTTCTTGTACCAAAGGGGTCTTTTTATCCATGACTTCGCGGCAATCCCCTTTCAGTGTGGCATTGTCATAATTGGTCCAGCCATAGCTGTCTACATAGCGGGTATGTGCTTTCAACTGCTTGCTGAGTATGCTCCATTCCAGTTTTTCATCCGGATAGCGGATATTCGCCATGTCCAGCAGGCTGTGAAAAACGTTTTCTGTCGATAGCCTGGCTTTTTGATGCAGGCGCAACTGGACTATCTTGTCCGGGAAATGTTCTTGATAAGCATCGGAATACCACATGAAAGCCGGCACATGGAATTCATACTCAGTATTGTGACCATGAAAAGCCAGATTGCAGGTGCCGTCATACAGCGTCTGCCCATGGTCGGAGATATATAGTAGTGAAGTGATTTGCGAGCTGGTCTTTAATTTTTGTATGACTTCCGACAGCACCCAGTCTGTATACAAGATGGAATTGTCATAACTATTGTTCAGGGCCTGCTTGTTCTTGAGGTCGGTATAAGCCGGATTGACGACGCCATACAGCGATGGTTTCCAGTTATCAAAAGACTGTGGGTGACGGTGGCTGTAATTCCAGTGATTGCCGAGGGTATGCAAGACGATCAGTTTCTTGGGCGAAGCATCGCGCATGGCATTTGCCATGGGTTCCAGCAAGACCTGGTCAAGATTCGAACTATTGGTAAAGCCACCCAGGTTCAAGAATTGGGTGACGTCAGCCTCTTTGGCGAACACAGAAGTTGGCGTATCAAACTGACCAAAGCTCATTTGATTTGACAACCAATAAGTCTTGAAACCCGCTTCCTTGAATGCTGTCAAAAATGATTTTTCAGAAAATCCCGCCTTCAGGCTTTGTGCAGCCGGCTTACGCGACACGATGATGGGCACCGACAGCCGAGTGGCTGAAACAGCAGTCACCACATCGCTGAACGCGACCAGATTGCTTTCTTTCTTGAGCAGAGGATTAGTGTCACGCTCATAGCCATTCAGGCTCCAACGGTCAAAACGCGAAGATTCGCCTATCACCATGATGATGGTTTGCGGCGTCTGCGGGTTGCCATCCAGATGCGCCTGGAAGCGGAAGGCGCGGCTTTTCTCTGACAGCTTGGCCAGGTAATCGCGCTCCACCCAAAAATCATTGGCACGCAAGATCAGGCCAAATGGCCAGGTGCGTATATAAGTCTCTTCGTCGTACGGGATTTTGGCCCAGTGCGGCAAAGGTGGCAGATTTTTCTTCAGGCTGGCGCGCCAGCGTGTCAGGGTATCTGCAGAGGCGCTTGCAGAGCTTGAGACTGAGTCTGAAGCCGATACCGAAGCGCTGGCTTCTTCCTCTTCGTCTTCATCTTTTTCCTCGTCTTCGGTAGAGGATGAATCTGAGCTTGAACCAGAGTCTGAGGCGACACTGCCAGTGGGCTTGCTGGCACTGGCGGAAGGCGGGGCTTTGGCAACACCTATTTGCTCACCATAAGTCCAGGTGGCGATGCCCAGCACAAAAAGCAGCAAGACTGCCCAGCGCGAACGATGCGTCCAGTCCCAGTGTGTATGGTTTTTGGCAACGCGCAACAGGCTCCACCACCAGGCTGTTATTGCAATCACCAGTAATAATAGCAGCCAGACTTTATTTCCCAGAAACTCCATCGCCTCCTTAGGGCTGGTTTCCACGATGTTGCCAAGGTGATG